>NZ_JBDVGB010000001.1:0-72023 GCF_039940735.1 Tateyamaria sp.
CAATTCATAAGGCGAAGCCATGCGCGACAGCGCGTCCGCCATGATATAGCCGGGCGAATGGTCCAACGACCACGATCCAAACATCATATCAAGGGCTGTGCGCTTGATCGGGCTGCCCTGTGCAGCCACACTGACTGCGCGCCAGAACTCTTCCAATTCCGCCCGCGCCCCTGCTGCACCGCCGTTGTACATGCCTTGCGTGGCGACAACCGCATTCATCGCCCCCGCCGACGTGCCACTGATACCGTCAATCCAAAGCCGGTCTTCTTCGAACATGCGATCCAGCACGCCCCATGTGAACGCCCCGTGCGACCCGCCCCCTTGCAAGGCAAGGTTGATCGATTTCTCGTGTCGCTTTTGACGGCCGTTTGTCTTGGGCATGGGGTGCCTCCTAATGGATGGGCAGAGTGTGTTTTATATGGGCGCGCCAAGAGTTCGGCGCGCCGCGTGGATCAAAGCCGTGCCTTATTGCGCGACCCAGCCGCCATCGACGGGCATCGACACGCCCGTAACCGATGCCGCGGCCTCGGTCGACAGGAACACACAGACAGCACCAAGCTGTTCAACGGTGACAAATTCCTTGGTCGGTTGCGCCTTAAGCATGACGTCGTTTTTGACTTCGTCTTCGGTGATGCCGCGTGCTTTGGCAGTGTCGGCCACTTGGCCTTCGACCAGCGGGGTCAGCACATAGCCAGGGCAAACCGCGTTCACAGTTACACCATCTTGGGCGGCTTCAAGGGCGATGGTTTTGGTCAGGCCAACGATGCCGTGTTTGGCCGTCACATAGGCCGACTTATAGGGCGACGCCACAAGACCGTGAGCGGATGCGATGTTGATGATGCGCCCAAATCCACGTTTTTTCATGCCCGGAAGAGCTGCGCGGATGGTGTGAAAGGCCGAACTCATGTTGATCGCGATGATCGCGTCCCATTTGGAAATCGGGAACTCTTCGATCGGGGCGACGTGTTGGATGCCCGCGTTGTTTACCAGAATATCGACGGCGCCAAATTGTTCTTCGGTTTGTAGCACAAGCTGTTCGATTTGGTCAGGCTTGGTCATGTCAGCGCCGTTATAGGCGACGGTGCCGGCACTTTTGGCGTCAAGTTCGGCGCGGGTGGCTTCGATTTCGTCTGCATCACCAAAACCGTTCAACATGATGTTGAAGCCTTCAGCGGCGAACGCTTCGGCGATGCCAAGGCCGATGCCGCTAGTGGATCCAGTGATGATAGCTGTACGTGTCATTGTCTGTCTCTTTCATTATGCTGCAGTGCGGAAACTTGCCCCACAGGTAGGGATGAATTCCCCAAGGTACAAACTAAATTTGTCACATTCCCGGGACCAATGTGACAGAAAAGACCCTTAAAGCAGCGGCATTTCGCCATTTGGACCCACATCAAGACGGCAAATATGTTCTGCTAAATCATTTGGGAAATAGCTGCGCACCAACGGATCATGCCCCGGAATGATCAGCGCCGGGCGGCTGGCAAGCTGGTACAGCGTATCAAACCCATCAAGCATGTTTTGCAAATCAACCACGATGGGAAACGGTTTGCGCGCGACAAAGTTCTCGTAAAAGTGCGACGCATCCGAGGCCAGCACCATCCAACCGACTTGCGTGCGCACCCGCACCGCTTGCAGTCCGCGACTGTGCCCACCGATGCAATGCACGGTGATGCCGTCAGCGATTTCGGCCTCTCCATCATGAAAGATCACGTGGCCCGAATACAGCCGCTTGACCGCTTCGCACACGTGATCGGCTGTGAACGGCATGCGCAACGCGTCGTGGCACATGCACGGCCCCGTGGCATAGGCCATTTCGGCGGCTTGCATATGCAGTTTAGCATTCGGAAACAGGTGCAAACCGCCCGCATGGTCGTAATGCAAGTGGGTGACGATGATTTCGGTAATGTCTTCGGGCGTCAGATCAAAAGGCTTGAGGGCCTCGACCGGGTCCAGCCTGATCGGGCGCCCCCGCGCGCGGGCCTCGTCATTATCATAGCCGGTATCGACCAAGATCACGCGTCCCTGATGTGGCCCCGTCCCGTGGATCAGCCACATGTAATAATCGATAGTATGGGGCGCATCATGGTTGTCATCAAAGATAAAGCTGTCCGCCCGCGTGCGCCCAGCGCGTTCGCCGTACTTAATGGCGTGGATGGTCCAGTCGCTCATGTGTCGACCTGAGCGAAGGTGCGCAGGGTTTTACTTGCCACCAAATCCACCACCTTTGGGCCGGTGGCTTTGTAGTGCGGCATGGTTTGGTGCGCCTCAAACGCCGCCAGATCATCGTATTTTTCGTAAAGGAACACAGTGTTAGGATCGCCGGGGTCTGTGCATACGTCAAACTGACGGCACCCCGGTTCGTCCCGCACAGAGCAACGTGCATTGTTAAGGATCGCTTCCATGAAAGGCTCCATTTGGCCTGGCTTGATCTCAAAAACAACGGTGACGGCAAATGGCATGGCTGGTGTCCCTATTGGTGTGGCCCTGACGCGGGCACTGGATAATGTATACTTTAACGTATACGCAGAAACCCACCAAAGGCGAGTCGCTTGCGGACCAGTTTACGGCCAAAGGGGGCGCACGCCATGAAAACAAACTATGACATCACAGTCTTTCAAGGTGACGGCATCGGGCCGGAGATTATGGGGCCCACCACGGCGTTGTTGTCTGAACTCGCACAGGCGGGCGGGTATGATTTGCGTTTCACCGATGCGCCTGCAGGTGCCGCGCATTACCGCGATACAGGCGAAAGCCTGCCCCAAGCGTCAATGGATGCCGCTCGCGCCGCCGATGCCATCCTGTTGTCGGCCATGGGCCTCCCGGATGTGCGATATGCAGATGGCACCGAAATCTCGCCTCAGATCGATTTGCGCAAAGCGCTGACTCTGTTTGCAGGCGTGCGCCCCGTCACCATCCGCCCCGGACAGCCAACGCCGTTGGCGACCGACAAACCGGTCGATTTTGTGCTGATCCGTGAAAGCACCGAAGGGTTGTTTTACACCCAAGGGCGCGGTGAGGTTGAGGCCGACGAGGCCCGCGAAACCCTGCGCATCACTCGCGCCATTTCTGAACCCCTGTTCAAATTCGCCTTTGATCTGGCCAAGGCGCGCAAGGCCTCTGGACGTGGGCCGGGCAAAGTCACCTGTGTCGACAAGGCCAACGTGTTCCGCGCCTTTGCGTTTTTTCGCGAGATGTTCGATGCCGAAGCGGCCAAACACCCTGAGATCTCAGCCGAACACGCCTATGTGGATGCCACTGCGTTGTGGATGGTGGAACGCCCTTGGTCGTTTGATGTGATGGTGACGGAAAACATGTTTGGCGACATTCTGTCCGATTTGGGGGCCGGGTTGATGGGGGGGCTTGGCCTTGCGCCATCGGCAGACATTGGCGTTGATCATGCGGTGTTTCAGCCCTGCCATGGGTCGGCCCCCGATATCGCAGGTCAAGGGATTGCGAACCCAATGGCAATGATCCTTTCAGGCGCGATGATGCTGGAATGGCTGGGCGGTCGCCACGACGTGCCTGCCATGCAGTCAGACGCCACACGGCTGCGCGATGCCGTCGATCAAGTGGTCGCTGAAGCGCGCGTGCTGACCCGCGATTTGGGCGGCACTGCGACCACGGCAGAGGTGATAACCGCCGTAAAAGAGGCTTTGAAATGACCATTCGTGTGGCTTGTGTCGGTGCAGGCTATTTCAGTCAGTTCCATTACGATGCATGGGCGCGGATCGATGGTATCGACCTTGTCGCAGCGTGCGACTCGGATTTGGGCCGTGCAGATGCCACTGCACTTCCGGCTTTTGACGACCTCGACGAAATGCTGGAAGACGCAGCACCGCATCTGCTTGACATCATTGTGCCCCCAGATGCCCACGCAGCAACGATCCGCGCGGGCTTGGCCGCGGGTGTGAAGTGGATCATTTGCCAAAAGCCCTTTTGCCGTGACTTGCAAGAAGCCCGCAGCATCGTGACCGAGGCCAAAGCCGCAGATGCGCGCCTGATTGTGCACGAAAATTTCCGCTTTCAACCGTGGTATCGCGCCATCAAGGCCGAATTGGAATCGGGCCGTATCGGCGATATCCTGAACGCCACCTTTCGCCTGCGTCCCGGCGACGGGCAAGGGCCGGACGCCTATCTAGACCGGCAGCCCTATTTCCAGACGATGCCGCGCTTTTTGATCCACGAAACGGGTGTGCATTGGATCGATACATTCCGCTACCTGTTCGGCCCTGTTTCACATGTCTATGCAGACCTGCGCCGACTTAACCCTGCGATCAAAGGCGAGGATGCGGGGATTGTGCTGTTTGATCACACGTCAGGTGTGCGGGCCGTTTTTGATGGCAACCGCCATCTGGACCACACATCCGACAACCTGCGCCGCACCATGGGCGAGGCGTGGATCGAAGGCACACATGGCACCCTCACTTTATTTGGTGACGGGTCCGTTGAGCGGCGCGCCTTTAATGAGGCCAGCACCGTGACCGTCTTGCCTGCCAGCGTGTGGGACGGTTTTGGCGGGGATTGCGTGTTTGCCCTACAATCTCATGTGGTCCGTGCCATGCAAACGGGTACGCCCTTGGAAAACGAAGCGCGTGATTACCTGAATGTTTTGAGCATCAAGGATGCGATCTATGCCTCGGATGAGGCGGGGCGCAAACTGGCATTGGATGTACATTGATGGGCGGGCCATCGCATGTAGATCGGGCGTTGTCGGCGTTGCGGCAATTGATTTTCTCGGGCGAATTGCTGCCCGGTTCGGATCATTTGGAAACAGAACTGGCCACCCGGCTGAACGTGTCGCGCACCCCCATCCGCGAAGCAGCATTGCAATTACAAGCCCAAGGGTTGGTCGAGGTGCGACCCCGACGCGGCATCCGCGTTGTGCCAGTGTCGGCCCAAGACATGCGCGATATTTATGACATTCTGACAGAGCTTGAAAGCTTGGCCGCCGCGCGCGCAGCACAAGCGCGCTATTCCAAACAAGACCTTGCCGCCTTGGCGACAGCCATTCGCGACATGGATGATGCGTTAACAGCCAGTGATCTGCCTGCATGGGCAAAAGCCGACGATCAGTTTCACCACGAATTGGTGCGGCTAGGGCGCAATGCCCGGCTGGGCCAAATCGTATCCGTCATGCGTGATCAGGTGCGCCGGGCGCGCGCCGCGACATTGTTCATGCGTCCCAAACCCACCCAATCCAACACAGCCCACCGCGACGTCTATCAAGCGATTGCTGAACGCGACCCGGTCCGCGCCCACGACGTGCACCATGCGCATCGGCGCCAAGCCTGCGAGACATTGGTGGAGTTGTTGGAAACCCACCGCTTACACGGCCTTTAAGGCTAGCCCATGTGCAACGCGGTAAGATCCGCTGCCGCTTTGCTGAGCACAGGCAGATAAGCGGTCAACTCACTTAAAGTACAACGTTGAAGGGGCGCGTGCGCCGACAGCGTCGCAAGCAGCTTACCCTGCCCGTCCAGCACCGGCACGGCCAATGCTGTCATGCCGCTCATGAATTCTTCGTTGTCGGTGGCGTAGCCACGTTCACGAGTAAGGTCGAGCTCGGCCTTGATTTCATCCATATCAATCAAGGTCGACTCGGTCCGCTTTTCCAACGGACGCGCGGATAGAATAGATCGCAGGATATGTGGGCGCATGGTCGACAAATACATTTTGCCGCTGGCCGTACAATGGAACGGCACTTGCGTGCCAATCGGTAGTTGGATGCGCAGCGGCCATTCTGTTTCGACCCGATCAAGATAGATCATGCCTTCGCGGTCGGGCGTGGCAAGGTTGCATGTCTCGCCTATCTGTTCGGCCACACCGCGCAAAATGGTCAGGCGTGCAGTGCGCAGATGTTCCGACGACATTGTACTGACGGCCAGTGCACGCAAACGCGGCCCCGGACCGTATGACCGCCCATCAAGATCGCGCTGCAAGAAACCTTCGGCTTCGGCCGTTTGCAACAGGCGGTGCACCGTGGGTTTGGGCAAGCCAAGCGCCTCGATCAAATCCGACGGTTTGACGGCGACCCCGCGTTTGACCACCTCCTCCATCAGCAACAACAGTCGCAAGTTGGTGGGGATTTGGCCGGTGGGCTCAAAGTGTTGATCGTCAGGCATGGTTCTTTTGGCTATCTATTCGGTAGCAGGAACAATGCAAGTTCGGGGACCAATGCAACAAGGATCCAAACCGACAGCAATGCGCCCAGATACATCGTAGAGTATCGCAGCAATCGGAAATATGGAACGCCCGTCACGCCAGATGCGACATAAAGGTTCAGGCCATAGGGTGGCGTTATGAACCCAATCGACGCCCCAACCAAAAAGACCACGGCAAAGTGGATCGGATCCACGCCCACCGACGCCGCAATCGGGGCCAAAATTGGCGCCATGATGATCGTGACCGGAAGGCTTTCAAGGATCATGCCTGCCACAAACACCATCGCCATCGCTGTGAACAAAATAGGGTAATACCCGCCCATGCTGCGCAGCAGTTCGCCGATGACCTCGGCCGCACCTAAGCGCCCAAGTACCTGTTGCATCACCACCGACACCGCAATCAGCGGCGTCAGAATACCAGCGATCTGTGCCGACCGTTCGACTACCGAAGGCACATCCCGAATGCGGAACCCTTCGACCGTCAGCATAGACGCAAAAGGTTTTTCATCGATCGGTGCGGCCTGATCGACCTTCATAAATTTATTAAGCGGATAGCTGATCACCCCCGCAATGATCCCAAACCCAACGGTTACGCCCGCGGCTTCGGTTGGGGAAAACTTGCCTGTATAAATCCCCCAAAGCACAAGCCCGATGGCAAAAAAACCGAGCCACGCGCCCACCGCCGTCTTAAGCACCCGAAACGGTGATAGGGCGATCAGAACGCCCCATTTGTTCATCACAGACACAACAAAACACACACCCATCATGGCAATCACCATCAAAGCGCCCGGAATGATGCCCGCAATGAACAGGTCCGAAATCGGCAGGTTCATCAGGAAACCGTACACAATAAAGATGATCGACGGCGGGATGATGATCCCGACCGTGCCGCCCGCCGCAGCTGTGGCCGCAGAAAAGCGTTCGTCGTATCCACCCTTGATCATTTCAGGGTGCAACATCGAACCGATAGTGGCGGTGGTGGCCGAATTCGATCCCGAGATCGCGGCAAACAGCCCACATGCGCCAATGGCCGCCATGGCCAAACCACCGCGCAACCAGCCAAGGCAGGCGTAGGCAAAGTCCGATAATCGTTTTGCGATGCCCGATTTGTTGATCAAATCACCGGTCAAGATGAACAGCGGCATCGCCAGCAAGGCAAAGCCGTCTTTGAACACGTTCAGCAATTCGTTGCCCGTGTTGTCCAGCGTCAACCCGATGACAAGGCTACAGCCGACCGACCAGTAAAAGATCACCAGCAAAACCGGTGTTCCCAGCATAAACAGCAGCGTCACCGCCAATGAGATAAGCGTAATCCACGTTCCATCCGTCATCACCCTTGCCCCCCGATGACCGCTTGTTTGATAAGGACTTCGTTGTTGCGATACCGGCCAAGGTCAATCATCGCATTGCTTAGAACGCGGCCCGCCATAAGCACAAAACAGATCGGCATTGTCACGATAAACCACCAGCGCATCACGCCGTCAGTGCCTAAAACGATGGCAAAGTTATCGTATGTATTGACCGTGATCCGCGCCATTGTGGTCACGCAGATGATGCAGAAAATGAACCAAAGCACATTGTCCATCACAAGGCACATATACTGTTGCTTGTGCCCCATCTTGGAACGGAATTCAGAAAAACTAAGGTGCGTGCGCAGCTTGACGTTATACGAACAGCCGTACCACGACATGATCATAAAGATCAGCGGCGGCATGGTGGTGGACCACGGCACTTGTGACGAAAACACAAAACGTTGGATCACGCCGGAAAAGATGATTGCAGCAATGATGATATAAGCAGCCACGGCGATCAAGCGTTCGAAATTGCGATCCAGCCAAGGTGACAGTTTGTAGATATAGGTAACGAGAACAGCGCCGATCATGGTCAGTGGCGCAAACAAGAACCACGCGGCATCTGATCGATAGGCCTGCACAACTTTGAAATTGATGTCCCCACTCAACGTCGCTGTGACGATGGTAGACATATCCGCCCAGATCGACATCCCAAGCCCCTTATCATTTGATTCTTATCTTGCCGAGCATGGCGCATTTCGCGCTCTTTTGGCAAAAAAGCCGACCCCGAAAAACAGGGTCGGCCTTGATCGTTTCGTGCGCGATTACGATTTCCACCAACGACGCGGTTCGACGTTTTCAGGCAATGTGTCGCCTGGGATCGTGCGGACCTCGTCATAGATTTCTTGATAGGTGTCTGCGCCACCTTGCCAGCCGTTGATACGCTCGCGCCATTCTTCCCACAGCTGTGGTTGGAATTCGGGCGAACACATTTCTTCGGCTTTCCGCATTTCGGCATCGGACAAGAAGGCGTTGCGCACGTTGTTTTGCGCAAAGATCGAATTTGGCATCATCGGATCGGATTGGCCAACGGTGTTGATCAATGCCACTTCATTTGCCGCCTGCACGTGGGTTTGCGCCCAGTAAGACGATTCCATAACTGCGTCCTGCAATTCGCCACCAAGGCTGTCGAACACGCCAGCATTCATTGCCGTATGTTCTGTGCCACAGAAGAAATTCAGGTGCACTGACTGGCTGACCACAGGCGACATGTTGGCGTAAGCCACGGCAGACGCCCATGTTTCCGCACCATCAATCAAGCCCTGTTTCAGACCATCAAGGGTTTCTTCCCACGCGATTGGAACCGGGTTCAGGTTCAACGCTGTCATCGCGATGCGGCCTAGTTGGGTGCCGGTCACGCGGTTCTTGGTGCCAAACAGTTGTTCAACGGATGTGACTGTTGGTTTGTCTTCCCATGCAAGACCCAACTGAATGCCGCGCAATTCGGCGTGGCTGAAAAGGAATTTCAGACCGTGGCGGCGCTCATAAGGTTCGCGCAGCAACGCTTGGGACGCTGGGGAATACAAGAAATGGTACTGATCCGCGCGGTTACGGAACATATACGCATAATCCAATACGTTAAGGTATGGTGCACCCCCGGCCGAGTTTTGTGTCGAGGCCGCATAGATGTCGATGATGCCCTGTTGGGCTTTTTCGACGCAAGACACCTGACCACAAATCTGGTTATCACCGATAAATTCGACGCGAATTTCACCGTCTGTGCGGCTTTCCAAATCGCGCGCAAATTCCAATGCACCAGCGCGTTCAATCAGTAAGTTGCGGGCGTTAAAACCGGCTGCGCCGAACTTAAGCGTGAACTTGGCTTCTTTGGCAAAACGCTTTTCATAGGTCGATTCTGCCGCGGATGCGAGGTTTGCAAGGCTCATTGCCCCACCAAACCCGCTTGCCGCCAAAAGCGTCGAACTCATGCCGTAACGGCCTGCAACTCTGAACAAATCTCGGCGTGAAATGCCGTTTATTTTGTCACTAACTCCCATGCTATCCTCCCTGATGCATTTATTGAGACGTTTTATCTCATAAAAGGCTAGCCTAGACAGCAGCTTCTGAATAGTCTTTTTTTCACACAACGACCGAGGAGTGCGGGATTGGAAGCCGATTATATCATCGTGGGTGCCGGATCGGCGGGCTGCGTTCTGGCAAACCGGCTAAGCGCCGACCCGACTGTGAGCGTCGTTTTGCTTGAGGCCGGTGGGCGCGATTGGAACCCGTGGATTCACATTCCGGTCGGCTATTTCAAAACCATCCACAACCCCAGCGTTGACTGGTGTTACAAGACCGAACCTGATCCCGGTCTGAACGGGCGCACGATCGAATGGCCGCGCGGGAAAGTGTTGGGCGGTTCGTCGTCACTGAACGGGTTGCTTTACGTGCGCGGACAGGCCCAAGATTATGATCGCTGGGCGCAAATGGGCAACCGCGGCTGGGCGTGGGAAGACGTGTTGCCGCTATTTAAGCGCAGCGAAAACAACGAACGCGGGGCGGATGAATTTCACAGCGATCAGGGAAATTTGTCTGTTTCGGACATGCGCATACAACGCCCAATTACAGATGCTTGGGTAGCGGCTGCACAGGCGGCAGGATACAAATTCAACCCCGATTATAACGGCCAAGATCAAGAAGGTGTTGGGTTTTTCCAACTTACGGCGCGCAACGGGCGGCGGTGCTCTTCGGCCGTGGCGTTTCTGAATCCGGTCAAATCCCGCAGCAATCTGCACATCATCACCCACGCGCCGGTCGAACGCGTGAACATCACCGATAAACGCGCCACCGGCGTCACCTACCGCGACCGAAATGGTGAAAAGCGCACGGTAACGGCGCGGCGCGAAGTCATCTTGTCGGGTGGATCAATCAACTCTCCGCAACTGTTGATGTTGTCGGGTGTCGGCGAAGCCGCGCAACTGGCCGAACACGGCATAGACATGATCGCTGACCTGCCCGGCGTGGGCAAAAACCTGCAAGACCATTTGCAGGCACGCCTTGTCTATAAATGCAACGAACCGACGCTGAATGACGAGGTCTCGTCCCTATTTGGGCAAGCCCGCATTGGGTTGAAATACCTGATGTCCCGTTCGGGCCCGATGGCAATGGCCGCGAGCCTTGCAACAGGTTTTCTGAAAACGCGACCTGATCTTGAAACGCCGGACATTCAATTTCACGTTCAACCACTTTCGGCTGAAAATCCCGGCAAAGGGGCGGATAAATTTTCGGCATTCACCATGTCGGTTTGCCAACTTCGCCCTGAATCTAAAGGCGAAATTCGCTTGGCCAGTTCAGACGGACGCACCTATCCCAAGATTATCCCCAACTACCTCAGCACTGAAACCGATCGCCGCACCATCGTAAGCGGCGTTAATATTGCCCGCAGAATCGCCCGCCATGCCCCTTTGACAGCAAGGATATCGCAGGAATACCGCCCCAATGCGGACATGCCCATCGACGATTATGACGCCACATTAGATTGGACACGCAACAACACCGCGTCCATCTATCACCCCACGGGCACCTGCAAAATGGGCGCCGACAAAATGGCTGTGGTGGATGATCAGCTGCGTGTCCACGGCATCGCAGGGCTGCGCGTCGCCGATTGTTCGATTATGCCCGAGATTGTCAGCGGCAATACAAATGCCCCCGCAATCATGATTGGCGAAAAGGCATCAGACCTAATCTTGGCAGCACGTTGAAACAAACGTCGTTTTTGAGTATTTTGGGAACAATGAAACACACAGCGGTATTGCTTCATTGTTCTTCAAATACTCAAGTTCCAACCATCAATCATCCCAAGCTACGTCAAACTTTTTTACGACCGCATTAACTTGCGCGTCAGTCAACGCCTGTGGAGACATCCCGCGTGTCATCAAAGCAAGCCTGGCCGTGTCTTCAAGTTCTTCAATAGCATTGCACGCAGCTTCAACGTCTTTGCCAGCAACAACCGGCCCGTGATTGGCCAACATCACAGCCGATCGTTTGCCCGCCAGCCCACGCACCGCCTGCCCCATCGCAGGGTCACCGGGCAAAAAGAACGGCAGCAATGTGACTTTGCCCAGCTTCATAATCCCATAGGGCGTGAGCGGTGGCAGGAAATTATCGGGATCCGCTCCGGGCAACAGCGACAGCGCAACTGAATGGCACGCATGCAAATGAACCACCGCGCCCGCAGTGCTGCGGGTGTCGTAAAACGCCGTGTGCAGCGGCATTTCTTTGGTTGGGCTGTCCCCGCCAACATGCACACCATGCGCGTCAAACCGGCTAAGCCGCGCCGGGTCAAGGCGGCCAAAACTGGTTCCCGTCGGTGACACAAGCAACCCACCGTCATCCGTTCGGGCCGAAATATTCCCAGTACTGCCGTGGGTCAGCCCCCGTTCGAACAGGGACTTTGCCAGCAGACAGATTTGGTCGCGCAATGCGCTTTCATTACTCATAGGCCTGCCAAAATACGGGATGCTTTTTCAAAGAAGTCATCGGTTCCAAAATTCCCTGATTTTAATGCGACCACCAGATCAGGTGCGGCGCGCAAAGCAGGAACCCCGGGGTCGATTTCCGGCCCAATATCTAGGGTATCCAGCCTTAGCCCTTCGACAACCGCGCCCGACGTTTCACCCCCCGCTGTGATGATGCGCGTCGCGCCACCCGCGTGCACTTTTGCGGCAACGTCAGCAAAGAACGCCTCAATCGCAGCGGAAGAACGTTCGCGTCCGTATGTGTCTTGCACTCGGCGAATTTCCTCTGGATCAGCTGAGCTATAGACCAGCGGCACGCCGTCTTGGTCCAGCAGCCACGCTGCTAGGTTGTCGACATTTAGCCGCCCCTCGATGACGTCCTCGGCTACGATTTCGCGCGCAGGGTGGCGCGCCGCATGATAGGCAACCTGCGCACGCGTGGCGATTGAACAGGACCCGGACAATGCGACAGCCTTACCGCTTTGCCCCGTCCACGTAACCGGACCCGGTGTGCACCCAAAGTTCGCAGGCAAGCCCAATGCAACGCCCGACCCGCCAGTGATCAGCGGCAGATCATGTGCGGCCTTTCCGATTGCGCGCAAATCGGCGTCTCGGATCGCGTCCACCACGATCAAGCGATGACCGGCTTTGTGTTCGCCCTCTAAAGCTGTGCGAATGGCCGCATCACCTTCAAAAACATCGCCTGCGGCCACGTGCCCGACAGAATGGTGCGTTTGCGGTGCCAACCAGCGGCGCAGATCCGAATCCGTCATTGGCGTCAGCGGGTGGTTTTGCATCCCGCTTTCGCTCAGCAAGGTATCGTTGACGAACAAATGCCCCTGAAAAACCGACCGTCCCGTGCCGGGAAAGGCGGGACAGACGATGACCTTATGTGCGTTCAATGCATCGGCTAACGCGTCGGCGACGGGGCCGATGTTGCCATCGGCTGTGCTGTCAAAGGTCGAACAATATTTAAAGAAAAACTGCGTGCAGCCCTGCGCCCGCAACCATTCCAATGCCTCAAGCGACATGGCCACTGCGTCCGCCACAGGAACCGATCGCGATTTGAGCGCCACAACGCCTGCCTCGACTGATGCGTCGGCGGGACCATCTGGCACGCCGGTATATTGCGTGGCGCGCATGCCGCCCTTGGCAAGCGTGTTGGCCAGATCGCTTGATCCGGTGAAATCGTCGCCGATGCATCCCAGTTTCATTGTGGTGTTTTTACCTTCTTTGTCCGAGTGTCAGAAAACACCTAGCCTACGAACGGCGCAAGGCCTGTACGCGATTGCAGGCAAATTTTGCGCATTTACAAAAGGTCACGCGGGGTTTCGACATTTACACCGCCTTGCCTTAACAAATGCCATGCCAGGACAAGGTTCGACGACAGAACCGGGATTCCCAAGCGGTCTTGGAGCGGTGCAATCACGTCCAAAGTGCGCAGGTTTGTGCACGACAAAAACACCGCTTGTACGTCTGCGCCTGCCATCATGTCGATTGTTGCTGCTGTAATTGAATCCGCATCGATCTGTGCCACTGCGGCTTCGTTGCCTTCGTTAAAGCTGGCAAATGTCGGGGTTTGGATGCCTTCGGCATCCAATACCCCGCGCAGCCGGTCAGAAACAGAGGCGACATAGGGTGACAAAAGCGCAAGTCGCGTGACCGACAAAGCATCGCACGCCGCAATCAAAGCCGTGACGGGTTCGCTGACCATGCGCGTCGTGGTGCCCGCTTGCACGTGGTTTGCAATCACATCTGTCCCGATCTGCGCAGTGCCCGATGTGCAACCATACCCGACGACGTCGAATGTGTGGCCCACCGGGAACAACGCGGCTGCACCGCTTAACGCGGTTTCCATCTGCGCCAGACTGTCCAAAGTTACATCCACCCCCGACGGCACGCGCGACACCAGCAGGCTGACATCGCGTGGCATAAGACGACGAAAATCGTCCTCAATAGTGCGGTCTGCTTGCAGCGCGATCAGGCCAAGTTTGGTGCGGGTGTCCTGCGCTGTGGTATAGGTTGGCATGCTTAAACCTCGGGAAGGGTGCGCGGCGCGGGTGTCGACAGATAGCGCGCGCTTGTTCCGGTGATCACGATGTTTTCTTCGTGCACCAAAGTGGCCCCGTTTGGCAATTCCAGCCCCGGTTCAAGCGTCAACACCATGCCCGGCGCAAGAACCGTATGATCGTCAGGGATCAACGAAGGCCATTCCGTCAACTGCATCCCCAGCCCGTGCCCATACCGCCCCGCATCCGACCCACCTGCTCCGCCTGTCAGCACGCCGTCCATGACGTGAAACAGATCGGCGGCCGTGGCACCGGGACGCGCAGCCGCAAAACCTGCGTCAGAGGCGTCGATCAGGCGGGCATAGGCGGATGTGCTTGCTTGGGTCGCAGCACCCACCGACCAGTTGCGGTCAAAGTCGCTAAAGTAGCCATCTTTGACGACGCCCGTGTCCAGCATCAGCACGTCCCCGGCGGCAAGGGGGGCGTCCGTGGCGGGGGCGATAATGTCTCCGTATCCACCCTGACCTGCGCCACCTGCAACGTAAGAAACCCAGTCGGCGCCTTCCTCAAGGCAAAGCATCTGAAAGCGGCGGAACACGTCGGACAGAGGCACACCTTTTGCGGCGATCTCGGGAACGCGTGCAAAGGCGGCGTCTGCTATGGCGCAGGCGGCGGCGATTTTGTCGATCTCGGCCTTGGATTTGGTCATGCGCAAGGTTTGGATGATATTCGCATCGCCGCAGTAGGTCCGATCCGGCAACGCGCGTTGCAAGGCGTCCCAACTGTTTAGCGGCAAACGCAAATGCGTTTCCGGGCCAGAGGGCACACCGATGCGCCCGTTGGTCGGGACGATTTCGCCCAATGCCTGCGCCAAAAGGGACACGCCGTCATCTGTGTAATCCGGACTGCGCCACGTGCGGATGTCGCGCACCCAAGTGGCGCGCATCAGCGGCGCGCCAATGGACGGGATCACGGCGATGGGGTCGCCCTGCGCGGGGATTACAACAAACCACGGACGCGTCGGGCTTTCCCAAAACCGCGTTAGAAAACCGGTAAAATAACGAACCTCAGGTTCCGTGGTCAAAAGCAGCGCATCAAGGCCCGCCTTGGCCATCAACCTTTGGGCGTTTGCCACACGGGTTTGAAATTCTGACGCAGGGAAGCCACTCACGTTTCGGCCTGTTCGGACAAGATGATCAGCACGCGCGATGCCGCATCAAGGCCCAACACGGTTCGATCTGCCGCCAACAGCCCTGCGATCCCAGCGGCCCCTGATGGGGTACTTTCGAACCCGTGCGCGGCACTTTGATCGGCGCCCACCGCACCTTCTGCTTCGCTAATCGTCATAAAGTGGTCCGCATCGCGCGCCAAACCTTTGAGCGCAATCAACGACGGCACTTTGCAATCAAGCCGGCCCATGGCCGATGATGGGCCTGTGGTTTCAATCGGTGCGCCGGCCTCAACGCTCGCGATCAAGCACGGAGCGGCGTCTGGTTCCACCACAGTAATGCGGGTTGCATCACCCCATGTGGCCCGCGCCAGCGCAGCGCAAGCCCCGGCAAGGCCGCCTACTCCGGCTTGCAAAAACAGGTGCGTCGGGGGGGAATCGATTTGCGTGAACACCTCGGCCATCAGCGCGAGGTACCCTTCCATCAACACGTGGGGGCGGCTGGTGTAGTCCACCCAAGAACTGTCCGACAGCAAGATCGCGCCCCTATCAGCCGCGTTTTGCATGGCGGCGTCCATGCTTGCTTCATAATTGGCACCGGCGCGCACCACCTCGGCGCCCATGTCGCGCAACCGTTCGGCAAAAACTTCGGGCACCGTTTGGGCCAGAAAAATCACGGACCGCGCCCCAAAAGCGGCGGCACCGGCGGCGACCGAAAGGCCGTGATTGCCGGCACTCGCCGTCACATAGGTTGCGCCGCGCGCTTTGCCCTTGGCCGCATCCGAGGCGATGACATAAGCCGCCCCAAGTGCTTTGAAGCTGCCCAAACCCATACGGGTGCGTTCGTCTTTGATCTGCACTTGGGCCACGTTGCTGGCTGTCGCCACTGTCGGGGCGTCAACCAAAGGCGTGATCCCAGCATGTGGGCACCGTGCCAACAGCGCCTGTGGCGCATCGGCATTTATGCTGGGGTATGGCACATCTGTTAGGTCCTTATGTGACAGGCCCACGGCGCGAAACGGGTTTGATATCATACGCATGGCTTACCCCCTCACGCGACAGAACAAGACTGTGCAGGCAAACGATGTGTGCCATGCAGAGCGCGCGAGCCGTTAGCGGCGATAATTATCATTTTGCGACCTTCCTTTGCGTGTCTGCGCGGGATCACAATGCGCAAGGTTCGCGCAGCACACAAGCACCTGCTTGGGCGGCCTTTCAAAACGCCGCCCACCTGCAAGTCTACGTTACGTCACCCCCAAGCCACACAGCCCCGCGCCCTTGCGAGGGGGCATACCCGCCTATAGGTACATTGAAACCTTGATCACCCAACTAAGGGGCGCACCATGTCATTTACGCCAGCCATCACCGGAACAGGTGTGTTCACACCCGAAATGTCCATTTCGAATGCGGAACTGGTTGTGGCATTCAACGCCTATGCCGATCGCTACAACGCGGAAAATGCCGATGCGATCGCTGCAGGTCAGCTTGATGCCAAAGCACATTCTTCAGAAGAATTCATCGTCAAAGCATCGGGCATCGAACGGCGTTACGTGATGGACAAATCCGGCGTGTTGGACCCCGAGGTCATGCACCCCCTGTTGCGCCAACGCAGCGATGACGAGCCTTCGATCATGGCAGAAATGGCTGTGGACGCAGCGCATAAAGCACTTAAGGCTGCGGGCAAAACAGCCGCAGACGTGGGCGCGGTTATCTGTGCCGCATCCAACCATGAACGCGCTTATCCGGCAGTGGCCATCGAAATTCAGGCCCTTTTGGGTGTTCCGGGCTTTGCATTTGATATGAATGTTGCTTGCTCATCCGCCACCTTTGGCATTCAGGCCGCGGCGGATATGGTGCGCTCGGGCTCGATCAAATCGGCCCTAGTGGTGAACCCTGAAATCTGTTCTGCCCATCTGGAATGGCGCGACCGGGATTGCCATTTCATCTTTGGTGATGTGGCAACGGCTGTGCTGATTGAACGGATCGAAGACGCCAAAGGCCCCTATTTCGAGATCAAATCCACCCGGTGCGCCACCGAGTTTTCCAACAATATCCGCAACAATAACGGCTATTTGCGCCGCTCTCGCCCTGATGGGGTCCAAGACCGACGAGACATGCAATTCATGCAGAACGGGCGCAAAGTTTTCAAAGAGGTCGTGCCAATGGTCAGCCAACATGTGACCAGTCACATGGACGACCAAGGCATCGCGGCGGATCAGCTCAAGCGTCTTTGGCTGCACCAAGCCAACAAATCGATGAACGACTTTATTGGCAAAAAGGTACTGGGGCGCGTGCCTTTGCCCGTAGAGCAGCCCAATATCTTGCAAGATTACGCCAACACGTCTTCGGCGGGATCAATCATCGCATTCTCGCAAAACTCAAGCGACCTCAGCCCCGGCGACTTGGGCATTATCTGCTCGTTCGGAGCAGGCTATTCCGTCGGCTCTGTGATCGTTGAGCGGGGCGGTTGAGGCACTGCGTTCTGGCTTGAGCCCTCTTCGCTGAACGCATCCAATTGTTCGGCGACCCCGCGCAAACGTTGAATTTGTCGATCATAGGTCTGTTCGGCAGATGCCGAGGACTGCAACATGCCGGAAATCTGTTCATAGGTCGTATCAAACAGTTCGCGCCCGCGTCTCCAATCCATAAAGCTCATGCCGCGTAACACCGATATGTTCAGCAACACATCATCACCGACATCGATTTGGCGCAACAATTTGCGGGCATTGACGACCATAGCACGAGCCAGCACTGAAAAGGCCGTTGGATGCTTGGGCACACCGCGTTTGGGTTTACGCGCAAGCCCGGTCAATGCTTCCAAACGCCCCGGAAAATCCTCATAGCGCGCTTTGGACATCCAAGGTTTGCCGGGCAGGAAATTCAACACCACATTGTTGCCCGCCTTAAGATCGCGCATCGCGCCAATCGGCACATTGTCGATCAAGCCGCCATCAATCAGCACTTCGCCATTGTCATGCAAGAACGGCGGAAAGACCCCCGGAATGGCCGTCGAGGCACAAATCGCCTGCCACAATGGCCCACGACGGATCACACTCACATCATTGTGGGTGAGGCTGGTCGCGATGGCGAAAAAATTGATGGGCAGGTCTTCGACGTTGTAGTCGGAATAGTGTTTGCGCAACGCCGCGTCCCGCACCCTGTGGTCCAGCAACGAAAAGCGCGGCACCGTCAGGCGCGACATCGCTTTGGAGCGCAGGAAAATATCCTCGCACTGCTCCATAACCTCGTCAGGGCCATGGCCCAGCGCCAAAGCCCCAGCCATCGCAGACCCGACACTGGTACCCCCAACAAAATCAAACACATAACCTTGTTCGTGCAGTGCTTTGATCGCCGCCAGATGCGCGGTGCCGTAAGATCCGCCGCCACACAAAACCAAACCCAACGCCTCGCCACGCACAAATCGCCCGATGCGGGCAAAATCAGCGGCGGTATCCAGCGCAAGATGATGATGCAGTCGCACGCGGCGACCATCAAGCCATCGCACCGTGTCAGCCGTGCTGTCCTGCGCCGTCGGCCGGTGCAAAATCACATGCAGGTGTGCGGGCAGCGTCGCATCAAAGATCGCATTTTCAAGGTCCGAAGGTGCGTCGGCTGCGGAAAAGCTACCGCTCTTCGGGGCGACAATCATAATGGTATCACTGTTGTTGGCAGACACTTGTTGCCAAACAGGGTGCGCCGCGGGGTCGCTACATATCAGCAGCAGGTTACCATGCTCGCGCTCTTGCGCCTCTAGCCATTGGGCCAGTGCGCCTGCGTGGTCGCGGGTCTGTGCGTCGCATGCATTGGCGTCCAACACAGTCCAACCCGATACGTCGTCAAAAGCGGCGCGTATGCCTGCGACAAATGCCGGATCCATGACGGCATCCGCACCGCCCGGAAACATCGCACACACCCGCCCCGCAACGGGGCGCAAATGTGGTGTCCCGGCAACCGTGCGTGCAAGACGACGTGACACAGCCGCCAAAATTCCATTGGCCAAGGCGGGCGTATGGGCTGCAAGCGCATCGTAAGCTGCGCGGCTTAGGCTCAAAACCGCACTATCGCGCGCAGCCACCACTGACGCGGTGCGCGTACCACCCGCAAAGAATGCCAATTCCCCGACAGGCTCACCTTTGGCAATTTCCGCGATCGCATGTCCGCCAATCAAAACGGTAAAGCGGCCGCGCAGCACGATATACAAAGTATCTGCCGCATCACCTTCTTCGATAAGATACACGCCGCGCCCGAACGTCTGATGCTCAGCCGTTTCGACAATGCGTTCCAGAACGTCCAAAGGAAGCGCGCTCAAACCATCAATATCACGCAGAAGGCCGATGACCTCGGCATTGGTCGTTTCTTCGTTCACAACCTCAACTCCCAACAACACCGTCAGAATGCACTGTCACAGACGGATCAATCAAGGTGCAGTGACGCGGCGTTACAGCACTTTCCCGACATTGAAACCAGCCCGACACAAGGGTCGGCGGGCGGGTGCCTTTTTGCACAAATGTGCAAAAACAGTCCCGGACCGACGGCATCAGCTGTCTTTAACAGAGACGCGCTTGTGCACCTCTTCAACACTTTCCACCCGTTCCGAATACCGATCCACCAGATAATCCGAACGTCCACGCACCATCCAAGTGAACTTCACCAATTCTTCCATCACATCCACCACACGGGCATAGAACGGCCCCGCAGGCAGACGCCCGTCTTTGAACTCTAACCATGCCTTGGGAATGCTTGATTGGTTGGGGATTGTCACCATGCGCATCCAGCGCCCAAGGATTCGCATTTGGTTCACAGCGTTAAAACTTTGCGACCCACCAGACACTTGCATCACAGCCAGCGTCTTGCCTTGCGTCGGACGGATCCCCCCCTGAAGCGATAAGGGCAACCAATCGATCTGCATTTTCATCACTCCTGTCATCGCCCCATGACGTTCAGGCGAAGACCACACCATACCTTCGGCCCAGACCGCTAGATCGCGCAGTTCGACGACTTTGGGGTGAGTCTCGTCCGCGCCGTCGACAAGCGGTAAGCCTGTCGGGTCAAACAGCCGTGTCTCGCACCCCAGATGGCGTAAAATTCGAGCAGATTCTTCGGCGGCACGGCGCGAATAGCTTTCCGCACGCAACGATCCGTAAAGTAAAAGAATGCGCGGTGGATGGCCCGGATCATTGGAGGCGCGCAAGTGATCAGTATCAATGTCAGTCAAAGCGGTTTGTACCAACGCTGGCAGATCATCTGCCCCAAGCGTCGTATCAACCACTTTCGTCTTCCAAATGCAGCTTCATATCGATCAAAACCTGCTGCAACATTGCCGTTTCTCTAAGCAACCTTTTGGCTTCGTTGACAGTGATGATGCCGTCTTCGATGGATTGCTGATATTCGCCCATCAACATCGCAAAGCGCTGACTAAGTGCGATCACATCAGTGTTCACCCCACCCGACCGCTGGTCATTGCGGCGGCGGTCGTCATGGTCAAGCGTAATGCCCTGCAATTCGGCCAAGGCGCTTGTCACATGCGGAAATTTGGCTTCTTTTTCCAAAGCAACAACGGCGTCAACCGGCATGAAGCGGTCGGCATGCTCTGGATTGTCCGAATAGTAACGCCCAAGTGTTGCCTTGGATTTCCCAGTCAATGCACAGGCCGGTTCGATCCCAACGTCCTTCACCAATGCCTCGGTGTGCTTCTTTAAATAACTGCCAAAACCAGCCATGTTGCGATGTCCTATCCCACAAAAGTGCCCTTGCAACCCCAGGTGAGGGGAATTTACGATCTCTTTTCCCATTAATCGTACCGAATTGAAATGTCATTTGTAACTCATCCCTTCGGTTTTTGGGATGTTAACGAGTATCCGATGCCCCCGACGTCGGAGCAGGGTGGGGTCCGACCCGTCTTCTGTCTCTACGGGAGCGACGGGCCAGCGCAAGCTGGCAGCAAGGTGGGTTGGCCCGCAAGTGGTCAAGTGTAAGTGGAGTTGGCACATTCCCCAAAGAGGTCGAGTTGTCTCTTTGTGCCGGCTTCATAGTAACCAGTATCCCGGTTCGGTCCGATGATTCCAAAGGCGTTTTATTAATGGCGCCACAGATCATCGGACCCACCCTAGGGCCTAGCCCACAAAATAGGCGCCACTGATGCTTGCATGCCTCAAAAGCGCTTGGCGCTGGAAGCAGGTTGCCTATGCACCGCAATTCGAATCGCTCTGAAAAGCCGCGCCATGGGTCTTGCCCCTGACGTGGACGCCATTTAAGCACCCGCGATATGGCAAAACTGTACTTTCACTATTCCACAATGAATGCGGGCAAATCGACCGTTTTACTGCAAGCCGCGCACAACTACCGCGAACGTGGAATGGAACCTTATTTGCTGACAGCTCAACTGGATGTTCGGGCGGGCGAAGGCCGCATTGCATCGCGCATCGGCATCGGGTCAGAGGCGGACGTATTTTCAACCACTGATGACCTTTTTGCACGGCTACAAACCCGCCATTCTGAATCTGCGATTGCTTGTGTCTTTGTGGACGAAGCTCAATTCCTGACCGAAGATCAAGTTTGGCAGCTTGCCCGCGCGGTGGATGACTTGAACCTGCCTGTTATGTGTTACGGTTTGCGCGTCGATTTCTTGGGACAACTGTTTCCGGGCTCCGCCACATTGTTGGCGCTGGCCGATGAAATGCGCGAGGTCCGCACCATTTGCCACTGCGGCAAGAAAGCCACGATGGTGATCCGCCGTGACGCATCGGGACGCGCGCAAGCGGGTGGCGCGCAGGTTCAGATCGGCGGCAATGACACCTATGTGTCGCTGTGCCGCCGTCACTGGCGCGAAGCAATGGCCGAAGAATAGCGTCAGACGCGGTTAGGCAAATCCTTGTCGCTGACAAATGCCGCGACATTGTCCACTGCCATCAGCCCCATCGCCAAACGCACCTCAAGCGCTGCCGTCCCTAGATGCGGCAACAGCGTGACATTATCCAATACGCGCAATGCCTCTGGCACCGCAGGTTCACGTTCATAGACATCCAGCCCCGCGCCGCCGATGGTGCCTGCTGCAAGCGCTGAAACCAGCGCGCTTTCGTCCACAACATCCCCGCGCGCGATATTGATAAAATGTGCGTGCGCTTGCATCGCGCCCAACACCTCGGTCGAGATCAGGTGCCGCGTTTCTGCCCCGCCTGGTACGGCTGCGACCAGAAAATCCACCTGCTGGGCCAAAGATGTCAGCGTCGCGACCCTGCTGGCCGGAAAGTCCAACGACTTTTGCGAGCGATTGACATAGTGCACGTCCATCCCGAACCCAAAATGACAGCGCTTTGCGATGGCTTGCCCGATGCGCCCCATCCCGACGATGCCGACACGTTTACCGCTCATGTGCAGGCCCAACATCTGCGTCGGATGCCATCCGGCCCAATCGCCGGCGCGTACCAACCGCTCGCCCTCGGCCGCACGGCGGGCAGACATGAGCATCAACATAACGGCGATATCCGCGGTGGCATCCGTCACAGCGCCCGGTGTGTTCGTTACCGCAACCCCCGCAGCAGTGGCTGCTTGTACGTCGATATGATTGTAGCCGACGCCAAAATTCGCCAACAGTTTGCAACGCGGGTTAGCCACATCCGCAAAGACCGCGGCTGAAAACTGATCACCCAAAGTCGGCAGAACGACATCAAAGTCGCGCAAAGCGCTGCGCAGTTCCGCATCCGTCAAAGGCAGCGTTTCTGGGCGCACCACCACCTCGTCACAGACCGCTTGCGCGGCGTCCACAACGTCTTGGGGCAAGAGTCGTGTGATCCAAAGCCGGGTCAATGCAGGCGTCCTCCGGTTGGGACGTCCTTGTCTGGTGTGGCCAGTACAATCGCGCCATCTGCGTCGGGAAAGCCTAGCACAAGCACTTCGGACATAAATGGCCCAATCTGACGCGGTGGGAAATTGACGACGGCCATGACCTGCCGCCCAACAAGGGTTTCGGGGTCGTAGTGCACGGTGACTTGGGCCGAGGTTTTGCGCTCGCCCAATTCGGGGCCAAAATCCACCCACATCTTGATCGCGGGTTTGCGGGCCTCAGGGAAAGGCTCAGCGCGTACAACGCGGCCCACACGCACATCGACTTTTAGAAAGTCATCGAATTCAATTTCAGCCACGGGCCAATTCCTTTGATCTTTGGGTTGCTGCACCAACGGCGCGTGGCAGTAAGGCGGGAAAACCCGCCTTTTCATCCATCAGCACCTCTAGGGCCGCTTGAGTTGTGCCGCTAGGGCTGGTCACGTTGATGCGCAATTGGGTCGGGTCATCTTGGGATTGCAACGCCAGCGCGCCGGCACCTGCAACCGTTGCCTTGGCCAGTTGCATGGCAAGCTCAGCAGGCAAGCCCTGCGCCACGCCCCCCGCCGCCAATGTTTCGATCATGTGGAACACATATGCCGGGCCAGACCCGCTGACGCCAGTCACAGCGTCCATCTGCGCCTCGCTGTCCAAATACACAACATCGCCCACAGCCGACAACAAATCAGCCGCTTCGTCCAAACCGCCCTGCCCGGCCGCATTAGCGCAGATCGCCGTGATCCCTTGACTGATGGCTGCAGGCGTATTGGGCATGGCACGCACAATGGGGGTTGTGACGCCAAAGGCTTCTTCGAATTTCGCGATCGGCGTTCCGGCGGCGATAGAGACAAACACCGTCTCGCCCCCCCCAAACGCGGCAATCGACGGCAAAGCATCACCCATCATCTGCGGTTTAACAGCGACCAAAACGACGGCTGGGGCATCCGGTAAAGGTTCGTTGATGTGAACACCTGTGCCATGCACCCAAAGCGACGGTTTCGGGTCAATGACCCACACGCGATCCGCGGGCAACCCGCGATCCAACCAACCGGCCAACATGGCCGATCCCATCTTGCCACAGCCCAAAAGTACAAGACCTTGGGCCGCGATACGTGTGTCTTTCATGGATCTTTCCCCCGCACTTGTCAGGGGCATAGATTACGCGCGGCCATAGGCCTCTGCAATGGCGACCTGCAACGCATCTGTTGGCGTGCGATCGCCCCAGATCAACAATTGCAGCGCAGGATAGTACCGCTCCGCGCTCATGACGGCGGCGCTGATCATGGTGTCGATCTGATCCGGGCTGGCCACTTGCCCCCCACTCAGCACCAAACCATAGCGGTAGACCATCAGCTTTTGTTCTTCCCAATAGGTGAACGACCCAGCCCAACATTGATCGTTGATCAGGTTCAGTAATTCATAAAGGGCAGGCAGTTTTTCGGCAGGTGGTTCCAGTTCAAACGTGCACACCATGCGCAGTGTTTCATCATATCCCGACCACGCAAGGGTCAGTGAATACGTGCGCCACTGGCCTTCGACAGCCATGGCGATCTGATCATCACCGATACGATCAAAGTCCCATTCGTGATGTTCGGCCAGATGTTCAACGATATCAATTGGGTGAATGTCGTCTTCTAGAAACTGCTCGGAAAGTGCCATGTCGCCACCTCTCATTCGCTAATAGCGCGTGGGATTTGTAGCGCCCCAAACGCTAGGTGCCTGCTCTAGAAACCGGGGCTATCCCCCGTGCCTCTACAAGATATGGTGACTGCGAGCATTTGATCTGGCAACCCTTTATTTGGGGATAACCGCAATAAGTTGGGGACAACCCGGTATAAGACGCAAGATGCAGGCATTCGTTGCGTGTAGGTGGTAAAGTCAGGTGCGGAGGCACAGGACAGCCAAAAGTAATCTGACGCTTGTTTGAGAGAGGGTTTGATATACGGCACGAAACGTGAGTTCGCTGCGGATGCGCCGAAGGCTGCTTTTAAGGGATTTTACGGTTATTAATTGAAACCAAAGTGTTCTTAGAATGGAATCGGAGTCTTCATGAAGTTGAATTACCGACTTGCTGAAGGATGCGACGGGCGCTCTTGTGCCGAAATAGTTCGAGACTGGAGCTTAGAGACACCTTGGCTGGGTCCACTCAACGATTTTGAAAGCGTTGTGGAATGGTGGACAGGCTGTTTGCTTCACGTTGGTACCTCCTGGGTTTGTGAGGAAAATGGCAAGGTGGTTGGGTTCTGCGTTCGGCAAGGCGATAATATTACCGGCCTTTATGTTGCACGTGATGCACGAGCCCGCCGTATCGGGAAGCGATTGCTCGATATGGCTAAGGTGGATCGAGAATGGATTACGGTATGGGCGTATGAACAAAATCCTCATGCTCGCAAGTTTTATCGCCGAGAAGGCTGTGTCGAGATTTCTCGTGAGATCGACGAAAGAACGGGACTAATCGACGTTGAACACCGATGGACACGGTCACAATAACTGGTGATGTTGTTGCTTTTCAGATTTCTATTTGCAGGCGCACAGAAAGCGGAGTGACTTGAAGCCAGACATTCAAGAGGGGCGCAGCACCTTGCACTCATTGCAGACATCCACACGCCAAAACGCGTATTCTGAACCGCCACTCCCACCCCAAAAACAAAAACGCCCGGACAAAATCCGGGCGATCACGTGCAAAGTGCAATCATTTGGAATGGCGCGGCAGCGCCTCCTTTGGGTTACTTGGCCTCAAGCGCATCCAGTCGCGCCTTTAGGGCCTCGTTCTCTTCGCGCGCCTTTTGCGCCATGGCGCGCACTGCGTCGAATTCTTCGCGCGTCACAAAATCGCGATCCGCAAGCCAGCGGTCCATCATGGATTTCGCCGCCGTTTCGGCTTCGTCCTTTGCGCCTTGGGCCACGCCCATCGCATTTGTCATCAGTTGCGAGATGTCGTCGAAAATCTTGCCACGTGCTTGCATCTATCGTCTCCAGTTCAGAACTTGTTCCATATATGGGGGCGCAGGCGGCCAAGGGCAAGCTTGACCTTGGCCCAGACCAAAGGCATTGAGTCGCAGATGAACGCATTGCTCCCCTTCCCCAATATCTCGCCTGAGATCTTTACGATTTCACTGTTTGGCATGGAATTTGCCCTACGCTGGTATGCGCTGGCCTACATTGCGGGGATAATCATCGGCTGGCGGCTGGTGGTGATGACGATAAAAACCCCTCGTCTTTGGATTGATCGTCAGCCCGTTATGACCCCGACCCAAATCGAGGACATGCTGACTTGGATCATCCTTGGCGTACTTATGGGCGGGCGCATGGGCTATGTGCTGTTTTATCAGCCGGGTGTGTATCTGGCCGATCCGCTGTCTATTCTAGCCATATGGGAAGGCGGCATGGCCTTTCATGGCGGCATGTTGGGCGTGGTGTTGGCCGCCTGGCTTTATACCCGCCATTACGGCATCAACAAATTGTCCGCGGCAGATGCCATTGCGCTTGGCGTCCCCCCGGGATTGTTGCTGGGCCGGTTCGCCAACTTTATCAATGCCGAATTGTGGGGCCGCCCCACAGAACTACCTTGGGGCGTTATTTTCCCCGGCGAAGCGGCGCAGTACTGCCCCCAAATCGTTGGGGCCTGCGCGCGTCACCCTTCGCAGTTGTACGAAGCCTTTTTGGAAGGTGTCGTGTTGTTGGTCCTGTTGCTTTGGATGGCATGGCGGCGCGAAGCGTTTAAGCGCCCCGGTTTGATGTGCGGTACATTTTTGGCCGGTTATGGTATCGCGCGCTTTGCTGTTGAGTTTGTGCGCCAACCTGACGGGCAATTTGTCGGACCCGGCAATCCGCTAGGTCTGGCATTTCAGTTGGGTGGTTATGGGCTGACCATGGGCCAAATGCTGTCGCTGCCGATGATCCTTTTGGGCGTGTACTTTGTTGTACGTGCCCGCAGAAAAGCCGCGCAACCGACATGAGCTTGCGCGACGATCTGGTGGCACGGATCGCCGCAACCGGGCCGATCACTGTGGCCGACTACATGGCCCAAGCGCTGCTTCATCCCACCAAGGGCTATTACAGCACCCGCGATCCTTTGGGCGCGGCGGGTGATTTTACGACGGCGCCAGAAATCAGCCAGATGTTTGGCGAATTGATCGGCCTGTGCCTTGCGCAAAGCTGGTTGGATCAAGGTGCGCCCGCCTCGTTTGTCTTGGCCGAGTTGGGACCGGGACGTGGCACCTTGATGGCCGATATCTTGCGCGCAACGGCCAAAGTACCCGGCTTTCACGATGCTGCAAATATTGTGCTGGTCGAAGCATCGTCCGTTCTGGCGGATCAACAGCGCGCGTTGCTTGGCCAGTATGATGTCACTTGGGTGGATGCGATGGCGCAGGTGCCAAACGGCCCGTTGTGGCTGGTTGCCAATGAATTTTTTGATGCACTTCCCATTCGTCAGTTCCAACGTGAAGGTGCCGCGTGGCGCGAACGCTGTGTGGGGTTGGACGGCGACGCGCTGGCCTTTGGCCTGTCGCCAACTGGTCCGCAACCGGCCCTTGATCACCGTCTTGAAGACACCAAAGACGGTGATTTGGTTGAACATTGTGCACCTGCCGTGGCCGTCACCCGCGACATTGGCGCGCGTATCGCAGCACTTGGTGGCGCCGCGCTGCTAATCGATTATGGCGATTGGCGCAGCCTTGGCGACACGTTCCAAGCTTTGCAGGCCCATGCCTCGGTTGACCCGCTCGACGCACCCGGCGATGCGGACCTGACGGCGCATGTGGATTTTGAGGCGCTCAGCAGTGCCGCCACCCCGGCCGCCTTTACCCGATTGACACCGCAAGGCGTATTTCTTGAACGGCTTGGCATTACGCAGCGTGCCCGCGCTCTTAGCACAGATTTGACAGGACAACGCCTTGAGGCCCATATCAAAGCACATCAGCGCTTGACCCACCCCGAAGAAATGGGAAACTTGTTCAAAGTGCTTGGCCTTTATCCCGCCAATGCCGCACCACCACCCGGACTGGAGCCATGACGCTTGAAATCCTAACCGCTGACAGCCTCGCCCCCATGCGCCACGGCTTTTTCACCCGCAAAGGTGGGGCTTCTTCTGGCGTATTTGAGGGGCTGAACTGCGGCACGGGCAGTTCGGACCAAACCGAGATCGTCGCCATCAACCGCGCCCGCGTGGCCGATGCCATGGGCGTTGCACAAGACCACCTTGCAGGTGTGCATCAAATACATTCAGCCGATGTGGTGGTTGTGAATGGCCCGCAACTGGAAAAACCTCGGGCTGATGCTTTGGTGACATCCACCCCCGGCATCGCCTTGTCCGTGCTAAGTGCCGATTGCCAGCCCGTGTTGTTCGCCGACGAAAAGGCTGGCGTGATTGGGGCCGCCCATGCCGGTTGGAAGGGCGCACAAGCGGGCGTGCTAGAGGCCACAGTCGATGCCATGTGCAACCTTGGGGCGACACGCGGCGCAATCCACGCGGTCATCGGCCCATCCATCAGCCAACGTGCCTACGAAGTCGGGCCAGAATTTTTTGAGACTTTCTTAGATGAAGACCCAGAAAACACCCGCTTTTTTGCAGGCGGAGACGGGGATCGGATGCACTTTGACTTGCCCAGCTATGGCCTGTCGCGCTTGCGTTCTGCCGGGATTGCTTCAGCGGAATGGACGCGGCACTGCACCTATTTCGATCCGGACCGGTTTTTTTCCTACCGCCGTTCCGTTCATGCCAAAGACCCTGACTATGGGCGATTGATTACTGCCATCGCGCTTTGAATTGGGCAAAAGGCGGGCTTATTTGGCCTCGCAATTGCCCTATTGCGTCTAAAATCCGTCGCTCAATTCCAATATTTTCCCTTAAAAACAATAGATTAAGTCGCACTGAATGCCGCCTTTTTTTGCTGCGTACTGTTTGCAAGTTTGTTGGAATTATCTTTGCCTCAGCCCAAAACCTGCCCGATTGCGCTGCCATGTTCAGGAACACAACAGCAGTACCGATCAAGGCACCCGAAAGAGGACCCGAGCAGATGACAAAACAACGTTTCATCAAATCCGCAATCCAAGCAGCAAAAGACGAAACGCCTCAGATGCCATGGGCCCGCGGCACCCGCCGCGCCGCTTTTATCGCAAAACGCCAAAACCCAGTGCCTTTACGAA
Source organism: Tateyamaria sp. (assembly GCF_039940735.1). Lineage (GTDB taxonomy): Bacteria > Pseudomonadota > Alphaproteobacteria > Rhodobacterales > Rhodobacteraceae > Tateyamaria. Next base: position 29,122 of record NZ_JBDVGB010000001.1, read on the forward strand.
AATCGGCATGACCGCGCCCTATTGATTCTCTTCTAAGGCGAATCTAAAGCGAACAAAATGTGGCATCCGTGCGTCATCGCGCGGCTACAATCCTTAACAAAAGCGCGCCATTGGTGCGTTTTTCGGCATTTACGTACCGCATTTCTTGACAGTTCCCGATAAATTGCCCAATTAACCTCCATTACTTTGACACATGGACGAGAACCATCTGTCGTCGTCGGTGGGGGCCGGCACAGATGTGACCACAACCAAGAGGTTACATAATGAATGTTTCTGCTGCCTTGCGCGCTCCACTTAAGGGTACCGAAGTTGCACGCCCAATGCGCACTTTCGATGTTGCGTCGTTGCGCGCAGACGGAAGCCGCAGCGTTTCAACCTTTAAAGCACCTGCGCTGCCGCTGTTTGAATCTGCTTTTTCAGCCTTTGCACATGGCGTGAACTTGGCCACTCCGTCGGGCACCATCCCAGTCGAGGATCTACTGCCGGGGGATTGGGTCAACACCTCATCCGGTGAACCGGCTCAGGTCGTCTGGATCGGGTCTTCGAATTTTGTACCAGCAGATACGGGGCGTCGCATGCCGCTGGTCCGGGTCATGGCAGACAGTTTCGGGCAAGCCCGCCCGTCCTCTTTCTTGACCGTTGGTCAAGGCGCGCGCTTGCTTCAGACCCCGCCACATTTGCGCGGCACAACGGGTGGGTCTGCGATGCTGACCCCCGTCAGCGCCTTTGTTGACGGTGTGAACGTGATCGAAGTGACGCCGCCGACGCAGATACGTCTGTTCCACATCTGCCTAACGCGTCACGCGGCCGTCGATGTGGGTGGTATGATGATGGAAACGTTTCATCCTGGCATGAACGCCACCCGTAACGTCAGTCACGCCCAACGGGATATGTTCTTGTCGATGTTCCCGCACGTGTCACACATCACCGATTTCGGACCTTTGGCACATCCGCGTGCCCCTGAAGTCGAACTGGCAAGCTGATCAAGCGCCTTTGGAGTGGGCCAATTGCGCCCACCTGATCAGGCGGATTTTGCCAACCGTGCCTCAAGCACATCAAATGGCACGCCCGGGGAATCCTTGGCTTGCCGGATCACCAACGATGTTTTGACGGATTCCACATTCGGTGTGGTCAACAGTTCGCTTGTCAGGAAGCTTTGAAAGCTGGACAGATCCGGTGCGACGCACTTCAGGATAAAGTCCACTTCACCGTTCAGCATGTGGCACTCGCGCACCAAAGGCCATGCACGGCAACGATCTTCAAATGCGCTCAGATCAGATTCGGCCTGACTGGCAAGTCCGACGTTTGCGAACACTTGCACCTCAAAGCCCAACACATGCGCATCAACGTCGGCGTGATAGCCGCGGATGTACCCGCTTTCTTCCAACGTTCGCACGCGGCGCAAGCATGGCGGCGCAGAAATACCGACGCGCCGAGCCAATTCAACATTGGTCATGCGCCCGTCGGCTTGCAGCTCGGCCAAAATTTTACGATCGATCGGATCCAGTCGCGTACTTGCCATCAGCGCACCCTCATTTTGCGGTTCTTATAAAGATAACCCGCGTAGACGCAATATTATTTCAAATTTCAGCAACATCTGAGAATTGTGAGCGATAACAAACGCAACGCACAATCGGGCTTCAAACCCGCCGCGCCAGCCCTTATATCCCAAAGAACTTTTCGCACGCCTGAAGGAGACTGCCATGCCCGAGACCAAACGCACCAAAGTTCTGATCATCGGCTCCGGCCCAGCTGGATACACCGCAGGCGTTTACGCCAGCCGCGCGATGCTAAACCCTGTTTTGGTACAAGGGATCGAACCCGGCGGGCAGTTGACCACCACGACCGAAGTTGAAAACTGGCCCGGCGACACCGAGGTTCAAGGCCCCGACCTGATGGTCCGCATGGAAGCCCACGCCAAGGCGATGGGCTGCGAAATCATCGGCGACATCATCAGTTCTGTCGATTTTTCCAAGCGCCCCTTTGTGGCGCAATCCGACAGCGGCACGGAATATGTGGCCGACGCGATCATTCTGGCCACCGGCGCGCGCGCCAAGTGGTTGGGTCTGCCGTCCGAGGAAAAATTCAAAGGCTTTGGCGTGTCTGCCTGCGCCACCTGCGACGGGTTCTTTTATCGCGGTCAGGAAATCGTTGTGATCGGTGGCGGCAACACCGCCGTCGAAGAGGCGCTTTTCCTCACCAACTTTGCCTCTAAGGTGACATTGATTCACCGCCGCGACGAACTGCGCGCCGAGGCGATCTTGATCGATCGGTTGAAGAAGAACCCAAAAATCGAACCGCTTTGGTTCCACGAATTGCACGAAGTCTATGGCTCTGACAGCCCGATGGGCGTCGAAGGCGTCAAGGTCAAACACACCAAAACGGGCGAGATCACGGACATCCCCGCCAAGGGCGTTTTTGTTGCAATCGGCCACGCGCCGGCCAACGAATTGGTCAAGGACGTGCTTGATACGCATATGGGTGGCTATGTGGTGACCAAACCCGACAGCACCGAAACCTCGATTCCGGGTGTGTTTGCGGCTGGCGATTTGACGGATCACAAATATCGTCAGGCTGTGACCTCGGCCGGGATGGGCTGTATGGCCGCGCTTGAGGCCGAACGGTTCCTAGCTGAAAACGAATAAGCCGCACGTTTCGCCCGATTTCACGTCGCCGCAGTTTTGGTTGCTTGTGCCAAACTTTGACGCCTAGCGCCCCTCAAAAGCTGCGGGGCGTTCAATTGACCTTATCGAGCACACAGGTCACGGTGTTACTCACGAAACCGTGTAGGGGGCGATATGGCAAACGAGCAGTGGCGTGGCAGTTGGGCAAGCCGAGTGCGGATCGTTTCCGGGCTGGTGCTGATGCTTTATGTGACGGTTCATCTGTTGAACCTTGCCACAGCGCTGATCTCGTTCGAGGCCTTTGATGCCGTGCAGCGCGTGCGGCTTTGGGTCATCCGGTCAATCCCGGGCACAACTGTCATTGCCCTTGCTTTAGCGGCGCACATGATTTTGTCGCTGGGCAAAGTCGCGCTGGCCCGCAGCCTGCGCATGCCGGCATCTGATCTTGTGCAGATTGTGCTGGGCCTGATCATCCCGCTGATCCTTGTCAGCCACGTCACCTATACCCGCGGTGCCCACGAGATTTTGGGCGTTCAAACCATGCTTGGCTACATGAACGCCTTGCTGTGGAACACTTGGAACGGTTGGTTGCAGGCGGTTTTGGTTGTTGTCACGTGGGGGCATGGCGCGATCGGCGTGCACATGTGGTTGCGCACCGTGCGTTGGTGGCAGGCGGCTTTGCCTTGGGTTTTGGGGCTTGGTGTGCTTATTCCAACGCTGGCGCTGCTTGGGTTTGTTGTATCGTCGCGTGCGATCACGGGCCTTTTGCAAGACCCTCGAGGCGAAGCCTTGGCGCACAGCGTTTGGCGTTGGCCGAACGAGGATGGGTTTGCCGTATTGGCCCGCATTGTAAGTGCAGGAACATGGACGGTCTGGGCCGTGCTTGGGCTGGTTGTTTTGACTTTTATTGTGCGCCGCCTCTGGTCTGCCGTGCATAAACCGATCCGCATACAATATGTCGACGGCCCGTCGGTGCGCGCCCCATCCGGGCAAACCCTGCTCGACACATCCCGTGAAAGCGGCGTGGCGCATACATCGCTGTGCGGCGGGCGGGGGCGCTGCACGACGTGCCGCGTGATCGTCGAAGAAGGCCTAGACGAATTGCCCCCACCATCTGAGGCAGAGCGGCGCACACTTGCATCTGTTGGCGCCCCGCCCAACGCGCGGTTGGCCTGTCAGATGCGGCCCCAGGCGCCGGTCACGGTTTTTCGCGTGTTTGCCCGCGACGGGAAACGTGGCCGCGCCCACGCAAGCCAAGGCAAAGAAGCCCGCCTTGCAGTGCTGTTTCTGGACATGCGCGGCTTTACGGCGCGCACCGATGGGCAATTGCCCTATGACGTCGTTTTTCTGCTGAACCGCTTTTTCGACAAAATCGTGCCACCGATTCTGGACGCGGGCGGCACGGTGGACAAATACATGGGCGATGGCTTGATGGCCGTTTTCGAAACGGACTCGCCCGAGACCTCGGCCCGGGCTGGGCTTGAGGCCGTTGTCGGCATCGCACAAGCGCTGGAACATTTTAACGCCACCTTAAGCACCGAAGGCAGCGACCCCGTCTCTATTGGGATCGGCCTGCATCTGGGCAATGTTGTGCTTGGGGAAATCGGTGCGGCCGGGCAAGCCCCGCGCACGCTTATCGGGGATACGGTGAATACGGCCTCGCGATTAGAAAGCGAAACCAAGGCCTTGGGCATTCAGGCGCTTGTGTCTTTGGACACACTAGAGGCCGCAGGGATCGCAACGCACCAAGATCAACTGGTGTCGCTGTCCCTGCGTGGGCGCGAAACCGCATTGCAAGCCCTGCCCTTTGCACAAGGAACAGAAGTCGCGCTTTTGAAGACAGTTTAATCAGCCCCAAACGCACCCTTTCAATCAAGCGTTGCGAATTAACCACTCTCGCGGAAATCCGCCAACCTGCAAAGTTTGTTCTTTCATGAACATACTTTCTATGGCATGCGTTCACTCGTGAACAAACCTTGTAACGAGTTCGATGACCAGCGCTGAAACCAAAGCCAGCCCAGACTACGAAGACCAGCTGTTCCGCTTATTGCGCCAGCTGGATGTCGCCCCTGGCGCATCGCAACGTGCGATTGCTCAGGCGATGGGCGTGTCTTTGGGTCGACTGAACGCTTTGTTACGCGACGCGACCGCTGCGCGGTTTGTTTCTGTCGATGGCCATGACGGTCCCGACAAACGTCAACGCTTTTCCTATGCGTTGACCACCCGCGGTGCAGGCGAAAAGAACCGTCTCACCGACCAGTTTCTTACCCGTAAGTTCGCCGAATACGACGCACTTTATTCGGAACTGACGGGCACAACATCTGGCTTTAACCCATTGAACTACAGGACTAAATTAATGGAAAACAACCTCGCACCGATCCCTGAACTGTATGTGTCTTATGACAGCGCGCAGAAATTGAAAGTCGAAGCTGGCGAATTGGTAAGCTGGGATTTGACCCCACGCCAAATCTGCGATCTTGAACTGTTGATGAACGGTGGTTTCAACCCGCTTAAGGGTTTCTTGACCGAAGCCGATTACAAAAGCGTTGTCGACACCATGCGCACCGCCGATGGCGCGCTGTGGCCCATGCCTATTACACTGGACGTGAATGAAAAATTCGCCGACAGCCTTGAAGTTGGTCAAGACATCGCCCTGCGCGACCAAGAAGGCGTGATCCTTGCGACCATGACCGTCACCGACAACTTCAAACCCAACAAAGCACACGAAGCCAAGATGGTATTCGGCGCTGACGACACAGCCCACCCGGCCGTCAACTACCTGCACAACACCGCAGGCGACGTATACTTGGGCGGCCCCGTGACTGGCATCCAACAGCCAATCCACTATGATTTCCGCGCCCGTCGCGACACGCCCAACGAATTGCGCGCCTACTTCCGCAAAATGGGCTGGCGCAAGGTCGTTGCGTTCCAAACACGCAACCCTTTGCACCGCGCGCACCAAGAACTGACTTTCCGCGCCGCTCGCGAAGCGCAAGCCAACTTGCTGATCCATCCCGTCGTTGGTTTGACCAAGCCCGGCGACGTTGACCACTTTACCCGCGTGCGCTGCTACGAAGCCGTTCTGGACAAGTATCCACAAGCCACCACATCCATGTCGTTGCTAAACCTCGCAATGCGTATGGCTGGCCCACGCGAAGCTGTCTGGCACGGTTTGATCCGTAAAAACCACGGCTGCACGCACTTCATCGTTGGTCGCGACCACGCAGGCCCCGGCTCAAACAGCCAAGGCGAAGATTTCTATGGTGCCTATGATGCGCAGGACTTGTTCCGCGAGCATCAAGAAGAAATGGGCATCGAAATGGTTGATTTCAAACACATGGTTTGGGTCGACGAGCGCGCCCAATACGAAGCCATGGACGAAATCACAGACAAAGACAAAGTCACGATCCTGAACATTTCAGGCACAGAACTGCGTCGCCGTTTGGCCGAAGGTCTGGAAATCCCTGAATGGTTCTCCTTCCCTGAAGTGGTCAAAGAACTGCGCCGCACCAAGCCACCGCGTAACAAGCAGGGCTTTACCGTGTTCTTCACTGGTTTCTCTGGTTCGGGCAAATCCACCATTGCGAATGCTTTGATGGTCAAGCTGATGGAAATGGGCGGTCGCCCTGTGACGCTGCTTGATGGTGACATCGTGCGTAAAAACCTGTCGTCTGAACTTGGCTTTAGCAAAGAGCACCGCGATCTGAACATCCGTCGCATCGGCTATGTTGCGTCCGAGATCACCAAGAACGGCGGCATCGCCATCTGTGCGCCTATCGCGCCTTATGCCACGACCCGCCGCGCTGTACGTGAAGACATCGAAGCGTTCGGCGCCTTTGTCGAAGTGCACGTTGCCACCTCGATCGAGGAATGCGAACGTCGCGACCGCAAGGGCCTGTACAAACTGGCACGCGAAGGCAAGATCAAGGAATTCACAGGTATTTCAGACCCATATGACGTTCCTGAAAAGCCAGAACTCAGCGTTGAAACAACAAATGTGGATGTAGACAACTGCGCCCACCAAGTTCTGCTCAAACTGGAAAGCATGGGCTTGATCTCCGGTCAGTAAAGACCAAAGCATTGCTAAAACGATAGGCGCGCCGCATGGCGCGCCTTTTTTCATGGCTACTTCGTCAATGGTAAGGCGCAGGTGCCCTGCGCCCCTGCCCTCACACCCGCGTCACCGCCCTCACAAATGCAGCGTGCCGCTCATTAGAATATGTGCATCACCGGCCACCACAACACCTGTGATCGCATCCCGCGCGCCCAAAACCTCGACCTGCGCCTTTCCCGGACGGCCCATCCCATGCCCCTGCTCTGCAGCAAATTGCGGCGCATCAATCAAGTTTTCGGCCCAAAGATAGGCTCCCATCGCCCCTGTGGCTGAGCCTGTGAACGGATCTTCTGCTGGACTGGGTGGTGCCAACAACAAACGAGAAAACGTATCGCCCATGGCCGTGGCGCCATTTAGCGTGACCCAAAACGGCTCCATCACATCCGTCCCCTCGACGCCCGAATAGGCGAGATACGCTCGAAACGCATCCATATCAAAGCGCACCGCTTCAAGCGTCGCGCGATCCCGCACGACAGTGATGCAAAACGGCAAACCTGTGGACGTAAAACGCGGGCGATGCAGGATATCACCCGGATCAATTCCGCCCACTCTCGCAACCACTTCGGCAGGAACATACGCGCCAAATTCGGGCGCGATTTGTGTCATGCGCACGGATGTCCCCGACACCTCAACGGGCACAATCCCGGCTTGCGTTTCTAACGTCAGCGCGCCATCGCCGATTAGCCCACGATGGCGCATCGCCGCCACCGTCGCCACTGTTGGATGGCCGGCAAATGGGATTTCCCGACTGGCCAAGAAATACCGCACCCGGATATCGGCCACATCCGATGGGCCGGTAAATGTGCACTCCACCAACGATGTTTCACGCACAAACGCCATGCACGTCGCATCATCTAACGCGGCCCCGCCATGCACCACCGCACAGCCATTGCCACCAAAGGCGCGGTCTGTAAACGCATCCACCCAATCAACGTCAAACGCCATCACTCACCCTTTCCAAATCGATACGCCGGAACCAAATTGCTCCTCAGCGTTTGGTATTCTTCCTCAAATGCATCTAGCGACATGTCAAACGTTGCCCGAAACGCTTCGTCCCAACTGTCCGCATAGCGCAGATTGCTGAAATATTCGAACAAAGTCGCACGGCCAAATCGTTCACCCAACAGAAAGACCGCGAATTGAGAAACGTCATAGTCAGACCCAATCGTCACCTTGTCGCGCAACGCCGACAATGGGGTATCATTGCCCAAAATGATCTTGCGTTGACGGCCCAATGAACGCTCCGAAAACCGGGTGACAGCGGCATAGTATTCTTCTTCCACCGTTTCCGCCGCACCTTCGACCAACCATTTTGGCCCCAAGGTGCGTTCCCCAGATGGTAAAATTGGGCGCGCATCGACGCCAGACAGTTCATTTTGCAATCCATGCGCATACTCATGCACAAAGCTGCGGGTATAAAAGTACCTATGTTCATCCGCCCAAGCCGCATCATATTCGCCGTCTGCTCCCCAGCAAAACAGCGCCATGTCGCGAAAGGCGATGGCACGCAAACCGCCATCCGTCCCACAGGGCATTGGGTTTTTTTCGAACCCCAAACGCGCGGATCCCTTGCGTTTTGTGCGCAGATCAATCGCCGCATCCTGTACAGTTGTGGCCTGATCCCCGACAATAAAAGCAAAACCACCGACAAGTTCCAATCCATACTGCCCCAGAAAAAAACTGCGCGCATCCGCATGGGCGCGGCGACTTAAATCTTCGGCGGCGGTCCCGATTAGGGCCTTAGGAACGACAACGATGTCAGGATCAAGCGCAGGCCAATAGGCTCGCAAACTCACATCTTTATCGCTTAGGCCACGGCACCATTCAAACGCCGTGCGCTGTGTCAAAGGGGGCAAGTCGTCACCTTGGACTGATTGGTTGGCAACCAAGCCTTCCGCACTCAACTGCCCATCGATTTGGCCAACATCATGGCCCAAAGCGTTCAATTGCGCCTGAATGCAATCGACATAGCCCTGCGCACTTGCCTGATGCGGCAAGATGGCCGCCAAAGTTACCGCTGCCAGCCATCCGCGCATAGGTTCAGTGCAAAGGTTGCGGCGCGTAATCGTTCTGGACAGCCAGCGCCAAGGCAAGCTTGCGATTTGCCACCAGCGCCAATTGCTGCCCTTCGGCGTCGTGCACGGCGAACAAATGATCAAGCCCATCCGCCTGATCCCGCACTTCGCGTGGTAAATCCGTGACCGCCACAGATTTTACATAGACCATACGCCCCACATCGGCGTTCACATCAAAAGCGTTATTCATAACTTGCCCTTTCTGTTTGTTGATCGCTTGAACGATCACCCTTTCGGGATGTTGATCGCCTAAACGATCATTCTTTCTGAGTGTCGATCGCTTGCACGATCAACCTTTCCGAATATTGATGGTCTGGACAACGGTGTCCGGCATCGACCGCGTCAGATCCACATGCAGCAGCCCGTTTTCCATAACCGCCTCTCCCACATCTACGCCCTCTGCCAAGACAAAGCTGCGTTGAAATTGACGCGCTGCAATGCCGCGGTGCAAAAAGATGCGCCCGTCGGTGTCGTCCTCTTGCCGCCCCCGGATCACCAATTGGCGGTCCTCGACGGTGATCGACAGATCTTGTTCGGCAAACCCGGCGACAGCCAATGTGATCCGGTAAGAAAAGTCTGATGTTTGTTCGATGTTAAATGGCGGATACCCTTCGCCGCCCTTGGCTGTGCGTTCCAGCAACCGTTCTAACTGCTCAAATCCCAACATATGGGGATAAGAGCCAAAAGTCATTTTCGTCATGCGACACGTCCTTTTAGATTAAGCGACCGTCAGTGGCCCACCCCGATTTCGGCGGCGGTTGTTATGAATATGGTGAGATAAATGCGATGGAACAAGGGGTATGCGTATCGCATTGGTGTGATTATATTAGGGGCTCTGCAACTGAACGGAATCGCCCCTATGAACGCCCCCTCGGATCTGTCGATGAAATCCGACGACGTCTTGCGTTACGAGCTCGTAGTGTTCCGTGCCGAACACAGCGATCTGGATGCCGCTATTCGCGCCTTGCAAGAGGTCGGGACAAGCGATCAATTGACGATCCAACGTCTCAAAAAGAAAAAGCTGGCGCTCAAGGATCGGATCGCCAGCATCGAAGACCGCTTGACCCCTGATATCATTGCTTAATTTTTGCCATACCGCATCGCGTTGACACCCCATTGCCAGTAGGACCGATCTGGCTATAGTGCGCGTTTTGAAACACACGGGGCTTTTCCCATGACAGACAAATCCGCCCCCGTCGGCATCATTATGGGCAGCCAATCTGACTGGCCCACCATGCGCGAAGCGGCGCAGTTTCTTGACCAGCTTGACGTGCCTTATGACACGGCCATCGTGTCCGCCCACCGCACGCCGGATCGGTTGTGGGACTATGGCAAGTCTGCCGTAGATCGCGGCCTACAAGTGATCATCGCGGGCGCCGGTGGTGCTGCGCATTTGCCCGGCATGATGGCATCCAAGACCCGCGTGCCCGTAATCGGCGTGCCGGTTCAAACCAAGGCCCTGTCGGGCGTGGATTCGCTCTATTCCATCTTGCAAATGCCGCGCGGTTTTCCGGTGGCCACCATGGCCATTGGCGCGCCGGGTGCTGCCAATGCGGGCCTTATGGCGGCAGGTATTCTGGCGCTGTCCGATCCAGCTTTGGCCCAGCGGCTTGATGCTTGGCGCGCCGCCCTTTCGGCCTCGATCCCTGAGGTGCCACAAGATGACTGATGCCCTGCGCATGGGCGCGACCATCGGGATTTTGGGTGGCGGGCAATTGGGCCGCATGTTGTCGGTCGCGGCCAGCCGCCTTGGCTTTCGCACCCATGTGTTTGAACCGGGCGCGAACCCGCCTGCCGCAGATGTGGCGCATCAGCTGACCACCGCCCCTTATGAGGACACAGATGCATTGGTTGCCTTTGCTAGCACCTGCGATGTCATCACCTACGAATTCGAAAATATCCCCACCGTCGCTTTGGACGCCTTACAAGATCACGCACCGATCCGACCCGGACGCGAAGCGCTGCGCGTGTCCCAAGATCGCCTGGTGGAAAAGGATTATCTGACAGCTTTGGGTCTGCGCACGGCCCCCTATGCCGATGTACCTGATGCGGACGCTCTTGCCACGGCATTGGCCACAATTGGTGCACCCGCAATCCTGAAAACCCGCCGCTTTGGCTATGACGGCAAAGGGCAAGTGCGCATAAATGCCATGCCCGTGGAACCGGCTGTGCTGGCAGACATGGGCGATGCGCCGGCGATCCTTGAAGGGTTTGTCGATTTCAGCCACGAGGTGTCTGTCATCGCCGCGCGCGGTGTCGATGGTGCGGTTGCGTGCTTTGACCCCGGCGAGAACGTACACAGAGACGGGATTTTGCACACCACCACCGTTCCGGCCAAACTCAGCGCCAGCCAACGCATGGACGCGATCCTTATTGCGGCCAACATCCTGAACGCGCTGGATTATGTTGGCATTTTGGGGGTCGAATTGTTTGTGACCCCTGCTGGCCTTGTGGTGAATGAAATTGCGCCGCGCGTGCACAATTCGGGGCATTGGACCCAAAATGGATGCGTCGTGGACCAGTTCGAACAGCACATTCGCGCAATTGCCGGCTGGCCTTTGGGTGACGGCAAACGCCATGCAGATGTGGTGATGGAAAACCTGATCGGTGACGACATGGACCGCGTGCCAAACCTTGCGCGCGAGGCCAACACAGCGCTGCACCTATATGGCAAGGCCGAAGCCCGTGCCGGGCGCAAAATGGGCCACGTCAATCGGGTACAAACGTAAGGCGGGTTTTAACCCGCTGCCACGAAACGCTCTGCCACATCGCCAGACATAAAGCTAACACGCCCACCTGCGATGGTCGCCGCCACCCGGTCGGCGCTGTCCAGTACTACGATGTCAGCGCGCTTGCCCGGCGCTAATGTGCCGCGATCGTCCAATCCCAGCACAGCCGCAGGCCCGGACGATACCAGCGCCCACGCGGCTGCCAAATCCATCAAGCCAGAGCGCGCCAACATCAACGCAGCACGGCGGGGGCTGGGATAGTGGTAATCCGAAGCAAGTGCATCACACAGCCCCATCGTCACCAGATCCAAGGCCGACACATTCCCTTTGTGCGACCCTCCGCGCACCACATTGGGTGCACCCAGAACCACATGGCCATTCGACGTTTTGGCCGCCTCTGCAGCGTCTTGAGTTTCGGGAAACTCTGCGACCTCAACGCCGCGTGCCGCCCATGTGGCCCATCCATGGGCGGTATTGTCATCATGGCTGCCGATACGTGCGCCACCTGCCTTCAACGCCGCACAAAGTGGATCAAGCAGCGTTTGCGCCTGCGCCACATTGGCGTGCAGTTCAAGCAGCATCTGAAAATGCGCCTCGGGGTTGCGCCCGGCTTTCAGTGCCTGCCCGGTCAAGCGCGGCGGCTTGCGCCCTTCGGCCAAACGGTCATGGGGCAAATGGTCGTTAAACACGATATATTCGACACCCCACTCCGCGACCTTCGCGGGCAGATCAGTGTACAGATCAATCAGGCTGACCTCAAACCGCAATTGCGGACGCACGTCAGTGACAAGGGTGCGCCCCACATCGCGCAAGGTGCCAAAGACCTGATCCGCAAATTCCAACCCACGCAGCCCCCCTTCCCAACTGACAAATTGCGCCAAAACGCCAGTCGTGATGCCATTGGCGGCCAACTCGGCCTCAACAGCGATCAAGCCTTCGGCCATCTGCTTCATCGCACCGCGCCGCGGTGCCACGTGGCGTTCAAACCCGTCGCCATGCACATCGATGATGCCCGGCAACACGCGTAAGCCGCTCAAATCGACAGCCTTGCCTGCCGGTGTTGCCGAAATCAGCCCATCAGCCAGTGATAAAGCTGCCGTGCCAAGGCCGCTTGGGTGCAAAACCTCTGCCCCGACCAGATCAATTTTTAACATCCCCACCTCCGCGCAAGCAATCACCTTCAGAGCAACCCAACTGGTTTAAGACTTCGTCGATCCAGCGAATGTCGCGATCAAACGCGCCGGTGCGCAAAAAGGTTATCGTTTGGGTGATTACATTGGGATTGTTCATCATAAACGTATGCGTCACCGGAAAAACGATGTGATCCGTCATACCGTCAACCCTTGTGGAACGGACCGACACCTTGCCATCATCCGGCCCTTCCAACAACGTTGAGAAATAGGGGTTCAACGATTGATTTCCAGCAATGACCCCGACGGGAAAATCGACAGCAGGCAATTGGCGCGGCAGGCTGTTCGCCCCTGTGCCCAACTGCTTACCCGCCGGACCATTCAACCAGCCAAAGGCCTCAATGTCACCCAAGGCATCCACCACCTCGCTGCCCTGATTGGGTGGCCCCATCATCACAACACGCCCCAGCGATGACGGAACCGCATGGTCGGCAAACCACTGGCGCACCAGAATGCCCCCCATCGAATGGGTCACAAAGTGTACAGTGTCATCACCGCAGGCCTTAAGAGCGCTTGGCATCACGTCGGCCGCCAAGGTCTGGACCGTTTGCGATGTTGATGGATACCCCGGGCGCACCACGTCATAGCCTTCGGCGCGCAACGCGCCTTCCATCACCACAAGCGACGTTTCACTGCGCGCCAAGCCATGAAGCAAGATCACACAGTCCGCATGTGCAATACGGGGCAATGCACCCGCGACCAGCAGGGCAAAAAGGGCAGCAGTTTTTTTCATAAGACTTGAGATAGTGCCTAACTCGCGCCTATGGAATGGCAAGCCGCCCTTAGCCGGAAGATAAATCCATGCGTCCCAAATCACCCCGCCTCGCCGTACGCGCGATAATCGTCGAAAACGACCGCCTGTTGATCGTCAACGCATGGCCCGACGGTCAAAGCCCCCTAATGTGCGCGCCCGGTGGCGGAGCAGAGGTGCATTCCAGCCTGCCCAATAATTTGATGCGCGAAGTGTTTGAGGAAACCGGCCTGCGCGTCACCGTTGGTGCGCCCTGTTTGGTCAATGAATTTCACGACCCCGATGGGCATTTCCATCAGGTGGATGTGTATTTTCATTGCACGATCACGCCAGACAGCCCCCGCCCCGACACATGGCGCGACACAGAAAATGTCGTGACCGATCAACGTTGGGTGACGCGCGCAGAATTGGAACAAACACCGCATAAACCCGACAGCCTAGCCGATGTGGCATTTGGTGGGGCTAGTCTGCTTTACGATCCGCTGGAACCGCTGGTGAAGTGACCGCCAAGGCAATCCCACCCAGCACCAACACTGTGGCCAGCACGATGGTCAGCGTAATCGCCTCGCCCAGAAACAACGCCCCCGCCGCAATCGCAATGATCGGAACACTTAGCTGGACAACAGGCGCGCGCTGCGGACCAACGTCGGGCAACACGTAATACCACAGCGCATAACCAAGGCCCGACGTCACAGCCCCCGACAGTACCGCCAGCGCAATGCCAAGCGGGGCCGCGTGCAAACCAGATCCCAAAAGCAACACCAGCAACATCGGTGTAGCGACCACAAAATTGGCGCCCGTTTCCGCAAGGGGGTCTTTGGCCCCTTTGCCAGCCAAAGTATAAATTGCCCAGCCAAGGCCCGCGACCACCATAAGCGCCGCGCCCACTGCATTCGTGCCCGCACCGCCATCTGTTGGCCAAAGCGCCAGAACCAGACCCCCAAAGGCCACGGCTGCACCAATTAACTGACGCACCGAAGGCGCCGCGCCTCGTAGTGCCGACCAGCCAAACATCACAACCTGCACTGTGCCAAACAAGATCAACGCGCCAAGGCCCGCATCTAAGGTCACGTAGGCCAGCGAAAAGCCAATCATATAAGCCGACAAGCTTGCCGCGCCCAAAAGCCTGCCCTTCTTGGCGATGGGCAAGCCACCACCGCGCACGGTCAAGATTGCGCCCAAGGCTACCGCACCTGCCACCACACGGATCATCGCAAAACTTGACGGATCAATACCGCCTGCATCGACAGCCAAACGATTCAGCACCGAATTGGCGGCAAAGGCGGTCATGGTGAGGGTGGTAAGAAGGAATAAACGCATGCGAGCGGGGTACGCGGAATGGTCTGTGGCGTCCAGTCACAGATGCGGGAAATTGGGATGGTGAGCGTGGACAACGTGTGCAGCGTATGGTGGCTTGGAACCGATATTGCAATCTTGTTGCTTTACGGCGAAGGTCCGGCCGCAATTCAGTCATGAGAATAAAATGCGCATGCTTTTCTCATCGCTTTGAGCAATCCCAAGGCGATCCTCATTTTAGGGGCATTTTTCCCGCACTTCGTAGTTTTAGAAAGCTGCTGGCAGAGTTACGCGATGCTGGCGGCGGCGTTCTTGCTGATGGAAGCTGTGGCAATCTTTGCCTATGCTCTGGCAGGTCAATTTGACTCTAACTTCGCTTCGGAGAAACTGCCAGCCATGCAGCAAATACCAGGTATCACGATGTGCATCTTCGGAATTCTGTTGCTAATCAGCCCCCAGCTATCTCGTGCATAGTTGAGCTTCGGGCAGCAGCGGTGCAATGGCGCTTCGCTCGCAAAGCCACCGATTACGAAACCGCAAGTGAAGGCCGCTTCGTTCATGTCAAAACGATAACAGCCTTCAGGCTTGCTGTAAGAACCCCCGCCTCTCTCCATACACAGCGTTTCTGTGCGCCTAATGGGGTGAAACGCGGAGGTGTCTCGATCAGTTTACGGCAAAACAATACAACAAGCCGGCCCCGCCAGAGCTGGCTAAAGCCTTATCACTGCAACCGCGCGAAGGGTGCGATGAATTCCACGACACGAAATTCCGCGATGCCAGCGGCCCAGAGCGGTCGTGGTGGCCCACGATGGCAGAGCCTGCTTCATTGCTCGTCCAATTGCCGCAAGTTGTATCGCCGCCCGCAGTGGAGAAATAGCCGTGTGAATCCGATCCGGTCAGGATGTCATGTTTGGTTGGGCGTGTGCCGCGTTTGTTGATCGAGTTCCCATTCTCATCCAGGCCCGATTCAAAATTGATGTTCACATCATCCTCGTGCAGATGTTCAACATCGTTGGCAATCAGTTCGCCCTTAACATTGTACCACGGGCCTGATCCGATCCGATCGCGCGCGTTGACACCTTCAGTGATCTGAGGTGGGCCTTCGCTGCTGCGGTCAATGATCATGCTGCTGCTCAGGTACGCCGCCCATTTTTTTGTCGAGCCAGCAGCACTCGCAAGCGTACCACAATGGGCATCCGCACCCTCCAAGCCACCGAAATTGGCGCCATCACCAGTTCCGACACTTGTGATGAAAAACGACATTTTATCAACATCGTTCGCCGATTGTGCATTCGCGACCACAGCACTTACGCCAATCGATAGCGTGAATGCAGCCAGGAAAGTTGTGCGCTTCAGAATTATGGACATGGTGCGGCTCTCTATTCAAGAATTTACGTCTTAGACCGTAGTTTTCCATTTTGGGACGGTCTAGCATGGGCCAGATCACATAAATGTCAGAGTGGAATTACCAAGCCGTGGCGCAGGTATGAAAAGATTAACTGCTTTGGCGTTCGCTATACTCACTTCGACTTAGTCTGAAAATTGCGCCGGTGGTTCGGATGATATTAGCGCCATTGTCTGCCAATTGATAAAGTCTGACCATCAACGTTGCGGGCGCCCGATCCAGTTAAGATCACCAGGCAAACACGCGAACAACGGATACTTGTGTGTTTCTGTACTTTCTGAAACCAGCCCTCGCAAATATCCCAACGCCGGCAGGAAAGTCCCATACAACGGACATCCATACCAACGCACAATATTAGTCTGGTTCTACCCGACTTTGACAGAAAACCATCTGTGCTCTTGTGACAAAGGCCCCACGAGGGGGCCTTTGTACTAGCGTGTTACGCTTATTTGCCGAAAGCTCTGTGCTTCCCCTTTCGGGATCGTTTGCCATGCAAACGACCCTGTCGGGTTACGCGCATCTGCCTTTGGCAGATACGCTTACATCATGCCGCCCATAGGGTTAAATAACCGTAACATATATCAGAACGGCATCTCTGCAGTTTGGACCATCATGCCTTCTGTTGCCACGTCGACTTCTTTGGGTTGCATACGCAGCAGTTCAAGGCTGGCCGCGAGGTCTTCTGTACTCATGTCGCGCGCAATAACCACAACCCGACTTGTCGTGCCCTCACCTGTCCAAGACTCAAGCGGAACTGGCGCATCAAAGATGTGTTGAACCCCATGAAACACAAAAGGCCAGTCAATGCCTTCGACATGTACGATCCCTTTCATGCGCAGGATGTCGGGGCCTTTCAGCGCGATCAATGTATCGAGCCAGAAGTCGAACACATTGGCCGGGATCGGTTCTTGCACATCAATCGATGCCGAGTTGATCTTGTGGTTGTGATGTGCGGGCGATTGGTTTTGGATGAAGGGTAAAGTGACTGGTTGGACTTGTTTTGGAGTGAAACCAGAAAGCCCCACCAAAGGGTCAGGTTGAAGTACGCCAACCCCTAGCCAATTTGAAACCTCGTCAGTGGTCACAGTTGAACGCATGGCTGATAACCCAAACAAGACGCCGGGTGGAACACGGCCATGGTCTGCTCGAATACGTCGTGCCGAACCGTTAATCCCCGCGATCTGCGTTTCAAACCGCGCAAGATCAATCGTTGAAACTAGATCCGTCTTGCTCAGAATAATGAGGTCCGACATCGCAATCTGATTAACCGCCTCACTTTGCTGTTGAAGTATCCCCGCCCCCGTTGCGGCATCTGCCAGCGTCACAACGCCGTCCATTCGAAAACATGGGCCGACAAGTTGATCCACAACCAAGCTGTGCAAAATAGGACCAGGATCAGCTATTCCAGTTGTTTCGATGACGATGCGATCAAACGCCAAAGAGCCATTTTTCCGACGCGCAATGAGCTTGCCCAACGCCTCCAGTAAATCGCCGCGGATAGAGCAACATATACAGCCAGACTGCATGAGAATGGTTTCTTCGGTGGATTCTTCGATCAGATCATGATCAAGCCCCACATCCCCAAACTCGTTCATGATGACTGCAATCCGGCCTGCCTCGGGATCACGGATCAGATGGTTGAGTAAAGTCGTCTTTCCTGCGCCCAAAAAGCCGGTCAGCAAGGTGACAGGTATGCGGTCATCTGTGGTGTCCTTGGTCATTCTTCCCCCTTTACATTTCCAGCATCTTACGCGAATTGCATTTATGTTATAAAGTAACACTCCACAAGGTTGGACACATGGCCACAGTCAAATTTCAGTTTCGTCATTCGGTGGAGCAAGTCGAAGAGGGTACAGATTTTGCGCCCAAGTTTGATGTCGATGGTTTGATGCCCTGCATCACCAGCGACGCGCAGACTGGCGAAGTGCTGATGTTGGGCTGGATGAATGAAAAGGCGCTGCGACTGACGATTGAAACGGGGGAGGCACATTACTTTAGCCGGGCACGTCAGGTTCTTTGGCACAAAGGTGCCACTTCGGGTCTTGTTCAAAAGGTCATGGAAGCGCGGATCGATGACGATCAGGATGCAATCTGGTTGAAA
Source organism: Tateyamaria sp. (assembly GCF_039940735.1). GTDB lineage: Bacteria > Pseudomonadota > Alphaproteobacteria > Rhodobacterales > Rhodobacteraceae > Tateyamaria. The sequence continues at coordinate 47,407 of NZ_JBDVGB010000001.1, forward strand.
GTAGATGTGTCGGGGTCTGGGGCATCTTGCCACGTGGGCTATCGATCCTGTTTTTACCGCGCAGTGCCGACAGCAGAAAACGCAGGCCAACCGCTGGTATTTCTGGAAGATAAAAAGACCTTTGACCCAAGTGAAGTCTATGGCGATGCACCGAACCCAACGCAGCTCTGATCTTCTTTGGATCCAGCGCGCCTTGTGCCTTGCTGAGGCGGTGCGCGGTCATGTTTGGCCAAATCCACCCGTTGCGGCAATATATTTTGACCAATCAAGCAGCTTGGAATTGATAGATAAGTCATGGAGTTAGCGCTTCGCCAGAAAGCCCATTCTATTTGGCATATCCAACGTGTGAAACGTCTTGTACGGGACCGCATTGGTGGCGGGGCACAGTGCCTTGTTTCTGTACGTGAAGCGTTTTGCACGGACCCAGGTTGCGAAGGGCCCGTAACTGAAATCCGAATAGTCACTCTGGGCCTTCAAGAGATCAGAGTTGTGGTTCATGGACGCGTTTCTGAGGTTTCAGGCACTGATATAGCCCGCGCAATTTGACAGGCCGTCATCAAACATTGGGCCCGTTGAACGTTAGGGGAAGTCGGCCCAAAGAGTTTCGCACGCAGGCGCGATTGTTCCCTCAATCGCTTGCATCGCATCCACGATCAAATCCTCTCGCCATCTGCGCCCGGCGATTTGCACCCCGATTGGCTGAGCGCCACCTGGCAGTTCAGCAATATGTGTCGGTAAGTTGCCTGCGGGCAGTCCCAAGAAGTTCATAATGAAGGACCAATGCGCACCACCCAGTGCGTCCTGTACGCCTGCCGGCCCTTCTGCATCGCGACCGGGCGAAAAGAACGGCTTGAGCATGAACGGTGTCAAAACCAGCGGATAGTCTTCTAAAAAGAGCGACCACTTGCGCGCATAATGGGTGCGCTGCGCCAGCATAGTGAGTAACTCGGTGCCCTCATAGGGCGGAAACTGCCGGTAGTATTCTTCGAAGATCGTGTTGAGTTCGGTTGAGCCATACTGATGGATATCTGGGCCAATCAACGCATTAACCTCACCCAATAACGCCCGATATCCGACTTCTCCGGTTTCGCGAGCCAGGGGCGGATCCACCGCTTCTACGGAATACCCGGCATCCGAGAGCGCGGATGCCGCCTTGTCGAGCGCAGTCGCCACGTCCGAGTGAACCCCAAAGCCAAAATCCTCGCGAGAGACAGCGACACGAATGGGGTCTTTTAACGGTTCTCCGCGCCAGGGCATCGGCACGTGGAATGGATCACGCGGGTCAGCCTCAATCAAGGCAGGCATGGAAAGGTGAAGATCGCCAGCCGTCCGTGTAATTAAGCCCTGCACTGACATGGATTGCGCGAGCAACCCTCGCTCGGCTTTCTGGCTCGGGTTGAAGGCAGGCACACGTCCCAGACCGGGTTTGACTGTCACTGCCCCATTGGCAGAGGCCGGAAACCGCAGCGATCCGCCAATGTCGTTGCCGTGGGCCAGCGCACCAATTCCGGCCATCACCGCAGACCCGGCACCACCAGAGGACCCTCCGGCAGAGACATGGCGCCCCCATGGGTTATGGGTCCGCCCGTAAAGCGGGTTGTCAGTGTCTGCGCGGAACGAAAATTCAGGCGTGTTGGTGCGCCCGATCACAATGGCACCCGCTGCCTTGAGGTTCCGCACGACGGGCGCATCATCATGTGCGATCATATCTTTGAAAGCAGCCACACCATTGGATGTGGCGTGCCCCTTTTGATCCACATTGATCTTGATCGTCACCGGCACGCCATGCAGCGGTCCCTTTGGTCCTTCTTTGGCATCAAGCGTCTCGGCTTCTGCTCGTGCCGCATCGGCCAGACTTTCGACCACCGCGTTCAGGTTTGGGTTAACCTCTTGCATCCGTGCAATCGCGGCCTCGGTGGCCTCGATCGCTGTCAGGCTGCCATCTTTCGTGGCGGATGCGATCTTAACCGCGCTCCATTGCCATAATGGTACTTTGCTCATGACCTGGTGTCCTTTCCCTTAGGTGGATGAAGTCTTTAGCAAACCCATCATCAGCGCAGAAAACTCATCAATGTTGCTGTCCGTAATCTGACAGGCCGCATTCTTTGCCATGCCAATGTTTGCCTCGTTTTTCATCTCGCACGCAAGCGCCTCGGGCGCTACCGAACACTGAGGTGCCCCTAGTTTCCTAGACACCTGCCTTTTTCAGTTTGAGCTGTCTGTCTTCGAAGTCAACGGGCGACAGCATGCCGTTGTTCGTGTGCTTGCGTTTGGGATTATAGAACAGCTCGATGTATTCAAACACATTGCGTCTGGCTTGATCCCTTGTCCGATACTTATGCCGCCTGACTTTCTCACGCTTCAGAAGCTGAAAGAAGCTCTCGGCCACCGCGTTGTCATGGCAGTTACCGCGCCGGCTCATCGAATGTTCCAGATTGTGCTCGCGAAGGAACGCCGCCCACTCACGACTTGAAAACTGGGCACCTTGATCTGAGTGGATCAGCAGTCCTGACCCGGGCTTGCGCCGTCAGATCGCCATCAGGAGTGCTTGCACGGCGAGTTCCGAGGTCTGCCTAGACTGAACAGCCCAGCCTACCACACGCCGCGAGAACAGGTCGATAACGACGCAGAGATACGCAAAGCCCTCATACGCTCTGATATACGTAATGTCGGTGACCCAAGCCCTGTCCGGTGCATCGACCGTGAACTGACAATCCAGAGTGTTGTCTACGACGACAGACGGCTTGCCGCCATATTGCCCAGACTTCTTCTTGTAGCCGATCTGCGCTTGAATGCCTGCAAGGCGGGTCAGGCGTGCAACACGGTTCTCAGAAATAGCTTCCCCCATATCGATCAGGTCGTCATGGATTTTGCGATACCCATAAATCTTGCCGCTGGCTTTCCACGCACCTTTGATCAATGCGGTCTGGCGTTCATCCTCTTGCGAACGATGGCTTAACGGTTCCTTAACCCAAGCGTAGAACCCGCTGGGGTGAACACTCAGCATCTTGCACAGAACACGGACGGGATGTTGCCGGCGATGCGCGTTGATAAACGCGTACCTCACTTTGCATCTCTGGCGAAGTACGCGGTGGCCTTTTTTAGGATGTCACGCTCCTCGGTAACACGCGCCAATTCTTTCTTGAGGCGCCTAACCTCGGCTTCTTGGTCCGTTTGCCTCTGAGGCCTCGAAAATTGTGCCATCCAAGTGTACAGTGACTTGGTGCTAACCCCGAGCCTCTCGGCCACATCCTTGACCGAATATCCGCGCTCAGTGACCTGAGCCACAGCATCAATCTTGAACTCGTCTGAGTATCGAATTTGCCCAGACATTTGGACCTTCCTTTGCTTCCAAAATTACCAAGAAAAGCCTCTACAAATCTAGGGGCACCTCAAACACAAACCAGTCGCTCACTACATCACATGGCATTAACTGATCCCGGCATGTTCCACATTGGAAGGCCCATGCCAGGCAACATCTCTCCAAATTTGCCCTCTCCGTAAACTCACTAAAACAACCAGTATCGCCGGTTACCCTCGTCCAGTCCAAGTACGTTCCGTGCTGACGAATATGCATCGCGCAGGGCATCATTTCGGATCGAACGGAGACCGGTTGCAGGTAATTCCACAGTACAAATCACTGTTATCTTACATTGAAGAACTCGTATTCCTGCCCACTTAGCTATCTAAGCGCAGGGCCATCAAAGTCGAAAGCAGGAATATGAACGTCAGTACCCTCCAAACCGGTTTCTCAAATTCAGCATCAGTTGTCACAAAAACACCAACCTTGAACGAAGGAACCGTCGAGTCGAAACGGGAGGAAATCCTTGCATATTTTCACCAGACCTTTTCCCTCTATGAAAGCATGTTTGAGTGTCTGGTAGATGATGACGCGTATTATGCCCGAGCCAACATGCTGCGCCATCCTTTGATTTTCTACTATGGTCACACCGCAGTTTTCTACATCAACAAGCTGAACGTGGCGAAGCTGATCAACGAACGGATCGATCCACATCTGGAATCTACATTGGCCATCGGTGTGGACGAAATGTCATGGGATGACCTGAACGAGGCGCACTACGATTGGCCGACGCCAGCCAAAGTTAAGGCGTATCGCGACAAGACCCGCGAAATCGTGGACAACTTTATTAAGACGTATGATTTCACCCTTCCCATCACATTCGACGATCCGATGTGGGTCATCATGATGGGGATCGAACACGAGCGCATCCACCTTGAAACATCCGCAGTTCTGGTCCGCGAACTGCCGCTTGATAAAGTAAAACCGCACGATGTCTGGAGCAACATTTGCACCGACGTCGGAACCGCCCCCACAAACGAACTGATTGAGGTGAATGGCGGGGCGATTGAGTATGGCAAGGACAAGTCCAACCCTCTCTATGGTTGGGACAACGAATTTGGCCATGCCGAGGCAAAGATCAAACCGTTCAAAGCGTCTAAGTTTATCGTCTCGAACGCTGAATTTTTGGAATTTGTCCAAGCCGAAGGTTACCTCACCCGCAGCAACTGGGATGATGAAGGCTGGCATTGGGTTCAATACGCCAAAGCCGAACATCCCGTGTACTGGGTGAAAGACGGAGCTGACTATAAATACCGCTCGATGCTGGAAGTCATCGACATGCCATGGAACTGGCCCGCCGATCTGAACTATTTAGAGGCCAAAGCGTTTTGTAACTGGAAGTCAGCGAAAACTGGCAAGAACATCCGCATGCCAACCGAGGCCGAATGGTATCACTTGCGCAACCTCACCACGGACACCGACCAACCCTATTGGGTCAAGGCACCGGGTAACATCAATCTAGAATACGAAATGTCGCCTTGCCCTGTTGATCGCCACGAATTCAAAGGTGGTTTCTTTGATATCATTGGCAACGTCTGGCAATGGACAGAGACCCCGATCGATGGGTTAGAAGGGTACAACGTCCATCCGATCTATGACGATTTTTCGTCCCCCACATTCGACGGCAAACATAACGTCTTTAAGGGCGGGTGCTGGATATCCACTGGCAACTATTCCATCAAAGACTCCCGCTATGCATTCCGTCGTCATTTTTTCCAATACTCAGGCCTGCGATACATCGAAGGCGAAGAAGTCGAGAACCCAGTTATGAATATCTATGAGACCGACGAACAAATCTCGCAGTACATCGAGTTCCACTACGGAGAAGAGCACTACGGTGTGAAGAACTTCCCCGTGGCCTGTATCGAGGCTTTGATGCCCCACACAAAGGGCATGACGACAGAACGTGCCTTGGACTTAGGCTGTGCCACCGGACGGTCTTCCTTTGAATTGGCGAAGGCGTTTGATCACGTCGATGCGGTAGATTTCTCGGCTCGCTTTGTTGAGGCCCCGTCGACCCTGCAAACAACCGGCTCGCAACGTTATGTCATCAAAACCCAAGGTGATCTGGTTGACTTCAAAGAGGTCAAGCTGGCCGATTTTGACGGCTATGAGGACATCAAAGACAACATCTCGTTTATGCAAGGTGACGCCTGCAACCTCACAGACAAATACACCGATTATGATCTGGTGTTCGCCGGAAACCTGATTGATCGACTGTATAAACCGACAGATTTCTTAGACTCGATTAAGGGGCGCATTCGCAAGGGCGGGTTGTTGGTTATCACCTCACCATACACTTGGATGGAAGATTTTACGCCAAAGGAAAATTGGCTTGGTGGTTACAAGGCTCAAACAGGTGAAAGCTATACAACACTGGAAGGCTTGGCAGACAACCTGGCACCGGAATTCGAATTGGTTGGTGATCCGCAGGACATCCCCTTTGTGATCCGCGAAACGGCACGGAAATTCCAACACAGCGTTGCAGAGATGAGTATCTGGCGCAAATTAAAGTAAGGGAATGCAGGCCAACTAAAGCGGGACCACCTGAGTTTTCTAAAGCCGGGAGGCCCGGACTGACCGAAAAGCTGCCGTTCGCTTAGAATGCAGCATCAGTCGGTCTGGGTTCTCAGCCGACTTTTGATCCCAAGTATTTTGCGGGAAAATGATGTCTGGGACACCGTTAAATTGTTCCTACGTTATAAGTGGAATGCATCCCTTAGAATGTTATCGGCGGCATGACATTCCCGGATCAGTTAATGCTATGTGATGTAGAGAGCGACTGGTTTGTGATGAAGGTCCGGTTCGAGCTCATACTACAGTTTTTCTGTACTGCGGCGAATAGCATTTTTCGCTATGGATTTTACGCATACCTTAGGCGAATGGCGTTCTAATTTTCAAAGCTGATGTGAGCGCTTGCAATCACTTTGTCAGCCAAAGCCGCAGTCAAGACTTTCCAATCGACGGAAGTATCATCGTATTGCGGCAGACGACTGAGGGGTGCATCCAACGCAAAAACCGTGATTGTATATTCGTGTGCGGAACCTGATGGTGAACATGGGGGCGTATATCCCGTGTGCCGCTCGTCTTTGTCCGCGCCTTCATCCCCAATGGACGTCGGGTTGGCGCGCTCAAGTTCGCGGGTATCAGCGGGGATGTTCCACAGCAGCCAATATTGGCTCGGAGCATCACGCCCGGCCACAGCACCTCTTGGATAATGGTGCATTATAACGGCAAAGCTCTCAGTTCCGTCGGGAACGCCGGACCACGTCAGCGGCGGTGATACACCATAGCCTCCATCGCGTGTGCATGTCAGCGCAGCCGGCAACGTGCCCCCATTCACAATTTCAGGACTCGATAAGGTGAACACATCCTGCGCAGCGCTAGCGGTTGCCAGTGACGCGCAGGCCGATGCAGTGGCGCATATGGCCCAAAACCGGTTCACCGGCAAAACTCGCCTGACATCAGTTCAGCGTTATTGGTGACTGTTTGGGTCGTGAAGGTATAGCATCCATCCGTGCTCGCCGGAACGTAACGGATAAAGTAAACCTCTCCCTCGTAGGTGTAATCCATGCTACGCGTACCATCGTCGTTTTGCGTGAACACAAGATCGTCTACACCTCCGCGCGGAGGGCGACCCGGTGCAGCTCCACCGCCTGTTACGGCAGATAGAGGGCGCACACGTGGCAGCGCATCAAAGTGAGGCACTTCGCCCATCAAGCATTGCACAATGTAGGGCGCGTCAGGTGACGTATGATATCGGTAACCAAAGGTGTCGTCGGCTTGACCGTTACACACGTCTAACGTTCCGTCGGCAATCGCGGACCCGTCGGGGTTTGCATCGCCATAAATCGGGAACCCGTCAAAGGCCCAACCAATGATCGCAGCATCGCCCGCATTGGCCATCTGTTCAATCATACAAACCGGTGTGGTGTGGTAGTGGTAATCGTCGCCGCGTCCGGCATGGCCACCACAAACATCAAGTTGTTGGGTGATGATGGTGTCGTGCTGCGCTTGATGGCGGGCAAGTTCGTCTTGAGTCATTTCGCCACCGCCGGTGTAGTCGTAAATCGGCACGCCGTTAACCGCGACGCCCAAGGCCGCATCACGCGTCAGGGGGCTGCCGCTTAAGGTCGGAGCAAGAATGATCGGCGCGCCATACTCAGCGGGGACGGGTACCTGCTCATTAGAGCCGACGATGCCAGTCATCATGTCGTGATCGGGATAGGTGTCTGACGTCAGGATTGCATGGTCGTCGTCACAAGTCACAACAACCTCGCCATCAAATCCCGCATCCGCGACCGAGGCCGCAACCGCCGCGCAATGATCCTCGTGAGCGAGTGCAAGTGTTGGAAAACAAATCGCCGTTAAGGCGGTGATGGTGATAGGTTTTGGAAAAGCCATATTCAGGTACTCTTTTATAAAGAACTATTCGACAGTCAGGCGACACAGAATCGTATTGCTTTGCTCAAGATCAGGGCCCCAAATCAGTTCGGCGCTATCCACCCAAATGACTTCATCATAGCCGTCCTTAGGCCCCACCTCGCTCGCGGTGTAAATATCTGCTTGGAGCCAATCAGAGGCGTCAAAACTTGCCAAATCCCATCCATCAGGTTCCTCAGATGCATCAAATGCACAGGCCGCTTCGCCCGCTACAGGTTTGGATAAACTTTCGCAAGATTTATCCAGCGGTGCGGAATGCGTTACAAGGCACTGCCAGTCATCGTTGCTCACTGCCACTAATTCGCCGGATTCATCCATGATCTGTAAGATCACACCACCATCCCCCATCTGCTGATTACGCGCCCCGATATATTCCAATCCCGTGTCATTCTCTTTGAAATCCTTAGCGACCAAACCGATCACAAACGGGCGCTCGGCCTCAAAGGCGAAGCTTTCTGCGTTAAAAGACCGCTCAGTGGTGATCGGCACGCTATCTTCGGCGACTTGCACTCCGTCTATGCGCATCTCGAACCAGTTGTCGGCCCAAACATCAGCGGAAAGTGTCTCGGCCGAGAGAGGAAGTGCTAATGTCGTCAACAGGGGCAACGCGGTGAGAATAGTCTTCATAACGAGGTCCTTTGTCAGAGTACTTCGTATTACACGTGGTCGACGATCAATTCCGTCGCAGAAATTTTGCACTTTTTAATTCTAGGAAATCAGATAGGCAAAGCAGTCATTGGCGCAGTCGCCGCGAAAGGTAGGAAAGTCCGCATAGCCATCGGATGCAATAGTTTCGCCCAAATGCTCTTGGATCAGCTCGGTTACTCAACGATATCAGCGGTACGTCCATTGACGATCAACACTTGCATTTGGTTTGCAGGGCAATCTGGTGATCTACCAGCGACCAAACCAAAGTCTTGGATATCAGCTACAGGCCGTGTTGCATCTTCAATGGTGTATGAAGTGCAACGGTCACTTCAAAACGCAGTAAAAAGAACCAAGCACAGGCGCCATGCGATCATGCTGACGACTTAGCAAGTGCCATGCGCGCAATGATTGCAACGCTCACCCGAGCGGCAAGTGCAGACACGGATGACGCTTCCAAAGTAACCGGGGCTGCTAAGCTCGCAGGTGGGAAAAGTGCCCAGCTTTCATTTTTAGAGTTTGTCCGAATGTTGTACACTTCAACGTCTTGGGCCGTATTGCCTGAGCAATAAAACACGCTCAACATCCCTGATGCGATTGGCTCTGCCAACGCACGTGCCGCAGAGGCGGCATCGTCGGTCGACATCCCGACCTTAATCAAGGCGCGCGCCGCAGTTCGCGCTTTGCCGGTTCGGGTATAGTCTTGTAGCAAATCTAGGAAACGAATTGGCGTATCGATCCTCGCATCACTTTGCGCCTTTTCGATACTTGCGCCCAGAAATGCCGCACAAGCGGCCGTTGCGGCGGTCAAATCCGCATAGCGGGTCACATCAAAAAAACCGTCTTGGCGAAGCATCAAACCGATGATGCGATCCTTCGCCATGTGGACAGTCATACGACGGACTGCCTCGCCATCCTTGCGCTCAGCGCACAGCACAACCGTCGGATCTACTAGCGTAAGAATGCCCGCTGTGAACGCTTCTTCAAAGGCGAAGCTTCCGTCTTCTTCTAACAGAAGATGACCGCTTTGCTTCAACCGCTCGGCCCCTTGCTGGTACCATTCCGATAAGGCGTCGGGCGCGTCACTTTTGGCGCGAAAGGGGCCGCTGCCCCAGCCAATAAGAGCCTCTGATTTCGACCACGAGAACGCATAGGCCAGTTCTGAGGGGTGAAGATCTTGTCCGCTCATGTCTGTTTACCACCCAAAACTACTGGCCCAGCTGCTCAGCTTGTCTGCGACTGCCTCGGTCAGCGGATTGTCTATTATGTCATCAACCAATCCGCCAGCGGCGTCTGCGACCCCGCCGAGGGCATCGCCGACGGCATCGCCAATATCAACGACCGCCTCGAAAGCATCCCCACCCGCATCCAAAGCGATATCGGCCAACTTTCCAGACGTTTTGACCACCGTTTGAGCCAGCCCCATGGTAACGTCGGCGGTTTCTTTGACTAAATCGGCGCCAGTATCAAGAACGCTCGCCCCCATATCTGCCACAGCTTCCCCAACTTCCATAGCCGTTCCAAGAGTTGCTTTGGTGACAGTCGAAGTCACATCGCCCACCGCACCCGCCAAAGCATCTGCTGTGTCCAATACACCACTCGCGGCATCAAGTCGCTTTGAAGTGCGGGCCACGGTGTCCGAGAGCTCAGCCCCGGCATTGGCGGCAATGTTACCAATATCATCACCCGCCTCGCTGACGGCACCGACAACACCAGCAGCACCAGCAGCCACCGCCCCAACTGCGTCTTTTGCACTGCCCGCCAAAACTTCGCCCGTATCAATCACACCGCCAAGTGCCGCAAAGCCAATATCCTTGGCGGTTCCTTCAAGCTCTGTCCCGTACTCGTCCAGTTCCGCGTCGATCTTAACTTTTGCCGCGCTCACATGCGCGCCCGCCTCAGCAACCCGAGTTGTCGCATCGACACCCAACTCTGCAGCGCCCGCCGCCCCGTAAACCGCGGTATCAGTTAACAATTCAGCCGAGGCGGTTGCGCCGGGCGGCAGCCAACTCGTCCACTCGCCGGCCTTCTTTTTCAACGCTTCGTAGTCAGTCAGACAGTCGTCAATTGCATCGGCTGTCTTGTCACGTGCGTCTTCAAGTTGCTTTTCCATCAGCAGTACTTGTTCATCAGCCCGCTGCGCCACAGCCTGTGCAAATTCGTCAGCAGCTTGCGCATCTTCCTCTTGGATCTGCTTGACCCAGAACTCGATGCCGCTGACCTGACCGCATAGCGGGTTTCCAGTGTCCAGAAACTCGTCATCGCTTTCGAGGTAATTATAACCCGGCCCATCGTCGTGGTATGAGGTCAAATAGCCTGCAGCGTCATGGAAAATTCCGTGCAAGCCGATTGGGTGTCGGTCCGTAAGGTGCATCGCATCGGTTTCAATATAGAACTCATCAGGTGCGTCTTCAGGCGCGTTAGGATCACGCTCCTTCTTTCCAGCCTCAATGAAATTGTTGCCCGGCCCGACCATGCCGCCCGTGGGGCTCAACAAAGCAGCAAACACTTCGTGAATGCCAAAGACTTCGCCAAGGACGGCGCCAAACAGAAGCTGTTCTTGGGATGCGCGGAAATCAGGAAAGGTATCGTCTTCCAGAGGAGGTACTCTGCCTTTGTCTTTTTTCTTACCAAAGGCCTTTTGTTGTTCGAGCAGCACCCGGTAGCGATCATAATCGCTATCAAGCCGATCCTTGTTCGCCCCGACGATGTCCGCCAACTGAGCAATCACCGTATCGCGTTCATTCGCGTTAAGACCCGCTTCGATCTTGGGCATGAGCTCACGTAAAGTGGCGCTGCCCGCGTATTCAAATTCCTTTTTGGACAGTTCAACCATGTCATCCGGGTCAAAGACCTCATGCGGCTCGCGCACAGTTAGGTCTTCTTTCATAAGCTTTTCAGCCTGTTCCGGTATATCTGCGTCCAACTCGAGGAGTTCCGCTGTACGCGACGGTTCGTTAGCAGGATCGACATCAGGGGCCGGAAAGGCCGCGAGCACCGCGAACTCTTTATCGGCAAAGGTTTTTGCTGCGTCGGAAATATCGGCTGCTTTCGTCCAATCACCTGCGTCCAGCGCTTGCCAGAACATTGTTGCCATCTGCCCTGCCTTTTGCGCGACCTTGTCAGCCCCCTCGCCCTTTAACTTGTCCAGGTCTTGCGCAATCGATCCAAACGCAGTTTCCAATGCGCCGCGCTTTTCTGCGTCGTTATCTTGTGCGGTGTCGTTGGTTGTCTGATTTGCGGCATCTTCAATTTTATCAAGCACTGGCGCGATTTTGGCGATTACAATTTCGGCTGCATCAATCTGCCCGGACTCGAGCGCGGCAATTGCCGATTTAAGACCAGAGACCAGTTTTCCTGCGGCGGGATGCCCCGCTTCTTTCAACGCAGTAATCTCGGGAGATAGGTTTTTGATTTGTTGCTTGAGCGCCTCGACACGTGCTTCGTCGTGGTTATCGCCGTCTTGGGCCATCGCTGGCGCGTCGTCTCCGGAACCCGTTCTCTCGGGCGCCGGAGTGCCGGTATCATCGTCACTATCCTCGCCGACCACGGCGCCGTCCGGCAGAATAAAGACGACCTTGAAGGCAAGACCCAAAGTCTTGAGGTGTTTTTTAGTATTTAAAAGCAGTGCTTTGGGTGGCTCCTCACCACCTTCAGGACGAAACTGGATCAGCTTGCCTTTGACCGAAGCGACCCCCATGCACCCTTTGGTGGTGCCGCCATTGGCCTTGACCTGACGCCACATAACGCTGGTGCCTTTTTTGGGGTCTGCAGCCAGAACGACGCCACCTTCTTTGCCGATCGCGAGCGCAAAGTTGTGTTCTTTCTTGCGCATACTGGTGATTAAGCCAGTTAGTTCGGCGGCTTCTGCCTTTAGATCCTGAGAAGTCTTTTTTGTCATCGCCTTGGCCTCATCAAATACACTTTTGACGTGCTGTCTTTTCGTCGGGCCTGCGGGTGATACAGGTCTTTGAATGAATAGTTATCGACATCAAATGCTCAAACACAGCACGCTTGGTTTCAAAATATTGGGCAAGTAAACGCAGACTATGATGGGTAGTAAAGGGAATTCGTGCCTTTGCTAGACACAGGGCGAAACGAATTTTGCTCGACACGCAGGTCTCCCTTCCTTAGCCAATTAGCTTGAAAGACCTTCCTACGTCGGCTTTGTCCCACGCAACTGACCTTCAGTTGCAAGAATGTCCTCAGAACCGTTGGCAACCCCAGCGAACGGCAAAAAATGGGATTTACCGGCTGCTTCATCCAACAGATTAGGCTTTGCCTATGATTGCAATTAGGAGAAGTAGCATGACGAAGGACAATTTTGATGAACGGTGCCTGGTCGCATCTCGAAACGGTGCAGCAGATATCTGCGGATGCTCTTTGTTCAAGCAACCAAAGTCATGCTCATGCGACCCAATCGATGGTTGGACTTCAGTTTTGGCGATTGGCTAACAAAGGCGCCGGAGCGGATGCACCGCAACAAATTAACCGTCGCGTTGACAAACAAATTGGCACGCATGAGGTGGAGTATTCTGAAAACATAAAACTGCGTTTAGCGCATCAAGAGACGAGGTTACCGCGGGCCTGTGAAAAAACCCGAAACAACCCTCGCTGTAGTTGCGCAATTGTCCGGCTCAGTGGCGGGAGGCATCGTGCGTTCCGCCTTGCGCCGCCTGTCTTGGGCAAATCTCTCCTTGATAGGTTCAGCATCATCTCCGAACCGATCTTCAAGCGAACGGCACCGCGCACGGCTCAACTCCTATGGCGTAATGCGTACGCCAAGGCGTGTCAGGATGAATAGAAACGGCTGTTTTTGTACCGGCCTTTGCAAGAGGTGTCTCGGGGCCGATCATTGCTTGACCGAGATCAAAGGGCGCGCAAACAGGCTCAAGGCCCAAGGCAAGATGTTGACCCTGCCAGGGGGTGGATTGACGGCCCATATTGCTGATCCAAAGCATGAGCGAGGGCAAGGCTTCTGCATCCCAGGTGAGCGTCGCACGATAATTTTCGGCGTTGTTCTGCAAGCTCACTTGCCCTTCAGTGTCCGCCAATAAAAGAAGCGTCTCAGACGCCGCTCGATACGGCAGGTTAAGCGGATCAAATGCACCGTTGGCCAAGTCTTCGAATGTTGCGACCGGTTCGCGGTATTCAAAGGCCGAAACACCGCCGCTATCGGATGGGTAGCTCCAGATTTTGCCGTGGCGGCCCAGTATCAGGCGTGCGGCGCCCACAGCTTCGGGCAGTCTAAAGACGGGATGCAGTCCAACAGGTACTTGTGTCGCGCATCTGACCCTTATCTCAAGCGTGATGTCCAAAGCCGCCTCCCCCGGCCGACCGCGCACCTGCCGACTGAGCGACGCAATTGGGCTATTGTTGGGATAATCAATCCGTGCGGTGACCATGTTTGGGCTGTCTTGAGCCAAAATCCAAGGATGATTTGCACCGTAGCCATGAGGCCAGCGTACGGGCTTTGGCTGCAAACCTCTCCATGCACCGTCTAGTGGCGCATTGGGCGGTGCGCCAAACGGCACGCAGGGCCACTCGCCCTGCAAGTGCGCGAGCAGAGGGGGCGTATCGGGTGGTAGATCCTTGCCCAACCAAGGCGCTTTGTGTAGCGGGCTGACCAGACGTCGATCTGGTAGTTCAAAGATGACGTCCGTCAGCAAAGCCCCCATCGCCATCACCTTTGCAGAGCCGCAATCCCACCGCAGGGTGCAGTTGTCGTTCACGATTTACGGTCAACGAAGAAGTTGATGAACACCGCCCCCAGGATCAATCCTCCGCTGATCACTTGTTGGGTGTAGGGACTGAACCCCCAAAGGGTCATGGCATTCAACAACACCCCCAGAAACAGCACGCCGATGAACGCGCCCCAGATCGACCCTTTGCCACCAAACAGGCTGATGCCGCCGATAATCACGGCAGAAATCACCTCAAGCTCCATCCCGCGTGCAATCGTGGGATTGCCTGCGCCAACAAGTGAGGAATAGATGATCCCGCCCATGGCAGCGAAAACGCTGGTCATCATGAGGCAGATCGTTTTGGTCCGCCAGACGTTGATGCCCGATAGGCGCGCGGCTTCTATATTGCCGCCCACCGCATAGATCGACCGACCGAGAGTTGTGTAGTTAGAAATCGTAAAGGTGATCGCAAAAGCAGCAGCCAGCAAATAAACGGGCACAGGTACACCAAGAAGCCGCCCCGACCCGATAACATAGTACCAAGACGGGAAGCTCGCAATCGGCACCCCTCCGGTGATCAGGTTTGCCAGGCCTGCCAGTGTCGCCATCATCGCCAGTGATGTTATAAACGTGGGCACTCCGACCCGTTGTCGAAGCTGCCCGTTCACGAACCCAATTGAGGCTGCAAAGCACACCGCAGCGAAGACGCCCAAAACCACTGTCCAAACCGCAGGTTCAAACGCACCACCCGAGGCAAAATCCACGACCCAAGCTGTAATACAGGCCGATACCGCCACCATAGAGCCCACACTCAGGTCAATCTCACCCGAGATGATCACAAGCGCCATGCCAAAGGCGATCATACCCGGCACCGCAATATTGCGCAGCACATTCAATTGATTGTTGATGGTGAAGAACCCGTTCGCCGTGTTCGCCACGAGAATATAAAAGGCAATCAGAATCAAAACCATGGAACGCTCACGCAGCATGGTCATTAGTTTCTCGTGTGTCATATGGCTTCTTTCTTGGGCAGTGGGCTGTCGGTCATACAGGCGGTATAAAGGTCTTTAGCGTCCAGCCCCTCGTTGAGGAATTCGGCCATGATCCGTCCATCGCGCAGGACCAAAATGCGGTCGCAGCATTCGGTGAGATCCTCGAGTTCCGTAGAAGCCACGATAGAACTCAGGCCAGACCGCGCCTTTTCCCAGATGATCTGGTAGATTTGCCGTTTGGCTTGCACATCAACGCCACGTGCAGGTTCGTCAAAGAGTAGGATTTTTGGATCATTGTTCATCCAATTTCCGACGACGATCTTTTGCTGATTGCCACCAGACAAGGACGACACTGGCAACATCGGATCGCCCGTCTTAATCTGAAGGTCAGATATTTGGGCCGCGGCAAAGGGGCGTTCGTGGGTCAGTGATGTCCACCCCTTGGGCGCGATCTTATCCTGTCCTGCAAGACACAAATTGGCATGGCTCGACAAAAGCTGCACAAGGCCTGAATGTTTGCGATCCTCTGAAGTATAGCCGACCCCGAGTGCCTTCATTTTAGGAATCGACGGCTTGTGCACCGTTTGGCCTGCGATCGCTATGGTGCCAGCATCCGGTGAGCGTGCGCCGTAAATACAATGAAAAAGCTCGGTCCGTCCGGCACCCAGCATGCCTGCGATTCCCAGCACCTCTCCCGGATAAAGATCAAACGAGACATCATCGAAATAGGGCGCGCAAGCCAACCCTTTCACTGACAGCGCCGGCGTATCTTTGGCGATGGGATGAGTGGGGCGTTCCAAGGGCTCCATTTCCCCGAACATCATGTCGAGTATGACCTGTGGCGTGGCTTGTACAATCGGTACGCTGTCCACGAAAACCCCGTCTCGGATCGCGGTGACGGTATCAGCAATCTGCGGCAATTCCGACAGGCGGTGGGTGATATAAATGATGGTGACACCCAGCGCCTTTAGGCGATGCACCATCTCAAACAGTTGATTGACCTCGGCCTGCGCCAGGGCTGACGTCGGTTCGTCCAACTGCAAGATCTTCGGGTCAAAGCTCATCGCTTTGACGATTTCGACCATCTGTTGTTGTCCGATCGAAAGTGTCTCAACGAGGGATTTGGGATCAATCCCGGCGGCTCCAATCTTATCCAGCAGCGCTTGCGCGTTGCGATAGACCGCAGGCCAGTCGACCAGACCGATACGGGTCTTGGGCAGGCGTCCCAAGAAAATATTCTCTCCAACGCTTAGCCCCTGTGCAAGGCTAAGTTCCTGATAAACGGTTGCCAATCCGCGTGCAAAAGCTTGATTGGGATCGGCACTGGTTGCGTCAACGGGAGTACCATCAATGCGGATTTCGCCTACAGTCGGCGAAATCGCACCGGACATCATCTTGATAAAGGTGCTTTTGCCCGACCCGTTCTTGCCGATCAGCGCATGCACCTGTCCAGAAGCAAACACATGACTAAACTGATCGAGCGCTTTGACGTCGCCGTAGTGCTTTGTCAGATTAATCAGCTCTAGATCAGACACGTGAGGACCGCCCTTTAATGAGGTGGCACCGCCTAAGTGGCGATGCCGTCTTTTTTTATTGGATGCTTTCGACGAATTCCGTCACAGCGTCCGGGTTGTTGCGTGACAACAGCAAAGCCGGGACAGTCGTCTCGGACGGTACGGCCCCACCTTCAATTGCGGTCAAAGCAGCCTGTGCACCCATTGATCCCATTTGGATCGGCGCCTGTGCGGTGGTCGCTTGTAGGATATTGTCACCCGCCAAAAGTCCGCGTGCCAATTGCTCGGATCCATCGATGCCGAAAACAACGACTTCGCCGGCTTTGCCCGCATTGCGCACGGCTTGCATGGCACCAACTGTGCCGCCTTCATTGGCCGCGTAGATGACGTTGACTTCAGGGTTCGCAGTCAAGATGTCGGTCGCAACGGTCACCGCGTCCTCTGGCTGCCAGGCATCCTGTTCGGTCACGATGGTCACGTCATTACCTTCAGCGACGGCATCTTTAAAACCACCTGTGCGATCACCGCTTTGCTCTGGCAACAGTGATGAGAACGCCAAAATGGCGACATTGGCGGACCCATCGAGGTTGGCCGCAACAAATTCTGCGGCTGCTCCACCAGTGGATGCGCCCAGATCACGGTTCGCGGTCGAAAATGTTGCGTTTGGAATGCTGGCATCGCTTAGCCCGCCGTTCAAGGCGACAACCACGATCCCTGCGTCACGGGCACGTTTCAAAGCTGCCGCAGAATTGTCGGCGGATAGCGGTGCGATGACAATCGCATCGACGCCACGGGCAATGTAGGTATCAATCGCTTCAATTTCGCGGGCCTGATCGCCGTCGATATTTGTTTCCAGAACTTCAGCACCAGCAGCCTCGGCCGTTTCGCGTACACCTTGTTGCAGGAACTGCATAAACTGGTCACCTTGAAACACAACGCTGGCGATCACCGGTGCGTCTTGCGCAAAGACGGGTACCGCGAATGTCGTCGACACCGCCAACGCGGTGGCTTTCAAAAAGTTGCGACGTTTAAGATTTCTCATATTGGTCTCCTCCCAATTTGGGCGATATGCCCTTTTGTTAATTCCTTCGCTGCGCACGTTGGCGCATCAAACTCCCAGCTGTGCCGTCAGCCCTCCGTCAATTTTCATGTCAGCCCCGGTCACAAAACCGGCGGCAGCTGAACACAGGTATGCGATCATCGCGCTTGTCTCATCGGTCGTGCCGACGCGACCCAAGGGATTGGATTTACCGAATTCGACAATCATGTCTTCCATCGATTTGCCGTCTTTGGCCAATTCACGTGCCGAGAATTCCAACAACGGCGTGCGAACCGATCCGGGGCTGACGGAATTCACACGGATCTTGTCAGCCGCGCAATCGACAGCCATGGCACGGGTCAACGCATGGATCGCGCCCTTTGTGGTTGCATACGCCAGAACGGCATTCTGATTGGCGTGTCCCTGAACCGATGACACATGTACGATTGCAGCCCCATTGGCCGCGCGTAAAAGTTGATAAAGTAAGTGCGAAGTCAGATAGCAGGACCGCAAATTGACAGCGATTGTATGATCCCATTCTACTGGCGTGGTCGTGGCAACCGTTCCATAGGTCTGGATTGCCGCAGCATTGACCAAGCCGTGCAAGCTGTCGGTTTGGCCTGCGATCTCCTCCGCCCAAGCCGTGACCGAACTGGTGTTCGACACGTCCACTTTGGATACGGTGACAGACAGGCTTTCCGCCTTAGCCATTGCTGACGCTTCGGCGTTCCTTGCAGAGTCGATACCAGCGAGAAACACCCGTGCACCGGAGCGCGCAAGGTATAGTGCAGCTTCCAACCCGATGCCGCTGGTCCCCGTCACTGCAAAGAATTTGCCGGAAAAATCTATCTGCATCACGGATTCTCCAATGCGGTAATGGCGCGCGCGATCCCGCGCAACTCCGCCAACCCCTTGAGCCGCCCAATGGCCGAATAACCGGGATTTGTATCCTTGGTGATGTCATCAATCAGCAGATGCCCGTGATCAGGGCGCATCGGGATCGTCGCGTCATCGCGGCCATCAGCACGACGCCGCGCCTCTTCCCTCATCAAGATCTGTGTCAATGCGACCATATCCACGCCCCCTTCCAAATGGTCATCCTCGAAAAAGGCCCCTCCGTCTTGCAGGGTTACATTGCGCAGATGGGCAAAATGGATGCGATCCGCAAAGTTTTGGGCAATCTTTAGAACGTCATTATCCGCACGCGAGCCCAGTGATCCCGCGCATAGCGTAATCCCATTGGCCACAGCCGGAACCGCATCAAACAAAGCTGCATAATCAGCTTGCGTAGACACGACCCGCGGCAGGCCGAAGATCGAATAAGGTGGATCGTCAGGATGCAGGCAAATGCGCGCGCCGCAAGCCTCGGCTGCGGGCGTCACCGCTTTCAGAAAGGTGATCAGGTTTGCACGCAAGGCGGCGGGGTCAATCTGGTCATATTCGGCAATGGCTGCGCGAATGTCCTCGCGTCCGTGGTTCAACTCAGAGCCAGGTAGCCCTGCAATGATCGTCGTTTCCAGCCGGATGCAATCGTCACTGTCCATCCCAGCGAAACACGCAGCGGCCGCAGCAATCGTTTGCGGATCGTAATCTGCCTTGGCACCTGCGCGCGCAAGAATGAAAAGATCATAGGCCGCAAATTCCACAGGATCAAACCGCAGTGCCAAACCACCATTCGGGGCTGGATAACGTAGATCCGTGCGCGTCCAGTCCACGACCGGCATGAAATTATAACAAATTACGTCCAAGCCCTCAGCAGCCAAATTTTGCATCGTCTCGATCCATCTGGCGATGTATTTGGGGGCTTCTTGCGTGCCCAGCTTGATGGTTGGATGAACGGGAATGCTCTCAACAACAGACCATTCCAAACCTGCCGCAGCGATCATATCGCGGCGCAAGACGATCTCTTCGCGCGTCCAGACTTCACCGGGCGGCATATGGTGCAACGCGGTCACGATGCCCGCAGCACCCGCTTGACGGACATGCGCCAAACTTACGGAATCGTCCGGTCCAAACCATCGCCACGTTTCAATCATGCGCTTCTCCCCCTCTTGCGGTAACCTGTGCCAAATGCAGCATCGAAATCAACTATTTTGTTGGGCCAGATCTGTGTTATTAATCATTTGCACCGACTTTTTGGAGAAAAATATCATATTTTCCTGCATCTGGTCCAACAAGATTGAGTTTGATTATGAGCGAAACAATAGCGCATAAAGACAAGGACGGCGGCGCCGTCGACGTGCTCGTGCAGCAAATCAGACAGTATATCTACGAGAATCAGCTCGCTGTTGGGGATAGCCTTCCGTCGGAACGGGACCTTGGCACGCGGTTCGCAGCCGCCCGCAATACCGTGCGCGAGGCGATCCGAATTTTGAAAGCCTATGGTGTTATCGATGTCCGCCCCAAAGTTGGTGCCGTTCTGGTCGATCGGCACATGGATGCGATTTTTGACGTCTTTTCATTCCAGATCGGCCTATCCCGCGAGACGTTCCTCGACATCCAGAATTTCCGCCGGTTGATCGAAGTCAATTCGGTCGATCGGCTGTTTGAGAATCTTGACGATGACATCTTTGCGCAATTGGCAGTAATCAATGAAAAGTTGCGCCAGTCCGACACCGTGGAAGAGGCTGCAGAAACCGATTTTAATTTCCATTGCACGTTGCTGGAAACCACGGGCAATCGCACTCTGGTCACGGTCTATAAATCGATGCGCCCAATGATTGGGCGCTTGATGGAAACGGGCAAAGAGACGGATGGCCTAGACAGCACCTACGAGGCCCATACCGGCATCCTGCAAGCGCTGCAAAAGCGCGACCGGCTAGCCTATATGTATCTGATGGATCAGCATCTCGATCACGGGCTTAACTATATCGAAAACTCTCTCGGTCATCCCCGCGCGAAAGAAAACCAAACATGAGACCAAAGTGTATCGCACAAACCAATGATGTCTGCGGCGAGGCCGCCACGTGGGACGCAACACGAGGTTTGCTGTATTGGTGCGATATCAATCGCTTTTTGCTAAATATGCTTGATCCAGAGACGGGTGCACTTAAAACGATACCTTTTGACGAACCTGTGACGGCCATATCGCTGACGGATCGGGACGGTTGGTTGTTGATTGCATTGGGATCGTGTCTGATTTTGTTCAACCCCGACACCGAAGCCCGCGAGGATTTGGCCAATGGAATGCTTCTTGATTGGCCAGAGCTGCGTTTCAATGACGGGCGCAGCGATCCGTCGGGTGCATTCTGGATCGGCTCCATGGGCAATAACGTCGGACCTCAGGGGGAGGCGTTGCCTGCGCAAGACGGCAAAGGGACCCTTTATCGGTATCGTGCGGGAACAAAATTAGAGGCGATTGAAACCGGCATCGGGATTCCAAACACAGTGTGCTGGGCACCTGATGGAGAAACGTTCTATTTTGGCGACACACTGAAGAACGAAATTAGCGCCTATCCGCGCTCCCCTGCCACAGGGGACATTGGAGCTGGAAAGCCCTTTTTCGCTGGATTTGAACGTGGTTTGCCTGATGGATCAGCCATGGATTCAGAGGGATACCTTTGGAATTGCCGCTATGGAGGCCGTTGTATAGTGCGCATAGCACCGACCGGTGAAGTTGACCGCATTATCGATTTGCCTGTCGAAAATGTGACAACCTGTACGTTTGGTGGGCCGAACCTAAAGACATTGTTCATTACCACAGCAGGTGCAGAAAAAGCAGGCATAGAACCGTTAGCAGGCGGCTTGTTCGCACTCGATGTTGACACGTCAGGCCTTAAGGAAAATGTGTTTTCTATCGAATGATCCAAGACCCTTTACCATTGGCAATCACACCATTTCTGACCAAAGCAGCCATCGGGATAGCTCGCAGCATTGGTCAGAAAGGGCTCATTCGGTAAATTCTCCGCGCTGTGCCTGAACGGCCGGTTTCGTGAACCGTGACCAGAACGGGCGAATTCCAAGATCATAACAAAATACAAAGTTTCCGCGCCTGTGCCTTACCAACTTCGTTTCCTTGGCAATCAGAAAACGATCGCTCTCCCCATCAGGTGGCAACATAACAAAATCAGATCTCCAGCAAGAAAGCGTTATGTTTCAATCGCTTGTCGGAGAACCGGTGAAACAAGCCAAAGTGCTATCTTCTGTGGAACTAAAACGCGTGGTGGCGATTTGCGTCACAATGCAGAACGGCAAACGTAACAGATTGATGCTGATGCTCTCACATTATGCTGGGATGCGTGTGGGCGAGATTGCTTCGCTCAAATGGACCGATGTGCTGGATAAGGACCTCAAGCCCAAAGCGATGTTTTACCTCAAGGCTGAGAACACCAAGGCCAAGGAAGCGCGCCAGGTGCATTTGAATGCCAAGCTGCAGAAGGAACTGGCAACCTACTGGGCGCAGCTGAACCGATGGAAGAAGCCAGAGCGCCCAGTGATCCAATCCCAAAAAGGTGCGCACTTCAGCCCCAACAGTGTGGTCCAGGCCTTTAAGCGTGTGTTGGTTGCAGCTGGAATTGAGGACGCGTCCTCACACATTGGGCGTCGTTGGTTCATCACACAGATGGCACATGCTGGCGTTTCGCCCAAAGTGATCATGGAACTGGCGGGTCACAAACAACTGACGACAACCCAACGCTATATCGATGTGACGGATGAACAGAAACGCAGCGCGGTGGACCTGTTGTGAAAACTTGATTTAATCAAGTTTATGCTTGTCACGATGACCGGCTTTCTAGGTAGGCGATCTTTGCGGGTAGATCACTCTTGGAATGCAAGAAATCCACAATGATGATCTCATCCTCATTTTCCAGGAACACAACGAAGTGCTGTCCTGCACGAGTGAAACGCAGGTTCGCTTTAATGCTATCAACCAAAATCGCGCAGCTTTGGTGCGATGCTGATCCTTTGGCGATTTGTTCACAGCGCGCAATAAGGTCTTCTTCGTAGGCATCAGCTTGGCGCGGGCCAAAAGTTTCGAATGTCCAAACCGCAATTTCTGTCAGATGCTCTTCAGCCTGCTTTGTAAGGCGAAGTGACTTCAATTAGTCTTCGCCTTTGCAAAAGCGCGGCGGATAGCGTCAGCGCCGCTGCCCTCAGCCAGATCACCATTAAAAGCCTGGGTCACTCCATTCGCCAAACGAGCGGACAACTCTGTTACCTCTGCCTCTTCACGTTCAAGTAAACGCAATCCAGCACGCATGACCTCACTTGCATTCTGGTATCGACCTGAAGCAACCAACCCAGCGACAACGGTCTCTTGATGATCCGTGAGTACGACGTTTTTAGTGGCCATCTTCCGCCCCTTTTGCTGTTGGCAATATATGCCATAAGGTTGCGTTTGTCTACGTCAGCATCCACAAAACACCATGATCAAACTGGACCAAACTACCGACGACAATCCCCTGCTGAACCAATCCAAACTGTTCTATGTGCTGGAGCAAACGATGCGATATGTAGAGGATGACCTGAGCCCCAAGTTCCCTCCAGCTGGAATGATCCGGTCTGTCCTATGGCTGTCATACGCCACATGTTCGGAATAATTTGGGCGAAACCCACGCAGCACAAACGCGTATTCAACGATATCAGCGGTGCGTCCATTGACGATCAACACTTGTACTTGGTTTGCAGGGCAGTCTGGCGATCTACCAGCAACTAAACCAACGTCTTGGATGTCCTGTTCAAGCTGTCTTGCCCCATACATGTACAATGCGGCAATCCCACAAAATGCGACCAGCAACCAACGTGTGTTGCGCAGTCCTGCTCCTAAAAGGTGACCTCCTAAGAACAGAAACAACGCAACGACGAGACCAACAGCAATGACCATTACTTTGCGGGCGTGGTTTTGTGTCTTGTCGCGGGTGTCCTTCCAAGATCACACGACACGCTAAGAAACGCCACAATATCGCCTGCGAAAAACTCTGCCGTTATCTCGCCTTGGCAAAGATTACGCTCCACGCATACTGATGACCAGATTGCCCCACGTGCGCTGAGCCAACTTCTTGGACGGAACTTCGACGAGTTGCGGGCACTTCGTGAACTTCATCTTCTACCGTACTTCCCCGCGCCTGCGCGCCATGGTTATCGGTCCAAGAAATCTGTTAGAAAAACAGTGCTCACGCGCTTCCTAAAAACCTATCAAACTGTTGCGACCGCTACGCGTCATTTGGACATCGAAGAAAAGGAGCTACGGTCAAAGGTCGATGAAGTAGGTATCTTGCCAGAGAAAGAAGGTGCCGGTTTGCCGATATATTATCGACCCGATTTACTCGATCAAAACTTAACCAATAAACTAGCCAAAACATGCCGCCTCGAGCCGCTTTTTCTTTGCCTGCTTGCCTCTCAGTGTCCTGTCTTACCCGGACGAAACTTCGTTTCTAAATGGATGTTTCCAAAAGTATGTTTATTTATCAAAATGTTGAAATTTCCTCAGACTCCGACTTTCACCGGACGCCACACGAAGGCTGACTATTGGAAGCAGTTGATTTGATTAAATTTTTTGGTGATGCGGACGTTCGTTGCACCGTGTTTGAGCTGGTAAGAGGCGGACGAAGTCGTCCTTCATGGCTTCATGGTTAATGACTGCTACCAGAAAATAAACGGCCTTATGTATCAAACGCACCAAGATTTACCCAACAATATCAGCTAGATTCCTCGTATGGAACACACGATATTCGGACTGATCAAAAAACGCGGTGAGATAGCAGGCCAGCACAAGGTCGCGCTAAAAGCAGCGGATGCACTTAAGGCTGACCTAGACGCGATAGACCGCACACTGGTGCTGTGTGGCTACGAGGACGGCCCCAAGGGCATAGCGCCTCGTGGGAAGTACAAGCAGCTATTCGGGCGCAATGAGTTAAAGCTAACAGTCATCAACGCACTGCGGTCTGCGCCTGCGGATGATGAGACGATAGCGGCGCAAATTATCGCGGCTAAGGGCTG
>NZ_JBDVGB010000002.1:0-39481 GCF_039940735.1 Tateyamaria sp.
GATACCCGCCAGATGGTGGAATGATCGTGTAAAGGCACCGCGTCGCGCACGTGTGACCAATCGACCGTATCGTCTCGTGTGATATCACCGGTGCTGCGCAAAAGGTCTTGCAGGGCACCTGCGCGATACTCAACCGACGCAGCAAACCCCTCAACGCGCAGCCAAACTGCGCCGCCAACCCAAGCAGCGCCTGACACCTCAAACGGTGAGCCAAGCGCGGCACTCATTGCCGCAACCGCTTGCTTAGGGTCAAGGTCGGCAATCACCAATGTGGTCGTTGCTTCAACCGCGGGAAGCACCTTCAGGCTGACCTCGGTTAAAACACCTAAAGTCCCCCAAGACCCACTCATCAGTTTGACCAAATCATAACCCGTGACGTTCTTCATCACGCGCCCGCCGTTCTTGATGATGTTGCCAGCACCATCAACAAATCGCACACCCAAAGCAAAGTCGCGCGCAGCCCCGGCCTGAATACGGCGCGGGCCACTGGCATTGGTGGCGATGATGCCGCCAATGGTGGTTGCACCTTTTGTGCCTAGCATGCCGGTCAGATCATAAGGCTCAAAGGCCAGACGCTGATTTTCCGCGGCCAAAGTCGTTTCGATCTCAGTCAACGGCGTGCCTGCTTTGGCTACGATGGTTAGTGCACCCGGCTCGTAAAGCGTCACACCCGACAGGCCCGACATATCTATGACATCGCCTGACAGCGGACGTCCTACGAGGCGGGTCCCACCGCCGCGCACAACCAAAGGCCCTTTGGCCTCGGAAATTCGGGCTGCTACATCCGCTTCACTCTTCAAATGATCCATTTTCATCTTGCTCTGTAAACTCCGGGGGTGAGGCCAAAGGCCGAGGGGGCTGGCCCCCTATTCTGCCGCGACCAATGTCCGGCGTCGGGTCTCGGACACCGACAACGGGAACACCTTGGCCGGGTTCAACAACCACTTGGTGTCAAAAACATCCTTAATTGCCATCTGCGCCTCAAGGTCGGAAGGCGCGTACTGATGTGTCATCAAATCCCGTTTCTCGATGCCCACGCCATGTTCACCAGTCAAACATCCGCCAACCTCGACACAAAGCTTCAACACTTCAGCGCCGAATTCTTCGCAAATCTCAAGATCGCCGGGTTTGTTGGCGTCATAACATATCAGCGGATGCATATTGCCGTCACCCGCATGAAACACATTGCCCACGGCTAGGCCGTATTGCTTGGACATCTCGCCGATGCGACGCAACACATAAGGAAGCTCAGACACTGGAATCGTGCCATCCAAACACATGTAATCGCTTACGCGACCAATGGCAGAAAACGCCGCCTTGCGTCCGGCCCAGATTCGCGCAGATTCCTCCGCACTGGCACTTTCACGCAAAGCGACCGGGTTATGGCGTTCGGCAATCGCAGTGATCAAAGCCAATTGAGCATCAATTTCTGTGTCCGATCCTTCGACCTCAACGATCAACAACGCCTCGCACATGGGATAGTCGGCTTTGGCAAAATCCTCACAGACTTCGATCAGCATGCGGTCCATAAATTCGATGGCTACGGGCAGAACGCCTGCCTTTATGATGTCTGCAACACAGGCGCCGGCCACTTCGGCGCTATCAAACCCCATCAAAACAGGCCGCGCGCCCTCGGGCTTGTGAAGAATGCGCAAAGTGGCCTCTGTTACGACACCCAATTGCCCTTCTGATCCGCAAATGACGCCAAGCAGATCCAATCCACCTGAATCTAAATGCGCCCCGCCGATTTCAACCACAGTGCCGTCCATTTGGACCAGCGTGACACCCATCAAATTGTTGGTCGTGACCCCGTATTTCAGGCAATGCGCTCCGCCTGAATTCATCGCAATATTTCCAGCGATGGCGCAAGCCAGTTGGCTTGACGGGTCGGGGGCGTAAAAGAAACCATCTGACTCGACGGCACCCGTGACACTCAGGTTCGTACGCCCGGTTTGGACCCTGACAAATCGGTCGTCATAATCTGTTTCCAGCACATCATTCATGCGTGCCACACCAAGGATCACGCAGTCCGCCGTTGGCAACGCGCCACCCGCAAGCGAAGTGCCGGATCCGCGCGGCACAACTGGCACACCTTCCTCGTGGCAAATACGCAAAACGTCAGAAACCTCGTCCGTAGAAGACGGCAACACGGCGACCATAGGCGGACAACGATAGGCCGTCAGGGCGTCGCATTCATAGGCGCGGGTCTCCATCGGGTCATCGATCACTGCATCAGCGGGCAGCACGGATTTAAGCCGTTCAACAACCCGAGACTTGCGCGCGAGGATGGTGGCATCAGGGGTTGGCATTTCCATGAGTATAAACTTCCAATTAGGATTGGTAAAATAATATGACCAATTTTCACAGGATGCAATCCTTATAACTGCGGTGTAAAAGCGCAGTCATGACATGGCTGGATCGGTTTGAATTGTTTTCCACGTTGGATGGGGTCGCATTGTGCGCCTTGGTGGTTGCGTGGTTCCTGATTGGTTGGCGAATCGAACACCCAAGCGCGCGGCATCCCTCCACATCGCAAATCATGGCAGAGTTCCGGCGTGAGTGGATGCGCCAGATGATCACCCGCGAGCCCCGCATTTTTGACGCGCAAGTGGTATCAAGCCTGCGCCAGGGCACCGCCTTCTTTGCCTCGACCTCGGTGATTGCGATCGGGGGGGTGCTGGCGGTTATTGGCAACGCCGAACGGGTGACAAGCGTCGCCAATGAATTGACGCTAAGCGAAACGCCGACCTTCGTCTGGGAGGTCAAGCTGGTCATTTTGGCTCTTTTTCTCACCAATGCGTTTTTGAAATTCGTATGGGCCAACCGCCTGTTTGGCTACGCAGCAGTGGTGATGGCCGCGGTACCAAATGACGTGTCCGACCCGCGCTGTGAAACGCGTGCGACCCAAGCGGCCGAAGTCAACATTACCGCCGCGCGATCCTTCAATCGAGGGCTGCGTTCTATCTATTTCGCGCTCACCTGCGCGGCATGGCTGGCTGGTCCAATACCGCTGATCGTTGCAACCGCCTTCACAGTCGCCGTCATTTGGAGACGTGAATTTGCCTCGCAATCGCGCACAATTCTTCTAGGCACAGAGACGTGAGGGGACATAAGGAAAATACATGCGCTATAAACTGATTATGAAGTATTTTATGCTCGCCTTGATGATCGCCGCAGGCCCGGCTTGGGCCGAAGAACCTGTGATCGAACGCGTCACTGCAACACGCACAGCGCCGGAAACCTACAGATTTGATGTGACGATCCTGCATCCGGAAACGGGTTGGGATCACTACGCCGATGGGTGGCGTGTGTTGGACATGGATGGGAATGAACTTGGCATCCGCGTGCTCGCTCATCCTCACGAAAACGAACAACCGTTTACGCGTTCCTTGGGCGGCGTGAAAATTCCAAACGGCACCACACAGGTGCAAGTGCAAGCGCGCGATTTGCCCGCAGGCTGGAACACTGGAACGACAATCGTCCAACTTCGCTGATTAAAAAAGGGCGCGCAGACCCAAACACTGCTCGGCCCAATGGCGCCATAAAAAACAAAACAGACACGGGGTCTTTGCTATCTTTGGGTCTAAAATACCTTGGGGGTGTCCGCAGGACGGGGGCAAAGCCCCCTAAAAAATAGCGTCGCGCAAGCGCCCTTTGGATTACGCGCGGTGATAAGGTGATCCAGCCAGAATCGATGCCGCGCGATAAAGCTGCTCGGTCAGCATCACACGCACCAGCATGTGCGGCCAAACCATGTCACCAAACGATAGCAAATGATCAGCCTCTGCGCGCAATGACGGGTCAATCCCGTCTGCGCCGCCGATGACAAACGCCACATCGCTGCGACCCGAATCGCGCCAGTTGCCCAAACGGTTCGCAAATTTAGGAGACGCTTCAACACGTCCCCGTTCATCAAGGCAACAGATCAGCGCGCCTTTGGGTACCGCGCGGCGTAGCAAGTCAGCTTCAGCTGCCATACCGCCACCTTTGCGGTCCTCGACTTCGATCAGCGACAAAGGGCCAAGGCTCAAGGCCCGGCCCGTACGATCAAAACGGGTGATGTAGTCGGAAATTATCGCGCTTTCCGGGCCACCGCGCAGGCGGCCCACAGCACAGATATGGACGCGCATCTTTCAGGAGGTCAGTTCTGGGCGGCGTTGGGCTGCCACATCTTTTCCAGCTGATAGAACTCGCGCACTTCAGGGCGGAATATGTGAACGATCACGTCGCCCGTATCGACAAGAACCCAGTCGCCTGTTCCCTTGCCTTCGATCCGCGACGTGCGTCCGAATTGGGTTTTCAGCCGTTCGACCAGCTTTTCCGACATAGCCGAAACCTGACGCGTAGAACGACCTGAACAGATGATCATATAGTCGCCAATCTCGGTCTTGCCGCGCAGATCGATTTGCACCAAATCTTCGGCTTTATCGTCAGAGAGAGAGGACAGGACGGCCTCAAGGAGAAGCTCGCTTGTGGCTTGTGTTTTGGCAGTGGCCATCATGGCCGTGACCCCATCAACAGGGTGTGCCGTCTGTGCAGAGATGGACAGGACATTGTCCTCCTTTTCATCGCGCCGCCTCATGCCCCCGGCGCTGGGACGTCTGTATGGTAGCAACGCGAGGCGAACAATTCAATGAAAGCTGCGTCTTCTGGCGCGTTCTCGCGCGATGCGCCCCAATGCGCGGCATCAACGGTAATGTCAATCCAACACCTTGACTGGCTCAGGCGCATCACCCAGCACACGCAGTTCGCGTTGCGGGAACGGGAACGATACATCGTGTTCCTTAAAGATGTCCCAAAGTGCCAAATAGACTTTACCCCGAATGTTGGTCAGCCCGCCGGTCGGGTCCGTAATCCAAAAGCGCAGGATATAGTCCACCGAACTGTCTCCAAAGCCGACAACGTGGCACACGGGTGGGCGGCTTGTCAGGACGCGCTCGACCCCATTCGCGGCTTCAATCGCTAGTTTGCGCACTTGGTGCGGATCATCGTTATAGGCCGTCCCGAAATATATATCGAGGCGCACAAACTCATCCGAATGTGACCAGTTCACGACTTGCCCAGTGATCAGGTCTTCGTTCGGGATCAAGTATTCTTTGCCGTCCCGTGTCACCACCGAAGCATAGCGCGCGCCCAATGTTTGGATCCAACCAAAGGTGTCCCCAAGGCTGATCACGTCGCCGGGCTTGATCGATTTATCCAGCAGGATGATGACCCCTGAAACAAGGTTAGACACTACCTTTTGCAGGCCAAACCCAAGGCCGACACCGATCGCGCCTGACAGCACAGCAAGCCCTGTCAGATCGATCCCAAGCGCCCGCACCCCAATAAAGAAGGCAGCGGTATAAAAAACGATCTGCACGACCTTAGTGATCAGAACCCGCATCGAGGGCGAGATGTCTTCGTTTTGCGTGACGCGCGCAGAGGTCGATGTCGTGACAAAACGCGCCACAGAGACCAGCACCCCGATCACCACGACCCCTTGCACGATCATGAGCAAGGATAATCGATAATCGCCGATACTGATCGCGGCGGCGTCTAGAATTTGGGATGTCTCGTCTGCGATGCCCAAAATATACAAAGTGACATAGATTAGCGCGCCCAAACGGACCAAACGGCGTAGTAGAAAGGATCTGATCAGACGCGAAGCAAAGCTGACAAGCAGCCATGCCAGCGCAAGGGTGGCAACAAGCGACAGCATAAATGAGCGCGACGGCCACGTGACCTCTTGCATCACAAGCACCACAACCCAAATCAACACCACAAAGAACAGGTGGCGCAGTCGCCGATGGATCACCACCAGCACGCGCATGCGCCATTTTGGCCACCCTTCGCGCGTCGCCATCCATTCGCGGATAGAAGGGGCCAGCCAAATGCGCAGGCAGTGGGAGATGAAAAACAGCATCACCACCAAAACGATTTGATAGCCGATCCACGGCCGCACCAGCGTCATAAACGTGCCCTGCGCCGCTAACATGAGCGTCTGAGCAAGCGCCTGAACGGTTTCGATGAAAGTTGTCCCGTTGCCGCCTTGCGTTGCAGCCTCGGCTGCGGATGCCAGTGCATCTGCGACAGAAGTGGTGACCGGGGCAGCGGTGTGATTTGCCATTCTGGGTCCGTTCTTGATTTCGGGCAGTCTGCCATGGATGCCGGACAGACAGCAAGGAACCCGCGTGCACAGCGGTGCACTTCCTCATGATTGATCCAACGTAAGATAAATTTAATGCGAATCGTTTTGGATCGTGGCCGCAGAAAGATAATTTTCAGGGGCTAGATTGTGGCAATTTTAATCGGGTTGAGCATTGCATTTGCATTGGGCGGTTTGGCCTACCTTGGCTACGAGGATGAAATTGACGAAGCGCGCCGACTGGCTGAAGAAAACGACATCGACCTCGATGATCTGGATGTTTCCAACTTTTCAACAACCGCTGAGGCGGACGCTGATGAGAACACCCTCGATGTTGGCCTTGCACCGGTCAAGGAACAGCTGACTGGCCCAACCCTTGCCAACACTCTGACAGACGTGGAACCCCCTGTTGCCTTTGAACCAGAAGAAGAACAACTGGTTGTCGAGCTTGATGCAGGTGTCGATGTAGAAGCCTTTGCTCAGAACGTCTTTGATCCAGAAACTGACACCACGACCTTGACGATTGGTGACAATACTGTGCTTAGCCTGATTGGGGATCAGACTGATATTTCGGTAGGCTTTGGCACGCAGGCCGAAACCCAGAACGGCCTCAGCCCCTTTGATATAGTGTTGGTTCAGAATCGCCTTGAAGCAGTTTAAGGCTTCAGTCCTTGCGGGAAGGGCTTTGGAGTAGTATCTGACACCGCATGAACAGCCTCTTTGACATGGATGACCGCGCGCGACTGCGCGAACGCTTTTTCGGGGCGACGCACACGGTACTTGCGCGTTCATAAGCGCGCCCACCTGATCCATCCGTTCAAACAGCCAATCAAAGGGAGAGGACCACATGTCCCCCAAAACGCTTTACGATAAAATCTGGGATGCTCACGTCGCACACGAGGCCGAAGACGGCACGTGCTTGTTGTACATTGATCGCCACCTTGTTCACGAAGTCACCAGCCCCCAAGCCTTTGAAGGGCTGCGGATGACCAACCGTACGGTGCGTGCACCGGACAAGACCATCGCTGTGCCAGATCACAACGTACCCACCACGCTGGATCGCGCCAACGCGGCCACTATGACTGAAGACAGCCGTGTGCAGGTCGACGCCCTCGACAAGAACGCCAAAGACTTTGGCATTCATTACTATCCGGTGTCCGACGTCCGTCAGGGCATCGTGCACATTGTTGGCCCCGAACAGGGCTGGACACTGCCTGGCATGACCGTTGTTTGTGGGGATAGTCACACCGCGACCCACGGTGCCTTTGGTGCTTTGGCCCACGGCATCGGTACATCCGAGGTCGAACACGTCCTTGCCACGCAAACGCTGATCCAGCGTAAGGGCAAGAACATGAAAGTCGAAATCACGGGCAAGCTGGCCCCGGGCGTCACAGCCAAGGACATCACCTTGTCGGTCATCGGCAAAACCGGGACAGCAGGTGGCACCGGCTATGTCATTGAATATTGCGGCGAAGCGATCCGCGATCTGTCCATGGAAGGGCGGATGACCGTCTGCAACATGGCCATCGAAGGCGGCGCGCGCGCTGGCCTGATCGCGCCCGACGAAAAGACCTATGCCTATTGTAAAGGCCGCCCGCATGCCCCCAAAGGGGCGCAGTGGGAAGCTGCCGAAGCATGGTGGAAGACACTGTACTCGGATGACGATGCGCACTGGGATCTCGTTGTCACCCTGAAAGGCGAAGACATCGCGCCAGTCGTCACGTGGGGCACTTCGCCCGAAGACGTGCTGCCCATCACGGCAACTGTCCCCGCGGCCTCTGATTTCACCGGTGGTAAAGTCGATGCGGCACAGCGTTCGCTTGACTATATGGGCCTCAAACCTGGCACGCCACTGACGGATATCGAAATCGACACAGTCTTTATCGGGTCGTGCACAAACGGGCGCATCGAAGATTTGCGTGCCGCGGCATCGATCCTCAAGGGCAAAAAGATCAAAGACGGCCTGCGCGCCATGATCGTGCCCGGTTCCGGTCTGGTCCGCGCACAAGCCGAAGAAGAAGGCCTTGCCGACATCTTTAAAGACGCGGGATTTGAATGGCGTCTTGCGGGTTGTTCGATGTGTTTGGCGATGAACCCTGACCAGCTTAGCGAAGGCGAACGTTGCGTGTCGACGTCGAACCGAAACTTTGAAGGTCGTCAGGGATATAAGGGGCGCACACACCTTGTGTCTCCGGGCATGGCGGCTGCAGCGGCGCTCACTGGTAAACTCACCGACGTGCGGGAGATGATGTAATGGACAAATTCGAAACACTGACGGGCATCGCGGCACCTATGCCACTGGTCAATATCGACACCGATATGATCATCCCCAAGCAGTTCTTGAAAACGATCAAGCGCTCGGGCCTTGGTGTGAACCTTTTTGACGAGATGCGGTTCGATCGCCAAGGTAACGAAAACCCTGATTTCGTGCTTAACAACGACGCGTATCGCGCGGCTGAAATCCTTGTCGCGGGCGACAATTTTGGTTGTGGGTCTTCGCGCGAGCATGCGCCTTGGGCCATCAAAGATTTTGGCATTCGGTGCGTGATATCAACCTCGTTTGCAGACATCTTCTATAACAACTGCTTCAAGAACGGTATTTTGCCAATCGCATTGCCTGCCGAAGCTGTCGGCGTTCTTATGAAGGATGCCGAAAAAGGGGCCAACGCCCGTATGACAGTCGATCTTGAGGCGCAAACCGTGACCACGTCCGACGGTGAGGTGTTCAATTTTGAAGTGGACGCCTTCAAAAAGCACTGCCTGATCGAAGGTCTTGATGATATCGGGCTGACGATGGCCAAAGAGGCCAGCATCGACAGTTTCGAAGCACAGGCATCGCAAGCCCGCCCTTGGGTCTGACGTCTACATTCACGAATTAGGGGCGCCCCATTGGGGCCCGCTATGCCCTTGATAGGGCCCCGCCACAACATGTGGGGCCCTGCCAAAATCTCGCCTTGGAAATGATGCACAAAGGCACCACACCCTCCCTGAAAACGCCCCAAGCTTTACCTCTTATTAACCTCAGCACTTGAGCGACCGGGTTAATCAAGGCAGAATTGGGGCAACAATGAGGCATACCACCTAACCCGGTGGGATCAAGTTGGAACAAGTGCGCGGCAACGTATCGCGGCTGGCCAGTTTGAAGGGATCGAGACGTGATAGCACGACTGTACGGAGCCGTTATACGCGGCCTATTGGTGGCATTGATGATTGCCACACCAGCACTGATTGTGCCGGGTATTTCGATTGATTCATCGCAAGCCACTGTTTTGATCGCTCTTATTGCAGCAATCATGACCTTTGTTGAATACAATTCAGCCAGTCCAAGCATTGTCGAATTTCGTGACGCATCGCCGTTCAATCGCCTGCGCTTTATCGCTCTTTTTGTGACTGTTCTGGTGCTTAGCCTAATTTCCAAGGGCAAGTCTGACCCAACTTTGTTGACGAACGCTTTGACATCCATTGGTACGATTTTGGGCAACAGCATCGACTTTCCTTATTCGCCAGTTCGCCTTGTGGTGCTGATGTTGCCCGCAGGTGCTGATGACGTGGTCGTTCAATCCGTACGCACGACGGCGGGTTTGTCATACCTAACATCACTCATGGCTATGACCGCGTTCTTGTTTTTGGTCCGGGTTCTTGGTTGGCCGTCGCGATCCGGCGCGTTCAATATGTTCGTGAATCTTCCCTTGTTCGATCCAACAACGGGCGGCGACATTTTGCACCGCTTGCACAGGGATGCGCGTATCAACATTGCGCTTGGTTTCCTGTTGCCGTTCTTAATCCCTGCTGTGGTCAAACTGGCGGCAGACCTGCTAAACCCGATCTCGCTTGAAAATTCGCAAACCTTGATCTGGACAATGACCGCATGGGCTTTCCTTCCCGCCAGCATGATCATGCGTGGTATCGCATTACAGCGTATCGCCGAGATGATCCGGGATCAGCGCGAGCGCGCTTATGCCAGCGCCGAAGGCAACTTTCAGACCGCCTGATTGCAGTTGTCTTTTGCCTGTGTGCTGCGACGATTGCGCAGGCAGAAACTTTGCGCATCGCTACCTACAACACTGAATTGCAACGCGATGGGCCGGGCCTGTTTCTGCGCGACCTTGCACGAGGCGAAGATGACCAAATCGCCGCCGTTCTGGCTGTTGTCGCAGCTGCTGACGCTGATGTGCTGGCTTTGCAAGGCATGGATTACGATTTGACCGGTGAAGCATTGCGTCTGTTTGCACAGTCCGCTGGATACCCGCACTTTTTTGCGTTGCGCCCAAATACGGGCATGCCGACAGGTCTGGATATGGATGGCGATGGGCGGCGCGGTGGGTCACGCGATGCACAAGGCTATGGCCGGTTTTCGGGCCAAGGCGGCATGGCTGTGCTGTCGCGTTTTCCGATTGATGCAAACAATGTGCAGGATCTGTCTGCATTGCTGTGGGTCGATGTCCCGGGCGCGACGTTGCCAACCGCCGACGGCAAGGCATTTCCAAGTGTTGATGCGCTGGCCGCTCAACGCCTGTCTAACTCTGGGCATTGGGTCGTGCCGATCGAGGCCCCCGGTGGGCGGTTTGATCTGATGACATTTCACGCCACACCGCCCGTTTTTGATGGACCGGAGGATCGGAATGGCAAACGTAACTTTGATGAAATTCGCCTGTGGTCACAGGTGTTGGCGGGCGACGTTGGCACGCCCCCGTCAGGGCCGTTCGTCATTGCGGGGGATGCCAACCTTGACCCCGTTGACGGCGAAGGGATCAAAGCCGCGATAACCAACCTGTTGACCCTACCTGCCTTGCAAGACGTAGCACCCCGTGGCGCAGCGGGCACCGACACCGTAGATTGGCAAGACCCGGTGCCCGGCGATTTGCGCGTGGATTATGTCTTGCCCTCGACCCATTGGCGTGTGGTTGGCAGTGGCGTGTTGTGGCCCGCGTCCGATGACCCAATGGCAAGCACAGTTGCGACTGCCAGTCGTCACAGGCTGGTTTGGGTCGACCTTTCTAATTAACGTGCCCTTATTGACCCTGCCCGCCCGCGCGCGTAGTCCAATCCGCAACTTAGAACACGCGCAGAACCAAGGAGTTTCGCCATGACAAACCCATCCCTTTTGATCCTTCCCGGAGACGGCATTGGCCCCGAAGTCATGGATCAGGTTGTTCGTGTCATCGACTGGTTCGGTGCAAAGCGCGATCTGCCCTTTGACGTGTCCACCGATTTGGTTGGTGGCGCTGCCTATGACAAACACGGTGTGCCGTTGCATGACGACACGATGGCCAAAGCGCTTGAGGTCGATGCGGTTCTGCTAGGCGCTGTCGGCGGGCCGGCCTATGACGATCTGGATTTCTCGGTCAAACCAGAACGCGGCCTGTTGCGTTTGCGCAAAGAGATGGACCTGTTTTCCAACCTGCGCCCAGCCCAGTGCTTTGATGCATTGGCAGACTTCTCGTCGCTCAAGAAAGACATCGTATCTGGCCTTGATATCATGATCGTTCGCGAACTGACCTCTGGCGTTTATTTCGGCGAACCACGCGGCATCTTTGAAGAGGGCAACGAACGCGTGGGCATCAATACCCAGCGCTACACCGAAGGCGAAATCGAACGCGCCGCGCGGTCTGCCTTTGAACTGGCAATGAAGCGTAGCAAAAAGCTGTGCAGCATGGAAAAAGCCAACGTAATGGAAAGCGGCATTCTGTGGCGCGAAGTGGTCACACGTGTTGGCAAAGAGTATCCCGAAGTCGAACTGTCGCACATGTATGCTGACAACGGCGCCATGCAATTGGTACGTGCGCCAAAGCAGTTTGACGTGATTGTCACGGACAACCTGTTTGGCGACATTCTGTCTGATTGCGCGGCGATGCTGACAGGTTCGCTTGGCATGTTGCCATCCGCTAGCCTTGGCGCGCCGATGGAAAATGGCCGCTCGCGTGCGATGTACGAACCCGTGCACGGGTCAGCGCCCGACATCACAGGCCAAGGCAAGGCGAACCCGATTGCCTGTATGCTTAGCTTTGCGATGGCCCTGCGCTATTCCTTTGATCAAGGGGATGAGGCCACGCGCCTTGAAACTGCGATTGAAAAAGTACTGGCAGACGGGGCGCGCACCGCAGACCTGATGGGCCCCGAAGATGGCACACCATTGTCGACCACTGAAATGGGTGACGTGATCCTCGCGGCCCTTGACGCCAGCCTGTAAGGGCTGCGTTAACCTGTACAACCCACCCTATTTGTTAGGGGGGTATTCCTTACTTGTTGATCCTTTGCCCGGTTCCCAAATCCAAGGCAGAGGATCTAACAAGTAAGGTGTTTCAAGTGAAAAAATCTTTTTTACGCGCTGCTGTCGTCACGGCCGGTCTGTTGGCCCTTGGTGCCTGTGATACGGCCTATCCCGTTACAGTCATCGGGCAAGACGGCACAACCTTTCGAGGGGCCGCAACCAACACGTTTCTGCATGGAGGCAGTTTTCAAGCCACCAATGGCAACGCGATCTGCACCGGCACGTATGACAAGTTCGCTGACATCACTACGGTCAGCTTTCCCGTGGTGTGCAACAACGGCCTGCGTGGCATTGGCACTGCGTTTTTCCAATCTGAAACAGCTGGATCGGGATTTGTGACTATGTCAGATGGCAGCAAGTGGCAGTTCTTGTTCGGACGCGGTGCGCTTGCAATCTAGGCACTACACCTCGCGTGGTTTGTTACCACCCTGAATGGCAGATCACTTGCATAGACATTACAACCCAGCCGGGTTTAGGACTGTGTAGCAAGCTCTCATTAAGGTTCGTGACCATGTCACCCAACGCCAAAGGCGCTCTTTTGTCGCTGATCGCCTTTGGCGTTTACGCCACCCATGATGTGTTTATCAAAACGCTTGGGGCCACCTATTCCCCTATTCAGATCGTGTTCTTTAGCGTCTTACTGAGCTTTCCACTGGCGACCATCAGTTTGATGCGCGAACGCGCGCCAAGCACGTTGCTGCCTGTGCATCCCGGGTGGATTGCGGCGCGTACTGTTGCTGCTGTTATCACCGGGTTTGCTGCATTTTATGCCTTTGCAAATCTGCCGTTGACGCAAACCTATGCTATTTTGTTCGCGACGCCCCTGATTATCACGGTGCTGTCTATCCCGGTTCTGGGCGAACGGGTGCGCCTGCCGCGTTGGATCGCGGTTGCTGTGGGCTTGGTGGGCGTCATGGTAGTGCTGCGACCCGGCGGCACTGATTTAGAACTTGGCCATGCAGCGGCATTGCTGGCCGCATTTACCGGGGCGTTCGCATCTATCATTTTGCGCAAAATCGGCAGCGAGGAACGGCCCGTCGTTGTTATGCTATACCCGATGGTTGCGAACTTTTTGGTCATGGGGGTCATGCTGCCCTTTGTTTATGTGCCAATGCCAGTCGAACACTTGGGTTTGCTGGCGGTGATTTCAGTCTTTGCGTGGGTTGGCGGGCGGATCATCATTTCCGCTTACCAAACCGGAGAAGCCGCGATTGTCGCGCCGATGCAATATTCTCAAATCCTGTGGGCGACGGTTTATGGTTTTGTGTTTTTTGGCGAAAACCTTAATCTTTACACAGGTATTGGCGCGGCGATTATCATCGCATCGGGCCTGTTCATCGTCTTCCGCGAAAGCCAAGGGGGCGGGTCGATAAACACGCCTGTTCTGCGCACGCGCAGTCGCATTGGGACGCCGTCAATGTTCCGGGTCAGCGATCTGATGAAAAGCGGGCGTTTCCGGGACAAAGACGTCAAAGACGACGCGCCTATCGATTAGTTCGAACGTTAGTGATCGGCGGTTGGCGCAGCCAGTGATCCGCGCATTTGTAGAGTACTTTGTAATTCGATCACTGGGCCTTTGCTGCCGTTTTCTAGCATTTGCACCAATTCCTTGGCCGCGCGACGACCCATTTCACGATGCGGTACATGTACCGTGGTCAAGGGGGGCGTCACGACGCGCGCCAGTTCGATATCGTCAAAACCAGTGATCGACACGTCGCGCGGAACGTCCAGCCCCATCTCGCGGGCGCGCCGCATTGCGCCGACAGCCAACACATCATTGCCGCACATAACGGCGGTGGGGCGGGGATTGGCCTGCATCAACTGTTCAAAGGCGGCAGCACCGTTTTTCGTCTCGTATGAGGTTTGCACGACGGGCATTGCGTCGCCGTCCAGCCCGTGTGTACGCATGGCGGCACGTACGCCTGACAACCGCCCGGCAGCGCGGTCATTGCCTGCGATTAAGCCGGAAATCATCGCGATACGGCGATGCCCCATCTCAATCACTTCATTGGCCAGCATCCGCATCGAAGCATGATTATCAAAGCCGATGGATGCGTGTGGGCTGTCTTTTGAAAAAGCCCACGCGATCAAGGTGGGCACGGATCTGCGGTTTAGGAATTCATAAAGATCCGGGTCTCGGTCATACCCGATCAACAACAACCCGTCGGCGCCGCGTGAAACAAGGGTGCGGATCTGTTCGGCTTCTGTCTTGGCCTGATATCCGGTGCTGGACACCAGCAAAGTGTAGCCGCGTGTATGCAGTTCTTCCTGAAAGGCTTGTAAGCCTCGGGCAAAGATCGCGTTTTCCATCGTTGGAATGATGGCCCCAATGGTGAATGTGCGTTTAGCTGCCATCGCGCGCGCGCCAAAATTGGGGGTATAGCCCAGTTGTTCGACAGCCTGCATCACCTTGATGCGCGCGGCTTCACTCACGCGGTTGGGCGTGTTCAAGCAGCGTGACACCGTTGCCGTGGAAACGCCTGCCACGCGGGCGACATCATCAAGGGTCGGGACGGAATGTGGGTTGTTCATCGACATTCTGCGGCTCAAAATTCCAAATTCTAGAACACCCTATTCCAAGAAAATAAATAGCATCAATCAAAAAATGTAAGCGCTTGCATAATGCGAGCACACGCTCGTAATGTTCAACGGGAATCGCACCGACTTGTCGGCGTCTTTATCGCTTTTCGGATTGTTGTCGCGCCTCGGCATTCGAACGGCATCCAAAACTAGGAACGTTTGCCCATGACACGTGAGTATCTGAAGAAAGCCACGCTGACTGCCACGTCAGATGCGTCAGAAGTGCATGAAACGGTCAAAAATATCCTCTCGGACATCGAAGCTGGCGGCGATGTCAAGGCAAAGGAATATGCTGTCAAATTTGACCGCTTTGAAGGCAATGTTTTGATGACGAAAGCCGAAATCGACACGGCCTGTGCGTTGGTACCTGAAAAACTAAAGGCCGATATCCGCTTTGCGCATGACAACGTGCGCCGCTTTGCTGAGTTGCAAAAAGGTACGGTGACAGATGTCGAAATGGAGATCGTTCCCGGTTTTGTCGCGGGTCAAAAGATAATCCCCGTCGACGCGGCGGGCTGCTATGTGCCCGGCGGGCGTTATAGTCACATCGCCAGCGCCATCATGACAGTGACCACTGCCAGCGTTGCCGGATGTGGGCACATCACGGCCTGTTCGCCGCCGCGTCCCGGTGTGGGTGTTGCGCCTGCTATCGTCTATGCAGCGCATATTTGTGGCGCTCATAACATCCTTGCCATGGGTGGCGTGCAGGGCGTTGCTGCCATGACTTATGGCTTGTTTGGTCTGCCAAAGGCCAACATCCTTGTGGGGCCCGGCAACCAATTTGTGGCCGAAGCCAAACGGATCCTATTTGGCCGCGTCGGCATCGATATGATCGCAGGACCGACAGACAGCCTTATATTGGCCGACAAAGATGCGGATGCCCATGTGGTCGCAATCGATTTGGTCTCTCAGGCTGAACACGGATACAATTCGCCCGTTTGGTTGGTAACGGATGACCACACCTTGGCTGAAAAAGTGATGCAGATGGTGCCGGGTCTGATTGACGATTTGCCTGAACTCAATCGTGAAAACGCCTTTGCTGCGTGGCGTGATTATGCCGAGGTCATCGTTTGCAAAGACCGCGAAGACATGGCGGCCTGTTCCGACGAATACGCCCCCGAACACCTGACGGTGCAGGCCGATGATCTGGATTGGTGGCTGGATCGTTTGACGTGCTACGGGTCGCTGTTCCTGGGCGAAGAAACCACGGTGTCTTACGGCGACAAAGCGACAGGCACCAACCACGTGCTGCCGACGTCGGGCGCGGCCAGCTATACGGGCGGTTTGTCTGTCCATAAATACATGAAGATCGTTACATGGCAGCGTGCCACCCGCGAAGGGTCCAAAGGCGTGGCGGAAGCGACGGCGCGGATTTCGCGGCTTGAGGGGATGGAAGGGCACGCGCGCGCCGCGGACGTGCGCCTTGCCAAATATTTCCCGGGCGAAAACTTCGACCTGACTGCTGATGAATAACCCAAGTCATCTGTTTGATTTGACTGGCCGGGTGGCTGTCGTGACCGGGGCCAGTTCCGGCCTTGGACGGCGTGCCGCTTTGGTTCTGGCCGCCGCCGGGGCCAAGGTTGTTGGTGTCGCACGTCGGGCTGGCGAGTTGGAAACATTGGTGAGCGAAGTCGGCCAAAACGCTGCCTTCGTGGTTGCTGATGTCGCGGATCGGGCGGCTTTGGGCGACACGGTTGCCGCGGTCTCTGCCCCGTTTGGTGCGCCGGATATCGTCATTCACGCGGCTGGTATTAATACACGGCAAGCGGCAGATGATGTGACGAGCGAAGGTTGGGATCAAACGCTGGCGCTGAACCTTTCGGCACCGTTTTTCCTGTCGCAAGCTTTGGTGCCAGCCATGCGGGCCAAAGGTTGGGGGCGCATCGTTAATTTTGCCTCCTTGCAAACGACGCGGGCCTTTCCCGCAGGGATTGCTTATGGCGCAACCAAGGGCGGTATCGCGCAATTGACCCGCGCCATGGCCGAAGCGTGGTCACGCGACGGCATCACAGCCAACGCAATCGGTCCGGGGTTTTTTCCAACAGAACTGACGCAAGCGGTGTTTGATGACCCTGATCGCGCGGCGCGCAATGCTGCGCAGACTTGCGTGAACCGTAATGGAATGCTTGCAGACATGGACGGGCCAGTGTTGTTTCTGTGCTCGGACGCGTCGGCTTATGTGACAGGCCAAGTTCTGATGGTCGATGGGGGGTTCACGGCGAAATGAAGGCTTTAGTGTACGAAGGCATTGAGAAATTGGCGATCCGCGATGTGCCCGACCCTGTGCCGGGCGATGGCGAACATCTGATCAAGGTCGAGGCCGTCGGCATTTGTGGTTCGGACATGCACGCCTATCTGGGTCATGATGCACGTCGCCCTGCGCCGTTGATCCTTGGGCACGAGGCCGCGGGTGTGATTGTTGGCGGGCCACGCGATGGAGCACGTGTGACCGTTAATCCTTTGGTCGCCTGTTTGACGTGCCCGGCCTGTCAGTCGCAGCGTGAAAACCTGTGCCCCAATCGTCAGATCATTTCGATGCCGCCGCGCGAGGGGGCCTTTGCCCAATATATCGCGATGCCGGGGCGCAACCTTGTGGATGTGCCGGATGATGTGCCGCTGAACATCGCCGCTTTGGCCGAGCCATTGGCCGTAAGCTGGCACACGGTCAAACTGGCAGTGGCGGCGCTGCACCCGGCGATGGAAAAGCGTGCGTTGGTGATTGGGGGCGGTGCGATCGGGTTGGCGGCTGCACTTGCGTTACGTGCCATGGATATCACCGATATTACCATCGCCGAGCCCAATGCGGCACGC
Organism: Tateyamaria sp.; assembly: GCF_039940735.1. Taxonomy (GTDB): domain Bacteria; phylum Pseudomonadota; class Alphaproteobacteria; order Rhodobacterales; family Rhodobacteraceae; genus Tateyamaria. The sequence continues at coordinate 17,790 of NZ_JBDVGB010000002.1, forward strand.
CGGGCTTTCTTGCAGGACCAATGTGGCGAAACGGCTGTGGAAGCGGCAACAGGTGAATACCCGGTGGTGATCGACGCTGTTGGTTATGCTGCAACGCGCGCCATCGCCTCGGCGCGTGCCTTACCCGGTGGGGTGATTGGGCATGTTGGCCTTGGTGATGATGCTGGCGGGCTTGATGTGCGCCGTATGACCTTGCAGGAAATTACATTTATCGGCACCTATACCTATAGTGCGCAAGATTTCCGCGATGCAGCGCAAGCTATATTTGACGGGCGGTTGGGGCCACTTGAATGGACCGAAAATCGCGCACTTGACGACGGGCCGCAGGCCTTTGCCGATCTGCGCGCAGGCCGTGTGGCCGCACCCAAAATCGTGTTGGACCCATGGGGCTGACACTTTGTAATTCACTGACACTGGCCTTTCGGGCCTATTCCAAGGAAGGCGAAATTTGACATGAATATCGACAAGAAGATCACAGACGATCTTGTTGCGAACGACGTTTCCTTTGTCACCACCGTGCCCTGCAAACAGCTGGCTGGCGTGATCGAAGAAGTCGAGGCGCGCGACGAGATTTTCCATATTCCGTCCAACAAAGAAGACGAAGGCATGGGCCTGTGCGCAGGTGCGTTCATGGGCGGAAAACGCTCTGCGATCATTATGCAAAACACGGCCATTGGTGTCACGATCAACACGTTGGCGACGTTGATCCAATACTACCGAATGCCGCTGCCAATGATCATCTCCTATCGCGGAGAGTTGCGCGAACCGGTCGCCTGTCAGGTCGAGATGGCCGTGCACACCAAGGCGCTGTTGGCGCAGATGAACATCCCCACGTACCATTTTCACTGGCAAAAGGATGTCCAAGAGTTCGATAACATCCTGAAATACACTTTCATGTCTAATAAACCTGTGGCGATCCTGACCGACGCCAACTTTTGGGGAGGTTACGGCGACCAATGATCCGTTCTGAAATCCTGCGCGAGATCGCGCCCATCCTGAACCCGCACCTTGTTGTCTGTAATATCGGTTTGCCCAGCCAAGAGCTGCACATGATCGACGACAACGAACGCAACTTTTATATGCTTGGCACCATGGGGCTGTCGTCGTCGATTGGTCTGGGACTTGCTTTGGCGCAAGACAAAACCGTCATCTCGATTGATGGCGACGGGTCTGTGCTGACCAACCTTGGCACGCTGCCGACCATCGCCAACAACGTGGCTGATAATTATATTCTGTTGATCATCGACAACGGATCCTATGGATCGACCGGCGATCAGCCGACCTATGCGGGCAAAAAGACTAAGCTAGAAGCTGTGGCCGCCGCCTGTGGTTGTGAAAATGTCGTGACCTGTCAGGACGTCGACACAGGCAAAGCCCTGCAAGCGGCCATCGACAGCAAAAAGATGACCATCATCGTGTGCAAGTGTGACAGCGGCAACATCAAGCTGCCTGTCATCACGAAGGACCCTGTGGTTATCAAGCATCGCTTTATGGAAGCGGTGGCCAGTTAAACCAATCGGGGCCGCGCGCGCAGAAATCGTTAAACATGTATCAAATTCCGCTGCCTCAAAATCAGTAAGACTCTGATTTTGAACGCGGAGTTTGATCCGCTTTTTTGCGGATGAAAACGATTTCGCACTAGAATGCCACGCGGTCCCCACCTTTCAGCGCCAGCATTTCGCGCGCTTCGTCCGGTGTGGCGACTTCATTCCCCAAATCCTCGATGATGCGCCTGATTTTGGTGACCTGTTGCGCGTTCGATGTCGCAAGCTCACCGCGACTGATGAACAGGCTGTCCTCGAGTCCGACGCGTACGTTGCCGCCCATTTGGCTGGCTGTGGTGGCCAGCGGCATTTGCGCCCCACCGGCCCCAAGGACAGACCAGCGATAATCGTCGCCAAACAGCCGATCGGCAGTACGTTTCATAAAGATCAGGTTGTCGATATCGGGGCCAATGCCACCCAACACCCCAAAGACAAATTGCAAGAATACAGGTGCTTTAAACAAGCCGGCATCCATACAGTGCTTGAGGGTATAAAGATGCCCGACATCGTAACATTCGTGTTCGAATTTGACGCCAAGCGGGCCAAGCGTTTCTGCCGCTTGCCGGATATCTGCCAAAGTGTTGCGGAAAATGTTGGATTCAGAACCAAGGATATAGTCCTTTTCCCAATCGTGTTTCCACGTGTCATAGCGTCCGGCCAACCCGTGAAAGGCAAAGTTCATCGATCCCATGTTCAGGCTGCACATTTCGGGTGAAAATTGTACTGCGGCCTTGATCCTGTCTTTGATCAACATGGTTGGCGCACCGCCCGTGGTGATGTTCATCACGGCATCGGTGGATTGTTTTACGCGTGCGAGAATAGGGGCATAGTCATCCGGTTCGACCGAGGGGCGACCATCAATTGGGTCGCGCGTGTGCAGGTGCAAGATCGACGCGCCAGCTTCGGCGGCGGCGATGGCCTGTTCGGTGATCTCGGTCTGGGTGACGGGCAGATGATCGGACATCGTCGGTGTGTGGATCGCCCCGGTGACGGCACAGGTGATGATGGTTTTGCTTTTGGCCATGAGTATTCCTTGCATGCAATCTGTGGGACGGTTTGTAAGCAGGATGATAGCACATCGCGGGTTCAGCAAGTGAATACGGTTTTAGCGTCGTGGGGCACACGGCCTTTGCGTGAGAGGGCGTTACGGCGATGTTCAAGCAGGTATCACCAGAGGTCTTCCTGCATGTCTTTTTTAGAGTACACGGACGGACAAATCGTTTCTTGGTAAATACGAGTTGGTGCCTTCTCAAAGTTCAGACGGCCAGAAAATTGTTCGGGTGCCCATCCGTCTTTCATCCGCTCGATGATCAATTCGTGCAGTGCCTGATGCCGCATCACCTTGCGGTCTTTCTAACGTCATGAGAGGGCTACCATCGACGTGATAACGCCAAAAGATTCGACGACTTTAAGCATCTCGGCATCCGTAAAATGATTGCGTCGGAGTTTCCGAAAGATGGTCGATCTGTTACGTTTAAGACGTTCTGCGATCACATCGACGTCGACCTTGGCTGCGAGCCATGTTTCGATCTTGCTTCCTTCTTACAGGCTGAGCAGCTTGTAAGATCTGATCGCCTAATTTCCTTCTGAGTGCCAACAGGCTGTTAATACTCAAAAATCGCAATCCAGGGTTGTGTCCACCTGGCGATCACGTTGAGGCACTTAATAGATATGTTTCGGCCCGCGCCGCCAAGGGGGCTGTGCGCCTGAAAGTTAAATGCCTTTTTTGTTTCGCCAATTCCTGCGTGTCCTGTAGCAATGCGGAAGGGGGAAAAATGGCTCGTACACAAGTGGTTATCGTAGGGGGCGGCCCGTCGGGCCTGTTGCTTGGGCAATTATTGTTCAAGGCAGGCATCGAGGCCGTCGTGCTGGAACGCAAGACACGCGAATATGTGCTGGGGCGCATCCGTGCAGGTGTGCTGGAACGTGGGCTTGTTGGGCTCATGGGTGAGGCTGGTGTGGACACCCGTATGAAAGCCGAAGGGTTTGTCCATGACGGCACGCAACTGGCCTATGAGGGCGACATGTTCCGCGTCGATTTTGCTGCGCACACGGACGCGACTGTCATGGTCTATGGCCAGACCGAGGTCACCCGTGACCTATACGACGCGCGCGCGGCAACAGGTGGCGATACGCGGTTCGAGGTGGATAATGTGGTGATCCACGACGCGGATACAGATGCGCCTTTTGTGACCTTTGATCAGTATGGCGGGACGCAACGGATCGACTGCGATTACATCGCTGGGTGTGACGGATTTCATGGCATCAGCCGCAAAACAATCCCTGCATCCGTGCGGCGCGAATATGAAAAGGTCTATCCCTTTGGTTGGCTTGGTATCCTGTCCGAAACGCCACCTGTGAACCGTGAATTGATCTACGCAAATTCTGATCGCGGATTTGCCTTATGTTCGATGCGCAATGCGCAACTTAGTCGGTATTACATTCAGTGCGATGTCGATGATCATGTTGGGAATTGGTCAGACGACGCATTCTGGGATGAACTCCGACGCCGTATTCCCGCGGCCGCCGCAGAGACGTTGGTTACGGGGCCAAGCATCGAAAAATCCATCGCTCCGCTGCGTAGTTTTGTAACAGAACCTATGCGCTGGGGGCGGTTGTTCCTGTGCGGTGATGCCGCCCATATTGTGCCGCCGACAGGTGCCAAGGGGTTAAACACCGCTGCATCTGATGTTCATTATTTGAACCAAGGGCTGTGCCAGTTTTATGGTGATGGTGACAGCAGGGGCCTTGATACCTATTCTGAAAAGGCATTGGCGCGGGTGTGGAAAACGGAACGTTTCAGTTGGTGGTTTTCCAACCTGATGCATCATTATCCCAGCCAAAGTGATTTTGACAAAAAGATGCAATTGGCAGAGTTGGCGTTTCTGCGCGACAGCCCAGAGGCGCAGGCTGCGATGGCGCTGAATTATGTTGGATTGCCTTACTAGGCGGGTGGCCCGGCTGATGCGCCGGGCCTTTGTTTTTAGTCGCCAAGTAGGTTGGGCAACGTCAACGAGATTGCTGGCACAAAGGTGATCAACATCAACGCTAACAGAATGGCCAGATAGAAGGGCCAAATTGTACGTACGGCTGTTTCCATTGGCAGTTTACCCACCGCACAGCCAACAAACAGGCAGGCTCCGACAGGTGGCGTGCACAATCCCAGCCCCAGATTAACCAACAAGATCATCCCGAATTGATACGGATCGACACCAATCGCGTAAGCGACGGGCAAGAAGATCGGCGTACAGATAAGGATCAGCGCGGCCATATCCATGATCATACCAAGGATCAGCAACACAACGTTGATCATCAAGAGGATCAGGATTGGGTTGTCTGTCAGACCGGTCAAGATTTCGACCATGATCACTGGCACACGGTAGAAGGTCAGCATGTATGCAAATGCACCGGCACAGGCGATCAGGATCATAACCATGGCCGTGGTGCGCACAGACTGAAGAACCGCTGTTTGGAACTTGGCAAATGTGATCGAGCGATAGACCAGCAGAGTTACCAGAAAGGCATAGATCGCACCAAAGGCACCCGATTCTGTGACCGTAAAGATGCCCGACAACACGCCACCAACAATGATGACGGCTGTCATCAAGCCGGGGATCGCGCCGAAAAAGGCGATAAGCAATGCGGTGAAACCTGGGAACTTCTCAGCTTGATACCCGCGTTTTACAGCGACCATATAGGCGGCCAAAGCAAGGCAAAGACACATCACAACACCCGGTACGACGCCTGCCAAAAACAGTTTCGAGATCGAGATGCCGCCACCCGCTGCAATCGCAAAGATAATCATGTTGTGGCTGGGCGGAATGATAATGCCAGCAATGGATGACGTCACAGTCACGTTCACCGCATAATCCGCGTCATAACCTTTTTCTTTCATCACAGGGATAAGGATAGAACCCAGTGCCGAGATATCGGCAATGGCTGACCCGGAAATGCCGCCAAACAACATCGATGAAAAGACGTTCACGATGCCAAGGCCGCCGCGTACGGCGCCAACTGCCGCCGAGGCAAAGCGCACCAGTCGCATGGCGATGCCGCCATGGAACATCAGTTCGCCCGCAAAGATAAAGAAAGGGATCGCCATCAAGGCGAAAACGTTGATGCCTGATATGATCCGCTGAAAGCCGATCATAAGGGGAAGGCCTTCGAACCAGAAGGCGGCGAGAGCCGAGATGCCAAGTGCGAAGGCGACAGGAGCGCCAATCACAACGCACAGGGCGAAAACGCCCAGAAGAACTAAAATGCCCATTTTAGGAGTCCTATTCGATGCTGTCTGTGCGTTCGTCAAAGCCTGTAAACAGGCGGATCAGATGGCCAAGTGTGAAGATAAGGATCAAGCCACCGCCAACGGCCAGCGGCAACGACCGCAACCCTTCGGGAACTTGAATCAGTGGGATCTGCGATCCCCATTTGAATACTGTCAGCTGGGTGCCGTACCACAACATCATTCCACCGAAACCGATCATGATTAAATCAGTCAATACGACGAATACCGTTCTAAGGCGGCGGTTCACCGACGTGCGCAGCAGGACAACGGACAGGTGTGTGTTTTCATGTACGCCAACGGCCGCGCCGATGAATGCGATCAACATGACCAGCAAAAGGGCCACTTGTTCGACCCATGTGGGCGTCGCGTTCAGCACATAGCGGCCATAGACGAGCCAGCCAAACATGACCGTGAGTGCAACCAGTGCGACACCTGTGATCGTGCGGCAGACCATTGCGATCGTGTCCAGCGTGGTAGCCATGCGATGTAAGAAAGTAGGAAGGCGGGAAGGCTCGCTCATGGGGCGTCTCCGGCAAAAGTGATGTTCGGCTTCACAAAGGCGAAGCCGAACACTTGGATCGTGAAACGATCAGGACTTATTCAGTAGCTTGGATCAGCTCGACCAAAGGACGCAAGTCAGGGTTCGAGGCAAAGTAGCCTTCGTAAACCGGACCCATTGCCGCTTGGAACGGTGCTTTGTCTGCCACGTCGTTGACGATAACGCCTGCTGCTTCAACCGCTGTGCGGCTTGCTGCTTCGCGTGCGGCCCACAGCTCGCGCTGTTGAAGGGACGCTTCCTGAGCGGCTTCTTTTACAGCTGCTTGAAATTCAGGAGACAGAGCGTTGAATGTGTCTGTGTTGATGCAGATACACTCGGGGATGATCAGGTGCTGAGTCAGTGAATAGAAACCAGCAACCTCGAAGTGGCCTGTGGATTCATAGGAAGGCCAGTTGTTTTCTGCACCGTCCACAACGCCGGTTTTCAGCGATTGGTAAACTTCGGCAAATGCCATTGGCGTACCGTTGCCGCCCATTTCGTTGATCATGCCTGTGAACAATTCGTTGTTCATCACGCGCACTTTCAGACCTACAACGTCGTCAGGTGTGTTGATCGCACGGGTACCGTTATAGAACGAACGGGCGCCAGCATCGAACCATGACAATGGCAACAGACCTTTGTCGGCCATGCCAGCTGCGATTTGTTCGCCAGCTTCACCGTTCAACACGCGGAACATGTGATCAACGTCTTTAAAGACGAAGGGCAGGGACACAACGTTGGCTTCTGCAACGATTGGGCCGATTGGACCAAGGTTGAAGTTACCAACCTGAAGACCGCCAAGACGCACTTGCTCGACCGCATCGGGCTGGCTGCCCAATGTTCCGCCGTGGAAGTTCTGCAGTTTGATTTCGCCACCTGTCTTTTCTTCAACAAGTGCAGCGAATGTGTCCAAAGCGACTGTGTTTGGATATCCTTCGACGTGGATGTTCCAGCTGCGCCAGTTTTCGGCGCTAGCCGTCATGCCGATGGCTGCCAGTGCGGCTGCGCCAAACAGTGTTTTGGTGATTTTCTCGAACATTTAGTGTCCTCCCTTGAGAATTAAACCAGTTTTTAAAGCCCGCCATTTGTTCATCTATGGTTGGGCTAACGACCCCGCCACACAAGTCGTGCAGCGAAATTGTATGAGACTGCCACCAAAAGAAGACTAGTATACCAGTTTTGTCAACTGAGAAAGTGCAGCGGTTATTTTGGGCTGCATAGATCCTAAGCTTCAGTCGTTGAAAAGTAACTCGAATTGGTCGCAGAGATGTGATCTATGGTCTTGTCCAAACGGGACAAATGGTGGGTTCCAGCCTCGATTGCTGCGACGCTATCACCGCGTTTCACGGCGTCGGCAATGGCGCGGTGGTCTTCGACCAGTTCGGGGATTCGGTCGACTTTGAACAGGCTCAGCACGCACAGACGGTCCACTTTGGACTTTTCTGCCATGATGACATCAAAGGCAAAGTCAGCCTGCGCGATGGCACATAGGGTTTCGTGAAACTGGTAATCCAGCTTGCCAAAACGGTCGACCTTGCCATCTGCAATCATTTGGTCTTGCAGCGCGATGGCCGCATCCAAGCGGGCAGCCCCGTCAGCATCACAAAGTTCAGAGGCCCGGCGCAGTACTTCTTTTTCGACAGCAGCCCGCACGAACCGCGATTTTGCGATCTCGCGCATGGAAAAACGTTTCACTTCGGTTGCGCGTTGCGGGCGAATCAGCAGCAAATCCAGGCTCGCAAGTCGGCTAAAGGCATCCCGAACCGGTTGACGAGAGACACCAAATTGCGTCGCAATATCTGCTTCCGATATCTTGTCGCCGGGACGCAGTCGCAAAGAAATGATCTCGTCATGAAGATGGTCAAAGATCTCATCGACAGTGGTGCGTCGCGCCCCAAGCTGCGTTATCTGTGCCATTGAAACCTCTTCATTCCGTGTTCTCGCCTTCTTTACTTAACGAAATTTCGAATATTACAAAACCTCGATATTTTGATCAGTGCACCACGTTTGTGACAAACGGCAAGAGCTACATCCATTTTTCGGATACCGATTGGCATCGCATCTGATTGACTAGTATACCAGTCTGAGCGAAAAGTAGAATCATTTCCGAACAACATCGCAGACAAGGTCTGCACACATAAGTACGCGTTTTAGTGCGTGCAGTTTAATTGAGACATGAAGGGACAGAGGATGAAACTTGCAGGGCAAACGGCCATTGTGACAGGCGGCGGACGCGATATCGGTCAAGCGGCGGCGCTGAAACTTGCGTCCGAAGGGGCGAAAGTCGCGATTAACTATTTCTCAAGCAGCACAGGTGCCGATGCGGCAGTTGAGCAGATCAAAGCAAACGGCGGCGATGCCTTCGCGCTGAAGGGTGACCTGACAAAACTGGACGACGTCAATGCGTTGGTGTCCAAGACGGTTGCAGACTTTGGCGGCATCAACGTGCTGGTAAACAACGCTGGCGGTCTGATTGCGCGCAAAACGATCTCCGAAATGCCAGTAGATCACTGGAATGCGGTGATGGATCTGAACCTGAACAGCTTGTTCTATGTGACCCAGGCTTGCCTTGCGCATATGGAAAACGGCGCAATTGTGAACCTTGCCAGCCAAGCTGGGCGTGATGGCGGTGGCCCCGGCGCGGTGGCTTATGCGACGTCTAAAGGTGCTGTGATGACGATGACACGCGGTCTTGCCAAAGAGGTCGGCCCGAACATTCGCGTCAACGCGTTGTGCCCCGGCATGATCGATACTGATTTCCACAACGTCCACACGGCTGACACAGCACGCCGCGGCTTCGAATCGAACGCGCCAGTCAAACGTCAAGGCACGGTCGAGGACACAGCGAACCTGATCTTGTTCCTCGCGTGTGGTGATTCGGCGTTCATGACCGGCACAAATATCGACATCAACGGTGGCATGCTGTTTTCCTAACAGCAGCTTGTGAAGGAGATTAATATGTCTGAATTCCCAGTCGTCTCGACAGGCGAAAACGTCACGCGTCAAGTTCTGTCAGATCATCCCGATTTGATGGTTGTTGCCTTCCGCTTTGCAGCCGAAGGCGCCGAGGGCGCGTTGCACCATCACCCGCACATCCAATCGACATATGTCAAAAGCGGGCGTTTCCGTTTTACCATTGGGGATGAACAGCGCGAAGTCGGACCCGGCGACAGCTTTGTTGTCTCGACCGAGGTCACACATGGTTGCGTTTGCCTTGAGCCGGGCACGTTGGTGGATTGTTTCACCCCAAGACGTGACGACTTTCTATAAGCGAAACAACGACCGAACGTTTTAGGTTGTAAGGCGCGCCCGTGAAAACGTGGCGCGCTTTTTTCTGCGCGCAAGGCAGGCGCGCGGCGGCCCAACCGTCGTGGCAGGTCAGGTCAAAACTGGTTCATAAAATCCCGGTCGATTTTGTCCTTGAGCCGCCAAACAAGATGCCCGGCAAAACCCCACCCCCGTTTTTCGCCAAAGGCCCGTTGGCCCCCCAGTGAAACCAATTTCAGATAGTCGGACTGAGGGTCGTAGTTTTCCAACGGCGCGCCCGATATCGCGTTGCGTAGGTTTTGCAAAACAATGGGCGCTTGGCGAACGGCGTAAACGCCAGCCTTGGGGCGTGGGTTATCGGTCATGTGCGCGCAATCCCCGACGGCAAACACGCCTTGGGCGCTTGATTGCAAAGTTCTATCCACCTTTATGAAACCGTCTTGAAGCGAGAGGCCGGTGTTCTGGACCCAATCGTGGGGCGTCGCGCCGGCGGCTCCGACAACAAAGTTGGCCTCGATCGTGGTCCCATCTGCCAACGTGATCCCTGTTGGCGTGATGGCGGTGACATTGATGCCCTCCATGACGTCAACGGAGTTCGCGGAAAGCTCTTTGCGCACGCGGCTTTGGGCCTTGTCGCTATTGGCCGAAAGGATTTGTCCCCGGTCCAATAGTCTCACGGACACGAGGTCGGTTTGATTGCGCAAGGCGAAGGCCATCGCCATCGCCAATTCCGCACCGGCAATGCCACCGCCAATGATGGCGACGCGCTTTGGCCCATCAGAAGTGCGAAACGCATCCCATTTGCGGGAGAATTCACCCAAAGGTTTTGCCGGAACCCCGTGTTCCTTGAACCCGGGCAACGCATCCATGCGCGACGTGATACCGATATCCACACTAGCAACGTCGTAAGACAGCGCGGTGCCGTTTTCGAGGTGAACCAGCTTTTGATCCGGATCCATCGACACCGCCTTGTTGTCGATCAGCGTGGCCCCGACTTTTTGCGCTAACGCAGCAAGGTCGATGTCCAGTTCACGGCGTGTGTAATGTCCGGCCACGAAACCCGGCAACATCCCAGAATAAGGGGCCGTCGTGCCCGGATTGATCACCGTAACATGGGCACCTGCAAGCGGTGCAGTTTTCAGCGCATGAAGAACAAGGGCATGGGCATGACCGCCGCCGACAAGAACGACGGATTTAGGTGTATTCTGTGTCATGTTAGGATCCGTTGTGTGGGGATCAAGCCAGCAAGACTTGGCCGTCGAGTTCCTGCGCAGTAGGTGCCCGCACAGGGAGGTCAGCTTTCAGATAACCCGGCCCGGCCCCGGACCCAAGCATGCCCTCGGGCACATCAATGATGTTTGCAAAACCATCTTCTTTCAAACGGGTGTCCATACGATCAGACCGCACACCGCGCGCGCAGATCAAAGCCACAGGCCTGTCGCCACTTTTTTCAAACAGGGTTCGCAGTACGGTTTCAAAATCGTCGCGCCGCATATCAAGTGGGATGGCAGGCACCGCGATCCCAGTTTTCTTCCATTCATCGGGGCGACGAATGTCGATCAGGTAAATGTCCCCCGCTTCGGCTTGAGCATAGGCATCCTCGACGCTCAACGCGCCATTGGCGGACACATCGGCAAAAATGTTGAACCACTTTGACGCAAAAACACCGCCCCCGGCAACAACAGCGGCGCCGCCGCCAAGGAACAGCCGCCGCGAAAGGTTGTTTGGAGCAGTTGGTTGTTCATGGTTGTTCATTTGCTTGAGCCTTTTCCTTTGGTGGTGTCGTGACTGTACCATACCACCTGCTTGCCTACGTGATGGGGCCAACGGGCTGTCGGAACAATTCAAATGTTAGCGATCCACATGACATTTGGTCAATGTTGCGAACCTCAACGGTGTTTGGAAGCCCCGTCCGCGGGGGATTTACGAAATGACCGTGGGCTTGATGGCCGGAAAGCTGACCACCTTGCCCAACAGCAATGTCACGTCCACAACCCGTTTCATCAGCAGTCTTGGCACGTCTTCAGGCCAAAGATGCGATAGACCGGGCAAAAGCTGACAAAGGCGGTGCCCACAAGAATAACGCCCAAGAAACCCCAAACGCCGATTGTACCCGTGATGGCCAAAAGGACCAGTAGGCCGCCAAGGACAAGGCGCGCGATACGATCCCAGTTTGCAAGATTGCGTGTCATGTTGTGTCTCCTTTGATGTGACACCATGTGACTAGCTGAAACCTAATGCCCGTTAAGTGACTTTGTCACACGTTGACCTGAACGCCATGCGTGCGCAGCGCATCACGGTCTAAAATAGTGACATTCCCGCGTCCGATCTTGATCCAACCGCGTTCCTCAAAGGCCTTCAGAGCGCGCGACACAACCTCGCGCGCGGTGCCCAGTTCTTGGGCGATCTCATGTTGTTTCATTTTGATTTCGGAAACGTTCGTCTTGGCAAGCCAACGGGCAAGGCGCAGGTCTGTGCGGTGCTCAAGCAGGTCGTCGATCACGTCGGTCAGTTCTCCGACCCTTTGGGCGAAACTGCGAAACACCAGTTCTTGAAAGCAGTTGTCGCTGCGCAAAAGGTTGCGGAATTTTGTTGGCGTGATCGCGATGGCTTTGACGTCGCCGTCTGCATAACCAAAGCCAGAATAGGGGCGATCCGACAGCAAACATGTGGTTGTCAGCACACAGCTGTCGCCCGCTTCGACCCGGTAAAGAACCACAGTACGTCCTGCATTGTTGGTCTGTTCGACGCGCACGACCCCTTCGGTCACGATCAAAAAAGCGCGGGTTTCATCGCCCGGCGCAAAAATCAACGACCCGTCGGGGACCGATAACAGCTCTCCTTGCGAAATATAGTCGACGAGTGTTTGCATCAGTGTTCCTTATGGCTTGCGCCATGGCCTGTGTCGGGGGGCTGAAGTCGTGGACTTTAACGCCTATGTGGTGGGTAGAGGATGATCGTCGCTTGTCTTTAAGTCGCCAAATAGGCGTCTCTGATGTCGGGCTGTGCGCTCAGTTCTGCCAAAGTGCCATAGAACTTTCGTTCGCCGCTTTCGATGATCACTGCGCGGTCGGCAACCACTTGGGCAAAGTGTAAATTCTGTTCCGACAGCAAGATCGTCAGCCCTTCGGATTTTAGTTGCGAAATCACTTTGGCCATCTGTTCGACAATCACTGGGGCGACACCTTCGCTGGGTTCGTCCAGCAGTACAAAAGACGGATTGCCCATCAGCGTGCGCGCAATGGTCAGCATTTGCTGTTCGCCCCCCGACAGCGCTTTGCCCCGGTTGTGGCGTCGCTCTGCGAGGTTGGGGAACAGATCAAACAGCATGTCCTGCGTCCAAGTGACCGCACCTTCGCGCGGGGGCTGCATGCCGACCACAAGGTTTTCAAGTACGGTAAGGTCAGTGAAAATACGCCGATCTTCGGGGACGTACCCAAGACCCATTTTCGCGATCTTATGCGACATCAGGTCCGAGATTTTGGTGCCTTGGAAGGTAATCTCGCCCGAGGCGGTTCGCACGATCTGCATCACCGATTTCATTGTCGTGGATTTGCCCGCCCCATTGCGGCCTAGCAGCGCGATGACTTCGCCTTTCGGAACCTCAAGGCTTAGGTCGCGCAATACATGGGCTTTGCCGTAGAAACTGTTGATGCCTTTGACTTCAAGCATGTGCTGTCTCCTCTGACCCAAATACGGTTCCACCACCAAGATAAACCTCTTGCACGGTTGGATTGTTGCGGATGTAATCTGCGTCACCTTCCGCAATAAGACGGCCACGGTTCAGAACCATGATGCGATGCGAATGGGCAAATACGACATCCATGTCATGTTCGGTAAACAGCACGCTCACGCCTTTGTCGCGCACGATATCGGCGGTTAATTGCATCAAAGCAACGCGTTCTTTGGGGGCCATGCCAGCGGTCGGTTCATCCATCAAAAGCACTTTGGGATCATGGGCCAGTGCAATCGCCAGCTCCATCCGTTTGAGATCACCATAAGCCAACACAGCGCAGTGGCGGTCTGCTTGGTCGGCCATATTCACCATATCCAACAGCTCTAGTGCCTCGGCGCGATAGCGTCGCGTGGCGTAGCGGAGAAACGAAAATACCTCGTTGTGATGTGACAGCAGCGCCATTTGCACGTTTTCAACCACGGTCATCGACGCATAGGTCGCAGTGATCTGAAATGTGCGGCCCACGCCTTTGCGCCAAACTTGACGGGGTTTCAGGCCGATGATGCTTTCGCCTGCCAACAGGACTTCGCCTGCGGTCGCTTTCAACTGGCCCATCAGCATGTTGAAACAGGTGCTTTTGCCCGCGCCATTTGGGCCGATCAGGGCCAGCAATTCGCCCTGACCAAGTTGAAAGGACACGTCCTCGACGGCGATCACAGCGTTAAAGTGCTTGGTCAGCCCGCGTGTTTCCAGAACTGGGTTCATCACTGATCCTCCACTTTGCGCAAGCCAAGCCGCTCAAGGCCTTTGATGAGGGACCCGACGATGCCATGCGGTGCTGCGATCACCACAAAGATGATCAAAACGCCCATGGCCAAGCGCCAGTATTCAAAGCGCAGCAATGCTTCTTCGATCCCTTTGAAGGCGGCCGCACCAACGACACCGCCCGCAAGCGTTTTGACGCCCCCTAAGAAGACGACAATCAGCGCATCAAAACTGCGCGCGATTTCCAATTCGTTGGGAAACACGCTGCCTTTTGAAAACACAAACAAGGCCCCGGCCAATCCGCCCATCAGCCCGGCAAAGCCAAAGGCGATCAGCTGCACTTTGCCAGTGTCGATGCCTGTGGCCTCGGCCTGCCGTTTGCTGTCGCGTGCGGCGCGCAGCGCATACCCAAAGGGCGAATGGGCGACGTGGCGCAATACGATGATACCTGACACAGAAAAGATAAGGGTGAAGTAGAAGAAAACGCTTGTGTCCTTAAGCCATTCGGCGGGCCAGATATTTACCAACCCGTCATCACCGCCCGTGACGTCGCCCCACTGGAACACAAGGCTCCAGATCAGCTGTGCAAAGGCCAAGGTCAGCATGGCGAAATAGACACCTGTGAGGCGCAAGCACACCCAGCCAATCGCCAGCGCGGCCAGCCCTGCACCAAGGGGGGCCAACACAAAGGCCAGTTCCATCGGTGTGTTAAGATGCGTCACCAACAGGGCTGCTACATAAGCGCCACCGCCATAGTAGGCCGCGTGCCCAAAGCTGACCATGCCCCCGGTGCCCAGCAAGAAATGTAAGGACGCCGCGAAAAGGCAAAAGATTAGTACATCGGTGACCAGAACCTGCGAAAAGGACGATCCATAAAATGGTAACAATGCCAACAGAACCAGCCCGGCCGCGACAATCATTCGCGTGCGGTTAGACGCAGGTTTGATGGGGCGTTCGGGTTCGCCGACTTGGCCATGCTCGCCGGCCACTTCTTCGCGCCCGAACAGACCATAGGGGCGCACCATCAGAACGATGATCATTACGATGAACATCAGGACAAGCGTGGATTGCGGCACGTAAGTGATACCAAACACATTCAACACTGAAATAATGACCGCCGCCAGATAGGCACCGGGCAGCGACCCCATTCCGCCAATCACAACGACGACAAAGACGGGGGTGAGGATATGGAAATCCATCAACAGGTCAGCACCACCTTTGGGCAGTTGTAACGCGCCACCCAATCCTGCAAGGGCAGACCCCAGCGCGAAAACACCGGTGAACAGCCAAGCCTGATTGACGCCTAGGGCGGACACCATTTCGCGGTCTTGTGTTGCGGCACGCACCAACACACCGACGCGGGTTTTGGTCATCAGATACCACAAAGACAAAGCCACAAAGGGCGTAATGACCAGCAATGCAATGTCATACTTCGGGATCGGTTCGCCCAAAATGCGGAACACACCACGCAAGCCGGGCGCGCGCGGGCCAAGCAGGTCTTCTGGCCCCCAAATAATCAAGGCAAGGTCTTGGATCACCAAAATAACGCCAAACGTGGCGACCAATTGGAATAATTCGGGCGCGCGGTAGACGGGGCGCAGCACCAGCATTTCGATCAGCACACCGACAAGGCCCGCAACCAGACCTGCCAGCAGAATAGAGCTCCAGAACCCGAAGCCGCCGGGAAGCACCTGCATAAAGGAATATCCCGCATAGGCACCGATCATATACAGCGATCCATGGGCGAAATTCACAATGCGGGTGACCCCGAAAATAAGCGACAACCCGCAGGCCACCATGAACAGAGAACTTGCGTTGGCAAGGCCCGTCAAAACCTGTGCGACGAAGAACTCCATCGGCTGCACCTTTCAAAAGATCAGGGGGAGGAGAAGAGCAGACCGAAGCACGCCGGTCTGCTCGTGTTCGCTTATTCAGATGGACGCAAAGCGCGGACTTCTTCATCTGAGGGCAGGTAGTCTGCACCATTTTTGAAGGTCCAGTCGACCATGACACCTTTGCCATCCTTCAGCGCGGTTTTACCAACATAAGCCCCGGCCGTGGATTGGTTGTCGATGGAACGATAAGTGACCTCACCCATCGGGCTATCAAAGGTCAGGTCCTCGAAGGCCGCGCGGATGGCTTCGGTTTCTGTTGAACCTGCCTTTTCCAATGCGGCGGCAATGGACTGCACGGTCATGTAGCCAACAAGCGATCCGATGCGGGGATAGTCGTCGTAGCGTGCTTGATACGCATCGACAAAGGCACCCGCTTCGCCGTCATTCAGGTCTTGCCAAGGATAGCCTGTAACGGTCCAACCCTCGGGGGCTTCGTCGCCGAGCGGGTCGATGTATTCGGGTTCACCCGACAGCAGGCCATAGACGTTGCGACCGTCAAAAAGACCCCTGTCGCCGCCTTCGCGCACGAATTTGGCCAAGTCGGGGCCAAAGGTCACGTTGTAGATCGCATCAGGCTTGGCGCGCTCAAGCGCTTGGACTTCGGCGCCTGCGTCAATCTTAAAGACACCGGGCCACTGTTCACCGACGAATTCGACGTCTGGTTTTAGCTTGATCAATGCGGCTTTGAAGGCGGCAACCGCATCTTTGCCATAGGCATAGTTGGGGGCGATGGTGGCGTAAGTCACATCATCGGTCTTTGCCGCTTCTTCGGCAAGCATTGCCGCTTGCATGTGCGTCGATGCGCGCAGGCGGAAGGTATATGGGTTGCCCGCAGACCAAACCAAAGCATCCGCAAGCGGTTCAGAGGCCAGATACACATAGCCCTTTTCCGCCGCGAATGATGAAATGGCGAGGCCGACGTTGGACAAGATTGTGCCTGTCAGCATGACGGCACCCTCGCGGGTCATCAGTTCTTCGGCGATTTTGATGGCTTCGCCCGGTTCACCCTGATCGTCGCGGAAAATGAATTCCAGCGGGCGATCTATTACGCCACCGGCGGCGTTGATTTCTTCGAGGGCCAGTTCGATCCCTTGTTTGTAAGGGCCGGTAAAGGCAGCAAGGCGTTTGTAGTGATTGATTTCACCGATGATGATCGCATCTTGGGCGGTTGCAGCGGACGCCAATGGCAGGGTGGCCATGGTGGCGACACTCAGCAGCGTTTTTAAAATTGTTTTACGTTTCATGTGATCCTCTCTGTTGCCGATTTTGTTGACTTAGTGCTGTTGAAAGACTGGGTTGACCGGCTCTCCCAGCTCTTCGACGGCTTCCGCTTCGATCAATTCTCGGATTCTTTTGCGGTAGACCGCTGGTCCTTTGTCAATTGCAATCCTAACAGGTTTGCGGGTTTGAGGACGCTGCTCTTCTTCATGCACGGCCTCTAGAATAGCGACGTCTTCGGCAAATGCGACCTCAAGTAAAGCGTCAATTTTGCCTGAAGCGGCATCTTCGCCAACTGCTGCGTTACGCAAGTGCATCCAGTGGTCGATTGTGTAATTTTCGTTCACTGGCGTCACGAAATGCAACGCAAATATGCGGACACCCCGATCGCGTTCCTCTTCGGGGCAGTTTTCTTTGGTATCGATGCTGCCAAAATCAATAACAGCAGTCGAGGGCAAGTGTAGATCGTAATAATGCCAGCGATCCACATGGCCTTCGAAGCCGCCAAATTCGCGAAAGAACCCAATGGGTGGTGCATCCCTGATCCAACGCCATGCGCGGATAACATCGCCCGACGTCGATACATGCACAGGCACGTTTTCGGATGCAGCATTGCCCAGTGTCGTTGGATGCACAAAGCTAACATGCGCTGGATCAACAAGGTTTTCAGCGACGTTTAGGTAGTGCGCTTTGATGTGCAATTGTCCGCCGTGGTGGATATGCCATTTGGGGTCAGACATCTCGGGGATATCAAAAATCGTTTCGGGTGTCGCAAGGGTCGGATCACCCATCCAGATCCAGACGATACCATGGCGTTCTTCAATCGGATAAGCGTGCACATTGGCGCGTTCGGGGGTGTTGTCTTGACCCGGGACGCGCACACAAACGCCCGCGCCATTAAACGTCATTCCATGATATCCGCATTGGATATTGTCATCGACCAGCTTGCCCTTGGATAGCGGCAACAGCCGATGCGGGCAGCGATCTTCTAGGGCCGTCAGCTTGCCTGTACTCGCACGATACATGACAATCCGTTGACCCGTGATTTCCAATGAATGTAGCGTGGCGTCAAAGCTTTTTGACCAACCGGCAACGTACCAACTGTTTCGCACAAAGTTCATTTTCGGATTCCCGTCTTGAACAACTCTTAATTATTGAGCGCGATGCCGCTTGAGTTGTCAAATATATTATCGCTTGTGCACTAGTGAATTTCCTAAAGCGAACCAATCGGTAAATCTTGCGCAAATACACAACAGGGTGGCCAAAGACGCTTGACCGAAACTTTGCCCTTATGCTTGTGTGCAAGTGAACAAGTATGGAGATTTCGATGGACAAGCTGGTCATTAGAAATATCGGTCAGATTCTGTCCGGAAAGCTCGAAGAGCCGATCTTTGATGGTGATTGCATGATCGCGATTGACGGAAAGATCCACGAATGGGGCTATGCCAAGGATCTTGATTGCGAAGGGGCAACGGTTGAGGTTGACGCACATGGTGTCACGCTTGCCCCGGGTTTGATCGACAGCCACGTCCATCCGGTCGTGGGCGATTATACACCGCGCCAACAGCAGCTGCATTGGATCGATTCCACGTTGCACGGTGGTGTGACCACGCTGATCTCGGCGGGCGAAGTCCATATGCCGGGGCGTCCCAAGGACATCGTTGGCCTTAAGGCGATGGCGATTGCATCGCAGCGCTGGTACGAAAATTTCCGCCCCTCAGGCATGAAGGTTCACGCCGGTGCGCCTGTCATCGAGCAAGGCATGGTCGAACAAGATTTCAAGGACATGGCGGATGCCGGGGTTAAACTGCTGGGCGAAGTTGGTCTTGGCACCGTTAAGGACGGCAAGACCGCAAAGGAAATGGTGGGCTGGGCGCGCAAATACGGCATGCAAAGCACGATCCACACGGGTGGCCCATCAATCCCCGGGTCGGGTTTGATCGATGCGGATATGGTGATCGAAACCGACACGGATGTGATTGGTCACATCAACGGCGGCCATTCTGCCTTGCCTGACGATCAGATCATCTGTCTGTGTGAAAGCTGCAAAGCGGCGTTCGAAATCGTGCACAACGGCAATGAACGTGCCGCCGTTCTGACAATCAATACAGCGCGCGAACTTGGCAAGTTGGATCAGGTGATCCTTGGCACCGACGGCCCTGCGGGATCGGGTGTGCAGCCGCTGGGTATTTTACGGATGATCGCGATGCTATCAGCTTTTGGAAATGTTCCTGCCGCCGAAGCGTTCTGTTTTGGGAACGGCAATACGGCACGGCAACGCGCATTGGACACGGGTCTTATCGAAAAGGGCTATTGCGCGGATTTTGTTCTGCTTGATCAGGCGCAACACGCACCGGGCAAGACGATGCTTGAATCCGTTGAGCTGGGCAATTTGCCCGGCGTCGGCATGACGATCATTGATGGGGTGATCACGTCGGAACGGTCGCGCAATACGCCTCCGGCGCAATCGTTGCCCGAACGCGTTACGACAACTTCTTAAGCAGGTCGAGAAATCGTTTTTGTTCGGCAGGTTTCAAAGGTGATAGCGTCGCGGCACTGATGGCCGCGCCATCTGCATGCAGCTTTTCTATCATCTCTTGCCCAGCCTGCGTCAGCGACACAATCGAGCGGCGCTTGTCATTGGGGTCGGGAAGTGTTTCCAAAAGTCCTTTTTGGCGCAACCGATCCACGACCCCTTTGACGGTGGCCGTGTCCATCGCGGCCAAACGCCCAAGATGGTTTTGTGACACCTGACCGTGTTCCGCCACACGCATCAAAGTAGAAAACTGTGTAGGCGTCAGATCCTGAGAGATGTGTTCCTGAAAGATCAACGCATGGCGCTGACTGGCAAGCCGCAACAGATAACCAACTTGGTCATCCAACAGATAGCTGCTTGCCCCGTCTTCGTTCTTTGGTTTCATACCCATACGCCATTCTAGTGCGGCGCTGGGATGATACGCAAGATCACGCGGAACAGATTAGCGCAGGCCGTCTTTGCCCTCGGCGTCGTCATGCGTCAAACCACCGACGCGCGGCAAGGGCCGCCCGCTGTCCGTAACGGCAACCGCGACCATGATTTCGTTGCTGCGTGGCGCGTCGTTTAGGCAGACTTCGATCCCGTCGAAATGGCTGCGCACATAGGCGGCGTCCTTGTGGCCCAACGGTACGTCCAACACTTGGCCCGGACTGCCCATCTTTTTCGATGACGGCACAAGGGCCGCACCTTTTTCGACTTCAGTCCGTAAAGGTGCGCCAAGCTTGGGATGTAAGATCGCGGCGGCATGTTCCAATTCGCCATTCTCACCCACCATGGCGGACTTGCCATAGCTTTCGGCCTCTGCGGGTGTGATCCCAAGCGCTTCGACGCATTTGCGCCCCAACAAGGTGCCAAGGTCGGCGCCGATCTCCATCAGCTGGGATAGGTCTTCTGTATAGGTTCCGGCAAACGGGTTTTCGATGACGGCGACGGCGACCGCCTTGCGCGTTGCAGGGGCAATCGGACGACCCATTTCAATATGTGTTTCTTCGATGTTTACCGCAATTTTTCTGATCTTCGCGCTCATCGCAGACCGTCCTTTCCAATGATGTCTTTGGCATCCAAGCCACCCGCACGGTTGTGGATCCGAGCACCCGTGCTCATGACCAGAACCAGGGCCATTTCATGCGCTTTGGGCGCGTCATTTAAACCGACTTCGATCGCGTCGAAATGGCCACGGACATAAGATGCGTTAATGTGCGTGATCGGAACATCAAGCCGCCCACCGACGCCGACGACCTTTTTGGTCGATGGGACAATCGCATTTGAATTGTCCAAAAGCGCGCGCATGGCATAGCCGCCGGGGGCGTGCCAAAGCGCGCCATGCTCCAACTCTCCGTCTGCGCCGACCAGCGCGCCTTTGCCGTAGCCTTCGATCTGATCTGCGCCGCCCAGCATTTCAACCAAGCGGGTCGCCATCTGTAAACCAAGTGGTTTGAGGTCTTCCATGAACCATTGAATATCGGGTTCGTACCGGCCCGCGAATGGGTTGGTGATGACAGCAATCCCAGCCGCGCGACGCAAGGATTTGGTCGGCGTGGGGCCGCCTTCGTGAAAGATCTCTTCGACGGAATAGGCGGTCTTGCGGATGGATAAGTCAGGCATAAAGACGCTCCGGGTGTTTGGCTTTAAGGAACTGCGGGTTCGTGGTGGCTACGTGACCTTGCAGGAAAAGCCCGGCGGCGGAAATCAGGTTTTGCGCCTGAAATTGTGTCGCGCGGTTTTTTCCAGACAACAAGGCGGTTTGGCAATCGATCAGCGATAAGGGGGCGCAATCTGTGACGACAGGTCGTGTGCCCAGATCACTGTCATCGACAAGGTCATGGGCGGGCTTGCGGGTGATTGCGGCATGGTCCGGTAAATCGACCGCATTGGCAATCAAGGTGGCGGCCACATCCGCGCGGGCGGCTGTGGTGGCCAGCACTGTTACACTGTCGGCAACCCCAAAGCTAAGGCTGCGACCATGCC
>NZ_JBDVGB010000003.1:0-5368 GCF_039940735.1 Tateyamaria sp.
GAGTTGATAAAACGCCAGCCGATGGTCGTGTCAAAGACTTGATTAGCCCGACTGAATGCGTTGCCTGCCTTCGGCATCACGAAGGGCGCGCGGGTCATTGATTCGACGCCACCTGCGATTGCGATGTCCAGGTCACCAGCCTTGATCCCGCGTGCTGCGATGCCAACCGCGTCCATGCCCGACGCGCAAAGCAGGTTCACCGTGATGCCGGGCACATCCACAGGAAGACCAGCAAGAAGAGCAGCCATGCGAGCGACGTTACGGTTGTCTTCGCCCGCTTGATTGGCGCAGCCCATCACCACATCATCAATGGCGGACCAGTCGAGATCAGGATGACGCGCCATTAACGCTGCAATTGGTGCAGCAGCTAAATCGTCGGCACGCACGGTAGCAAGTGCGCCTCCGTAGCGGCCAATTGGTGTGCGTTGTGCGTCGCAGATCAATGCGTCCATACTGTCCTCCGTTGCCTTAAGCATAGGCGCACAAGATGATCGTCGCAAATAAAATGTTACGATTGAATTAAATTTATACCCAAATTGGTAACGCTTTTATTTGGACTCTTGAATCTAATGGATATGGTTCGATCTGGAATGGCCACGTTCTGGTTCGAAAATGGGGTGGCGTCTGCGCACCACCCCTCAACGCGGATTTAGGTCAAATGAGAGTTAAACCAATCCAAGGTGCGTCCCCATGCCAATTCAGCCTTTTCCTCGTCATAGCGGGGGGTGCTGTCGTTGTGAAATCCGTGATTGGCCCCTTCATAGATGTAACCTTTGTAGGTTTTATCATTGGCCTTCAGCGCTGTTTCAAAATCAGGCCAGCCTGCGTTGATACGTTCATCCAATTCGCCCATCTGAATCATTAAAGGGGCCTGGATCTTGGATACATCTTCCGCGGCGGGCTGGCGGCCATAAAACGGAACGCCTGCGGCCAATTCGGGATAGGCGACGGCGATGGCGCTTACGACACCGCCACCATAGCAAAAGCCGACTGCGCCGACTTTTCCTGTGCTATCATCGCGTGCCAAAAGATGTTCGAAACCTGCGAAAAAGTCATTCATTAACTCAGCCCGATCCACTGTGCGCTGGAGTTCGCGCCCATCGGCATCATTGCCGGGATAACCCCCAACCGACGTTAAACCATCGGGGGCAAGCGCCATGAACCCGGCCTTTGCCAGACGTCGCGCGACATCTTCAATATACGGGTTAAGGCCGCGGTTTTCATGGATGACAAGCACAGCAGGCAGAGCGCCGGCCGTGTTCGTAGGGCGCACCAGATACCCGCGCACGTCGCCAGTGCCGTTGGGGGATGGGTACGTTATATAATCGGCCACAATGTCCGGGTCGTTGAAGGACACCTGTTCGGCGATGGCATAATTTGGGCTGAGCATGCCAAGAAGGGCCGTTGCTGTCACACCGGCCACTGTAAACTTGCCTGCGCGTTCTAGAAATTCGCGTTTGGTTATTTTGCCATGCGCGTAAAAATCATAAAGATCTAGTAGCTCCTGGTCGAAATCCTTCGCTGTCATTCGTGTCATCGTCTGATCCTTTTGGTTGCACTTTGGGTTAGTTAAAACCTAGCGCTAGACTTGCTGAATACAACCTGTGGACGGGCGGTGCGGTGGCTTGGATCTGTGGTAGGGCACGACATTTGAGGTTAAAGAACGCAGGTCGTTAAAAGTTGTCGGTCAAGTCAGTCGAAGGGGCTCGGCCCAATCGATATCTTTCATTTCATCGGTGCGATGTCGTGATAATCTAAGTACCATGCAACAAAATTCTTAACACCCGTTTCAATCGGAGTGGTTGGCAGTTGACCCGTCAAGCTTTCGAGCAACGACGCATCCGCCCAAGTGGCGGGTACATCACCGGGCTGCATACCCATGTAATTTCGGTTCGCCTGTATGCCCAATTCCGCTTCAATCGCCTCAATGTAGTCAATTAGACGCACTTTGGTCGAAGTGCCGATGTTCACGACGCGAAATGGTGCAACGGGGCTGATGCTGTCGTTTTCGGGCAATGCTGAGCGTGCATCGATTTCTTCTGGTCCCGGGGGGATTGCGCCGATGAGGTGGTATATTCCTTCGACCAAATCTTCGACATATGTGAAATCTCGATACATATCGCCATGATTGTAGATATCGATCGGCGTCCCTTCTAAGATGCCCTTAGTGAATTTGAACATCGCCATATCGGGGCGGCCCCATGGGCCGTAGACAGTAAAAAAGCGAAACATTGTGGTTGGCAGATTCCACAGGTGCGCATGGGAATGCCCCAACGATTCACCGGCCATTTTAGTTGCGGCATAAATCGATAAGGGAGTGTCGCATTTCTGTTGTTCGGAGAATGGCATTTCAGTGTTGCTGCCGTAAACGGACGACGTTGAAGCCATCAAAAGATGGTCGACCTTATGCTTGCGTGCGCATTCGATGACGTTGAATGTGCCGACGATGTTGCTTTCGATGTAAGCGCGGGGTTGTTCCAGGCTGTAGCGGACACCAGCCTGTGCCGCCAAATGTACGACAACGTCGGGCTCGAAACCGTCAAACGCTTGGCTTAGTGCGTCCATGTCTTCGAGGCGGTCAGTAACACACCGGAAATTCGCATGTTGCGCCAGCATCTGATGGCGGCGTTCCTTCAGCGCGACATCGGTATAATCGGTCATGGCATCGTAACCAAGAACGTTGAAGCCGCGTTTTGTCAGCAACTGCGCAAGGTGGAAACCGATGAAACCAGCTGTGCCCGTAACCAACACGTTTCGCGTTTTTTTTGACATTGTGTGCTCTTACATTTCTTGCCGCGTTTGTCGAAACGCAGGCCAACGGACCCAATAGGCATTCCTTGGTAGGTATGGCAACGACCCGTGAGAAAAAACAGGGCGCGAAGCGCATCACAAAGCCGATGCAAAACTTGTTCGCGAGTAAAAATTCGCCAGAGGGCGTCAAAACAAAAAGGTTCTCATGTGCGTTTTTGCTCGTAACCCTTAGGTGGGGCATCGTACTTTTGTATGCTCAAGTGTTGGCCGTCACAGTTTTGATGCGCCAGCAATGATGTGGATATCCACGGAATTTGTGCTCTTCCAACCAGGTAATCCGCCGAATGTTATTGGGGTTCAGCCGTAGAATTCGCGGGACTAATTCTAACTTCTTGGCGGGGCTATGTCACCGATGCCCATGCTAGATTGCTTGCAGCTGTAGATCCAGAGTCATTGAATTGCTCAATCGTATGTCTCTTGGTTGATTTCATTCGTGTGTTTTCTCTGTGATTCAACCACAACGATCAAGTTTAAGCGTTTTATTGGAGCTTGCCGGATTGTATT
This sequence comes from Tateyamaria sp., assembly GCF_039940735.1. Classification (GTDB taxonomy): domain Bacteria; phylum Pseudomonadota; class Alphaproteobacteria; order Rhodobacterales; family Rhodobacteraceae; genus Tateyamaria. Next base: position 3,316 of record NZ_JBDVGB010000003.1, read on the forward strand.
CATTTCAATCAAAGACCCAAATTTTCGACCCATACTATCAGCGTATCACTTATATATTTTAGGCCGTTGTCCATAAGAATGTCTTTGGGTTTCCTACGCCATTTGATTATGGCGCTGGCAGCTCACAGGCTTGGTTGAGCAGGACGCGGAAATTCATGAAGTTCTTGAATATTTAGTCAAGGCCAAGATCTTGCCACTGCGCATCAGCTTTGACGATCCAAGGCACCTCTCCAATGAACAGTTGTAGATCATATCTCGTCGTGACGGGCGCCTCATCTTTCTGGGGCAGTTGATTTCAATGGTGCGCACATTGCATTGGTCAGAGCGCGACTGGTTAACGTCGCTCTCGATATGCCACACTTTGAATCAGAACCCACGAATTGAGAAGTCTGATAGTCACCGGGACCGACTCGGGCTTGCTGTTTGAGCACAGAGATCTTCCAGCTTCTCAGCGGACGATAAATTCAGCGTGTAATGCTCCGGCGGCTTTGATGCTTTTCAAAATATCTATCATGTCATGTGGCGCAACGCCCAATGCATTCAGGCCTGCAATGACCTCTGACAAAGATGTGCCATCTGGGATTTCAGCAAGACCGGTGCCTTCTTCCTCTTGGATATCCACTGTTGTGCGCGGAACGACCACCGTGTCACCTTCCGAAAATGGGTTCGGTTGAATAGCCAAGGGCTGTTCTTGAATGCGCAAAGTTAGATTTCCTTGAGAGACGGCAACACGCGAAATTCGTACATCATCGCCCATGACAATTGTGCCCGAACGCTGATCTACAACGACGCGCGCCTTACGTTCTGGTTCGATCGAAATGTTCTCAATCCGTCCCAAAGCATGGGCGACAGAACGCATCCGAGTTTGGGGAATATTCAAGCTTACTGTGCCAGAATCCTGCATTGTTGCGACGCGCCTTCCGAAGTCGGAGTTTATAGCCTGTTCAATTCTGCCAGCAGTTGTGAAGTCTGCATCCCGCAACGCAAGCCGCATATCTGTCAGACTACTCAAATCAAAATCCACTTCACGTTCAACGCGCGCGCCGGATGGAATAACGCCGGCGGTTGGCACACCTTGAGTGACACGTGCGCCATCGCCCTCAGCCACGGTGCCGCCGGCGATTACAGTCCCTTGAGCAACTGCATAAATTTGACCATCCGCAGCGTTCATTGGTGTCATTATCAATGTTCCACCCAAAAGGCTTTTCGCGTCCCCAATGGCTGAAATGGTCACATCGATTTGCGACCCGTTCCGCGAGAAGGGTGGTAGCGTCGCGGTGACAAAAACCGCGGCGACATTCTTTGGTCGGAACTGCTCTCCAGTTACATTGACGCCCAGCCGTTCAAGAATATTTGTCATGATGTCTTCTGTGAAAGGCGCGTTGCGCAACCCGTCACCAGTGCCATCAAGGCCAACAACAAGCCCATATCCGACCAGGTCATTTCCGCGCACGCCGTCAAACTCAACGAGGTCCTTGATGCGGACTGGGCCAGCAGCTGCGAACTGAACACAGAAGCAGGTCAATATGACAGCTAAAAGAACCCTCATCGTATGAAGTTCACAAATGACATGTCTGACATGCGTGCGGTGATTGCGTATAGGCTTTGGAGCTGAAATTGGACGGCCTCCAGTTCTGTTGCGGCTTCAAATGGATCTGCTTGAACAAGGGCTCCCTTGGCAATCAAGAGCGCGTTTTCTTCGGTTGAGTTTCGAGCCGCCAAGGCATCAATGCGTGCTTGGGCCGAACCAACTTTTGCGCTTGCGGCAGTCAATGTGCCTTGCGCGTTGAAAAGGCTGCCGCCAGTATTTGTTAACAGTTGGCGACGGCTTTCAATACTCAGGCCGAAGGTGTCATCGTTTGCAATGACGGCAATGCTGACATGCTTTAAAGTGTCCAAAAAGACTTCGTCACTTGCTGTTAACTGCAGCGATACGGCCTCGCCTTTTCCAAGCCTGAATGGGGCCAAGCCGTCGTTTGAGCCAGTATAAATGTCAGCGGTAAAACCAGCCGGATCATCAAACCAAACGCTTGCTGCGTCGATGATGTCTTGC
>NZ_JBDVGB010000004.1:0-65453 GCF_039940735.1 Tateyamaria sp.
GGATTTCAACCTTGCCAAAGGGTCATTGCCAGTGCGCGGTGACGTTGATTTGTCGGCCGCAAATGGTTGCATGCAAAAAGGTTTGCAGATCTTGGCAGACGGCGGCGTGTTGCCATCGTCTGATCTGTCGTTCTCTCAGGATACCACGTTGCAGATCGAAGACCTGATGGCGCAGTTCTGGTCTGGCGATATGTCGGCGGCGGATGCGCAAGAATCTTATGCGCAGCTGATCGAAGACGCCGACTAAGCGCTCGGACGATACGGCCCGGCGGTGTGCTGCCGGGCCAACCTTTGCACAGAATTTCCCTGATTTGGAGCCTACACGATGACCGTGGCCTCAGACCATTTGCCAAAACACGGCAAACGCCCCAATCGCTTATTCAAGAACGTGATGGCCAAACTGGCGTCGATCCCGATGATCTTGACGGCGCTTGTGGTGTTTGTGGGTGGCACCGGTTGGACGGTTGTCTATTCTTTTACCGGATCGCGCATGTTGCCGCGTGAACGTTGGGTCGGGTTTGATCAATACGAACGTCTTTGGGATTCTGATCGCTGGATCATTTCGATAAAGAACCTTGGGATTTATGGGTTTTTCTGCATGATCCTGACGCTGGTGCTTGGTTTTGCGCTGGCCGCTTGCTTGGATCGTAAAATCCGTTTTGAAAGCGCGTTTCGCACGATTTTTCTGTATCCGTTTGCCTTGTCGTTTGTGGTCACGGGCCTTGCGTGGCAGTGGATTTTGAACCCTGACTTTGGGGTGCAAAGTGTCGTGCGTGGCTGGGGCTTTGAAACCTTTGAATTCAACCCTTTGAATGACCCTGATACCGTGCTTTTGGGCTTGCTGATCGCGGGTCTGTGGCAAGGCACTGGCCTGATTATGTGTATCATGCTGGCCGGTTTGCGCGGGATTGACGAAGACATCTGGAAAGCTGCCCGCGTTGACGGGATTGGCACCATCAAAACCTATGTTGTTGTGATTATCCCGATGATGCGCCCGGTGTTTGTGACGGCCCTTGTGCTGATCGCCGCAAGCATTATCAAACTTTACGATCTGGTTGTGGCGATGACAGGGGGCGGGCCGGGGCTTGCCTCGGAAGTGCCTGCAAAATACGTGATCGAGTTTATGTTCCGCGCTCAGAATTTGGGGCAGGGGTTTGCGGCCTCGACCATGATGCTGTGCTCGGTTGTGATCATTCTGATCCCTTGGGCGTTCCTTGAATTCGGAGGGCGCAAACGTGGTTGATATCATCACTAACCCAGATGCCGGGCCGCGTGGGCCCAAACCGAAAAAAGCGTTCTCGCGCAATAATATTTTCCTTTATGGCACGCTCATCGTGGTTTCCATGTATTACCTGCTGCCGCTTTACGTAATGATTGTGACGTCGCTGAAAGGCATGCCCGAAATCAGATTGGGCAATGTGTTTGGCCCACCGATGGAGGTCACGTTTCAGCCGTGGGTCAAAGCATGGGCCGAGGCCTGCACAGGAATCAATTGCGACGGGCTGTCGCGTGGTTTTGGCAATTCGGTGCGCATCCTAATCCCGTCGATTATCCTGTCGATCTTGATTGCGTCGATCAACGGCTATGCGCTGTCGAACTGGAAGTTCAAAGGATCCGAAACCTTCTTTACCATCCTGATCATCGGTGCGTTCATTCCTTATCAAACGATGCTTTATCCCATCGTGATCCTGCTGCGCGAGATTGGTTTGATGGGGTCAATTGGCGGCTTGGTGTTGGTGCATACAGTGTTCGGCATGCCAATTCTGACGCTGCTGTTTCGCAACTACTTTGCGTCAATCCCCGAAGAATTATTCAAAGCCGCACGCGTGGACGGCGCTGGGTTCTGGCAAATCTATTTCCAGATCATGGTGCCCATGGCGCTGCCGATCTTTGTGGTGGCGATCATCCTGCAAGTCACTGGAATCTGGAATGATTTCCTATTTGGCGTGATCTATACCAAGCCAGCGACGTACCCCATGACGGTGCAGCTGAATAACATCGTGAATTCGGTGCAAGGCGTCAAAGAATACAACGTCAATATGGCGGCCACTTTGCTGACCGGTCTGGTCCCTCTCATCATCTATTTTGCCTCTGGCAAACTCTTTGTGCGCGGCATTGCTGCGGGCGCAGTCAAGGGCTGATTACTTATGACACACTCTGTCGAAATCAAAAATCTGGACCTGAGCTTTGGCGCGGTGAACGTGCTTAAGAACCTCAACCTTGATATTGCCGAGGGCGAATTTTTGGTGTTGCTGGGGTCATCGGGCTGCGGCAAATCCACCTTGCTGAATTGCATCGCCGGGCTTTTGGAAGTGTCCGACGGGCAGATTTTTATCAAGGGTCAGAATGTCACTTGGGCCGAACCGTCTGAACGCGGCATTGGCATGGTGTTTCAATCCTACGCGCTTTATCCGCAGATGACCGTGCGCGGAAATCTGTCGTTTGGGTTGAAAAACGCCAAGGTGCCCAAGGCTGAAATTGCCGAACGTGTGAACCGCGCCGCTGAAATTTTGCAAATCACCAATCTGCTTGATCGCAAACCCGGTGCTTTGTCAGGCGGGCAGCGTCAACGCGTCGCCATTGGGCGTGCTTTGGTGCGCGATGTGGATGTGTTTTTGTTTGATGAACCGCTGTCGAACTTGGATGCCAAGCTGCGCACGGATCTGCGGGTGGAACTGAAACGTCTGCACAAGCAGTTAAAAAACACCATGATCTACGTGACCCACGATCAGGTCGAGGCCATGACATTGGCCGACCGGATTTCGATCATGAAAGACGGCATGATCCAGCAATTGGATACCCCCGAAGTGATCTATGCCAAACCGTGCAACAAGTACGTGGCTGATTTTATCGGCTCACCCGCGATGAACTTGTTTACGGGGCAGCTGGCGGGATCGCAGTTTTCTTGTGACGGCTTTGCATTGGATGTTGCGGGTTATGAATTTGCCCAACCGACGCGCCCGGACGGTGCCGCATGGCTGGGTATTCGCCCTGAACACATCTTGACGGGCGAGGCGGCCAATGGGGCCACTTATACCGGCACGGCGGAAATCGACATTGTTGAACCCATGGGCTCAGACACTTTGGTTTGGGTCAACTTTGCAGGCCAATCCGTACGGGTGCGCACGGCCGGGCAATCAGGCCTTGAATCTGGTGACACGCTCACCATCGGCTTTGATGCCACGCGGCTGCATCTGTTTGATGTCGCTAGTGAAATACGCCTTTAACTTCGAAAGAAAATGACATGACTTTGGCTCTGCAACTTTATTCGATGCGCGAATGCGCTGACCAAATCGGCCTTTTGGCGCAATTGCCCGGCATGGGGATCACCCAAGTTGAAGGGTATGGCGGTGTCTATGGCGATGTGGCTGCCTATCGCTCGGCAATGGATGCCAACGGGGTGTCGATGCCGACCGCTCACATGGCGCTGGCGGATATCGAGGCTGATTTTGATGGCACTATGACCATCATCAAAACCCTTGGGGTAAAACAAGTATTTGCTCCATATCTTGAGGAAAAAGACCGCCCGACAACCTCCGCTGGCTATGTCGAATTGGCTGGTCGCCTGAATGCCGCCGCCAAGGCCTATGCCGCGCATGGCATTCCATTTGGCTGGCACAACCATGACTTTGAATTTGTGGCACTGGCTGATGGCAGCACGCCCATGGATATCCTGTTAGACAATGCGCCCGACATCACGTGGGAGGCCGATCTGGCGTGGATCGTGCGCGGCGGGCGTGACCCGGCAGAGTATATCGAACGCTATGGCAACCGTCTGAGTGTTGTTCACGTCAAAGACATTGCCACCGCTGGCACCAACGAGCACGAGGACGGATGGGCTGATCTTGGGGCAGGGACCATGGATTGGGCTGCCCTGTTGCAAGCCTGCCGCAGCCAGTCTGCGAACCTGATCTATGCGCTGGAACACGACAAGCCCAGCGATCCTGTCGCCTATGCCCGCCATTCGGCTGCTGCGTTCAAAACCCTGTGGGAGAACACGCATGACTAAAGATTTGGGCGTTGGCATCATTGGGTGTGGCAATATCTCGGCAGCGTATTTGCAGCTGGCACCGATGTTCAAAGGCTACGACATCGTGGCAGTGGCCGACATCAACATGGACAACGCGAGTTCACGCGCATCAGAATTTAATGTACGCGCCGAAACGGTTGAGGGATTGCTGGCCGCGACGGACGTTGATCTTGTTATCAACCTCACCATTCCTGCGGCCCATGTCGAGGTGTCGCGCGCCATTCTGAACGCGGGCAAGCACGTCTATTCTGAAAAACCGTTTGTGCTAAGCTTGTCTGAGGCGCAAGAACTTGGCGATCTTGCGCGCTCCAAAGGGCTGCGCATCGGGTCTGCACCGGACACGTTTATGGGCGGCAGCCACCAGCTTGCGCGCGCACTGATCGATGCGGGCACCATTGGGGACGTCATGTCAGGCACCGCCGTGGTGATGGGCAGCGGCATGGAAGACTGGCACCCGAACCCCGATTTCTTTTTCCAAAAGGGCGGGGGGCCGATCCTTGATTTGGGCCCCTATTACATTTGTAATCTGGTGCAGATGCTTGGCCCCGTGTCTAAGGTCACCAGTTTCACCGGTATGGCACGCAAAGAACGCACCATCGCCAATGGTCCGCGCAATGGCGAAACCGTGCCGGTTGAAACGCCTACAACGATCCATTCGGTTCTGGCCTTTGAAAGTGGCGCGATCATCACGTTGCTGGCCAGTTGGGATGTGTGGGCCAACGATCACCCGATCATGGAACTTTACGGCACCGAAGGCACCATGAACGTGCCGGACCCCAACTTTTTTGGCGGAGAACTGACCGTCACGGATCGCGGTAGCGCGGCGGTCGAAAAGTCATGGGATCACCCATTCAACGTCCCAAACTTCGAAGAGGTCAAAGCCAACTATCGAGGCGCCGGCCTGTCCGATATGGCACTGTCGATCACCGCAGGGCGCGCGCATCGCTGTAATGACGCCTTCGCGACCCATGTGGTGGAAGTCATGACGGCCATTCTTGAGGCGGGCGAAACTGGGACAGTCATGAATATGAAGACCACCTGCTCGCGACCCGAAGTGCTTGATCCAGATCAAGCGCGCGATCTACTGGTCTGATATAAAAAGAAAGTTGTACACATGTCGTCTTCTATCAAAGGTCCCGCGCTGTTTCTTGCCCAATTCCTAAGCGATGAGGCCCCGTTTAACTCGCTGCCTACAATCGTGAAATGGGCGGCGGATTTGGGGTATAAAGGCGTGCAAATCCCAACATGGGACGCGCGGGTTTTTGATCTAGAAAAAGCGGCCAGCAGCCAGACCTATTGCGACGAGATCGTAGGCATCTGCGCTGAACACGGCGTTGCGATCACTGAACTGTCTTGCCATTTGCAAGGGCAGCTGGTGGCGGTGCATCCGGCCTATGACACGTCTTTTGACGGCTTTGCGCCCGCGCACGTGCATGGCAACCCTGCGGCACGTCAAGAATGGGCGGTGGATCAGGTGACCAAAGTGGCGAAGGCCTCAAAGAACCTTGGATTGACGGGCGCCGTTGGTTTTACCGGGTCTTTGGCGTTTCCCTATCTCTATCCATGGCCGCAGCGTCCGGCGGGCATGATTGACGAAGCATTCACAGAACTGGCCCGCCGTTGGAAGCCGATCTTGGATGTGTTTGACGAAAACGGTGTGGATATGGGTTTTGAAATCCACCCCGGAGAAGACGTGTTTGACGGCACCACCTTTGATCGATTTCTTACTGCTCTCGACAACCACTCACGGTGCACGATTACCTATGATCCCTCGCATTTTTTATTGCAACAGATGGATTATTTAGGCTTCATCGACGTCTATCACGACCGCATCAGCGCCTTTCACGTCAAGGATGCTGAATTTAATCCAACGGCCAAACAGGGGGTATATTCCGGCTATTCCGATTGGACAGACCGCGCAGCACGTTTCCGATCGCTTGGGGACGGGCAGGTTGATTTCAAAGGTATTTTTTCACGCCTGACCCAATATGGGTTTGACGGCTGGGCAGTGCTGGAATGGGAATGCTGCCTGAAACACCCTGAACAGGGCGCGGCCGAAGGGGCACCTTTCATCGCCGATCATCTGATCCGCCGAACCGAGACGGCCTTTGACGATTTTGCAGGCGGCGCGTCAGATCCGGCGGCGTTACGCAAGATGATGGGGTTTTAAGAAAACGCTGCGGTTTATTGAAAGGCTATGACAAGCGGGTATTTTTAGCCGATAGGTTTGATTGCTGGCCGTAAGCGAAAGGGTGCTTGTTTGCGGCAAGTTTGTATGCTGCTGGAAGGCGAATGGTGCCATTGAATCTAGATTAACCGATGCTGCAAGGTGAACGAAAATGAGCTTTGGCCAATCGAGTGTATCGAGTTAACGGTCGTTTACTTGATACACTTTAGGTAAAATTCGCCAAATACCAAACGTTCTGATAGGTAGGAACCATGAGAGCAATTAGATATTTAGCTTACTTCCTTTTTACCATTCTCGCCATGAAGGCAGGTGTTGCTGCTATGGGAGACAATCGCGGGTTCTTGCGTGATATTTTGCTGCTTGGTGTGCTTTTTTTAGCCGTTCCAATATCAAAAGCTATTGAAAATGAGTATTTTAGGAGGTCAGGTAAATAAACCTTATAGCTTATGGGCTTATTTCAGCGGCTTTCTAAAATTACATAATTTCGCCTATGTGATGTTGACCACACCCAAAAGCCGTCGTTGGCGCAACTGCAACGAATGGCGGCTTTGCCCGACACATCAATCACCAATGCCGTGTGCCATCGTCAACAGTCGTCTTTGATTGGAGCGGGTAACGAGAATCGAACTCGTAACTAAAGCTTGGGAAGCTGCCGTGATACCTTTTCACCATACCCGCCGCTGTCCCGTGAGATAGGGGCGAGGGCGCGTGGCGTCAAGCGGGTTTGCGTGCGCTATAGAGATTGATGCACGCCGGAATGCGCAGCCCTTGGGCCGTGTCATTGGCGGCAAATTGTGCGGCGATTGCGGCCTCAAGGTTGGCGCGATCCTGTGCGGTGGCATCGTGATGCTGCAATGCCGATTGCGCCGGGCCAATGTCGCAACACAAGCGCGCAAGAGTTGCCGCATCGCCCGCCGGGGTCAGCGCAAGATCGACGCTTTGCACTGCGACATCGGTCAAACCCGCGTCGCGCAGCATTGGCAGAATGCGGTCTGCGTCCTCAAATGCAAACGGGCCGGGCAGGGTGCGATCAACCGGCGGCAACGGCCCAAGCATCGTTTTGGCCACTGCCGCTGGTGTCATAAAAAATGGGTTCTTCGGCGCGGGCCCCCATGCGGCCATCGTCAGGCGCGCGCCTTTGCAAAGTCCGCGCGCCATGTTCGCAAAGGCGGCGGTCGTGTCGGAAAAGAACATAACGCCAAAGCGCGAAATTAGCGCGTCAAACTGTTCTAAATCAAAGGGATAAGTCTGGGCATCATTGTTTGCAAACGACACATTTGTTCTATTTGAAAAGGTACGTTCAGCTTGGCCCAGCATAGTTTGTGCGATGTCGATGCCCGTCACGTGACCCGACGCCCCAACACGATCTGCTGCTTGCGCGACGCTGGTGCCAGTTCCGCACCCGACGTCCAGTACACGCATGCCCGCTGTCAGATCGGCGCTGTCCAAGACCAAGTCCAAGACCGGTTGAAACAGGGCGTCCAGTTGACTTTGTCGTGCGATCCATGACGGGCCGGCCCGGTCGCTCCAAAATTCTTGCTGGTCTGTGTTGCTCATGGAATCCCGCGATCTAGAATGGTGGTGACACTTCCGCTTGGGCAGCAGCGAGAGTCGCCGTCCCGGTATTGATATTGGATCAAGAACGCGCCTTGTGGGTGGCTTTGAACCTCTTTGATCCCATTGCCGGGCAAGATAAACGTGTCACCCAAAATGGGCCCCAAGGGCGAGGGCGTCGCAATGCGGAATTCCAGAAACGTCGCATTTCCACCTGATGCATTGGCGTAACTGGTTTGCACCAGTAAATCCATTGGCGCTTGGCGATCCCAATCAAGCGGCCAAGTGACCACGCGGTCCACGATCAGGCCGGGCTGGTATAGTGCCGCGACAAGGGCTGGGTCACCTTGCGATTGCGAGATGATAGATTGCGCAGAGACCGCACTTGCGCAGATGGCAAAAAGAGAGGCGAGGAACCTCATCCGCGCCGCCTTCTGCGCCGCCCGCCTTTTTCGTCGCCGCCTGTGTTAAAGCTAACCTGCGGCAAGGTGACGATAGAATTCAAAATCGGAAACGGTTCGACCGCATTCGGAATGGCCGAGGCGTTTACAAAATGTTCTTGGAAACGCGGCTCAATCGCGGTTTCGATCTTGTGGATGCGGCGCACGGTTTCTTCGATCTCGCCGCGCGCGTCGCGGTTCAGCAATGCAATGCGCGCGCCCGTGCCAGCCGCATTGCCAGCAGAGGTGACCTTGTCCAACGGAGCATCTGGGATCATACCCAGCACCATGGCATGTTTGGGCGAGATATGCGCGCCAAACGCGCCGGCCAGCACCACGCGGTCAACACTTTCGACGCCGAACTTGTCCATCAGCAGACGGGCACCAGAATAAAGCGCGGCCTTGGCCATTTGGATCGCGCGGATATCGGGGTTGGTGATCGTAATTAGCGGCCCGCCATGTTCGGTGCCATCATGCAGGATATAGGAATGCGTCCGCCCGTCCAAAATGCAACGGTCTGTTCCGGTTTGCACAGCACTTCCGATCAAGCCGGATGGGTCAAGCAGGCCGGCCATGCGCATTTCTGCGATGGCTTCGATAATACCGGAACCACAGATACCTGTAATGCCTGATCCGGCAGCCGCCTCGGCAAAACCGTCTTCGTCAGACCATGCGTCAACGCCGATAATGCGGAAACGCGGTTCTTTGGTGGTTGGGTCGATTTCGACCCGCTCAATCGCACCCGGCGCGGCGCGTTGACCCGCTGTAATTTGCGCGCCTTCAAAGGCGGGGCCCGTGGGCGATGAACAGGCCAGTACTTTTTCGCGGTTGCCCAACAGGATTTCGGCATTGGTGCCCACATCGACAACCAACACGAGGTCTTCGGACTTGTCGGGCGCTTCGGACAGCGCCACGGCGGCGGCATCGGCACCCACGTGGCCCGCGATGCACGGCAACAGATAGACCCGCGCCGACGGGTGGATGCCCAGTTGCAGATCGTCTGCGCGCAGGCGCATCGCATTAGAGGTCGCCAGCGCAAAAGGCGCTTGCCCCAATTCGAACGGGTCTATGCCCAGAAACAGATGATGCATGACTGGGTTACAGACAAACACCGCATCCACGATCAACTGCTTGTCGATCTGTCCTTCAGAGGCAACTTGGGTGATCAACGCATTCATGCCTTCGCGCACCGCTTGGGTCATTTCTTGTGCGCCGCCGGTATTCATCATGCCATAGCTGACGCGGCTCATCAGATCTTCGCCAAAGCGGATCTGAGGATTCATGATGCCCGAAGACGCCACAACCTCGCCCGAAATTAGATCGCACAAGTGACCAGCAATGGTGGTCGACCCCAGATCGACGGCGATGCCATAAACGGTCCCGTCGTAATAACCCGGCCAGATGTGCATAATGCGCGGCGGGTTTTCTTCGTCTCCGAGGTGGACGGCGACGGTGACTTTCCATTCGCCCTTGCGCAGGACGGGCTGCATCACATGCAGGATGTGCAGATCTGCGTGAATATTTGTGATGCCCCATTCGGCTTCGATCGCGCGCGCGAGGCGCTCAAGATCGCCTGAAGGCTCGTGCATGTCCGGTTCTTGAACCTCGACATAACACAGTTTGGTTGAAGGGTTCACAGTGATGTCGCGTGCCTCGGCGCGCTTGCGCACGACTTGCTTGTGGACCTGACTTTCAGGGGGCACGTCAATGACCACATCGCCTTGCACGGTGGCCTGACAGCCTAAACGACGCCCCTCAATTAGACCGCGCTTTGATTTGTAACGTTCCTCGACACTATTCCATTCGGACAAAGCGTCAGGCGCGACGGATACACCGTGCTTGGCAAAGTCTCCCAAGCCGGGCGTGATTTGGCACTTGGAACAAATGCCGCGCCCACCGCAGACAGAATCAAGGTCCACACCAAGCTGGCGCGCAGCCGTTAGGATCGGCGTGCCTGTGGGGAAATGCCCGCGCTTGCCAGACGGGGTAAAGACGACAAGGGGATCGGTGCTCATTTGGACCTCGGATTTGTTGGTTGGAGGCAACATAGGGCGCAGACAAAAAAGGGAAAGCCGTCATGCGACAAAGAGCAACGCGAGCGCGTCAATTTTGATCGATGCGAGAGTGGAAAGCGACCCTTCGGGGAGAGTTTATTTAGCAAGATGAAGCAGGGGGGCCGATCCATCTTCATCTTGCAAGAAAAACTCCGGGGGGCCGAAGGCGGGGGCTGGCCCCCTCGGCACCTACTAATCACACACCACGTGCATGGAAAATGAACCCCAGCAGGTTCATCAATATTTGCGCTGCAAGAATGGCGGTGCTGCCGGTCTGATCGTAATCCGGCGCGACCTCGACCAGATCGACGCCGACAATGTCGTGCCGTTTGGCCGCTATCTGCAGTATTTCGAGTACGTCGTAATACAAAAAACCGCCATGGCTGGGTGTGCCCGTTCCAGGTGCGATGGAGGGGCAGAAGGCGTCGATGTCGATGGTGATATAGACGCGCGCACCTTTAGGAATGTGGTCGACCACGGCCTGCGGTCCCATGTCGCGGGCTTGGCGCACGGATATGATGTCCGACCCCATGGCGCGGGCATCTTCATAGCCTTCGCGCGCGGTTGAACTGACGTTTCTGATACCCACTTGGGTCAAGCCAGTCACATTGTCCTGCTCTGCCGCGCGTCGCATCGGGTTGCCGTGGCCGTGGCGCACGCCGTGTCGCTCATCCACAAAGTCGAGATGCGCGTCAATTTGCAAAATATGGATGTCGCCTTGACCATCAAAGGCGCGAATGCAGGGGATGTTGATCGAATGATCGCCGCCGATGGTGACGGGCAGTGCGCCCGCGCTCAAGGCGGCGCGTACGCCAGTTTCGATATTGCGGTGCGAGCCAATCGTGTCCGTGTGGATAATATCGGCATCCCCCATATCCACGATGCGCACGGTGTTTGGCAGGTAGGTCGCGTCGTCTTCGTGATCATAGGCGCCGCCGTGGCCAAAACTGAACAAGGTTGACGCCTCGCGCACTGCCCTTGGACCGAAACGTGCGCCTGATCGCCACTGTGTTCCGGCATCAAAGGGCGCGCCAAGGATCGCGACGTCGGCATCGAGTACCTTCCAATCGTCAACATAGGGGCGTTTGCCGAAGGTCGAAATCCCCACAAAAGGCAAGTTCAATCGGCCGGAATCGTAGGTGTTGCTCATGTGTCGTGGCCCCATCGCATTTGTGTCAAAACACTCGCAGTCGTGGCGCGGCGTTGCAAGTCCAACGGTTTGTCCCAAGATCGGCCAAATTGCCCCTTTTCATCCCAAAAGGGTCATGACATACGAAATCGTCAAACGAACCCTCCCAAGGAGACCCCCATGGAGATTCGCGAGGCGCTTACTTTTGATGATGTTTTGCTTGTTCCAGCCGCGTCCAACGTGCTGCCAAGTACAGCCGACACCCGCACGCATGTGACGCGGTCGATCGCGCTGAATATTCCACTTCTTAGTTCTGCTATGGATACTGTGACCGAAGCGCGGATGGCCATCGCCATGGCGCAGGCGGGTGGCATGGGGGTTGTACATCGCAATCTTGATCTGCTGGCCCAGGCCGAAGAAGTGCGCAGGGTCAAACGGTTCGAATCCGGCATTGTGTATAACCCGATCACGTTGCGGCCCGATCAGACACTTGCTGACGCTAAGGCCTTGCAAGACCATTACCGGGTTACCGGGTTTCCCGTCGTTGATGATCAGGGCCGCGTTGTCGGCATCGTCACCAATCGCGATATGCGTTTTGCCACCGATGATGACACGCCGGTGTCAGTGATGATGAGCACGGAAAACTTGGCCATTTTGACCGAACCTGCGGATCGCGACGAGGCGATTAGCCTTATGAAAGCGCGCCGGATCGAAAAACTGTTGGTGACCGACGGAAAGGGCAAGCTGACGGGCTTGCTGACCCTGAAAGACACCGAACAAGCCGTGCTTAACCCAACGGCCTGCAAGGACGGCTTGGGCCGATTGCGGGTGGCTGCAGCGTCAACCGTTGGCGATGCCGGTTTTGAGCGCTGCGAAGCACTTGTAGACGCCGGCGTCGATATGATCGTGATTGATACGGCTCATGGGCACTCCGAAGGGGTGGCGGCGGCTGTACGTCGCGCCAAATCGCTGTCCAACGAGGTTCAAATCGTGGCAGGCAACGTCGCGACCGGAGATGCGACACGTGCCTTGATCGATGCGGGTGCTGATTCAATCAAAGTGGGCATCGGCCCCGGTTCCATTTGCACGACGCGCATGGTTGCCGGTGTTGGTGTGCCGCAACTGACGGCCGTTATGGACTGCGCAGCTGCGGCGGGTGACGTGCCTGTGATCGCAGATGGTGGCATCAAGTTCTCGGGTGACTTTGTCAAAGCAATCGCTGCGGGCGCAAGCTGCGCGATGGTTGGGTCCATGATTGCAGGAACAGATGAATCCCCCGGTGAGGTTATTCTTTATCAAGGACGTAGCTTCAAAAGCTACCGCGGTATGGGCAGTCTTGGCGCCATGGCGCGCGGTTCTGCGGATCGGTATTTTCAAGCGGACGCAGCCAGCGACAAGTTGGTTCCCGAGGGGATTGAAGGGCAAGTGCCTTACAAAGGTTCCGCCGGGGCTGTCGTGCACCAAATGGTTGGCGGTTTGCGCGCGGCTATGGGGTATACCGGCTGTGCGACCGTGGATGAGATGCGCAAGAACTGTTCGTTCGTCAAGATTACGGGCGCTGGCCTAAAGGAAAGCCATGTGCATGACGTGCAGATCACACGCGAGTCTCCAAATTACAGAATTGGGTGATAGATTAGTATGTTGCGCTTCGTATTTAAAGTGATGTTCGCACAATGACACCTGGCGCCCGCGTTGCGGCGGCTATCGAGATCTTGGATAGCATCAACGATGGTCAACCGGCCGAAGCCGCCTTGACCCGTTGGGCGCGTGGCAGTCGGTTTGCGGGTTCTGGCGATCGTGCGGCAGTGCGGGACTTTGTGTATGACGCCTTGCGCCATTGGCGCAGTGACGCGGTGCGAGGCGGTGGCACGTCTGGCCGCACGCGCATGATTGGTCGTTTGCGCGGCGCTGATCTGGAGAGTGAAACGTTTTTTAACGGTGTCGGCCATGCGCCTGAACCGTTGAGCGAACAAGAAACATCGGCGGGCCAAACCCCTGAAACGATAGGTGATCTTTGGAACCTACCGGATTGGTTGGTCGAGACATTCAAATCCGGCCTTGGTGACGCCGCTGAAACGACGGCGCTGGCTTTGACCCAGCGTGCGCCTGTGACCTTGCGCGTGAACACGACCCGGACAGATCGCGACGCGGTTCAGGCCCAATTGCGCAGCGAAGGCGTCGAAACCGTGCCAAACCCGCGTGCGCCAACAGCTTTGACCGTCACCGAAGGCCCCCGGAGATTGCGCAATGCCTCCAGCTATTTGACCGGTTTGGTTGAGATGCAGGATGCATCTAGCCAAGCAGCGATTCTTGGCATTTCGGGCACGGGGCGTGCTTTGGATTATTGCGCCGGCGGTGGTGGAAAATCACTGGCATTGGCGGCCCTTGGTTGGGCCGTAACGGCGCACGACATCGATGAAGGTCGGATGCGTGATTTGCCGGTGCGTGCCACGCGTGGTGGGCATGATATTAAGCAATGTTCGCCGGACAATGTTGGCACCGCAGGGCTGTTTGATCTGGTGCTGTGCGATGCACCTTGTTCGGGCGCGGGCACTTGGCGGCGCGCCCCCGAGGCGAAATGGGCTTTGACCCCGGATCGGCTTGACGCATTGATTACGTTGCAGGCCGATGTTTTGGATGCGGCCATCAAACATGTCGAACCCGGTGGCCAGCTTATCTATGCCACGTGTTCGGTCTTGCCGCGCGAAAACATGGGGCAGGTCAATGCGTTTTTGACGCGCCACGATGGATGGCGACTTGTGCGCAGCGAAAGCTGGTCGGTCGATGCATCCGGTGATGGTTTCTTTGTTGCCGTGCTCTCGAAAACCTGAGTTGCCGCGCGTCACAACTTTAAGTTTAGATAAAATCGTTTGGGTTGTGCTAGGGTGGTAACGACCTAGGTGTAATTTTGCGTCGATTAAGGGCCGGTTAACCGTTCTTGCTGCAAAACAAGCGGAACGAATCGACAGGTATGAGGTGGCCGGTGACTGACAGCGCGCTTTCCCAAAGTAGGCTAACGTGGCTTTTACAAAACGGTGCGCGCCGTGCTCAGGGCGTATTGGCAGCGGCGGTTTTATTTGGCGTGATGGCTGCACTTGCACCAGAACCTTTGATTCAGTTGTGCTTGAGCGCAGTGGCTTTGGCCTTGATGGGGCTTGGGTTCGCCGTGACTTTGTCGACGCGTAAAATGCGATCTACTCAAGATCATGCAATGGCCGCGATCACCAGTTTCATTGAAAGGGATGTCTCGTCCAGTTTCGTTTGTACCGGGGATGGCGAAATCGTGTGTGCAAACGCCACCGCCCGCAAGGCGTTTGGAACCTGTGCAGGCGAAACGCTCGCGGGCACGTTGCGTAACACATTTGCCAATCCAGGCGGCATTATTTTCCGCCTAAAGGCCACTTCTGAAATGGAAAACGGCGCCGCGCGCGAAGATATTGTAACGCGAAAGGGCTATATGCGCCTCGCTGTTCATGCGCTGAATCCCGAACATTTTTTGTGGCGGTTGGAAGCAATTTCAGACACACGGCAGTCGCGCGGGTCTGATGGGCCGGGGTTGCCGATGGTGATGGTCGGTCGCACTGGTGCTGTGCTTTACATGAATGAAGGCGCGCGTTCACTGATCGGCACACGGTCAAAATCCTTGGACGCTATATTTGACGTCCTTCCTGTGCGGTCGGGCGAGATGAATTTTGTCACGACCTCGGATGGCAAAACACAGGTGCTGGCCAGCAAAGTGGACGCAGGGGCAGGGCGCTCGGCTATCTATTTATTGCCCCCTCCAAGCGACGCCGAAACCACTGGACCATCCAAACCAACATGGTCGTCGTTTCAAGATTTGCCAGTGCCTCTGATCCGGTTTTCGTCACAGGGCGAGGTGCGAAGCTTTAACCGAAAGGGGGCGGATCTTGTTGGCCCAGGGTTGGTTGAGGGGGTGCATATCTCGACGTTGATGGAAGGCCTTGGTCGTCCAATTGCGGACTGGATCGGAGAAACTATATCTGGGCGTGCGGTGCAGCAATCTGAATTCCTACGCCTGAAACGCACCGATAAAGAAATGTTTGTTCAGGTCGCGCTGAACCGTATGGGTGACCAGGATGAAACGTCTATTGTGGCAGTTTTAGCGGATGCGACAGAGTTGAAAACACTAGAAGCGCAGTTTGTCCAAAGCCAAAAAATGCAGGCAATTGGACAACTGGCAGGTGGTGTTGCGCATGATTTCAACAACTTGCTGACAGCGATTTCAGGACACTGCGATCTATTGTTGCTGCGTCATGATCAAGGTGACACGGATTATAGCGATCTCATGCAAATCAACCAAAATGCGAATCGAGCTGCGGCGCTTGTTGGCCAACTGCTCGCCTTTTCGCGCAAACAGATGTTACGTCCAGAGCAATTAGATTTGCGCGATACGATGGCTGACCTCACACATTTGTTGAACCGACTTGTCGGCGAAAAAGTTCGATTAAACCTATCTCATGACCCGGTGCTTAAACCGATCCGTGCCGATAAACGCCAGTTGGAGCAGGTCTTAATGAACCTTGTTGTCAATGCGCGAGATGCGATGCCCGATGGTGGCGAAATTCAAATCGAAACCGAATGTATCACCCTGGGTGATCCGTTGGAACGAGACAGGGTGAGTGTGCCTGTCGGAGATTATGTGTGTCTGCGGGTCATGGATGCCGGTGTGGGGATTCCGGCAGATAAGTTACAAAAGGTGTTTGAACCATTTTACACCACCAAGCGCACTGGTGAAGGGACAGGGCTCGGTTTGTCGACCGCATACGGCATTGTCAAACAAACTGGAGGCTTCATCTTTGTAGACAGCACATTGGGCCGTGGGACGTGTTTTTCCATCATGTTCCCTGTATTGGAATGCGCATCGCCCACACCTAAGAGAGTCCAGAAGGTGGAAACAAACGTTGAGCCTAAACATGGGGAAGGCGTCATTTTATTGGTCGAAGATGAAGCGCCGGTTCGGGCATTTGCGAGCCGGGCGCTGCGGTTAAGAGGCTACACCGTGCTTGAAGCTGATTCCGCAGAGGCAGCGTTGAAGACGTTAGAAGATGACGACCTAAGCGTGGATTTGTTCGTAACGGACGTCGTGATGCCGGGCAAAGACGGTCCAAGTTGGGTCCGCGAAGCGTTGAAAGAACGTCCAGAAGTGCGCGTCGTGTTTGTGTCAGGTTACGCCGAAGATCGGTTGAACGATCAACAGGAGAGCATTCCAAATTCAGTGTTTCTTCCCAAGCCGTTTTCTCTCAATGATTTAGCTGAAACCGTACATAATCAGCTGCATTAGAGCGACGTTATCATGAGGCTGGACTTGGAAAATCAATCATCAGAGATACTGTCATAAAGGTCAAACTCCTCTTTGAATTTGCGCCGGAACCGTTCCTCAACATCTGATGACAATGAAACGGGCACGCTAGGCGAGACATTTTCCCGTTCCAATTCAAAACTGACGCCCAAACGCTCTGTTAAAAAGCGTTGTATGCGCAGTTGATCTTCGTACCGAAAGAGATGAGAGACACTCGTTCCGTTCGGTTGGCCTTCAAGAAATTTGAACTGGCTTCCGACATCCGCAAAACTTGGTTTCTTCCCCTTCATATACGCAAGAACAAACTCGTCAAAACTAATGTCGTGAGTTGCATTCGCTTTACCCAGCATGAAATGCCTTTGGCGATAGCGCCACCAACTTCCCAGCCAACTGATAGGCTCACGCATCACGGCCATTATTTCAAGTTCGGTGTCACATACCTTTAAGAACATCGGGCGTACGAAACGATTATAGCGATAAACCGGTGCATGTTTTAGCATGGTTGGTTCCGAAATTACCAAATCTGCATGATCGCGCAGCGCTGCCTCATAGGCTGTTGTTCCGGTCTTTGGCACCGATAGAAAAGCAAGCTTTGCTTTGTAAAACACCAACATCTGACACGCCTCATCCATTTATTCGCCCAAGCGGCTTATGCGTAAACTACTCTTTAACGACTGTTGGCAAAAGATGGGTTCGTAGAAATTTATTGAAATGTTCTCCTTTTGATCGCATAAGGAACGCAAGGGGAACAAAAAGCAGATACACCAGCGATTGCTGCTCCTCAACGGGTATGACACAAAGGATCGAAACTCATGGCAACGGCAGACCTTTTGACAATGACAGATAAAAAAACAGCAGATAAACAAAAGGCGCTGGACAGTGCGCTGGCCCAAATCGAACGTCAGTTTGGTAAGGGATCGATCATGAAACTGGGCGACAAGGGCGCCGTCATGGACATCACGGCCAGTTCGACCGGTTCACTTGGTTTGGACATTGCTCTTGGCATTGGTGGTCTGCCTATGGGTCGTATTTGTGAGATCTATGGTCCTGAATCTTCGGGTAAAACTACGCTAACACTGCACTGTATTGCTGAGCAACAAAAGGCAGGGGGTGTGTGTGCGTTTGTAGATGCTGAACATGCGCTTGACCCACAATACGCGCGAAAGCTTGGCGTTAACCTTGACGAGTTGCTCATTTCACAGCCCGACACAGGCGAGCAGGCGTTGGAAATTACCGATACCCTCGTGCGTTCTGGGGCCGTAAATATGGTTGTTGTCGATTCGGTCGCTGCCTTGACGCCAAAATCCGAACTCGAAGGTGACATGGGCGACAGTAGCGTTGGCGTTCAAGCCCGTTTGATGAGCCAAGCGATGCGCAAATTGACAGGCTCGATCAGTCGCACAAACTGTATGGTGATTTTCATCAACCAGATTCGGATGAAAATTGGTGTGATGTTTGGTAGCCCTGAAACCACATCCGGTGGGAATGCGCTGAAATTCTATTCCTCGGTGCGTCTTGATATTCGCCGGATTGGGGCTTTGAAGGATCGTGACGAAATTGTTGGCAACGCGACCCGTGTAAAAGTTGTTAAAAACAAAGTTGCGCCGCCCTTTAAACAGGTGGAATTCGACATCATGTATGGTGAAGGCATTTCAAAAATGGGTGAGCTTCTAGACCTTGGTGTGAAGGCAGGCGTGGTCGACAAATCGGGATCGTGGTTCAGTTATGGCGACGAACGGATTGGGCAGGGGCGCGAAAATGCCAAGACCTTCCTGAAGGAAAATACACGCATGTCCCTTGAAATCGAAGACAAAATTCGTGCCGCACATGGTCTGGATTTCGATTTACCTGAGCATGAAAAAATCGCCAACGATGACGATATTTTGGAACCATGATCACGTGCCACTAGGGTCCGTTTGACCACCTCTGCATGTGGGTTCAGTTCGAATTTTTTATAACGGGGTGCCGCGATTGCGGCCCCCCGTTTCGTTTATGGACAGTACGCGCCTGCAACGTTATGTCAGTGTGATCCTTAATTCGCCCGGAAATAAAGCCATGCAATCGCTCAACGACATTCGATCGACTTTCCTGAATTACTTTGAAAAACAAGGGCATGCGATCGTTCCGTCTAGCCCGCTTGTGCCACGCAACGATCCTACTTTGATGTTTGTCAATTCAGGGATGGTTCAGTTTAAAAACCTGTTCACCGGGCTGGAAAAGCGTGACTACCAACGCGCAACAAGTTCCCAAAAATGTGTGCGCGCTGGCGGCAAACATAACGACTTGGATAATGTCGGCTATACGGCACGTCACCACACGTTTTTTGAAATGCTCGGGAACTTTAGCTTTGGTGATTATTTCAAAACCGAAGCGATCCCTTTCGCATGGAATCTGATCACACAAGAATTTGGCATCCCCAAAGACCGCCTGACCGTCACTGTTTATCACACAGATGACGAAGCCTATAACATCTGGAAAAAACTGGGTGTTCCGGAAGAACGTATTATCCGCATCGCCACCTCTGACAACTTTTGGCAGATGGGCCCGACGGGTCCGTGCGGCCCCTGTACTGAAATTTTCTATGATCATGGTGACCACATTTGGGGCGGTCCTCCCGGCAGCCCCGAGGAAGACGGCGACAGGTTTATCGAAATCTGGAATATCGTTTTCATGCAAAACGAACAGTTCGAAGATGGGTCGATGATTGATCTGTCTATGCAATCGATCGACACGGGCATGGGTTTGGAACGCATTGGCGCGCTTTTGCAAGGCAGTCACGATAACTATGATACCGACCTTTTCAAATCGCTGATTGAGGCGTCGGCGGATGCGACCAACGTCGATCCATACGGCGATCAGAATGTACACCATCGGGTGATTGCGGACCATTTGCGGTCGACCTCTTTTCTCATTGCTGATGGGGTGATGCCTTCCAATGATGGCCGTGGTTATGTGCTGCGCCGGATCATGCGCCGCGCCATGCGTCACGCGCATTTGCTTGGCGCCAAAGACCCGGTGATGCATCGCCTTGTGCCTGCCCTTGTTCGCCAAATGGGCGCGGCCTATCCGGAACTTGGCCAAGCCCAAGCGCTGATCACTGAGACGTTGGAAGCCGAAGAAACGCGCTTTAAGCAAACGCTGGACCGGGGTTTGAAATTGCTCGAGGACGAAGTGAGCAATTTGGCTGACGGCGTCGATTTGCCCGGTGATGCTGCCTTTAAGCTGTATGACACTTTCGGCTTTCCTCTAGATTTGACGCAAGATGCATTGCGAGAGCAGGGACGCGGGGTAGATACCGACGGTTTTGACGCTGCTATGGCCGAACAAAAAGCCAAGGCGCGCGCCGCTTGGTCCGGTTCTGGCGAAGCTGCCGATGCCACCGTGTGGTTCGATGTGGCCGAAGCATCAGGGCCGACGGATTTCTTGGGCTACGATACGGAAACGGCCGAGGGGCAGATTGTGGGTTTGGTTGTCGAGGGCGCTTTGGCTGACAAGGTCAGCGAAGGCACTGAAGTGCACATCGCTCTCAACCAATCGCCATTCTACGCCGAAAGCGGCGGGCAGGTCGGTGATAAAGGCGTCATTCGAACCGAAAATGGCACAGCCGAGGTGACGGATACGCGCAAGACTGCTGGTGTATTCATCCACATAGCAAAGATTACAAAAGGCAGTCTTTCCAATGGGGAAGCCGCCGTTCTTGAAGTTAACCACGCGCGCCGCAGCGCTATCCGCGCCAATCACTCGGCGACGCACTTGCTGCACGAAGCATTGCGCGATGCCTTGGGCGATCATGTGGCACAGCGCGGTTCGCTAAACGCGCCGGACCGGTTGCGGTTCGACTTTAGCCATGGAAAAGCGCTCAGCCTGACGGACATTGCGCAGGTTGAAACCGATGTGAACGCTTATATCCGCCAAAACGGCGCTGTTGAAACGCGTATCATGACACCTGACGACGCACGTGCCCTTGGCGCTCAGGCCTTGTTTGGTGAAAAATATGGTGACGAAGTGCGCGTCGTGTCGATGGGGCGTGCAACTGGTTCGGGCAAAGGCGCGGGCGGCGATACCTATTCTTTGGAACTTTGTGGTGGCACCCATGTGCGTCAAACCGGGGATATCGGCGCGTTCGTGGTTTTGGGCGACAGCGCGTCAAGTGCAGGCGTGCGCAGAATAGAGGCGCTCACGGGCCAGGCCGCGATGGACTATCTGCGCGCGCAGGAGGTCCTGTTGAACCAAGTTGCGAATGATCTCAAAACTCAAAGCCAAGACGTTCCTGCCCGCGTGAAAACCTTATTGGACGAACGCAAAGCGTTGACCAACGAAGTGGCGCAATTGCGTCGCGAACTCGCGATGTCCGGTGGCGGGCAGGCCGCTCCTGAGGCTGAAATCGTCAACGGTACTGCCTTTCTGGCGCAAGTATTGAATGGGGTCACGGGAAAAGACCTTCCTTCCCTAATCGATGAACATAAACAACGCCTTGGCAGCGGTGCCATTCTTTTGATCGCCGAAAGCGATGGTAAGGTTGCCGTGGCCGCCGGGGTTAGCGATGATAAATCATCAGCCATCAGTGCCGTCGATTTGGTCAAAGCAGCCGTCGCTGAACTTGGCGGTAAAGGTGGCGGAGGCCGACCTGATTTGGCGCAGGGCGGCGCAAAAGACATTAGCAATGCAGACGGCGCCATTACGGCCGCCAAAGCAGTTTTGGGAGGATAAGATGCCAGCACTTTGGATCGCACACGTTACAGTAACCGACGAAGAGGCCTACAAAAAATACGCTGTTGGCGCGACAGCGGCAATCGCTGAACATGGCGGTGAATTCATCGCGCGCGGCGGGCGTTATGTGCAGCTCGAAGGTAAAGATCGCCCGCGCAATGTGGTCGCTAAGTTTCCAGACGTCGAAACGGCGGAAAAATGCTACCATTCAGCGACCTATCAAGCGGCCCTTGAATATGCGCGAGGCGCGTCTGAGCGCGAACTGATGATTGTCGAAACGACCGACTAAACCCATCTTTGGGTCTTAAATACCTCGGGGGTCTGGGGGCTGGCCCCCAGTGCCGACCGTATCAACCAGCTTTAGACATCCGCTTACGCTCATGCGGGTCCAAATAGCGCTTGCGCAAACGGATCGCATTGGGCGTCACTTCGACCAATTCATCATCGTCGATATAGGCAATCGCCTCTTCCAGTGACAATGTGATCGGCGTGGTCAGTCGGACAGCTTCGTCCGTGCCGCTTGCGCGCACGTTGGTCAGCTTTTTACCCTTCAGCGGGTTCACTTCCAGATCGTTGTTGCGGCTGTGCTCGCCAATGATCATGCCAGTGTAAACGTCGGCTTGTGCACCGATAAACATGCGGCCGCGCTCTTCGAGGTTCCATAGGGCAAAGGCGACAGACTGACCATTTTCCATGGAAATCAATACACCTGCACGGCGTCCGGGAATGGCACCCTTGTGCGGTGCCCAAGCGTGGAACACTCGGTTCAAAACGCCTGTACCGCGCGTGTCGGTCAGGAACTCGCCATGATACCCGATCAGGCCACGTGATGGCACATGCGCGACGATGCGCGTTTTACCCGCACCCGCTGGTTTCATCTCGACCAACTCACCTTTACGCACGCCCGTGATCTTTTCGATCACCGCGCCGGAATATTCGTCGTCCACGTCGATTGTGGCTTCTTCAATCGGTTCATGGCGCACGCCATCGATGTCTTGAAACAGCACCTGAGGGCGCGAAATCGACAGCTCAAATCCTTCGCGGCGCATGTTTTCGATCAACACGCCCATCTGCAATTCGCCACGTCCCGCGACTTCAAAGGCGTCGCCGCCGGGCGTGTCAGAAATTTTGATCGCGACGTTGGATTCGGCTTCCTTCAACAAACGGTCGCGGATCACCCGCGATTGCACTTTTTTGCCGTCACGGCCGGCCAGAGGTGAATCGTTGATGCCAAAAGTTACCGTAATAGTCGGCGGATCAATGGGCTGCGCAGGGATGGCATCGACCACAGCTTGGTCCGCCAATGTGTCAGCCACGGTGGCTTTGTTCATGCCTGCGATGGATACGATGTCGCCAGCTTCGGCCACGTCGATGGCGGTTTGATCCAGGCCACGAAAGGCAAGGATCTTGGTGCAGCGGAAATTTTCGATCAGCGTGCCGTCGCGCGACATCGCTTTGATCGTCTGACCCGCTTTCAACGTACCACTTTCAACGCGGCCCGTCAGCAGACGGCCAAGGAACGGATCACCGCCAAGGGTGGTCGCCAACATGGTAAACGGCTTGTCGGTTTCAGTAACCTGCGCCGGGGCAGGGACGTGATCAAGGATCAGGTCAAACAGCGCATCGAGACCATTGCGTTTGCCATCCAATTCGTGATCCGCCCAGCCTGAACGCCCAGAGGCATACATGGTTGGGAAATCCAGTTGCTCGTCCGTTGCATCCAAGTTTGCAAACAAATCAAAGCACTCGTCCAGCGCACGATCAGGTTCGCCATCGGGCTTGTCGACTTTGTTCACCACAACGATAGGGCGCAGGCCCAGCTTCAACGCTTTGGAGGTCACAAATTTTGTCTGTGGCATCGGCCCTTCGGCGGCATCAACCAGCAAGACAACCCCGTCGACCATGGACAGGATGCGTTCGACCTCACCCCCGAAATCGGCGTGGCCAGGGGTGTCGACGATGTTGATGCGCGTGCCCTTCCATTCCACAGATGTGGGCTTGGCAAAGATGGTGATGCCGCGCTCTCGCTCAAGGTCGTTGCTGTCCATCGCCCGTTCGGTCGTGGCTTGGTTTTCGCGGTAGGTGCCCGACTGTTTCAGCAGCTCGTCCACCAGCGTGGTTTTGCCGTGGTCAACGTGAGCGATGATAGCGATGTTGCGCAGATCCATTTCGGGCCTCTTTATACGTACAAATCCCGGAGAATCCGAGCGTTTGGACGGGCCATATAGCGCTGCGACGCAGAAAGAAAGGTCTGTTGCGCCTTTAGTGCGTTGCGCTGCTCGAGAACATCTGAATGACCACAATTCCGCCGATAATCATGCTCAACCCAACAAGAGCGGCAATGTCCAACACTTGCCCAAATACCGCAAACCCAATCAGCGCAATCAAAACGATGCCCAACCCTGACCACAGCGCATATGCAATGCCGACCGGGATGTATTTCAACGCGATGCCAAGAAAGTAGAATGCAAACCCATAGGCGATCACCACCAGAACCGATGGCCAAACCCGCGTGAATTGATCACTGGCTTGTAACGCTGTTGTCCCGATGGTTTCAGCGATCACCGCGATAATGAGATAGATGTAATGCGCAGGCATGTGGAAATCCTTTCAAAGCGGCAGGGCTGTGGTGTCCTTGATTTCTTCCATCACAAAGCTAGCCGACACATCCGCGATAGGCACAAGGTGGATCAGCTGCTGATAAAGCGCGTCATACCCCGCCATATCCGCCACCCGCGCGCGGATCAGATAATCCAAATCGCCCGTCATGCGATACACGCTTAGGATGCCTGAAATCGTTTGTGTTGCGGTTCGGAATTTGGTTTGCCAATCCGGGTCATGGCTGTGGGTGCGGACTTGCATGAACACCATTAACCCCAGACCAACCGCGCTAGGATCAACCAACGCAACGCGCCCCGTGATGATCCCGGCCTCGTCCATGGCCCGCACACGCCGCCAGCACGCGTTGCGTGACAGTCCGATCGCATCTGCCAGTTGATCCAAAGACAAAGACGCATCTCGTTGCAATTCACGCAGAATTTTGGCGTCTTGATTGTCTAATTTTTCCATTTTACCGGAATATGCGGTATTTCATCCCATCACAAGCCGGATGGGATGTTGAAATAAAGATCGTATCCCAAACCAATGCCCTTAGGTTGGATGCACAAACAATGATCGGAGAACGACATGTTAAAACAGATTTTCCTGACGCACCCACACAGCGTTAACGAAAGCTACGGCGCACATGCCGTCTTTGCTGGGCGTTTTGCATTGCGACTGTTTGCGGCCGCTGGGGCGGCCACTGTGCACGCCATCATTCCCAGCCTGTTTGAAAAGACCGCTGGCAACTTGATCGCTGAAATGAATGCAGACATGCAAAACCGGGGGCATTAATAATGTGTCGTTGGGGAGCATATCTGGGCGCACCCGTCTTTCTATCGGACGAGGTCACAAGCCCATGCAATTCATTGATCCAGCAGGCAAGTGCCGCTGAACAAAGCATTTCAACCATCAATGCCGATGGCTTTGGGCTGGCATGGTATGATCACCGAAGCGAACCGGGGCACTACCGCGATGTGTATCCTGCGTGGTCGGATGCGAACCTTGCCTCGCTCACTCAGCAGGTGCGATCAGGTCTGTTTCTGGCGCATGTGCGTGCCTCAACCGGGACCGCGATCAGCCGCAACAACTGCCATCCCTTTGTGAGCGAAGACTGGTCATTTATGCACAATGGGCAGATTGGTGGTTATGAACGCTTTCGTAAAGCGGCTGACATGGCAATTCCCGATGCGCTTTATGCAAGTCGCAAAGGGGCGACTGACAGCGAGGCGATGTTTTTGATTGCCCTAGGTATGGGGTTAAAAACGGATCCACGTGGTGGGTTGCAACGTGCCACGGGGGCGATGATCGCCATGGGGCGCGAGGCCGAAGGGACGGATCCGCTGGTGCGCATGACGGTCGCGATGTCAGATGGCAAGCGGCTCTTTGCTGCGCGCTATGCGAACGACCCGAATGCGCCGTCCTTATATTACCGTTGGAGTGCGGCATCCAAGGGCTGGTCTGTGGTCAGCGAACCCTACAATCAGGACGAAGACTGGCAAGAAGTACCGTCAGGCAGCTTTTGCACCTTTGACGGCGAAGACTGCAAAATCGAACCCTTTGCCCCGGAATAAAAACGGCGGGCACAGGGCCCGCCGATTTGGTCACATGTAACCGAGGTTACCCGGCCAGTGCTTTGTTCAGGTTTTCGTCGATCTTTTCGAGGAAACCCATGGTGGTCAGCCAGCTTTGATCCGGCCCGACCAGCAGCGCGAGGTCTTTGGTCATGAAACCGCTTTCAACGGTGTCAACGATCACGCGTTCCAGCGTTTCGGCAAAGTTCGTTAGGGCAGCGTTGCTGTCCAACTTGGCGCGGTGCTTGAGGCCGCCGGTCCACGCAAAGATCGACGCGATCGAGTTGGTGGAAGTCTGTTCGCCTTTTTGGTGTTGGCGATAGTGGCGCGTGACAGTCCCGTGCGCGGCTTCGGATTCAACGATTTTGCCATCGGGCGTCATCAGTTGGCTTGTCATCAAACCGAGCGAGCCAAAGCCCTGCGCAACCGTGTCAGATTGCACATCACCGTCGTAGTTTTTACAGGCCCAGACATAGCCACCGGACCATTTCATGGCTGACGCCACCATGTCGTCGATCAGGCGGTGCTGATATTCAAGACCGGCTTCGTCAAACTTGGCTTTATATTCGTCATCAAAGATGCGCTGGAACGTCAGCATGAACTGGCCGTCATACTGTTTTAGGATCGTGTTTTTAGTGGACAGATAGACAGGGAAGTTGCGTTTGAGGCCATATTCAAAAGACGCGCGCGCGAAATCTTCGATAGACTTATCAAGGTTGTACATGCCCATGTAGACGCCGGATGAAGGCGCGTCGAACACCTCTTCTTCCATCACGGTGCCATCTTCGCCGACGAACTTCATGCTAAGTTTGCCCGGTCCGGGGAACTTCATGTCGCTGGCTTTGTATTGATCACCATATGCGTGACGTCCGATCACGATGGGCTGCGTCCAACCGGGCACAAGGCGGGGTACGTTTTTGCAGATGATCGGTTCGCGAAAAATCGTGCCGCCCAGAATGTTGCGGATTGTGCCGTTGGGCGACTTCCACATCTTTTTAAGGCCGAACTCTTCAACCCGACCTTCGTCTGGGGTGATGGTCGCACATTTGACAGCGACACCGATTTCCAGTGTCTTTTCAGCGGCATCGATGGTGATTTGGTCATCGGTCGCATCGCGGCTTTCCATACCAAGATCGTAATACAGCAGGTCAATATCAAGATACGGCAGGATCAGCTTTTTCTTGATAAAATCCCAGATAATCCGGGTCATTTCATCACCGTCCATTTCGACGATGGGGTTCTCCACCTTGATCTTGGTCATGGCAGCATCCTTTTTGGGCTGGGTGTCATGTTGGCACGCGCTTAGCGTGTCTGAGACGTTTTGGGAAGCGGTATACGACGGTATGCCGAAATTGCGGCGCCTTTATTCAGCAGCTTTTAGCCAATGCCTGCAAAAAAAGCCTTAATTCGAGCACGCGCATATTCCCAAAGCCCCGGTGCGCCGCGTGCGATCTTGGTGCCGACGCGGGCTGCGATCATGTCTTCGGTGACGTTGTAATCTGTCCAACTGCCGCCGCCCGACGCAAGGTTCAACATGGGGGGCTGAAAGCGATCAAGCGCCTTGGCGAATTGCGCTGACGGCGTTTCAGCAGCTTCGAATTCTTCCCAGATCGGGCGCAGGGATCCGGCAATGTCGTCGGGAAGCAGGCCAAAGATACGATCCGCCGCGATCTTTTCTTGGGCTTCCATCGCGGCTACATCCACATCGCCAAAGATAGGATTGTCGCCTGCATCGATTTCAACCAGATCATGCAGGATCAGCATTTTGATGACCAGATTGATGTCAACATCAGGGCCCGCTTGGTCCGAAAGGACCAGCGCATAAAGCGTCAAATGCCACGAATGTTCCGCACTGTTTTCAGCGCGGCTGTTGTCGGCCAGCGTGGTGGCGCGCAGGATCGATTTCAGCTTGTCCGCTTCGTTCAGAAACGCGATTTGCTGATCTAGACGGCTCACGCGGGTGGGTTCGCCGCCTGATGGGCCTTTAGTTTTTGCGCTAAAAAGCGACGGCCTGCATCATTGGCCATGCGCGTGCGAACGGCTGTCAAAAATGCTTCTTCCAAGGTTTGTGAGGACGCGCCAAGCACGTCGCCCACAGCCATGAACAAACGGTCATCACCCACTTGGCCTTGAACCGCGAGGCATTCTTCAGCCAGTTTGTTGGCCATTTCGATGACCGCTGGATCAGCCATTAGCGCGACGTCTCGGTGAGGCGGCGTTTAACGTAATCGGTGGTGTGTCCGATCAGCGTATCCATGTGCGGTTGCTCAAAGAAGTGGCCGGCACCTTCGACTTCGGTATGAGTAATGGTGATGCCTTTTTGCTCGTGCAGTTTGTTGACCAGCCCGACAGTGTCGGCCGGAGGTGCGACGCGGTCAGCTGTGCCGTTGATCATCAAACCCGAAGACGGGCAGGGGGCAAGGAAGGAAAAGTCATACATATTCGCCGGCGGCGAAACGCTGATGAACCCAGTGATTTCAGGGCGACGCATCAACAGTTGCATGCCGATCCAAGCACCAAACGAAAAACCAGCAACCCAGCAATGTTTGGAGTTGTTGTTCATCGATTGCAAATAATCGAGCGCGGACGCGGCATCAGACAATTCGCCGATGCCCTGATCATATTCGCCCTGAGAGCGTCCAACGCCGCGGAAGTTAAACCGCAGAACGGTAAAGCCCATGTTAAAGAACGCATAGTGCAGCGCGTGAACCACTTTGTGGTTCATTGTTCCGCCAAACTGCGGGTGCGGGTGCAACACGATCGCAATCGGTGCGTCACGTTCTTTTTGGGGGTGATAGCGGCCTTCGAGGCGGCCTTCGGGTCCGGGAAAAATGACCTCGGGCATGTGTGTCTCTGTCCTGCTTTTCGTCTTTTGGGTTATCCGAATTCTTGACGAATTTGATCGGACACCTTAGAACGGTTCTAATTCCTGTGGCGGGGCGATTGCCGTCGCGGTGCAAAAGCATGTATGGCCTTCGGGCGGTGGCGTCAATCGGGGGCGTTTTTATGAAACTGTCGACTAAAGGGCGTTACGCGATGGTGGCGCTGAGTGATATCGCGCTACAGCCTTCTGACAACTTGGTCAGTTTGGGTGATATTGCGGCACGCCAAGACATTTCGCTGCCTTATCTTGAGCAGTTGTTCGTGAAATTGCGGCGGGCCGAATTGGTCGCATCAGTGCGCGGGCCGGGTGGCGGCTATCGATTGACACGCTCGCCGTCAGATATTCGGGTGTCAGACATTTTGGCGGCCGTCGATGAAAAGGTTGACGCGATGCACAAAGGGGCCGGGGCGTCGGGTGCGGCGTCGGGGTCTAAGGCACAGTCATTGAACAATCGCTTGTGGGAAGGGCTGTCGGCGCATGTTTATGTGTTTTTACATCAGACGCGGTTGTCGGATGTGATCGACAATGAACTTGCCCCGTGTCCGGCTGTTCCGAACTTGATGGCTGTTGTCGATGAAGGGTGATGTTGAATGGGGGCCAGCCCCCGCCGCATGCGCGGCTCCCCCGGAGTTTATTTTGCAAGATGAAAGATGGATCAGGTGAACCGGGTCTATTTAGATCATAATGCGACGACGCCTTTGCGGGGTGAAGCGCGCGATGCGATGTTGGCTGCCATGGATTTGGTGGGCAATCCGTCTTCGGTGCACGCCGAGGGGCGTAGCGCCAAGATGGTGGTTGAGCGTGCGCGTGCGCAGGTGGCGGCGTTGGTGGGGTGTTTGTCGACGCAGGTTGTGTTTACGGGGTCTGCGACTGAGGCGGCTGCTTTGGCTGTGGCGCAGAAGGATCGGCATGGTGGGCGATTTGCTGCGTTTGGCACGGAACATGATTGTCTTGCCATCTGGAGTGATGTCGATTTACCCGCGCCGTATGGT
Organism: Tateyamaria sp.; assembly: GCF_039940735.1. GTDB lineage: Bacteria > Pseudomonadota > Alphaproteobacteria > Rhodobacterales > Rhodobacteraceae > Tateyamaria. Next base: position 29,474 of record NZ_JBDVGB010000004.1, read on the forward strand.
CCGGATGGGGCCATGGAGGGGGGCGGCGCAAAGGGTCTTTTCGCTATGGCGGACTGGGTGATGCAGCCCGTAGAAAAGCAGTGGTCGGCAGATCGCACGGATCAAGCTCTTGTGGCTATGTCGGCAGCAAACAGTGAAACCGGGATCGTTTTTGGCAAAATTCCATCTGACACCAAGGTGAACGCCCTCATCGCGGGAACGATCCCTTTTGCGGTGGTTAGCGATATAACTCAGTTGGCGGGGAAAATGGCGATTGAATACGACGCCGACAAACGCCCTTCTTATGCAATCCTATCCGCTCACAAGCTGGGCGGCCCGAAAGGCGTTGGTGCGTTGATCAATTTCACGGCCGATGACCCTGAACCCATGTTGCGCGGTGGCGGGCAGGAAATGGGGCGGCGATCTGGTACTGAAAACGTTGTTGGAATCGCCGGATTTGGCGCCGCAGCCGCGGCGGCGCAGGCTGATGTCGAGGCAGGTAAATGGGACAAAATCGAGAAACTTAGAAATATTCTAGAAAGTGCTCTTGAGGCTGCTTCAAATACGACTATTTTTGTCGGGAAGGAGTCGCGTCGTCTGCCGAACACATCTTGCTTTGCCACGCCCGGTTGGAAGGGCGAAACGCAAGTGATGCAAATGGATCTGGCGGGGTTTGCGATTTCGGCGGGCTCTGCCTGTTCGTCCGGCAAGGTCAAAGCCAGTCGTGTGCTGAAGGCGATGGGTTTGGGGGACGTGGCAGGCGATGCGGTGCGCGTTTCGCTTGGGCTTGAGACGACAGAAGATGATGTGATGCGCTTTGCCGATATTTGGGCGCAAAAGTTGAAAAAACACGAGGCGCGGGCGGCGTAAGGCTGATCGCAACGAGAGGAATGTCTGAAATGGACAATGTTGTAGACGATGTACAAGTCAAAGAAGGCGTCGACCAAGAGACGGTTGATGCGGTGCGCGAGGTCGGTGGAGCGTACAAACACGGCTGGTCCACAGACATCGAAATGGAATACGCGCCTAAGGGCTTGTCGCCAGACATTGTCAAACTGATCTCTGAGAAAAACGAAGAACCTGAGTGGATGCTTGAGTGGCGTTTGGCCGCTTACGAGCGCTGGTTGCAAAAGGAAGAACCCGATTGGGCGATGGTCGATTATCCTGAAATCGATTTTCAGGATCAGTATTACTATGCCCGCCCCAAATCGATGGAGGTCAAGCCCAAGTCACTGGACGAGGTCGACCCCAAGCTTTTGGAAACATACGCCAAACTTGGCATTCCGCTGAAAGAGCAGATGATTTTGGCGGGCGTCGAGGGGGCCGAAGATTTAACCGATGCACCGCGCAAAGTCGCTGTGGATGCGGTGTTTGATTCTGTGTCTGTGGGTACGACGTTTAAAGCAGAACTGAAAAAGGCCGGCGTGATCTTTTGCTCAATCTCTGAGGCGATCAAGGATCACCCTGAGTTGGTTAAGAAATACCTTGGGTCAGTCGTGCCTGTATCAGACAACTATTATGCCACGCTGAATAGTGCTGTGTTTTCAGATGGTTCGTTTGTTTACATCCCGCCGGGTGTGCGTTGCCCGATGGAATTGTCGACCTATTTTCGCATCAACGCAGAGAACACGGGTCAATTTGAACGCACCCTGATCATCGCCGACAAAGGCAGCTATGTTTCCTACCTTGAAGGCTGCACAGCGCCGCAGCGTGACATCGCGCAGTTGCACGCGGCCGTCGTTGAAATCATCATCGAAGAAGATGCCGAGGTGAAATATTCGACCGTTCAAAACTGGTATCCCGGCGACGAAGACGGCAAGGGCGGCATCTATAACTTTGTGACCAAGCGCGCCGATTGCCGTGGTGATCGTGCCAAGGTGATGTGGACGCAGGTCGAAACCGGATCCGCTGTGACGTGGAAATACCCGTCCTGCATCTTGCGCGGCAATGAAAGCCAAGGCGAGTTCTATTCGATCGCTATTGCCAACAATATGCAGCAGGCCGACACGGGCACCAAGATGATCCACTTGGGCAAAAACACCAAGTCGCGGATTGTGTCCAAGGGCATCAGTGCGGGCAAAGCGCAAAACACTTATCGCGGCCTTGTGTCTATGCACCCCAAGGCGAAAAACTCGCGCAACTATACACAGTGCGACAGCCTGCTGATTGGTGGTAATTGCGGGGCGCATACGGTGCCGTACATCGAGGTCAAGAATAACAGCAGCCGTGTCGAACACGAAGCGACCACATCCAAAGTGGACGACGATCAGCTGTTCTATTGCCGTTCGCGCGGGATGGACGAGGAAGAGGCGGTGGCCTTGGTCGTCAACGGGTTCTGTAAGGACGTGTTGCAAGCATTGCCGATGGAATTTGCTATGGAGGCGCAAGCACTTGTGGCGATTTCTCTGGAAGGTTCGGTGGGCTAGTCCATGGCGGGCATTGAGGACAACAGCATGGTCGGGCGCACGTTTGCGCATCCCAAAGCGGATGCCGCAGCCACGCCTGCGCGCAGCCCGAAAGCGAGTGTCGCGGGCCGCATGTTCTTGGCCATAATTTGCGGTGCGTTTTTTGGCGCGTTGCTGAGCATAATACTCGCACCGGACTTGTTATTGGCCTTTGCTGTCGGCGGGGCGATGAGTTTCGGCGCCGGCACAGTGGCTATTTTTATGTTCAAACTCGACCAACCTGATGAATATTCTCAGGGTAAGTCCCGTACAGAAGAAGAGGTCCGTCAGGCCCTTGCAGACATCGAGAGGCAAGAAAAATGAACGACGCCTCAGATATCAGTTTGCGTTTGAACATGGACCATCGAAATACATGGATGGTGATGCGCGATGGATGATTTCAGTTCGCATACTGAAAGGCACGCCGAAAAGGGGCCTCGGGATCGTTGGGCGCAAAAACAGGCCGGCGGATTATATGGTGTCTTGATCCTTGGGATTTTGGGTGCGTTTGCGTTTGCCTATCTCGGGGGGCTTGTTGCCCCGAACTGGCGGGTGGAATTTTCATTTGTCGGCTTCATCTGTGGTGCGGTTGTTTATGGGCTTTTGGCTGCGCGTGTCGCCCGGTCGTCTAGCAAGGATGAATATGCACAGGGCAATTCCCGCACCGAAGAAGAGGTCCGCCAAGCCCTTGCAGATATCAAGGCGCGTGAAAAATGAACCACGCCTTATTTCCAGATGATGACCCGGCAGAGCGGCGAAAGATCAAGCGCCCTGTGATGTCGGATGCCGATGGCACACGCGAAGGCGGTTTGGTCTTTGTCATCGTGTTTATCGTGGGCTTTGTCGTTGCAAGCATGACGCATCCTGCTGCGGTCACGTCCTTTTGGGTGTGGTTTTTTCTGTTGGTCATGTGCATCGGCGTCGCTGTTGCAGTGCAAAAGGCAGCGGCGCATTTTTACGGCCACGTCGTAGACGGAGAAGGTGAAGACACATGATCGCATTCCTTGCCATCAAATCCGCAGGCATCGGCATCGGCACCTTTATCGGCGTCTGCATCGGCCTGTTTGCGCGTCGCCGTCGCGGCGCTGAACAGTGGTTGCTGGGGGGCTCGATCGTTCTGACAGCCCTTGCGGCGGCTGTGATCGCTTTGGTCATGGCGATGTTAGTGAATTACGTTATCGGAGGTTTCGCATGATTATGACCACAACGCCTTCCGTTGAGGGTCACAAAATCACGGCCTACAAAGGCATTGTCGTGGGCGAGGCGATCATGGGTGCCAATGTGGTGCGCGATTTCTTTGCCGGGATCACGGATATTATTGATGGGCGTTCAGGGGCATATGAATCCAAGCTTCAGGATGCCCGCGACACCGCAATGTATGAATTGGAACAACGCGCCGCCACTGCCGGGGCCAATGCCGTCGTTGGCATTGACCTGGATTACGAAGTGGTAGGCGACAGTATGTTGATGGTCAGTGTCTCGGGCACTGCCGTCGTTTTGGGATAAAGCCGCCCGTTAATGGCGCAATACGTTAAGGAAGAAAAAATGCTGACGATCAAAGACTTGCACGTAAAGCTGGAAGAAGAAGACAAGCAAATTCTGAAGGGTGTGAACCTTTCGGTTGAGGCGGGTAAAGTGCACGCCATCATGGGCCCCAACGGGTCGGGAAAATCGACGTTGTCTTATGTTCTGTCCGGCAAGGACGGCTACGAGGTCACGGGTGGTTCTGCTGCGTTGGGCGACGTTGATTTGCTTGACATCGACCCCGAAGAACGCGCGGCCGCTGGTCTGTTTTTGGCCTTTCAGTACCCTGTTGAAATCCCTGGCGTGGGCAACATGACCTTTTTGCGCACTGCCGTTAACGCGCAGCGCAAAGCGCGCGGCGAAGAAGAAATGTCAGCGGGCGAGTTCCTGAAAGTCGTGCGTGCGCGGGCCAAGGAATTGCACATTGATGCGGACATGTTGAAACGTCCCGTCAACGTTGGCTTCTCGGGCGGCGAGAAAAAGCGCAATGAAATCCTACAGATGGCGATGCTTGAACCAAAGATGTGCATTTTGGATGAAACCGATTCAGGTCTGGATGTGGATGCCATGAAATTGGTTGCAACCGGCGTGAATGCGCTGCGCTCCGAAGGGCGCGGGTTCTTGGTCATCACGCACTATCAGCGTCTGCTTGATCACATCAAACCGGATGTTGTGCACATCATGGCCGATGGTCGCATCGTGAAAACGGGTGGTCCGGAATTGGCACTAGAAGTTGAAAACAACGGTTACGCCGACATTCTGGCAGAGGTGGCGTAATGGCAGCCCCTGCACCACAAACCGACCTGACCGAGGCGCGGATTGCCGAGCTGACTTTGCCCAAAGCTGGCTGGTCTGACGCGGCGCGTAACGGTGCTTTGGCGCGTTTGCGCAGCACCGGATTGCCGCAGCGTCGCGACGAGTATTGGAAATTCACCCGTCCCGATGCGCTGACGCAGGTCGGCGCACAAGCCGCCGTGTTGGCACATGACGAAGCGCCATTGTTTGCCGATACAGACGCGCTGCGCATTGTCTTTGACGATGGTGTGTTCAATGCCGAGGCCTCGGACGATTTGGCGTTGGACCATGTCAGCATTGAACGGCTGGCGACGGCGGACGCTGATATTCATTGGGCGACAAGCGTATACGGCGTGTTGGAAACCGCAGGGCAAAATCCTGTCAAACGGCCGCTGGCTGCCTTGAACACGGCGTTTGCCAGCGATGGCCTGCTGATCCACGTGACAGGTGCCGCGCCCAAGCCGATCAATCTGGTTTATAACCACCGCGAAAGTACTTCGGACGCGATCCTGCACCATGTGATCAAGCTGGATGCAGGTGCGTCGTTAACCATTCTCGAAGACGGACCTGCTGCCGCGCGCTTTAACAATGTGATGGAGGTCGACATTGCCGATGGCGCGTCTTTCCACCACATTCGCGCGCAAGGGCGCGATCACGAACGACTTGCCGCAACGCATACTTTTGCACGTCTTGGCACGGAATCCACGTTCAAATCCTTTACGTTGACGGTGAATGGCCGGTTGACGCGCAATGATTGTGTGATCGAACTGACGGGCGATGATGCGATCGCGCATGTCGCAGGTGCTTGCGTCGGTGACGGCGATTTCCACCACGACGATACCGTATTCATCACCCACGACGCTGAGCGCTGCGAAAGCCGTCAGGTGTTCAAAAAAGTGCTGCGCAACGGTGCGGTTGGCGTGTTCCAAGGCAAGATTCTTGTTAAAAAGGATGCGCAGAAAACCGATGGGTATCAGATCAGCCAATCATTGCTTTTGGACGAAGACGCGCAATTCCTCGCCAAACCCGAACTGGAAATCTATGCGGATGACGTGATTTGTTCGCACGGTTCGACCTCAGGCGCGATCGACGAAGAGGCGCTGTTTTATCTGCGGTCGCGCGGTGTGCCGGCAGGACTTGCCACCGACCTTCTGACGCTTGCCTTTTTGGCCGAAGCGGTGGACGAGATCGAAGACGAGCCGTTGCGCGAAGTCTTGGTTGACCGTTTGCACGGCTGGCTGGAACGGCGTCGGGGATAAGCATCCATGGCCCTAACGCGCAACATTGCCGCGACCTATCGCGGCCCCGGACGGGTTGTGTCTGCGATCCTTAACGGAGAGGCGCGCGAGGATCGGCTACTTTACATCCTGTTGACGGCTTGCGCGGTGATCTTTGTTGCGCAAGCCCCTTATCAAGCCCGCGAGGCGCATTTGGATGAAACCGTGCCGTTACAAGCGCGGCTGTATTGGTCTGCGTTTTTGTGGATCTTTCTGTTCCCGTTGGTGATGTATGTAATTGCTGCATTCGTGTGGTTGGTGAACCGTGTGGTGCCAAGCCCACCTTCAGGTCATGACATCCGGGCCGTGCTGTTTTGGTCGCTCTTGGCCTCAAGCCCGATCATTTTGTTGCTGGGGCTGACGGCCGGGATGATTGGCCCCGGGCCAGCATTACAATCAATTGCCTTGCTGTGGTGTTTGGTGTTCGCGTGGTTTTGGATTGCGGGCACTTTGGCTGCGCGACGTATCAGAGGGCTGGTGACATGAATATCTGGCTAGAATTGGCGCTGGATACGCTGCGCGATCCCAAAGAGACGGCGCAAAAGATCATGGGTTGGAACCTTGATCGATTCACGCTTTATATGGCGCTGTTTGCCGTTGCTGCGATCAATGTGCTGTTGGCTTCGGCTCCGGTGATTTTGGCAACGGGCGAGGTTGACCCGGAACTGCGCGCGGCATTGCCGATCCTTGGATTGCTGGAACGTCCGCTGATCTTTTTCGCGTTGGTTGCAGGCACGTTGGTGGTGATGATCCAAGCGCTGTACTGGGCCGGGCGCGCCATGGGCGGGCAGGGCAGTCTGGGCGAGATGATGGCCCTGCTGATCTGGCTGCAAGCGATGCGGGCGATGGCGCAATTTATCATTTTGGCGCTGGGCTTGATCACACCAGCCTTGTCAATGCTGGCCGCCTTGGTTTTGCAAATTGTCGCGCTGTGGCTGTTCCTACACTTCTTAAGTGCGGCTTTGCGCTTTGACTCTTTGTTTCGCGCGTTCGGGTTGCTGATCGCTGTGGCGGCGGGCCTGGTTTTGGGGTTGATGCTGATCCTGTCCCTTATGGGCGTTTCAGCCGGAGGACTTACACATGTATGACGTCGAACGTATCCGCGCAGATTTTCCAATTTTGTCGCGCGAAGTGAACGGTAAGCCGTTGGTTTACCTTGATAACGGGGCATCTGCACAAAAACCGCAGGTGGTGATTGATGCGATCTCAAAGGCGTATGGCGAAGAATATGCCAACGTGCATCGCGGGCTGCACTTTCTGTCCAACCTTGCCACTGACAACTACGAATCTGTACGTGGCAAGATTGCGCGTTTCCTGAATGCGGGGGATGAGGACGAGATCATCTTTAACTCCGGCACCACCGAAGGCATCAACATGGTCGCCTATGGTTGGGCCATGCCACGCATGCAAGCCGGCGACGAGATCATCCTAAGCGTCATGGAACACCACGCCAACATTGTGCCTTGGCATTTCCTGCGCGAACGCATGGGCATTGTGCTCAAGTGGGTGGACGTGGACATGACAGGCGCGCTTGATCCGCAAGCGGTGATCGACGCGATCACGCCGCGCACCAAATTGGTGGCCGTGACGCATATGTCCAACGTTTTGGGAACCATAGTCGACGTCAAAGCAATCTGCGATGGGGCGCATGCCAAAGGCGTACCGGTACTGGTTGATGGCTCGCAAGCGGCGGTGCACTTGCCTGTTGATGTGCGCGATATTGGTGCTGATTTTTATGCGATCACAGGGCACAAACTGTACGGCCCGTCCGGATCTGGCGCGATCTATGTGCGCAAAGAACGGATGGCCGAAATGCGGCCCTTCATCGGCGGCGGCGACATGATCAAAGAGGTCGCCAAAGATGGCGTGATCTATAACGACGGTCCCATGCGGTTTGAGGCCGGCACCCCCGGCATCGTCCAGATGATTGGGCTTGGCGTTGGTATTGACTACATGATGAGCCACGGAATGGAGGCCATCGCAGCGCACGAAAATACGCTGCGCGACTATGCGGCCCAACGCCTTGCTGGCTTGAATTGGATACAAGTGCAAGGCACGACCGCAGACAAAGGCGCGATCTTTTCCTTTACGATGGACGGGGCAGGGCACCCGCACGACATTTCCACGATCCTTGATAAAAAAGGCGTCGCGGTGCGTGCTGGGCAGCATTGCACGGGGCCATTGATGGAACATTTAGGTCTGAACGCCACGTGCCGTGCGTCTTTTGCGATGTATAACACCAAGGCCGAAGTGGATGTGTTGATCGATGCGCTTGAATTGGCGCACGATCTATTCGCCTAAGCGTTTGTGTTACGACATTTGCAATTGCAGGGACGTGGGTCGCCCGCTATAGGCAATATCAGCGGGACCCTTAGCTCAGCTGGATAGAGCGCTGCCCTCCGAAGGCAGAGGCCAGAGGTTCGAATCCTCTAGGGTCCGCCACTACCACATTTTCGACGATTTGGTCTGGTCGCCTTGGGCGGCTTTTTCTCTCTGTATCGTTAGCTTTAACTCGTTTTGTCGGTTGTCTTAAGTTTCTTTTGTAAGAGCCTATATTCGTTCCTCGAGTGGTACGGAAAATGGTATTTTGAATGGGCCTACTCAACGTCGGTTTGACCGGACAATTAAAGTCACGCGATGAATGCAATAATTTGCGCTGCAGGCAATACCTTACCAAGAGTCTTGCAAGAGCTTGAAAACCTCAGATAGCACCGGGCTTTCCTTTCGGCGATCGAGCGCCACAAAGCAAAGACAAGCAGGCACAGACACGGCATTACAAACGGCGAGGCCGAAGGACTGTTTTTGGTGCAGCGCGATGGAGTCGCGGCAAAGGCTCAGGCCGATGCCAGATCGCACCATCTCAAGCATTGAGGCCTCTTGATCGACACGCGCAACGACCCCTGGACGGTCAGACGGGTTTGTATAGATTTTGGACAGCAGGCGATGGTGTACGGATCGTTCTGGCGTGCCGATCCAAGGCAGCTTTGCCAGTTCAGGCCAATCCGCATTTTCTATTTTGTGCTGCCAACCGACCGGACCGATCACGCGATAGCTGAAATCCGCAAGCTTCATCACATGGAGCGGGTCTTCGCTGTCTACCTCCATTGGTGCCAAATCGTCTGGCCCGCACAAGTAGAACCCTGCATCAATTTGGCCGCGTTTCAGCCATGTCAGGATATCGCCACTGACACCGTGGGTCAGTTCGGTTTCAATGTCAGGATGCTCCGCCCGCAGGCGCGCCAATATTCGTCCAAGCCGGATGAATTCAGGATCTACGATCGTCCCAATCCTAAACTTGCCGCTGATCCGTCCAGACCTTTGACGGGCGCTTCGTCGAAACTCGCTCATTGCCTCAAGAATATGTTCGGCCTTTGACAGCAACGCAGCGCCGTCATGGCTAATCTGTAACCCCTTTGGGGTTCGGTGAAACAGGACGATTCCTGTTTCCTCGCTCAGCCGTTTTAACTGGTGACTGACGGCGGGTTGGGTCAGGTTCAGCATATCAGCCGCGCGCGATACACTGCCTTCGCGGGCGACCGTCACAAATGCCAAGATGCTGTTAATATTCGAAAAACGATCCATATAAAAATACCTAATATTGCCCTTTGGCATTTGTCATTAGGTTTTTTCAACGTTGTCGCCCAAAGGTCAGTGCAATGTACGCTTCTGAAGGGAGAGTATGTCGATGATCCCGTTTTTCCTGCAAAGCCAAAATGCGGTGGGTCGGTCACACATCCCTTCCAAGGTTGCCAAGCACAGAACGAAAGATGGGTTAGGTTGTGAAATGTCCGATGCTTTGAACAAATTTGACTACATCGTCATTGGCGGCGGTTCCGCTGGATGCTTAATGGCCAATCGCCTGAGCGCCGATCCAGCCAACTCAGTTCTGCTTTTGGAAGCTGGCAAGTCGGACACCTATCCGTGGATTCATATCCCCGTCGGGTACTTATATTGCATTGGCAATCCGCGGACTGACTGGATGTATAAGACCGAAGCGGACAAAGGCCTGAACGGGCGAAGCCTGCTTTATCCGCGTGGCAAGGCGCTTGGTGGATGTTCATCGATCAACGGCATGATCTACATGCGCGGGCAAGCGCGTGATTATGACAATTGGGCGCAGCTAACAGGTGAGGATGCGTGGAATTGGGACAACTCCCTTGCCGATTTCAAAGGACACGAAGACCATTACAAGCTTGATGATGGCGCGGATCCCGTCACCGGCAGCAACAGCCGGTTTTCAGACATGCACGGGCACGGTGGCGAATGGCGGATTGAAAAACAGCGGTTGCGCTGGGATGTGTTGGACAGTTTTTCCGATGCCGCGGTGGAAACGGGCATCCAAAAGACCGATGATTTCAACAGCGGCGACAATGCGGGCGTTGGGTATTTCGATGTAAACCAACGATCCGGTTGGCGCTGGAACACCTCCAAAGCATTCCTTCGTCCTGCAAAACAGCGTGATAACCTTACGATCTGGACAGAAGCGCAGGTTGAAAAGCTGTTGTTCGAAACGGGGGCAGATGGCGCGCCCTGTTGCATCGGCGCAAGGGTGCACCGAGAGGGTAAGCCTGTGGATGTGACTGCCAGCAAAGAAGTTGTCCTTTCCGCAGGCGCCATAAACTCCCCGCAGATATTACAGTTATCTGGCATTGGCCCTTCCGCTTTGCTGAAAGAACACGGCATTGGGGTTGTGTTGGATCAACCGTTTGTTGGTGAAAACCTACAAGACCATTTGCAAATCCGCGCGGTGTTTAAGGTGAACGGGACACGCACCATGAACACGCTGGCCAATTCTATGGTCGGTAAGGCCAAGATTGGCCTAGAATATCTGTTCAAACGCTCTGGCCCAATGAGCATGTCGCCGAGCCAATTGGGTGCCTTTACGCGGTCAGACCCTAGCCGTAGCCATGCCAACCTTGAATACCACGTACAGCCCCTAAGCCTTGAGGCGTTCGGAGAAAACTTGCATGATTTTCCGGCGATGACGGTCAGCGTTTGTAACCTGAACCCAACCAGCCGTGGCCATGTGAAAATTGCGTCCAATGATTTTCGTGACGCCCCTAAGATTACGCCAAATTATCTGGACACAGCAGACGACCGCAAAGTCGCAGCCGATAGCCTGCGTCAGGTACGCGAAATCATGTCACAATCTGCAATGCAGCCTTACGAGCCAGAAGAATTCAAACCCGGTATACAGTATCAAAGCGACGACGATTTGGCGCGACTTGCAGGCGACATCGCGAGCACCATTTTCCACCCTGTCGGGACCGTCAAAATGGGCCGCATGGATGACAAAACCGCAGTTCTGGACCCACATCTTCGGTTAAAGGGCGTCGCGGGGCTGCGCGTTGTGGATGCATCGGTCATGCCGGCAATCACGAGCGGAAACACCAATTCACCCACCATCATGATTGCTGAAAAAGCTGCTGCTTGGATTTTGGCTGACCAATAGGCACGCATTGCAAGATATCGACGCAAGCGTGCTTTTAACTGGGTGCGTCGGCGACGTGATTTTTGATTTTGTCGGGATCACACCCGCCTTTTGGGCTGATCCAATTTGCGCAGGTGCGCCATTGCAGACGTACCGGGTATTGCGGAATTTGGTAGGCACAAGAATTGCACGAGCGCCAGGTTATGGAAAGTGCACGCTGGTATGAACTCATGACAGAAGACCCACGCATTGTTGAGCGAGGGTGGGTGGATTCTCAGCCTCGGTATGAAGAGGTCGAAAAGGCGAGAGCCGGAGCCTCACAATTCGCGCCCAGTTTCACTAATGCCATTCAGGCGGAGCTGAGGCTACGTGCGTTGGAACAGTATCCGGCACCATAGGCACACAACTGACTCGGCCATTTGCATGAAAAGCCGCCTAATGTAACTTTGCCCCACAGAGCGGAACTCAGCACACAAAAATTGCGGCGCCTTCAGCCCTTGCCTGCATTGGTGAAGCTACGCCGCAGCAGCGATGATCTGGATCAAGGCCCACAATTGGCGGCCCGCTACGTCTACGATGCCGGTTCATTCAAAAATCTCATTGTTTCGATGTCGTCTGATAGGATGTCATGCATGCGGCCTTGTTTTTCGCGAAGGGAACGTCGGCACCCATGTCTTTTCAAACAGCTTTGCTCTTCTGGGGACGGGCAATCGGGTGACAGGGTTGTCTGAATGGCAGCCAAAGTGATTTGGAATTCCGGTTGGGCTACCGCCGTAATCAAATTTCTTTCGATGATGACTGTTCAATCTCTGGCGAGGGCTTTCACATCGTTTTATACACGTAACCCTTCGCCATAAATTCCAAAAACCTTGGCTGCTTGCACGCTTTTGGTGTTGCGCTTTACCATCTGGCAATCCTGCCTGCCGTACGTTCCACCACTAAGCGGCAGATGGTGTGATAATGGATGCAACCATTTCAACCAATTTAATCTCAAATTACTTACAAACTAAACGGAACGACGATTTTCGAGGTCGGGTGATCAGGTCATGCGGTTGATCTAAGGTTGGCCAATTTTGCCCGCTTTGTCTGAGCTTCATTTCGTCGCCGCGATTGCCAGCCGCATGCTGATCTTTGTTGGCATGAATTCACATACGTGCGCACAACAAAAAAAGGGCGCCGATGGCGCCCAATGGTTTGCATGTGGAATTGCGGGGTAAGTTTAGCCGCCCCAAGTGCGAATGACGCCGCAATCCATGTGCACAAAATTCGATCCGGAATATTTACCGACACCGCCACCACGACAGGATTGCGCGGCACGCGCCATCTGGCCGACGGACCGGCTGGACAAACGCAAATCTGCGGCTTGGCCTTTCATGTGAAGGGAGTTCTTGGCCACGCCACCGCTGCGCGAACGTAGCATCGCGTTGGTTTTCGGGCTGCGATAGCCCGACAGCAACAAGTAAGGTTCGTTCACATCCATCAAGTTGTGGGCTGCGGCCATGATATCGACAGTGCGCAAATCCATTTGCACAGTCTGACCTGTACGCCAGTCGCGCATGAAATGGTTCACTTCTTGCACAGCGTCTTTGATGTATTTGCCTTCGATCCAATAGATCATGTCGATCCGTTCGCCCGTGCGACCGGAATACATCCGCAAGCGCCTGATATCGCCGGAGCCGCGCAACAAACCTGCGGCCTTGGAAAACGTTGGGGCGGCGGCAACTGTTGTTGCCGCAAATGCACCGAGCAAGGCTCGGCGACTCATGCCGGAAGAGGTGGATTCGTTCATTTTACTGCGTAGTCCCAATTGCCTAAGGCCCTCGATATTACGTGGGCTTTTCATCTCATCCCCAGATGCCTGGTTGTTATGGCATAGCACGATTCGTTTACCAAGAACTGAATCTGAGAGATGTACCTTCGCAAGTCTTATCGGCAAAAATTTGCGCAAATTATGACGGATTTAACGAGTCCCGCCGACAACGATGCAGTTGCGCATCACGCAAGTGCTGAATGCATGTCTCATGCCAATGTGAATGGACACGTCTGCGCAGCGTTTGAAATAAGGGAAACCAGCTAGCTAAACGTGTTTTGAAAGGTTGGATACAATGACCGCTGCGGTTTCCAGACGTTGGATTGTAATATTAACTATGGCCTTGGGCCTCATGCTGACAGGGCTGCCTCAAGCGGCGTCCGCTCAGGTAACGGCATTTAAGCAAGCCGTGGCCGAAGCGGCTGCGCGAGATGCCGACATTTCTGCTTTTTATAAAGCTAACGGGTACAAAAGCCTTTGGACGGGTCGCACGGGGCGCGACCGCCAGCGTCGTACGGCTTTGTTCAACGTATTGGCATCTGCCGGTGATCACGGGTTGCCAGTTGGGCGCTATGACGTGAACGGCCTGCAAGCCAAGATGAAGGCGGCCAAAAACGGTCGTGACCGTGGTTTGGTCGAAGTCGAACTAAGCCGTACCTTCTTGCAATATTCACGCGATCTGCAAACCGGCGTTTTGGTGCCCAGCCGCGTCAACAGCGCGATTGTACGCCAAGTTCCATACCGTGATCGCACATCTTATTTGGTGAACTTTTCCAAATCTTCGCCCGTAGGGTTTTTCAAGGCACTGGCCCCAAAAACCACAGAATATAACGCCCTCATGAAAGAAAAGCTGCGCATGGAGCGTATGCTGACCAAAGGCGGTTACGGTGCGCAAGTGCCCGGTAAAGCACTTAATCCCGGCCAATCCGGTGCTTCGGTTGTCGCTTTGCGCAACCGTTTGATCACGATGGGCTTTTTGAAGCGCACCAACAGCCAGACTTATGACGCGGCCATGCAATCGGCCGTTCAGCAGTTTCAAGCTGCCAACGGCCTTTCCGCGGATGGCGTGGCCGGTGCTGGTACGCTGACCGAAATCAACAAGTCCGTGCAGGTGCGGTTGCAATCCGTCATGGTCGCAATGGAGCGTGAGCGTTGGTTCAACCAAGAACGCGGTAAACGCCACGTCCTTGTGAACATTCCTGATTTCACAGCCAAGGTGATCGACAACGGTAAAACCACATTCTCGACTCGGTCGGTTGTGGGGGCCAATCAAGATGATCGCCCGACGCCTGAATTTTCTGATGTGATGGAATTCATGGTCATCAACCCAAGCTGGTACGTGCCACGTTCGATCGTAGTTGGCGAATATCTGCCGGCGTTGAAGCGCAACCGTAACGCGGTGCGCCACATCGAAATCACCGACAACAAGGGCCGTAAGGTGAACCGCAGCAATGTGAACTTCTCGAAGTACACGGAACGCACTTTCCCGTTTTCCATGCGCCAGCCTCCCAGCAAGGGCAACGCGCTGGGTCTGGTAAAGTTCATGTTCCCGAACCAGTACAACATCTATCTGCACGACACGCCCGCCAAGAACCTGTTTGGTCGCGAAGTCCGCGCCTATAGCCATGGTTGCGTACGTCTGGCTGACCCGTTTGATTTTGCCTATGCACTTTTGGCCAAACAAACGAGCGACCCTGAAGGTTTCTTTCAGGCCAAGCTGGCCACCGGTAAAGAAGCCCGTGTTAACCTGAAAAGCCCGGTACCTGTGCACATCATTTACCGCACAGCATTCACCACGCCTAAAGGTCACACACAGTTCCGTCGCGACATTTATGGTCGGGACGCGCAAGTCTGGAACGCACTGTCCAAAGCCGGGGTGGCTCTTCGCGCGGTTCAGGGGTAAATGATCCCCTGACGGCTTCTTGAGGCGCAGGGGAATTTACATGCAGTACACAGTTGGTGAAATCGCGACAGCAATCGGTTTAAAAGCCGTCGGAAACACATCACTGATTATCACCGCGTTGGCCGAGCCGGGCTCGGCCAACGATGGTGATCTGGCCCTAGCGGGCAATCCCAAATATGCAGAAGACCTAAGCAAAGGCGCCGCACGCGCTGCGTTCTTGTGGGACGATGCGGATTGGCAAAGTATGGGCCTAGAAGCGGCCATTCTTTCTGGACGCCCGCGCTTTTCCATGTCGCGCCTGACAGGATTGATGGACCCCGGTCAGGGTTACCCAAATGGCATCCATCCCAGTGCGATTGTTGATGAGACGGCCGAAATCGGGGACGATGTCTCGATCGGGCCGGGTGCGGTCATCGCGGCGGGCGCGCGTATTGGGGCAGGGTCGGTTATTGGGCCGATGGCTTATGTGGGCTGGAATGCATCGCTTGGTGCAAACGCCTATTTACGTGAACACGCCAGCATTGGTGCGTATGTTCGGATCGGCGATCGTTTTATGGCGCAACCCGGCGCGCGCATCGGCGGCGATGGGTTTTCTTATGTGACGCCAGAAAAAAGCAACGTTGAATCTGCCCGCGAAAGCCTAGGTGGTGAAAACGAAACCGAAGGACAAGCCTGGGCGCGCATCGCGAGCCTTGGGGCGGTTCTGATCGGGGACGACGTTGAAGTCGGATCAAACGCAACCATCGACAGCGGCACCATCCGCCCGACCCGCATCGGCGACCGCACCAAAATCGACAGTCTTGTTCACATTGGCCACAACTGCGTGCTGGGCACGGATGGGTTGATCTGTGGCATGGTCGGGCTGGCCGGATCCGTTACGATTGGCGATTTTGTTGTGCTGGCCGGAAAAGTAGGGGTGGCCGACAATCTGTCCATCGGGGACCGTGCCGTGTGCGGTGGGGCTAGCGTTATTTTATCCTCGGTGCGACCCGGCAAAGTCATGCTGGGCTATCCCGCGACCGAAATGAAATCGCAAATCGACAGCTACAAGGCATTGCGCCGCTTGCCGCGTTACATTTCGGACATCGCTGCCCTTAAGAAAGCTGTTTTCAAGTCGGGCGGCAGTGACTAAATCAAGCACAGACAAGTCCAACAGGCAGATGTCATGAGCGTCAAAGACAAGGTCATCGAAATCATCGCAGAACAAGCGGTTCTGGAACCCTCTGACGTGACGCTTGATAGCACGCTTGAGGATCTGGGGATCGACAGCTTAGGGCTGGTCGAAAGTATCTTTGCGATCGAGGAAGAATTCGACGTCTCTGTGCCTTTCAACGCCAATGCGCCCTCGGAAAGCGATTTTGATATCTCGAATGTGGCGTCCATCGTTGCAGGCATAGACAAGCTGATCGCGGATCAAAAAGGCTGATGCACAGGGTTGTCATCACGGGCGCGGGGACGGTTAACGCCCTTGGCCATGATGTTCCCGACACGCTTGACGCCATGCGCGCGGGGCGCTGCGCGATTTGTGCGTTGTCTTTTCAAGATGTTGAACGCCTGTCGATTCAAATTGGTGGGCAAGTGCGCGGATTTGAGGCCGAAGGACGGTATAATCGCCAACAAATAAGCCTATACGACCGTTTTACTCAATTCACCTTGGCAGCCGCCAAAGAAGCGATTGAACAGTCTGGCCTGTCTTTTACCGGCGAACTGGCTGCGAAATCCGGTGTGGTTCTTGGCACGGCCGGTGGCGGGGTTAGTACGTGGGACGCGAATTACCGTTCGGTCTATGAAGAAGGCAAAAACCGCGTTCACCCCTTTGTTGTGCCAAAGCTGATGAACAATGCCGCCGCCAGCCATGTGAGCATGGAACACAATCTAAAGGGGCCATCCTTTACGGTGTCGACGGCTTGTGCATCATCGAACCACGCCATGGCGCAGGCCTTTCAAATGGTGCGCACTGGCATGGCGCCCGCGATGGTCACCGGCGGGTCTGAATCGATGCTGTGCTTTGGTGGCGTAAAGGCCTGGGAAGGGCTGCGCGTCATGTCCAAAGACGCATGCCGCCCGTTTTCAGCCAACCGAAACGGCATGGTGCAGGGCGAAGGCGCAGGGGTCTTTGTCTTCGAAGACTATGAACATGCCCGCAAGCGCGGAGCTGACATCCTGTGCGAAGTTGTCGGTTTCGCCATGTCCTCGGATGCGAGCGATATCGTGACACCATCCAAGAATGGGGCAGCGCGCGCTATGGCCGGAGCGTTGGCAGATGCGCGGGTGAATGCGGATGAAATCGGTTACATCAATGCGCATGGAACAGGCACCGCTGCCAATGACAAAACGGAATGTGCGGCAGTCGCTGATGTGTTTGGCGCGCACGCAGACAAATTGATGATTTCAAGCACCAAGTCGATGCACGGCCACTTGATCGGCGGCACAGGTGCGGTCGAATTGTTGGCTTGCATCATGGCCCTGCGCGACGGCGTGATTGCACCGACCATTGGGTATGAAGAACCTGATCCAGAGTGCGCGCTTGATGTGGTTCCCAATACGGCGCGCGATGCAAAGGTCGATGTGGTGTTGTCCAATGCCTTTGCATTTGGCGGTATGAACGCGGTCTTGGCCTTGGCCAAGGTCTGAACATAAGAAAACCGCCCCCGAAAAAAGGGACGGTTTTCAAAGTCTCACAACATTTAATAAAGATCAGTTCGCGCTGACTGACGTCTTGTTGTAGCTGGCTGTGAAGCCAGTCAAAGACATAGTCAAATCAACCGTTTGATCTGGTGCCAATGCAGGCACGATCACGAGGTTGGCCGAGTTTCCGGCGCGAAAACCTGCGATTTCTTCGGCAACCAGACCAATACGGGCATAACACCCGATTGGGTTGCAAAAGGAGTAAGGATAGCGCCGTGCCGAACCACCGTCGACCTGCATGGTCAATTGTTGGGGCAGGGAGGTCTCAAGCGGAACGATGATCGTGGCACCGGCCACCGCTCGGCCACCTTCGGGCAGGCGGAAAATCGAAATCTCGGCCACAGGCGTGCCTTCGGAATCCGACATCAGCTGGTACATCTGACAGGGCTCGTCGGCCTCGACCTCGGCCTTGATGCAGCGCAGTTCCCAATCTCCATTGGTTTCGCGGGTATAGGTTTCGCCGGTCGTCGGCGCGCTAGCGTCTTCACCAAGGCTAAGCTGATCCGCGATACTGGGCGCGGCTGCGTCTTCTGTGGGTGTTTCAGTCTCGGCTGTCTGTGCAAGCAAGGCAGCAGGCATGAGGCAGCCAATGGTCAATGCAATCAAAGAGGTGCGCATGTTGGTTCCGTAGCAGTTGCGGTTGACTGTTTTGCTAACATGCAAACGCAGCGGTGTCAGCGCCAAAGCGCAAAGTTTTGATGACCCGAGTGCTATATGTGGGGTGAAACGACGGTTGACACACAAAAAAGGAGGCATAACTGCCTCCTTTTATGATCTTTTTTTGTCTCCCCGTCGGACTGGCCGACTTAATTGGATGTAACTTACGAAAGCATCACGATCCGGTCAACATTTATTTATTCGACAGCTATGATGCCATTTTACGTCAAATTTGATGCCGACAAAAAAAGGCCGCGCACAAGGCGCGGCCAGTCTGACAGGGAGGAAATTCCACACCAGGAGGACACGAGGTGGGAACAAAAACACTATGGCACCCAATGGTTAACTTTGTATGGTCATCCCGAGATAAGTTATGGACAGAAGGTTAACAAAATGACCGCGAATATTTTCATTGGTGGCGGCGGGGTGGATTACGCTGACCCCCAAGATTTGTCTTTGGGCTATGCCAACCGACACGGTCTAATTGCTGGTGCGACGGGCACAGGCAAAACTGTGACTTTGCAAATTCTGGCCGAAGGGTTTTCGAACGCTGGCGTTCCAGTCTTTCTATCCGACGTGAAGGGTGATTTGTCTGGCCTCGCCAAACCGGGCACACCAGATCACAAGCTGCATAGGCCGTTCACCGAACGCGCGACCAAGATCGGCTTTTCCGACTATACCTACCACGCCTGTCCCGTCACTTTTTGGGATCTGTTCGGTGAACAAGGCCACCCGGTGCGCACAACCGTTTCCGAAATGGGCCCATTGCTGTTGGCCAGCCTGTTAGAGCTGTCCGAAGCCCAAGAGGGCATTTTGAATATCGCCTTCCGCCTTGCCGACGAAGAAGGCATGCCGCTGCTTGACCTCAAAGACCTGCAAGCGCTGTTGGTCTGGATCGGTGAAAACGCTAAATCCCTGTCGTTGCGCTATGGCAATGTGTCCACAGCCTCGATCGGGGCGATCCAACGCCGTTTGCTTGTGCTGGAAAATCAAGGCGGGGCAGGGTTGTTTGGTGAGCCTGCGCTGGAATTGGCCGACCTGATGCGCACGGATGAAAACGGCAAGGGCCGTATCAATTTACTGGCCGCTGACAAGCTGATGAATTCGCCCGGCCTCTATGCGACCTTCTTGCTGTGGCTATTGTCCGAACTGTTCGAAGAACTGCCGGAGGTGGGCGATCCTGACAAACCCAAGTTGGTGTTCTTTTTCGACGAAGCACACCTGCTGTTTGACGACGCGCCCAAAGCCCTTGTGGACAAGGTTGAACAAGTCGCGCGCCTGATCCGATCCAAAGGGGTCGGCATCTATTTCATCACTCAAAACCCCGCAGACGTGCCCGAAGACATCCTTGGCCAACTTGGCAACCGGTTCCAACATGCCCTGCGCGCCTTTACGGCCAAAGACCGCAAACAGTTGCGTATGGCGGCCGAAACCTACCGCGAAAACCCGCGCTTTTCGACCGAAGAGGCCATTCGAGAAGTCGGCGTGGGCGAGGCCGTGACCTCAATGCTGTTGAAAAAGGGGATACCGGGCGTGGTTGAACGCACGTTGATCCGCCCGCCATCTTCGCAACTTGGGCCCATCACCAAGGCAGAGCGCGCAGCGTTCATGGCCGCCAGCGACATGGCCGGCAAATATGACGAAACACTGGATCGCAAATCCGCCTTTGAGATGCTGAAAGCACGCGCTGACAAAGCGGCGACCGAAGCCGCAGTGGCCGAGGAAAAAGCCGAAGAGGCCGACACACCGATGTTGCGTGAATTCAACGCAGCGCGGCGCTATTCCGGCAAAGGCGTCACACGTTCAACGTCGCGCGCAACCCGAAGTTCGGGTGGGTTTGGCGAAGCAATGACCAAGATGGTTGTAAAAGAACTGACAGGTGTGACCGGACGGCGCATGGTGCGCGGGATTTTGGGTGGGTTGTTTAAGGGACGGTGAGGGTGCCTGCTGTGTCGGGGCGGCCGTTTTTAAACTTGCATTTGAGCGGTAGGATCATCGCCACGTCCAAGTGACCTTTTGAAAAAAGGCTTCCCGTTTTGATGATGTCGCTCAATGACTTTTTTTTGCATTTTGCCCTTGGGTATGAACTGCGTCGTTTGCGCCCGAAAATCTGGTCGCAGAATGGAGGGGAAAATCTTACGCAACTCAGCCAAGCCGTCGGTGGTTATGGACTTGAGTGCTTGTTCCCCCAGATAAAGGCTTTCTGCGGGCGCGCCGTTGGCGCATAGGATTTCATGAGTTTCCAATAAAATGTGAAAATACTGGACGATTTTCACTGACGTATCGACAAATATTCCGGGAAGAGTGGTCAATTTGTTGGCCGCCACAAGAACTTGATCTTGTCCGAACATACGTTTTGAAATTTTGGAATTGGCCATCAACCGATGTTGGGGAGAAACGACAAGATCGGCATTTGGAAAACCATTCCCTAAGGCACCGCTTGTGATGCGTATAGGCAAAAGCTTTGGATGGTCCCGCAGTTCTGATTCAGATATGTCACGGACGCCAATCCATTTGATTTCCGCCATTTCACCGTCAAACGTTTTGACAAAATCCCCAATAACCAACGTTTCGATATTTCGTTCACCTTGGGGCGTTAAAATCCGCGTGCCTGCCGCAAAACACACCGCCGTGTCGCTATATTCGCGCGCCGATGCGCGTGTTGGGTTGATTTCATTGGTAACCGTCAGCACCGTGCCAGCCGGGGGGATATCTCCTTCCCAAAAAACGGCGTCTGGAATTTGACCATTTGTGTTCGCATCAAAGTTAAAGCTTGTCAGCGTATATGTGTTGCCGTCGGAACCCGTGAATTCGATGGTGTACGTCGGCGTCACGATCTGGCCGGTGGTGAAAGTTGTGCCTTCAAAAGTAACGTCACTTGCCAGCGTTTGATTGTTTAGCGCTTCGTCGAAGGTATCGTCCACATCATCGATCGAGACTACGACATTTTCTGCACCGCCAAGCCAAGTGATTTGTTGACCAACGTCTAGGTCTGACAAAAATGTCCCGTCTTCGCTTGGCAGGTTCCCCGGATTCTGCGGGTTATCCACGTTCGCGCCAGAGAATATCAAAATGTCAAAAACGGGCATTATGCAGAGTCCTCAGTTGGCGAAGTTCTGTATCCTGCATGTCACTAAAAAGTGGAGAAAATATGGCGTTCTACAACCTAGTTGGTAACAGTTCGTTTTTTTTGAATGTATCCATTTTTTTCCACATGCCTTTGTCGCAGCAAAGCATGAGCCATCTTTGACGCCCAAAGCGTGCGCCAAAGTGAGCGATGCGTAATGATGGAAAACAATAGCCGTTCACCCAGTTACGTCAGATTACCTTGAACCTGCGATTCCGGACCTCGTCGGCACCTTAACTAACCTTCGTCAGCGTATCCCAGTGCTTTTGCGCCAATGCGATCATGGCATCTTCGCCCTTGTCAAAATGCTTGCCGCCCACAGGGGCAAAAAACACATAAAGCTTGCCGTTGTGCAAGCGCCAGACTTCGGGGTCACCGGGGACTTCTTTGCGCAGTGACATGGCGCGGGTGCAGTAGCCGCCAAATTGCGGCTCGTATGCTTCTGGGTTGGCCTCGAACAAGGCGGCGTCTTGGGCCGTGGCAAAGCGCCATTTTGCGCCTTTGTACGTGACCGTCGTCGCGTCTGTTCCGTTGGCTGGTTTGCCAGCTTGGAAATAGGCGGTTGTGTCATAGCCCTTTAGCGCAAAGCCCGATTTTGACAGGCTAAAGCGGCTGATCGATTTGGCAAAGGCCGCGGTGGGCAGGGCCGCCAGCGCACCCAGCGCAAGCGTTGTATTCAGAAATCCGCGGCGGTTGATCTTTGCTGACATCACATGTGGTCCTTATTCTGGCTGCCGCACGTCCTATCAGCAAACGAAAGGCGCGCTAAATAACAATCTTGCGATACGCGCCTGCCTATTTTTCAGGGATCAACCCGCGCGGGCTGAACCGCAGCACCAGCAACAGCACCAGCCCCATGGTCAACAACCGCATATGTGCTGCGGATTCCAACAGATGCCCACGCAGCCAAGACCCATCCGGCATCCCAGCCGTGATCAGGTTCATGAGGCCCAAGCCCAGTGGCTCGACCATCACCCAAAGCCACCAAATCAGGAAACCACCCAGCACAGACCCAAGGTTGTTGCCAGACCCGCCCACGATCACCATGACCCAGATCAGGAAGGTAAAGCGCAGCGGTTGGTACGCGCCCGGCGTCAATTGCCCATCAAGCGTGGTCATCATCGCACCCGCAATGCCGCAAATGGCAGAGCCCAACACAAAGACCTGCAAATGGCGGGCGGTGACATCTTTGCCCATCGCCTCAGCCGCGACTTCGTTGTCACGGATCGCCCGCATCATGCGCCCCCAAGGGGATTTTAGCGCGCGCTGCAACAGCACGAACAACAGCAGCAACACGACAGCAAACAGGCCCGCATAGATCAGCTTGACCGACAAGGTCGAAGCCGTCACCGGATCAAACCCAAGTCCTGTGGCGCGTTCCACAAAGGCAGGGCTATTTTGCAGATCGATCTCGTAGGGGGTCGGGCGCGGCAGGCCCGTCACGTTCTTAACGCCGCGCGATAGCCAGTCTTCGTTTTTCATAATGGCGATCGTGATCTCGGCAATGCCAAGGGTTGCGATGGCCAAATAATCGCTGCGCAAACCCAATGCGGTTTTGCCAATGACCCACGCAGCACCCGCCGCCAGCAATCCGCCAACAGGCCAAGCCACGATGGTCATCCAACCCCAATCTTTGCCGCCGATGTTCAAACCGCCGATATTGCCAGCTTTCGCCGGATTAACTGCCTCGATTGCAGCGACACCACCGTCAAACACGCCGCGGAATACAAAAAATCCGACCACAAGAATGGCAATCATACCAAGTGCGCGCACACGTCCCTTTGGCAACGCGCCCCACGCAAGGATCGCACCAACAACCGTTGCCGCCCCGATAACCATCGCCAGCAGCACACGCAGGCCACCTGCGGCCATTGCCTCGGGCTCAGGCGGCATCGCGACCAGCACAGTGGCCAAACCACCCAGTGCGACAAAGCCCATGATGCCCACATTGAATAGGCCGGCATAGCCCCACTGCAAATTCACCCCTAAGGCCATGATCGCAGAAATCAGACTGAAGTTGAGGATTTGCAGAGCCAAGTCCCAGCTTTCCAGAAAACCAGTTCCAATGAACAGCGCGGCGACAATGATAAAGTACTGCGTATTGCGTAACGTATCGTTCATACCGATTTCCCCGCGAACAGGCCCGTGGGCTTAAACAAAAGCACAATCAGCAAGATCACAAAGCTAACGGCGAATTTATAGTCGGTGGATAAAAGTTGCGCGAGGCCATCCGGCGCGATGCTTTCGGGCAGTGCATAGTTGGCGACCTTTTTCCACGCATAGGTGATGGTAACTTCGGAAAAGGCGATCACAAATCCACCCGCAATCGCCCCAACCGGACTGCCAAGGCCACCAACAATGGCCGCCGCAAAGATCGGCAACAGCAGTTGGAAATAGACAAAGGGTTTGAATGACTTATCCAGCCCATAAAGCACGCCGGCAATGGTGGCGAGTGCCGCCACAAGCAGCCATGTCACCATCACCACACGTTCAGGGTTGATGCCCGACAGCAAGGCCAGATCTTCGTTGTCCGAATAGGCGCGCATCGATTTACCTGTGCGCGTGCGGTTCAGAAAATAGAACAACGCGGCGACAACGATAACAGCCGTAACAACCGTAATCCCTTGCGTGGTTTTGATCGCAAGACCTTCCTTTAGCCCAGTCAACGCTTTGAATTCGCGCACGGATATGATGAACCGCTCGCCATCTGAAAACCTCTGATCACCGACACCGATGATAAACCGTACCAAGCCATTCATGATAAACATCACACCAAGGCTGACGATGACAAAAATCACCGGCTTGGCTTTTTGCTGACGGTAAAATTTGTAAATCACGCGGTCCGTGAACAGCAAAAAACCGGCACAAACGGCAATCCCAAAGGGCAGGGCAAGCAGGGCGGTCGGCAAGGGCCCGGCGCTGATGCCGACGCTTTGAAAGCCCCACGTGATCAAGATGGTGGCCATCGTCCCGAAGGCCATCGTGTCACCATGGGCAAAGTTGGAAAACCGCAAGATGCTATAGATCAACGTGACCCCGAGTGCGCCAAGGGCAAGCTGGCTGCCATAAGCGATTCCGGGGACAAGAACGAAGTTGGAAAGCGCCACGATGGCGTTAAGGAGGTCCATTAATTTATGTCCTTGCAAGTGCCAGATGCAGAGGACCAAATTGCTCCTACTTGCAATAATCCTGTGTGGTAGGTGTAGACAGATGAATAGTCGTCGTGAACAGATAGAATGCTGACTGCGCCGCCTCCATCGGTCACTACGAAAGTACGAAATGGAAGGACACGATCTTCAATGATCTCGGCCGAAAATTCATTGCCATTTCCAACAATTTTTAAATTTCCACTGGCGGTGTCAGCTTTTACGTTCAGTTGCTCGTTGCCACACTCAACCGTAAGAGATGAACAGCGTGTAGTGAAAGTGCATTCTATAACAGACGCCTGCGCAGCGCTTGCTAGCAAGAGACACGGTAAAAAATGAAATGGTCTAAACATTTCTACCCTCCCAAGAAACTTTTGCGCACTTCGGGATCAGCCAACAATTCCTTGCCCGTTCCCGTAAATGCATTGCGCCCCTGCACCAGAACATACCCCTTGTCGGCAATCTCAAGCGCCTGGCGAGCGTTCTGTTCGACCATCAAGATCGGAATGCCCGTGCGGGCGACCTCTATGATGCGATCAAACAGTTCGTCCATCACGATGGGTGACACACCGGCGGTCGGTTCATCCAGCATCAACACCTTTGGTTGGGTCATCAACGCTCGGCCCACAGCCACCTGCTGACGCTGCCCGCCCGACAATTCGCCAGCCGCTTGCAGCCGCTTTTCTTTCAGGATCGGGAACAGATCATAGACCTGCGCCATCGTGTCGGAAAAATCATCCTGACGAATAAACGCACCCATCTCCAAATTCTCTTCGACCGTCATCGACGTAAAGATATTCGAGGTCTGCGGTACAAAACCCATGCCCTTGGCCACGCGATCCTGCGGCGACAACGACGTGATGTCTTCGCCGCCCAAACGCACCGACCCTTGGCGCACATCGAGCATGCCAAATACGGCCTTCATCGCCGTGGATTTGCCTGCGCCATTGGGGCCAACGATCACTGCAATCTCGCCGGGGTCCACTGCCACAGTGCAGTCGTGCAAAATGTCAGGGCCCGCGCCATAACCGCCGGTCATGGCGTCGCCGATCAAAAATGGTTCAGACATCAGCGGCCAATCCTATAATCTTGTAACGCAGCGGCGTGGGCCGCGCGATGGTCTTGGGTCACAGCGGCGACTTTGACGCTAGGGCGACCATCGCTTTCTTTGGCCAAGGTTTCCTGCACAGTAAAAACCATTAAGACAGAGTCAGCGCCGGGCAATGCGTCCACGATGTAAGCCCCAAGTGGGTCTCCGTTCCTATCGATCCCGACAAAATCGACCTGAAATGTCTCGCGTCCGTCGATCGAACTGTTGCGCGTTTCGATGTCATCGACCGCTACGAAAGGCGGTGTGCCACGGTTAAACTGATCAAAGACCATGTCGAGCAAGTCGTTTGCTGATCTCAGTGTGCGGTCAATCGGCATGACAACGATATTTGAAGATACCAATGGGTCGCGCTGCAATCTGTAAGTGGCCACGTGATCAGCATAGATCACCGAGCTGATACCACCGTGCCGGCGCTTGGCCTCGGTGCAGTATTCAACGCCATCGGTGATGATTTCGCAGACCGCCTGTGCGTGCAGCGGTGCGAACGGCCATCCCGCAAGTGCTGCGATAAGCGTTAAACCCTTCACGCGCCCACCTTGTCTTTGTTTTTCAGGCCCGTCCCCAAATACGCCTCGATCACCGCCTCATTGGCCTTGATCTCGGCCAATGTCCCTTCGGCCAACACACGGCCTTCAGCCATACAAATAACCGGGTCGCAGATCTTGCCGATAAAATCCATGTCATGTTCGATCACAACGAACGTATAGTTTCGCTCTTTATTCAGGCGTAAAATCGCATCGCCAATAGTGTTCAACAACGTGCGGTTCACACCAGCACCGACTTCATCCAAAAACACGATCTTGGCGTCCACCATCATGGTGCGGCCCAGCTCCAGCAGCTTTTTCTGCCCACCCGACACCTGACCGGCTTTGTGGTCGGCCAAATGCTCAACCGTCAGAAACTCCAACACTTCATCGGCCTTGGCGGCCAGTGCACGTTCTTCATTTGCGATGCGCTTGCGGCCAAACCATGTGTTCCACAGCGTTTCGCCTGACTGTGTGCCGGGCACCATCATCAGGTTCTCGCGGCAGGTCATCGAACTGAATTCATGCGCAATCTGAAACGTGCGCAACAAACCCTTGTGAAATAACGTGTGCGGCGGCAGGCCAGTGATGTCTTCGCCGCCCATAGTGACACAGCCCGAAGTCGGTGGAAGAACGCCCGCTATCACATTGAAAAGTGTCGTCTTTCCAGCACCGTTGGGGCCAATTAATCCGGTAATCGAACCCGTTTCGATCCGAAGGGATGCGCCGTCCACTGCGTGAAAGCCGCCAAAATGCTTTGAGAGGTCGTCAACGACGATCATATACTTCCCCGTGTTACCCTGCGCCACTTTAAGAGCGGTCTTCAAGATTTTGAAACAGCCCAAGGATCTCGCCTTGGGCTGTTCGATGAAACCTATACCAGCTTAGCGGTACTTGGCCGTGTTGATCGTGCCGTCTTCGACGATGATTTGACGGTAGTTGCCCGCCGATTCACCAGAACCGATCAGCTCGACCGCTGTGGCTCCGACATAATCAATATCGCCGCCGTCTTTGATGATCTGCAACGCTTTTGCCAGCTGGCCTGGAAAGATCTGTTCGCCGGGCGCGTTGGCTACGTCCATGACCTTGGCTTTGTAGTCGTTGCTATCCTTGGATCCGGCGGCCTGCATGGCCAGCAAGATCAAAGCCGTCGCATCATAGCTTTCAGGTGTGAAAGGTGATGTGGCGTCAAAGGCATCGCCGACCATTTCGGCAAACACTGCCGCACCTTCGCTGTCCGTCCCGGGGTGCTGGCCGGTTGAGCCGTCGATTTCAGAACCAAAGTTCTCTTCCAGCTTGGCGCCGATCATGCCGTCTGGGAAGTGGAACGTATCAAAAGCGCCTGAATCGATGGCCGCGCGCACGATGCCCGAACCGCCTTGGTCCACGTAGCCTGCGACAACCAAACGATCGCCACCAGCTGATGCCAACGCGCCGACTTCGGCAGAGTAGTCTGCCTTACCATCTTCGTGTGCTGCGTTGATCGTGACAGATCCGCCCGCCGCTTCGAATGCGGCTTGGAATGCATCGGCCAACCCTTTGCCGTAGTCGTTGTTGGTATAGGTGACGGCGACTTCTTTGATGCCTTCTTCGAGCAACACGTCAGTCATCACAACGCCTTGGCGCGCATCTGACGGTGCCGTGCGGAAGAACAGGCCGTTGTCTTCGTTCTCAGCGTGGCTCAGGCCCGGCGACGTCGCCGAAGGCGAAACCATGACAACACCGTTGGCAACTGCGACGTTGTTCAGGATTGCGCCTGTCACACCAGAACAGTCCGCGCCCATGATGCCGCTGACACCGTCAGCCGTGATCAGACGTTCGGCAGCCGCTGTCGCAGCACCCGCATCGATGCATGTGGAATCTGCGCGCACAGAGCTAACGCTGGAGCCATCCAGCAGCAAACCACTGTCTGTAACTTCTTTCATGGCCAGTTCGGCGGCGTCGGCCATCGAAGGCGTCAGCGATTCAATTGGGCCGGTAAAGCCCAAGATGACGCCGATTTTGATGTCTTCTGCAGTGGCGGCACCCGCCATCAGTGCTGTGGCCGCTGTGGCCATCATTAGTTTTTTCATTTGTAGTCTCCCTTATTGGATCTTTCGTCCTAAGGATGGACGTTAGACATGGTCCGGAAAAAAGAAAAGTGGCTTAAATTGATCACGGATGGGCGAGTGGCCTGTAAAAGCACAAAGACCGGGCCATATGTTAAGCGACACTTTAGGTTTCGCCGTTCGGAGGACGCTATGACACGCGCATTGATTCTTAGCCTTGCTATCGCCGCCAGCCCCGCTGCTGCTTTGGAAACACAAAACGGATCTGTAACGGTGTCGTCTGTCGTCACCGGATTGGATCAGCCGTGGGCCGTAGCGCCGCTGCCAGATGGATCGCTTTTGGTGACGGAACGTGACGGCGCGTTGTTGCGCGTTGTCGACGGCAAGGCCCGTCAGGTGCGCGGCGCGCCGCAAGTGGTGGCTGCCGGGCAGGGTGGGTTGCTTGATATCACCGCGGCACGTGATTTTGCGACCAGCCGCACGATTTTTCTGACCTATGCTAAGAAACAAGGGCGCGGGTCGGGCACAGCGCTCGCAGCAGCAGAGCTAAGCGCGGACGGCACGCGGCTTGAAGGTTTGCGCGATTTGTTTGTCAGCGCACCGGGTGGCGAAACCGGGCGTCATTTTGGCAGCCGCGCGGTTGAGGGACGAGATGGCACGTTGTTTGTGACGATTGGTGATCGCGGTGATCGCCCATCCGCACAGGACCGCGCTTTGCACAACGGATCAGTCGTGCGTGTGAACCGCGATGGCACGGTTCCGCGCGACAATCCTTTTGTGGGCCAAGACGACGTGTTGCCCGAAATCTGGTCCTACGGTCACCGCAATCCGCAAGGTGCTGGGTTGGACGCGCGTGGCACGCTTTGGACATCAGAACATGGTGCGCGAGGTGGTGATGAAGTGAACCAAATCAAGAAGGGCGCGAATTTTGGCTGGCCGTTGATTTCATACGGCGTGCATTATTCGGGGGCCAAGATTGGGTTCGGGTCTTCGAAATCCGGTATGGAGCAACCCGCGCATTATTGGGACCCTTCCATCGCGCCCTCGGGTTTGATGGTCTATCAAGGCGATATGTTCCCGCAATGGAAAGGTGACATGTTCGTCGGTTCGCTCAAGTTCAGCTATATCTCGCGTCTTGATGTGTCCGGATCTTCTGTGCGCGAAGTCGAACAAATCGAAAGCGATGACACTTTGCGCGTGCGTGACATTGTCGAAGACACAGATGGCAGTATTTTGTTCATCTCGGTCGGGGCGGGCGCTGTTTATCGCATATCTCGGTAAAGTCCCGCCAAAAGGTTAACAAAGCGGCAGGTCCAAAGGTGTCTTATGGTGTTGAGCGCCTTTGATGTAATTTGGCTTTGCAACTGTGCACAAATTTTGTTTGCTAGGTGCAACCGGTAAAATACGCTTTGGAATTCTGACTTTATGCCGCCCAGCGCCAAAAAGACCCTCGGCCAGCGCATCCATACGCTTGTGCACAAGATTTACCCCGATTTGGATGCTGACATCTTGTCATCCAAGATCGTTGAGGCGTTCTGGCCCGACGACACAAAACCGCGTAAACGCGGGCGAGCGCCCAGTAACAACCTGTGGACAGAAGCAGACGCCTTGCTGATCACCTATGGTAACTCAATCGTAGATGGTGCGCACAAGCCATTGGATTTACTACATGATTTTCTGTTGCGCCGGATGAAGGGTGTGGTGAAAGGCGTGCATATTTTGCCGTTCTTTCCTTTTACCTCTGATGATGGCTTTGCGGTGTCGGATTTTCGGGCTGTGAACCCGCAATTGGGCGATTGGCCTGATATCAATCGCATCGCCGGTGAATTTGCGTTGATGTCTGATTTGGTGCTGAACCACGTGTCCAGCCAAGGCGCGTGGTTCAACGCCTATCGGCAAGGCCAAGCGCCCTATGATCAGTTCTTTTTTGAAGCATCGCCGGATGATGATCTGACAAATGTTGTGCGACCGCGCACCACGCCCTTGCTGCAAAAAGTCGATACCAGCATGGGCGAACGCCATGTGTGGTGCACCTTTAGCCACGATCAGATCGATGTGGATTTCCGCAATCCCGAGGTGTTGCTGGAATTTCTGCGCATCATCCGCCTGCACGTGGACAATGGAGTGCAGATCATCCGGCTCGATGCTGTGGCATTTCTGTGGAAAGAGATCGGATCACCATCGATCCATTTGCCGCAAACCCATGCGGTGGTGCAATTGATGCGCGTCTTGTGCGATTTTGCAAATGAATCCATCATCTTGCTGACTGAAACGAATGTGCCTAAGGCCGAAAACCTTAGCTACTTTGGCAACCGCGACGAAGCGCATGCCATCTATAACTTTCCGCTTCCGCCGCTGATCCTTCATGCCATGATGTCCGGGTCGGCCAAGTACATACAGCGCTGGCAGAAAGGCATGCCGCCGGCGCAACTTGGCTGCGCATATCTGAACTTTACCGCCAGCCATGACGGCATCGGCATGCGCCCCGCCGAAGGGATACTGCCGTCCGAAGAACAGGCGCGCATGATCGACACAATCAAGGACATTGGCGGCCTTGTGTCGATGCGCGCGCTGCCGGATGGTGGCGAAGCCCCCTATGAAATCAACACCACCTTTTTTGAGGCCACAGGCCAGACCTTTGCCGGGCGCGACGACCATCACCTAGCGCGGTTTATCTGTTCGCAAACCATCGTAATGTCTCTTGAGGGCATCCCGGCGTTTTACATCCATTCCATGTTGGGCACGCCAAATGATCACGATCAGGTGGCGCGTCGCGGCATGAACCGCGCCATCAATCGGCACAACTGGGATTATCCAACGCTGAATGCTTTGCTGGACGATCCCGAAACCACCAACGCCAAAGTGCTAAAGGCGCTGTCAGAGCGGTTGAAAATCCGTGCCAAGCAATCGGCCTTTCACCCCAACGCGACACAGTTCACCATAAGCCTGCCAGATGAAGTATTTGGTATTTGGCGTCAGAGCCTCGATCGCGATCAATCGATTTTTGCGCTGCATAATGTGTCAGGCAACACCATTGAGGTAGCGCAGGACGCGATGAGCATGATCGACGACGAAGATTGGGTTGATCTGCTAAGCGGTGAGGCAATAGACACCTCAGCCACGACCATTTCGCTTGCGCCTTATCAATGTCGCTGGATCACAAATCGCGTGTAAGGCCATGATAAAGAATGTTATTCGTATTCGACATCATCGGCCCGTGCCGCATCTAACATATCGTTCAAAAAGCCGGGGTCAGCCGAATGGACACGGTTCCATGTGGGGATAAACGGTGTCTCGTGCGGGTTTTCGATAAAGATATGCCCAGCGCGTACGATGTTTTCGGCAAACAGCTCGATCGACTTTTCCTCGCTGTGGCGGTCGATGGACAGGCCGTTCATTTTTGCGTCGTTATAGTAGGCCTCTAGCAGGTCCAGCGCGCTGCGGTAATAGGTGGCCTTGAGGGTGCGGAACACATTGGGCGTGAACACTGTGCCATCGGCCGCCAGCTTGCGAAAGATCGCTTTGCAGATGTCTGTGGACATGCGCGACAGGCCCGCTTCGGCATCATCGGGGCTAAGGTCTTGATGTTTGTGATCATAGGCATCTGAAATCTCGACCTGACAGACCGCTTTGGGCGCAAGGTTGCGCCAAGCTTCGGACAGCACACCGATTTCAAGCCCCCAATCGGATGGGATGCGCAGGTCGGGAAGGATGGCCGTGCGCATGGCAAATTCGCCCGACAGCGGATAGCGAAAGCTGCGCAGGTAATCGATGTAATCACGATCCCCGATGACCCGTTTCAAAGCAATCAGCAGCGGGCTGACCAGCAGACGGGTGACACGGCCATTCAGCTTGTCGCCGCCGATCCGCGGATAGTATCCTTTGGCCACTTGATAGGGGAAATTCGGGTTTGTGACGGGATAGACAAGGCGCGCCAGCATGTCGTTGTCATAGGTCAGAATATCGCAATCATGGATCGCCATCACAGCGCTGTCGGCACAGGCGATCAGATAGCCAAGGGACGACCACACGTTCTTGCCTTTGCCTTGTTCGGAAGGGGCAAGGCCCATCGCCTCAAGGCGCGCACCAAGTTTCAGCATGCGCGGGCTGTCGTTCCAGATCACGATATGGTTCTGATTTAGTCCTTTAAAGAACTGCTTGGCATGGCGGAATTGCGTTTCGTCCGCGCGATCTAAGCCGATGATAATGCGGTGCAGATATTTGACCTGCGACAGCTCGGACAGGATGTGGGGCATCGCTTCGCCCTCAAGTTCGGAATAGAGGCACGGCAGGATCAACGAAATCTTGCGGCTTTGGGCAAATGCCGCCAATTCGTCTGCCAATTGAGGCCCGGTGCGCGTGCGTAGATTGTGCAGCGTGACAATGTTTCCGTTCTGATGAAAATCGGCCAAGACGATGGGTCCTTTATATCAAGTCAAGGCGTTCCAAAAGCTGTAGCACAGCGCGGTTCCAGCCCTGTGGGCCTGCATCCGTCGTGCGTATGATACGCCCGTCGTCTTCGCCCTTTAAGTTGGGTAAAGGGTCGGCATTTGGATTGGCAATGACCACCCCAAAATCGCAGGCTTCCAGCATTTTAATGTCATTTGGGGCATCTCCGAGGGCAAGCGTGGTTTTGGGGTGCAATTGTGCTGCAAGTTTGTGCACATGATCAGCCTTGCTTGCGCCAAAAGACAAGGTCAGGAACCGTCCGCCTTGTTGGGCCTGCACCCCTAGATCAGCCAAAGCCGCAAGGAAGGCTTGCTTTGCATCCAAGGTGCCATGCCATGTTCCAGGTTCAGAAAATGCCCGCTGCTTGGCCATAGCCGCTGCATCCGGTGTTAACCCAGTCAAGTCGGCAACGGTTTGGATACTCAGATCGCCAAAGCCAACATATTGGCTTCGCAGCTGTGACGGCAGGGTGTCTAAAAGCGCGCGCAGATCAGTATAGCGACCGGTCTCGGCATCTACGCCAGTGTGCGCCGCCAACAACCCCGCGCCATTTTCCACAATCGCGGGCCAGTCTTGCAGCCCCATCGCGCGGCGTAAAGTATCGATTTCAACGGCCGTCTTGGAACTGGCCAGCACAACCCCCGCGCCGATCTTTTTCAGGGCCGCAAGGGCAGGGGCGGCAGGGCCCCACGCATAGCTGTGGTGGTCGATTAAAGTTCCATCAAGATCGCTGAAAACCAAAAGGGGCAAAGCAGATTTCATGAGTCCGTTGATGACAAGACCGAGCGATGACATCAAGGCGTCTTGGGCCGCAATTGTGTCGCAGGCTTTGTGGCACAGATAAATACAAGACAAGGCATTGAGGTGGAGGAGCCTGAAGGATCATATCAGTCCATCATGGTGGCTCTTAACGAATTTCGCGTTTTGGCTGTGTGTTTTGAATGCACTTAGGAACACGACCCAAAATATCGAACAAAGATTCCAACACGTTGCATGCCGAGGGCACTGTAACGGTTAGGATTATGTTAACTTGCGTTGCGTCGAATCTTCTTAATGGCCATACCCATAAAATATTGATTTTACGTCCGTTTTTTGTGGTGAGGTGATGTCGTTTTTTGCGGACCCAAATTGATCCACTTTCGCGCCGCTTTTGTAAAACCTAGTGCACCAAGGTTTATCCTTGCTCGGCTTTTTCATAACGACGCATCGCGACGCTGCAAACGCATGCAAATATTTAAGGACGTCCCATGGCGATCATCAACGGTGGAACTGGCTCTGAAATTATAAGTGGGTCGGAATCGGCTGACACATCAACGGCGGTGGCGGCAATGACACAGTTTCTGGACGGGGCGGCAACGACAGTATCACGACGGGCAATGGCGATGATTCCGTAAACGGTTGAGTGAATGCGGAACCATGACCGTTGATCAGATTACTGCAACACTAAGTTGTGATTTGATCTCTTTATATCCTTGCCAAAATCGCGATTGGACGCGAATATTGCATGGATTTTGTACATTGCACCCGATGGAATTTGCCCCGTGTCCGGCAAGGACATGAACACACACATAGAACTGGAAATTGATATCATGACACTTATGTCCCTTTTACGCTCGACTATTGCAGCTTTTGAAACCGCTTCCAAAGCATCCGAAGACATCGTGACGCTGACCCCCCAAGAAGCCACCGCAATTGTTGGTGGGATGCCCGACCCGGATCCAGAACAGTCCGAAAACTCAGGCAATGAAGGCGACGAAGGCGACGAAAACAACGAAGCCGACGAAGGCAACGAAAGCGACGAGGGCGACGAAGACGACGAGGGCGACGAAGGCAACGAAGCGGACGAAGGCAACGAAGGCGACGAAAACGACGAAGCCGACGAAGGCAACGAAGGCAACGAAAGCGACGAAGGAAACGAAAACGACGAAGGCGACGAAAACAACGAAAACGACGAAGGCGACGAAGACGACGAAGGCGACGAAGGCAACGAAGACGACGAAGGTGACGAAAACAACGAAGGCAACGAAGGCGGCCCCCAGTTTTCCGATGACGAAGGCGACGAAGGCAACGAAGGCGCTGAAGGCAACGAAGAAACCG
Source organism: Tateyamaria sp. (assembly GCF_039940735.1). Taxonomy (GTDB): domain Bacteria; phylum Pseudomonadota; class Alphaproteobacteria; order Rhodobacterales; family Rhodobacteraceae; genus Tateyamaria. Next base: position 64,484 of record NZ_JBDVGB010000004.1, read on the forward strand.
TAGCCAATGACGAAGACGACGAAAACAACGAAGACGACGAAGCCGACGAAAACAACGAAGGCGACGAAGGCACTGAAGGCAACGAAGGCAACGAAGGCGACGAAGTTTTGGTCAACGACGACGCCCCAGGCGATGGCAACGAAGACGACGAAGGTGACGAAAACAACGAAGGCAACGAAGACAACGAAGGCAACGAAGGCGATGAAGGCGGCGAAGGCAACGAAGGCGACGAAGACAACGAAGGCGATGAATCGCTCTTTAACCTAGACGACGAAGGCAACGAAGGCGACGAGTCCGACGAGGGTGACGAAAACGACGAAGACAACGAAGGTGACGAAAACGACGAAGGTAACGAAGCCAACGAAGCCGACGAAGACAACGAAGGCGACGAAGGCGACGAGTTCCTTACCGACCCCGACGTAACCGGAGGCAACGAAGGCAACGAAGGCAACGAAGGCAACGAAGGCAACGAAGGCAACGAAAGCGACGAAGGCGACGAAGGTGCCTTTACCGGTAACGAAGGCGACGAAGGCGACGAAGGCAACGAAAACAACGAAGGCGACGAAGACAATCAGGGCGACGAAGATGACGAAGGCAACGAGCCTGTGCTGCCTGACCTGAATAACGAAGGCAACGAAGGCGACGAAGGCAACGAAGACGACGAAGGCAACGAAAACGACGAAAACGACGAAGGCAACGAAAACGACGAAGCCAACGAATTCGACGAAGACGACGAAGGCAACGAAGGCGACGAAAACGACGAAAACGACGAAGGCGACGAAGGCGACGAAAACGACGAGGGTGACGAAGACGACGAAGCCAACGAAAACGACGAAGGTGACGAGTCAGACGAAGGCGACGAAGCCGACGAAAATAACGAAGGCGACGAAGGCGACGAAGATACCACGCCAAACGACGAAGGCGACGAAGGCGACGAAAACGACTCCGACGACCAAGGAAACGAAAACAA
>NZ_JBDVGB010000005.1:0-38811 GCF_039940735.1 Tateyamaria sp.
AACAAAAGCGTCGGGATCGACAGGATCAACCGGCGGATTGTGAAGGTCAGCATAAAAGGCCAGTCCTTGTACGGAGGTCTTGTTTATTGGCGAAAGACAGCGGGGGTAGGGTGGGCACGCATGCCCACCCAAATCGTTTTACTCAGCGCGGGTCCAGTCTGCGATGTTCCACAGTTCGCTGTCCCAAGAGTTCATGCGCACGCCATTCAGGCTGTTTGCCTTGGCAGAGATATCACCACGGTGTGTCAGGGGGATCATCGCACCGTTTGCAATCGCCAGATCGTTCAGTTGGCGACCAATGCTGGCGCGTTCTTCCAGATCAGACGTTTCTGCAAGCGTATTCCACAGCGTGTCATACTCTTCCATGCAGAAGCGGCCGATGTTTTCACCCTGCCATTGCGATTCCGGGCTGGGTGCTTTGTCACACAGCAGGTTCGCAAGATAGGCTTGTGGATCGGTGCCAGAGAAGGTGTTGGTATACATCTCTACGTCGGCATAGAACTTTTGGAACGTGTCAGGTGACCCTGCATCGCCGCCAAAAAACACCGAAGCGTCGATGTTGCGCAATTCGCTGTCGATGCCGATCTGCGTCCACCAGTCTTTGACCAGCGCTTGGTAATCCTGACGGATCGCGTTGGTTGAAGTCTGGAACAACACAGCCAAAGGCACGCCGTCTTTTTCACGGATACCGTCACCGTCGGTGTCAACGATACCAGCTGCATCCAACATGGCGTTGGCGCCTTCGATGTCCTGCGTGTCACAGGTGAAGGTTTCGGAATTATATGCGCCGGGCGCTGGGATCCAGTTGCACGTCACCTTGCCGCCCGCACCGTAGCCGATTTCGGCCAACAGCACGCGGTCGACAGCAAGCGACATCGCTTTGTACACCGCTTCGTCCTGCAAATAGGGGTGCGGGCGCACAACTGCGCGTTCGTCTGCACCAAGTGCCGGGTCAGGGTTGGTGTGGTTCAGCATGATCCGCTCGACCGATGGGCCAAAGCTGGACAGCACTTCGCCTTTGCCCGCTTCTGCCATACTGCCAAGAACGTCAGGGGCCACTTGCAAGTTCCACGCGTAATCGAATTCGCCGGTTTCCAGAACGGCGCGCGCAGCACCAACGGCATCGCCGCCACCTTTGAAGTTAACAGAAGCAAAGGCAGGTTTGGCGGGATCGCGGTAGTTCGGGTTGGCCGACAGGGCAATCACGTCATTGGGGCGGAATTCATCCACGACAAACGGGCCGGTGCCGATGGGGCCAAAGTTTTGGTCGGTACAGGTTGGTGCCGCGGCACCAATGCAGTTTTCAAACTGCGCCTTTTGCAAAACAGGGCTTTCAAGACCACCAAAGGCCGTGAACGGATAGGGCGTTGGCTTTTCAAAGTTGATCACGACGGTTGATGCGTCGGGGGTTTCGATCGAGGAAATGCCTTCGAATTTAGTGATCTGTGCACAGCCACCTTCGGGATGGGTGCAATATTCGTAGGTGAATTTCACATCTGCCGATGTCAGCGCCGTGCCGTCAGACCACTGGATGCCATCAATCAGCTTCCACGTCACAGATGTTAGGTCTTCGGAAATGCCACCGTTTCCGATTGTCGGAATTTCCTGCACCAGCCAAGGCACAATCGCGCCGGATTCGTCAAAGCGTACCAGCGGTTCGATCACCATCGACGCGGCTTCTGATTCTTTGTTCCCGCCGGATAAGAAAGGGTTCATTGTCGAAGGGGCTTGCCAATAAATGATGTTGATCTGGCCGTCCGAGCCGCGCTCGGCAAAGGCTGCCGGCGCAAGTGCCGTCATCGCCACAGCACCCATAAGAATGGATTTGAGGGTCATAATTTACTCCTTGTTGGACACGCAGGCTTTGCCTGCTTGTCAGTCTTGCATCACGTTGGCCGCGACACGTTTTAAGCTCTGAAGGAAAAACCACGATGTCCGCGCAACACAATGCTACGCCTTCATTTTTGTCGCTTGCCCCCAAGTGCATAGCGTCATCGAAACAGAACTTGGCGAAATTGCAAGCCTTGCCTGCAATCAACCCTAGATTTGTACAATGTTGCGTTTGACAGTGCCCGAACCTTCGCCCACTCTTTTGCCAGATGGTCAAAATGACCGATCGCGGGGGTTTTTATGCTGGATGAGACGGATCAGAAGCCGATAGCCGAAATTCAGGGTTTGCGCGTTGCGTTTCAGACGAAAGACGGCCCCGTATTGGGGGTCGAGGACGTATCATTCAACGTAAATGCAGGCGAAACCGTCTGTGTTGTGGGCGAATCTGGGTCGGGCAAATCGGTGTCCTCCTTGTCGTTGATGCGCTTGGTTGAATTCGGTGGCGGAGAAATTGCAGGTGGGCGCTTAAATTTTAATCGCAAGGATGCGGATGCTGTTGATCTGGCCCAAACCGATCAGAATCTTATGCAAACCATTCGCGGCAATGAAATCGGGATGATCTTTCAAGAACCGATGACCGCGTTGAACCCTGTGTTCACTGTGGGGCGGCAATTGACCGAAGGATTGCGCCTTCACAAGCGCTTAAATCGCGCACAGGCCGAAGCGCGCGCGCTTGAGCTGTTGCATCAGGTGCGCATTCCTGAACCCGAACGTCGCCTGAAACAGTTCCCGCACGAATTGTCGGGGGGCATGCGACAACGGGTTGTTATTGCGATGGCTTTGGCCTGCGAGCCGCGCTTGCTGATCGCGGATGAACCGACCACGGCTTTGGATGTGACCATTCAGGCCGAAATCCTTGCGTTGATGGACCGTTTGAAGCGTGAAACCGGCACGGCTGTGATGTTCATCACTCACGACATGGCTGTGGTGGCGCAAATGGCGGACCGCGTCGTTGTCATGTTCCGTGGCAACAAAGTCGAAGAAGGCACGGTCGAGGAAATTTTCGAAAACCCGCAGCACCCCTATACCAAAGCGTTGTTGGCCGCAGTGCCCAAGCTGGGCGAAATGCGTGGCAAATCCGCGCCCGAACCGATGAAACTGATGGGGCGCGCGCAAGGCGAGATCAGGCCGATCCTCGGCACGGACGAACCACTTTTGACTGTGCGTAACCTGACCACGCGTTTTCCGGTGCGGGGCGGTTTCTTCCGCCGTCTTGTGGCCAATGTGCATGCGGTCGAAGACCTGTCTTTTACAATTAACAAGGGCCAGACCCTAAGCCTTGTGGGCGAATCCGGCTGTGGGAAATCTTCGGCCGGGCGGTCGATTTTGCGGCTGGTTGAACCCCAATCTGGCTCGATTAAGTTGGGCGACAAAGACATTATGGCGCTGACGCCCGAAGCGTTGCGCATGGCACGGCTGGACATGCAGATGATCTTTCAAGATCCGTTTGCGTCGCTCAATCCGCAAATGCAATTGGCCGACCAAGTGGCTGAACCCATGCGCAACTTTGGCATGTTCAAGGGCGACGAGAGCACCAAGCGGGTCGAGATGTTGTTTGACCGGGTCGAGCTGCCGCGCAGTTTCATGCGCCGCTATCCGCACGAATTGTCTGGCGGCCAGCGCCAGCGTGTCGCGATTGCACGCGCTTTGGCGTTGAACCCCAAACTGATCATCGCAGACGAGGCCGTGTCGGCCCTTGATGTGTCCGTACAAGCGCAAGTGCTGAACTTGATGATGGAATTGCAGGCTGAACTTGGGATTTCGTTCCTGTTTATCAGCCACGACATGGCGGTGGTCGAACGGGTCAGCCACCATGTGGGCGTGATGTATTTGGGCCGGATTGTCGAAATGGGACCGCGCGCGCGCGTCTTTGAAAATCCGCAGCACTCTTATACGCAGGCCCTGATGAAGGCAGTGCCCATCGCCGACCCACGCCAGCGCAAGGACGAAAAAGACCTGAACTTTAAACCGATCCCATCGCCCATTCATCCCTCCAGCTATATGCCCGAACCGTCGGCCTATAACGAAGTTGAGCCGGGCCATTTTGTCCTAACAACCGACAGCGGGTATTAGACCATGTGCGCCGCAGCTTTGCGCAAATCCATTCTTGTGACGGGGGGCGGGGGTGGCATCGGCACGGGCATCGTGGCCGAACTTGCGCGCGATCATGATGTCACGCTGCACTACAACTCGACGGTGCCAGACACTGATCTGCACTGCGTTCAAGGTGATCTGAGCGACCCTGACGCGCCCACCCGCATGATAAATGCAGTACTGGATCGATTTGGCCGCATCGATGGGATTGTGCACAATGCGGGCGACATTTCGGCGTCGCCTTTGGATGTATATGACCGCGATGGTTATGCGCGGATGTTCGATGTGAACCTGTTTGCGGCCCAAGGCCTGTTGGCCGCTGCCTTGCCCCACCTGAAAACGGGGGCGACCATGGTTAATATCTCGTCTGTGAACGCATACCTGCCGCCCAAAGGGGCTGTGATGTATGGGGCCAGTAAAGCCGCGCTTGATCTGTGGACAAAGGGTGCGGCGCGGGAGTTGGGGCCGCGCGGTATTCGCGTCAACGGCGTCGCGCCCGGCGCGATTGATGTGGCATCCTCGGCTCGCGATGATGCGCAAAAGCAGGCCTTTGTTGACATGACCGCGCTAGGGCGCATGGGCACACCGGGTGACATCGCCGGTGTTGTGCGCTTTTTGCTCAGCGATGCGGCGGCATTCATCACGGGTGAAGTTCTGACAGTGTCGGGGGGTTATCGGCTATGAGCGGACGCATGACGCAAATCACGCCGTTTGTGCCCTGCACGTCATTGAGCGCTCAGATAGATTTTTATCGTGATGTGCTGGGGTTTCAGGTCGGCTTTCAGGCCGATGGCTACGCCTTTTTAAACCGCGACGATGTGGCCGTGCGCTTGGTGCAAGTTTGGGATTCCGTTGATCTGTCACACCCAGAGCGCCAAAATTCGTTTTACATTGATGTTCAGGGCGTTGATGCGCTCTACGCAACCTTGAAGCCCAAACTCGATACATTGGCAGCAGGGCGGGTGCGCGCGCCGTTCAATCAAGATTACGGCCAACGCGAATTCCACGTCAAAGACGAGGATTGCACGCTGGTATTTTTTGGAGAATCCACATGACGACCCGCCTAAGCCCATTGGAGTTGATGACCAAGTTGATCAGTTTTCCCACCGTCAGTCGCGACACCAACCTGCCGCTGATTGATTGGGTCGAGGATTATTTGAACGGGCACGGGATCACCGCCCATAGGTATTATCATCCAGAACAGCCCAAGGCGGCCTTGTTCGTCCATGTCGGACCCGAGGTCCAGGGCGCAGTTGTGTTGTCGGGTCATACGGATGTAGTGCCGATCGACGGGCAACCTTGGGAGACGGACCCGTTTGTTGTGACTGAACTGGACGGCAAATATTTCGGACGCGGCACTTGCGACATGAAAGGGTTTGACGCGCTCGCCATCTGGGCGCTCGTCGAGGCGCATCACGCAGGCAAACCCTTGCAATTGGCGCTTAGCTTTGACGAGGAAGTCGGCTGTCTTGGTGCCCCTCCAATGATTGAGGCGATGCAAGGTGTTGTACCTAAGGGTGGGGCCGTGATTGTGGGCGAGCCGTCGATGATGAAGGCGGTGACAGGCCATAAGGGCGGGCAGGGCTTTGACACCCATGTGATTGGGTTCGAGGTGCATTCGTCATTGCTGCACACAGGGGTAAGCGCGATTTTGGAAGGGGCAAAGATCATCAACTTTGCAAACACATGTAATGCGGCGAACATGGCGGCTACTCCGTCGGCACTGGCTGCAATGTTCGACCCACCTTTTACCACATGGCATGTGGGGCAGATCACGGGCGGCACAGCGCATAACATCACGGCGAAGTCGTGCCGCTTTTCTATGGATTTTCGTGCTGTGCCCGGTGATGATGTGGCTGCACTGAAACAGAGTTACCTGACGCATGTGGCCAAGATCGAACGGGGCATGCAAGCGATCCATCCCGACACCCGGATCGAGATTGATGCCCGTTTTGACGTGCCTCCGTTGAAACCCGAAGAAGACGGCGAGGCAGAAGCGTTGGTGCGCGGTATCACGGGCGACAATGGGGTCCACGTGGTGAGTTACGGCACAGAAGCCGGGCAGTTTCAGGATGCTGGTTATTCGGCGGTGGTCTGTGGTCCGGGTGATATTGCGCAGGCACATCAACCGAATGAATTTATCACAAAGCAGCAGTTTGAGGCGGGTCATAGCTTTATGCGTGATCTGGTTGCGCGTCTTGGATAGGGGCGCGGTTTTCGAGCCGAAAACCGGGTGGAAACCGTGTCGGTTTCCAAAGCGCGCAGCGCATCGTTTTCCGCACCGGAAAACGGCTGGGACGCGGGGTAATGTGTCGTGAACCCTTTTCCCATATCCGAACAGTCGCCAATCGCATGGTCCGAACCGCACCCTGCCGAGTGCGACGTGGTCGTCATTGGTGGCGGTGTCATCGGCATTTGCACCGCTCTTTTCCTTGCCCGCGCAGGCAAGCGCGTCACCGTTTTGGAAAAAGGGCGCATCGCAGGCGAACAATCTTCGCGCAATTGGGGATGGATCCGCCAACAGGGGCGCGATCCGGACGAAATAGGAATCGTAAAGGATGCCAACCGCCTTTGGCGCGAATTGGCGACTGAAACCAACGTAGACATTGGTCTTAAGACGTGCGGCGTCACCTATTTGGCGCGAACCGACAAAGAGATGGCTGAATATACCGCTTGGTTGCAGCACGCAAAGACGTACGGTTTGGACAGCCGCATGCTTAGCTCCACCGAAACGGCCGACCTAATCCCCGGCATGTCACACGGCTACAAGGGCGCTCTTTATACGGCGTCTGACATGCGGGCCGAACCATGGTTGGCTGTGCCTGCTATTGCGGGTATCGCGGCGCGTGCCGGTGCTACTTTGGTTGAAAACTGCGCTGTGCGGGCGCTGGATGTGGCGGCGGGACGTGTGGTGGGTGTTGTGACGGAACAGGGCCGGATCAAAGCGTCCGAGGTGGTGTTGGCGGGCGGTGCGTGGTCTGCGTTGTTCTTGCGTCGCCATGGCGTGGCGCTGCCGCAACTTTCGGTGCGTGCGACAGTGGCGGCGACTGAACCCTTGCCCGCTGTCTATCCGGGGGGGGCTGCCGATCCGCGTATTGCCTTTCGGGCGCGCAGCGACGGGGGCTATACCTTGGCTGCTGGTGGCTATCACGAGCTGTTCGTCGGCCCAGATGCCTTTCGGTCCTTGCCGAAATACTTGACCCAACTGCGTCACGAGCCCTTTGGCACCCGCCTCCATGCCAAAGCGCCGCGTGGCTTTCCAGATGCGTGGGGCACGCCGCGCCATTGGGCTGAGGATGCTGTAAGCCCGTTCGAAAGGATGCGCATACTTGATCCCAAACCAAACATGCGCAAGGTACGTGGCTTGGCCCGCGACTTTGGCGCATTGTTCCCTGACATCGGCCCTGTACGCATCAAATCCGCATGGGCTGGGATGATCGACACCATGCCGGACGTGGTGCCGGTGGTTGATCGGATCGACGCCCTTCCGGGCCTGACGGTCGGAACGGGTATGAGCGGTCACGGCTTTGGCATCGGTCCGGGCATGGGAAAGGTGCTGGCCGCTCTGGTCATGGGGGACGCGGTGGGGCATGATCTGACACGCTTCCGCCACCGTCGCTTTAGCGACGGGACGCCCATGCGCATCGGCCCGTCCGTCTGACATTTGAAAAGGATACGTGATGCCAATTAAGAACCGTCTTGCCGAAACCCATGCCGAAATCACCGGATGGCGTCATCATATCCATGCCAATCCCGAGCTGGGATTTGCCGAACATAAAACCGCCGCCTTCGTGGCCGAACGCCTGACCGAAATCGGGGTGGACGAGATGGTCACGGGCGTGGCCAAAACAGGCATCGTCGCTGCCATCAAAGGACGCAGCGACACCAAGGGGCGGGTGATTGGCCTGCGCGCCGATATGGATGCACTGCCCATTCTTGAGGCCAGCGGCGTCGCATTTTCGTCGCAAAACGAAGGTGTCATGCATGCCTGTGGCCACGACGGGCATACGTCGATTTTACTGGGCGCTGCGCAATACTTGGCTGAGACTCGTAATTTTGACGGCACAGTTGTGTTGCTGTTCCAACCCGCCGAAGAAGGCGGGGGCGGTGGCCGTGTGATGGTCGAAGAAGGCGTGATGGACCGCTTTGGCGTGCAAGAGGTCTATGGCTTGCACAATTTGCCAGGCTTGCCGACGGGGCAGTTTGCAATCAGGCCCGGCGCGCTTTTGGCATCTGCGGATGAGTTTTATATCACCGTCTCGGGCAAGGGGGGGCATGCCGCTGCACCGCACGAATCCCTCGATCCGAATGTGACGGCGGCCCATATAATCTTGGGGCTGCAAAGCATCGCAAGTCGCACTGTGGACCCGTTGCAATCGGTTGTGGTGTCTGTCTGTGCGCTGCATTCAGATGTGGATACGCATAATGTTATCCCGCAAACGACGCGGATGACAGGCACAGTGCGCGCGCTTGATCCTGAGGTGCGAAAACTGGCGCAAACGCGCGTTGAAGCCATCGCCAAGGCCACGGCGGAGGCCTATGGGTGCACAGCAGAGGTCGAATATGTCCTTGGGTACCCTGTTACGATCAACGATGCGGACCATACTGAATATGCAGCCGCTGCGGCGCGTGCCGTGGCCGGGGACGTGATCATGGATACGCCACCTGTCATGGCGGCCGAAGACTTTTCCTATATGCTTGAAGCACGCCCGGGTGCGTACATCATGCTGGGCAACGGCGACAACGGCACCTTGCACCACCCGGCCTATCGTTTTGATGATGAAGCCATCCCTGCTGGGTGCAGCTGGTTTGTTGAACTGGTGGAACAACGGATGCCTGCGCAATAAATTGCGCAAGAATGGCAACGCACAGTAACCTAATCGAAACAGATAGCGTGCAGTAACCACGCAAACAAAGGACACTAACATGCCGATCAAGAACCGCTTTGCTGATCTTCAAGATGACATCACGGCGTGGCGTCGTGACCTGCATGAACATCCTGAAATCTTGTTTGAAACCCACCGGACCAGCGCAACGGTGGCTGAAAAGCTGCGCGCCTTTGGCTGTGACGAAGTGGTGGAAGGGATCGGACGCACGGGCGTTGTTGGCGTGATCAAAGGCAAGGGGCAGGGCTCGGGTAAGACGATTGGGTTGCGCGCCGATATGGACGCGTTGCCGATCCATGAACAGACGGGGTTAGAATACGCCTCTAAAACGCCGGATGCGATGCATGCCTGTGGTCATGATGGGCACACGGCGATGTTGCTGGGCGCGGCGCAATACCTGTCGGAAACCCGCAATTTTGACGGCACAGCCGTGGTGATTTTCCAGCCCGCCGAAGAGGGCGGCGGCGGTGGTCGTGAGATGTGCAATGACGGCATGATGGAACGCTGGGGCATCGACGAGGTCTATGGCATGCACAATTGGCCCGGCAAACCGGTGGGGGAATTTTCGATCCGTACAGGACCGTTTTTTGCCGCAACAGACCTTTTGAATATTGAATTTGAAGGACTTGGTGGACACGCAGCCAAACCGCAGGAAACGATTGATACGACATTGATGGCCAGCCATGCCGTGACGGCGTTGCAATCAATCGTCAGCCGCAATGCCGACCCAATTGACCGGATTGTGGTGTCGATTACGTCGTTTGAGACATCGTCGAAGGCGTTTAACGTTATCCCGCAAAAGGTACAGATCATGGGCACGGTGCGCACCATGAGTGCTGAAATGCGCGATCTGGCTGAAAAACGTGTGATCGAGATTTGCGAGGGCATTGCCAGCACATTTGGCGGTGTGGCGCGGGTGGATTACCAGCGCAATTACCCGGTGATGGTGAACCATGACGATCAAACCGAATTTGCCGCCGAGGTGGCACGGTCTGTGTCGGGGCAATGTGAAGAAGCGCCTTTGGTCATGGGGGGCGAGGACTTTGCCTTTATGCTCGAAGAGCGTCCGGGGGCCTATATTCTGGTTGGTAATGGCGACACGGCCGCGGTGCACCATCCAGAGTATAACTTTAACGATGAGGCAATCCCGGCGGGCTGTTCTTGGTGGGCTGGCATTGTAGAGCAGCGGATGCCGATCACATCCTAAGCTGTCCCGTTGTATGGGTTAGAAAGGACGGTATGTGACGCTCCTGCCTTTGGCAGGTCGCCCGACCCACCGTCCCTTACTGGGACGGCGTTTCATTGTTTGCTGTATCGGCCAGTGACAATAGTTGGTCGCTGAGGCGCGCCAACAGGTCGATCCCGTTTTGCGCAAAGGGGCGGGCGCGTGCCGCCAGTTGTGCGGCGCGGCTGGGGTGGGTGAGCAGGTCGTGAACTTCGGCGGCCAATGCTTCGCTGTCTTTTACCTGGATGCTGGCGTCTTGCAGTTGAAAGGCTGCATATGCTTCGCCAAATTTCGCATAGTTCGGTCCATGAAGGATGGCTGTGTGGCCGTTCGCTGCGCCAAAAGGCGCGTGTCCGCCGACATTGGCAAAGGTTCCAGCCAGAAAGACAATAGGGCTGAGTGCGTACCACAGATCGGTTTGCCCCTTGGTATCTGCAAGGAACACCTGAGCGCCATCGGCTAAGGTACCGCCTGTGCTGCTCCTCGCGACACTGAGGCCCGCGTTCTGGATCACTGTGGCAACTGCATTGCCACGTTCGGGGTCGTGCGGCGCAAGGATCAGACACAGGTTGGGATGATCCAACTGCAACCGTGCATGGGCGGACAACACCTGTTCTTCTTCGCCTGCGTGGGTCGAGGATGCGACCCAAATGGGTCGACCTTTTAGTGCGTTGAACGTCGCATCGCGTGCAACGGGATCAACATGTGTTGGTACCTTGGCTGTGTTCAATTTGGCCCCGTGTTGCGCCATCGCCAATCCCATGTCGCGCAGGTGATTGCGGCTGCGAATGTCTTGGCAATGGGCCATCCTGATTCCGCGCAAGACATAGTCGGTCGTGTCGGGAAAACGTTTCCAGCCCTGCGCGTCACTATCTGACAGGCCCGCGTCCAGCAAAGCAATCGGGATACCGGCACTTGCGCAAGTGTCCAACAGATTGGGCCAAAGGTCCGAACTCACAAGCACACACAAATTGGGCCGCCAATGTTGCAAAAACCGTTTCATCGGGCCGGGGCCCTCAAACGGGCTGAACTGATGCACAGCCCCTTGTGGCAAGTCGCGTGCAATCCCTTGCGCAGAAGCGGCAGTGCTGGATGTCAGCAACACCTTGGTGTCGAGGGCTTGGGTGGTGATGTGGGTTATTAACGCCTGCACGGATTTCACCTGATCCACGTCGGCAGCATGAAACCAAATGAGTGAGCCCGCACGGCGCTCGGCGGTGGCATGACCAAGGCGTTCATGAGCGCGATCAATACTTATACCTGCGGCGCGCAGCTTGTTTATGCTGTGACGTGCGGTAAAGGGCAGGGCGAAGGTGCTTAGGCCTTTGTAAAGACGAAAGAGCGCCGTCGGCCGCATCGGTTTTACCCGCCTGTGTGGCTCATGTGGCGAGGCATCTGACCATCCAGTTTTTGGCGGGAATAGTCGAAATCGTGGCCCTTAGGCTTCATCCCGATGGCGGCGCGGATCGCGTCCTCAAGCGGGGCATCGTCATCTGGGTGCGCCCGTAAAGGTGCACGCAGGTCGGCCATGTCTTCTTGGCCAAGGCAAAGGTAAATTTCGCCCGTGCAGGTCAGGCGCACGCGATTGCAGCTTTCGCAGAAATTGTGGGACAGTGGGGTGATGAAGCCGATCTTTTGACCTGTCTGTTCCAATCGAACATAGCGCGCAGGTCCGCCTGTCCGTTCGGCAAGGTCGGTCACCGTGTAGTGATTTTCATAGGCCTTGCGCACATCCTTGAGGGACCAATATTGGCCCAGGCGGTCTTCGTTTCCGAGGTCTCCCATGGGCATGACTTCGATCCAAGTGAGGTCCATCGCGCGTTCGGCGCACCAAGTTGTTATGGTTTCAAGCTCGTCTTCGTTGAAATCCTTGAGGGCGACAGCGTTGATCTTAACCTTGAGGCCAGCGGCCAGGGCCGCATCGACACCGCGCAACACTTGGGGCAGGCGGCCCCAACGTGTGATGTCGGCAAATTTCTGTTCATCAATGGTGTCCAAAGAGATGTTCACGCGGCGCACACCGGCGGCGTAAAGGTCTTTGGCAAAGCGTTCGAGCTGACTGCCATTGGTGGTTAATGTCAGTTCTTTGAGCGTGCCTGCCTCAAGATGGCGGCCCATTGCGTTAAAGAAGGTCATGATATCGCGGCGCACCAATGGTTCGCCCCCCGTGATGCGCAGTTTTTCTACGCCAAGACCGATGAATGTCGAACACATGCGATCGAGTTCTTCGAGGGTCAGAAGCTCCTTTTTAGGTAGGAAGGTCATGTTTTCGGACATGCAATAGACGCAGCGAAAGTCGCAGCGGTCTGTGACGGAGACGCGCAGGTAGGTGATGGCGCGTGCGAATGGGTCAATCAATGGAGCGTTCATACATCAATTGGTAGGTGCGCTGGCGGATTGCCGCAAGGGGCATTGCGTGCGAAATTGTCTGAGGTATGGTGGGGTATGCGTTGGATTTTGATCACTGTTGTGTGTGTGGGCGGGTGTGGCCTTGTTCCAGAAAGGGGCGCGCCCCTTGTTTCTGAGGTGGCGAATGTGCCTGCTGAGGCGGGCGGAACTACGCCGCTGCGCCCGCAGCCGCGTCCTGATGAATTGGCGACGGAGCTTGAAACGACTGTAGAGGCCCCAAAGCCTCAGGTCTCGGCCGGTACTTTGGGTCGGACGGTGGCCACATTGGGCAACGCGGCAGAGCCGGGCATGTGGTTGAAGACGCCGCTTGTTTCGACAACACAGCCGGGGCGGGTGTTCTTGCCGTCAACGGGCAAGACTGTGGATGTGACTTTGATCCCTATTGAGGGGCCTGCCACTGCGGGTAGCCGTCTGTCATTGGCTGCGATGCAAGGGATCGGCGCTTCTTTGACGGATTTGATCGAAGTGGATGTGCTCGCCGGTTGAGAGGGGGCGTTTCTCGACACGAAAAACGGTCGGAAACCGTATCGGTTTCCGTGCTAGTTTCAGGCGCCCGTCAGATATTTCCCCGCTTCTTTGGCCGCAAATGGCTTCATAGCACTGCCATGAGCATCTAAAAACGCCCGCGCTCGGGGCGCGTCGTGCTTGCCCAATTCGCGCACCCACCAGGCAATTGCTTTTTGAATAAACCATTGCTGGTCAGTCACATAGGACGCCGCCCAGCCCAAAACGCGGTCACGTATGGCTTCTTCATCTGGTTTAGGGAAGTTTTGCTTGGTCCAAGGCAATGTCATGACCAAAGCAGCGCGCCGCGTCCACAGGTGTTCAGATGTTGTCCATGCCTCAAGTTGATCCAACCGCGCAGGATCAGCCGTCAATCGACGTTGCCCGGCCATGCATGCATGATCTGCGATGGCCCAGCCATCAAACTGCGGAACCCATGACGTGATCAGATCCCATGCGGCATCGTCGGGGCGAAGCCGTGCTTGCGTCAACAATTTGGCCGCAGCCAAACGTGCCTCAAAGATATCTGTTGCCCACAGCCCGTCTGCCAGCATCACGCGGGTTTCAACATCCAGACCCTGTCGCCACACCTGTGTCAGATCATTGAGGATCGGATTGGGCACGCCCAAGTGGATGCGTTTGGATTTGTGATACGCCTTGGCGTCTGCGGCGCGCGTGTCGTCACTGTGCGCTGCGATCTGGGCGAGTGCGTCTTCGGGGTTCATTCGACTGTCACCGATTTGGCTAGGTTGCGGGGTTGGTCCACGTCCGTGCCCTTGGCGACGGCGGTGTGATAGGCAAGCAATTGTGCGGGCACTGCGTACAAGATCGGGGCGATCAAGTCCGGGCAATCGGGCATTGCGATCTGTCCCCAGACGTCGTCGCCGGCCTCTGTCAACCCAGCGGGGTTTGAGATCAGAACCACTTTGCCTTTGCGCGCCATGACCTCTTGCATGTTGGACACTGTTTTGTCGAACAGCGGGTCTTTGTGGGCCATCACAACCACGGGCACGTGTTTGTCGATCAGGGCAATGGGGCCATGCTTTAGTTCACCTGCTGCATAAGCTTCGGCATGTATATAGCTGATTTCCTTTAGTTTAAGTGCGCCCTCAAGTGCGAGCGGATACATCGATCCACGCCCCAAAAACAGGATGTCTCGGGCCTCGGCCAGTTTGCGGGCAGTTGCCTTTACAGCGCTGTTTTGCTGGATCGCCATATTGATGAGGCCAGGCATGGTTTGCAATGCCGCGATATGTTCGGCCAACTCGGCGGCGCTGATCACGTCCCGTTCTCGGGCAGCTTTCAAGGCCAGCAAAACCAGAACGGTCAACTGACAGGTAAAGGCCTTGGTCGACGCCACGCCAACCTCAATCCCGGCAAAGATTGGCAATGCCAGATCGCTTTCGCGCGCGATTGAACTTTCGGGGACGTTCACGACCGAAACGATCTTGTCGGCCTTTTCATTGCAGTACCGCAGTGCGGCCAATGTGTCGGCCGTTTCACCCGATTGGCTGACAAAAAGCGCCATGGTCCGCGCCGGAATAGGGGGCTCGCGATACCGGAATTCCGAGGCCACATCGACATCCACAGGAATGCGTGCAATTTGTTCGAACCAGTATTTCGCGGTTAGGCATGCGTAAAAGGCGGTGCCGCAGGCCACCATCGTCAGCCGGTCAACTTTGGTGAAATCAAGTCCCGCGTCGGGCAGAGTGATCTGACCATCCGCGTCAATGTAGTTGGACAAGGTGTTGGACAGCACCACAGGCTGTTCAGCGATTTCTTTGGCCATGAAGTGTTTGTGCCCGGCCTTATCAACGCGTGTGGCGTCAATTTGGATTTGACGCACAGCCCGATTGGCCAGCGCACCATTTGCATCGCGTATTTCAACGCCAGCGCGGGTGACGACGGCACGGTCGCCTTCCTCAAGATAGGTGATGCGGTCGGTCATTGGGGCCAATGCAATCGCATCCGAGCCGACGAACATTTCGCCATTGCCATGACCGATGGCCAAGGGTGATCCTTTGCGTGCGGCCACGATCAGATCTTCTTGGCCATCAAACAAAAAGGCGAGGGCAAACGCCCCTTCGAGCCGATCCAAGGTCGCAAAGGCGGCTTCAACAGGGGTCAGCCCGCTGTTTAATAGGTGTTCAGCCAGCAAAGCGACGGTTTCGGTGTCTGTTTCCGTCTGGAAATTCAGCCCTGCATCCGACAGTTCAGCCCGCAATTCGCGGTAATTTTCGATGATACCGTTGTGCACGACGGCCACTGGGCCCGAGCGGTGCGGGTGGGCATTGAGTTCAGAAGGAGCGCCATGGGTGGCCCAGCGGGTGTGTCCTATGCCCGACTTGCCTGCGAGCGGTTCGTGAACCAATCGATCGGACAAGTTGACCAGTTTGCCAACCGCGCGCCGACGGGCCAAAACGCCGTCATTTAGGGTCGCGATACCGGCGCTGTCATAACCGCGGTATTCAAGACGTTTCAGCGCCTCAACTAGAATGGGCGCGGCTTCGTGATTGCCAAGGACCCCTACAATTCCACACATTTTTAGCTGCCTCTGCTCTGTTTGGCCTTTTTGGCCTTTAACATATCGAACAATTTACGGGCCATGCCCGGTTTTTCCACTTGCGGCGCGCGGGCCAGAGCCAGTGCACCGGATTCCACGTCAGATGTGATGACAGAACCAGATCCTGTCATCGCCTCATCTCCGATAGACACGGGCGCGATCAACATGGTGTTGGACCCGATAAAGGCGCGCGCGCCGATTTCGGTGTGATGCTTCATCACGCCGTCATAATTGCAGGTGATGGTGCCCGCGCCGATATTGCTGGCCTCGCCAATTGAAGCATCCCCGATGTAGCTGAGGTGATTGACCTTCGCACCTGTGCCAAGCGTCGCATTCTTGACCTCGACAAAGTTGCCGACGCGCACATCTTCGGCGAGTTCTGCACCGGGGCGCAGGCGGGCATAGGGGCCCACAATCGCGCCGCGTGACACATGACACCCTTCAAGGTGGGAAAATGCGCGGATTGTGGCGCTGGATTCGACAGTGACACCGGGGCCGAACACCACATTGGGTTCCACCAAAGTATCGCGCCCCACAAGCGTATCGAGCGACAAGAACACAGTGTCCGGCGCGGCCAGTGTCACACCATCCTCAAGCAGGTCCGCGCGGGCTGTGGCCTGAAACTGCGCCTCGGCGCTGGCCAGTTGGGCGCGGCTGTTGATGCCTAGGGTTTCGGCCTCGTCACAGCGCACCACAGACACGTCCAGCCCGCGCGCGCGCGCCAGTGCCGGCAGGTCGGTCAAATAATATTCACCTTGTGCATTGTCCTTGCCCACTTCGGCGATCAATTCGAACAGCAAGGGGGCAGGGGCCGCCAGCACGCCGGAATTACACAGGCTGATTGCGCGTTCGGCTTCGGTTGCATCTTTGAATTCGACGATACGTTGCAATTGATCGCCGTCCATGACCAAACGACCATAGCGGGCGGGGTCAGCGGCTTCGAACCCCAGAACGGTGATGTCTGCGGTGGCGTTCATCAGCGCCTCAAGGGTTTCGGGGCGCACGAATGGCGTGTCACCAAACAGCACGATGGCGCGTCCCTCAAAGCCTGCCAGTGCGTCACGCGCCTGCGCGGCGGCATGAGCGGTGCCAAGTTGTTCGTCTTGTACGACGACCTGCGCTTCGAAATCATAGGCAAGGGCGGCCTGCGTCACCGCATCCGACCCAAACCCGGCCACGACAACCGTATGTTCAGGTTCCAAAGAGGCGCCCGCCTGCATTGCGTGATGCAACATCGGCGCGCCGCCAATAGGGTGGAGAACCTTGGGAAGGTCCGAATTCATCCGCGTGCCTTTACCCGCGGCCAGGATGATCAATGCTACGCTCATAACCAAATCTCTTTGTATTCTTGTTGCGCCCTGTTTATCGATCCAAGCCAAGTGCGCAAGCGTGCGTGGCATCAAACAAGATTGCGGGTTGCAACACAACATAGCGGGTATCCGCCAAAGAGGCAGACATGACAGCAGTAATTTTTGATCTAGACGGGACGTTGGCGGACACAAGCGGCGACCTTTTGGCCTCGGCCAACGTGTGTTTTCGCGACATGGGGCTGGGCGATGTGCTGGGCCCGCAAGATGCAGGCGTGGCGTTGCGCGGTGGGCGTGCGATGTTGCGCAAAGGACTTGAACGGGTCGGGCAATTGGATGACGCGGTGATTGATCGCTATTATCCTATGCTGCTTGAGGCTTACGGCGCAGCGATTTCTGTGCACACAACGCTGTACCCCGGCGCGATGGAGGCGATTGCCACCCTTAAATCCCACGGTCACGCCGTCGGTATCTGTACCAACAAGCCCGAAGCGCTGGCAGAACAGTTGATGGCCGATCTAGGCGTGCGGGATCAATTTGGCAGTCTGGTCGGGGCCGATACCTTGCCTGTGCGCAAACCCAACCCCGAACCGCTGTTCGAGGCCACGCGCCGATTGGGCGTTGATCCACATGCGTGCTTGTTGGTGGGCGACAGCGACACCGATCGCAATACTGCGCGCGCGGCAGGTGTGCCGTCGGTTCTGGTCACCTTCGGTCCATCGGGCGAGGACATGGCCGCATTGGAACCCGAAGCGTTGTTGGATGACTACGCCGCTTTGCCGTCTGTCGTTGCCGCTTTGCTGGGGTGATCCATACGCATCCGCGCTTTCAAAAAGCGAAAACCATAAACGCCGCATTGACGACCTGCATATTGCGTTCCAAAACTGCGCTATGACAGAAAAATTCACCGGCAGTTTCACCCAACAAGACCCAATTCCCGAAGCAGGGATAGACGCAGCCCTTGCCGTGCTGCGCCATGGGCGGTTGCACCGATACAACACGACCCCGGGCGAATTGTCCGAAACGGCGGTGCTGGAACAGGAATTTGCGGCCTATGTGGGTGCACCTTACTGTTTGGCGGTTGCGTCGGGGGGCTATGCGATGGCGACGGCTTTGCGGGCTGTTGGGGTTAAGCCGGGCGAAAACGTGCTGACCAACGCGTTCACGCTTGCGCCTGTGCCGGGGTCGATCGCGTCCGTTGGGGCTGTGCCTGTGTTTGTGGGCGTGACCGAAGGGCTGACCATCGATCTGGACGACCTAGAAGGTAAGCTTGATCAGGCGCGCGTTCTGATGCTCAGCCACATGCGCGGGCATCTTTGCGATATGGACCGGCTGATGGCGATGTGCACGGCGGCGGGTGTCACCGTGATCGAAGATTGTGCGCATACCATGGGCGCTGCGTGGAATGACGTGCCCTCTGGGCGCTCGGGTGCGGTGGGGTGCTATTCCACTCAGACCTATAAGCATGTGAACTCGGGCGAGGGCGGGTTTTTGGTCTCGGACGATGCAGAAATCATGGCCCGCGCTATCATGCTGTCGGGCAGCTATATGCTGTTTGAAAGCCACCTTGCAGCCCCGCCGATCGAGGTGTTCGCCGACATCAAATACGACACGCCTAACATTTCAGGGCGCATGGATAACTTGCGCGCAGCGATCCTGCGCCCGCAGTTGGCGGACCTTGCCACGCAATGTGCGCGTTGGAATGAACGTTATTTTGCGTTGGAAAAGGGTCTGCGCGACACGCCGGGGCTGGCCATCGTCGAACGGCCCGAACAGGAAACCATCGTCGGGTCTTCGATCCAGTTTCTGCTGCTTGATTGGTCGGCTGACAACGTGAACGACGTCTTGGCACGGTGTGCTGCGCGTGGGGTCGACCTCAAGTGGTTCGGCGCGCCCGAACCCGTTGCGTTCACCAGTCGATACGACAGCTGGCGCTTTGCCCCCTCAACCCCGATGGAGACCAGCGACCGCGTGCTTGCGTCCATCGTGGACATGCGGGTGCCGCTGACCTTTAGCCTAGAAGACTGCGCTTTGATCGCGCGCATCATCCGCGCCGAAGTGAGCGCCGTGTATCAGGCCAATGCCGGGGCATGATGTGCCCCGGCGCTGATGTCATCAAAAGAAGATGAAATCGCTTTCGTCGAGGTTCCCAAAGGCCAGGTTTTCTAAGATCAGCACATCGCCGTTGCCAAAGTCGATCAAAGACCCGTTTGGACCATGCAGGTCAACAACAAAATTCGAAGTCAGGCTGGCGAACGAGAACTGGCCAAAGTCGGTCAAATCAATCTGATCGTCGCCATTTACGAAATCAGTGATTGTGTCGCGCCCACCATTGCCTGCGAACACGAATACATCCGCACCCGTGCCACCAAACAACGTGTCATCCCCAGAACCGCCATTCAGCGTGTCAACGCCTCCGTTGCCGTTTAGGTCGTCATTTCCAGCACCGCCATTCAAAAGGTCGGTCCCCGCTCCGCCCAGCAGTAGATCATCGTCGTGCCCGCCGGACAGTTCGTCATTGCCGTTACCGCCATTCAGCGTGTCGTCACCGCGCCCGCCGCCAAGCTTGTCGTTGCCCCCATCCCCGGTCAGGTCGTCATCATCATTGCCACCCCAGATCAGGTCGCTGCCGACGCCGCCGTCGATGATATCGTTTCCGTCGCCACCGCCGATTGTATCATTGCCAGAACCGCCAAGGATCGTATCCTCGCCGCCGCGCGCAAAGATCTGGTCGTTGTCCTCGCCGCCGTCGATATCGTCGGCGTGGTCTCCACCGCGCACCGTGTCATTGCCCTCATCGGTCAGGATTTGGCCCACAACGATGCCGTCGGTTCCTGCGCGGTAAGTGTCGGCGCCATTGCCAAGGTCGACATCGCCGATCAGCAGGCCGTGGTTTTCGATGACGAGGTTGTCAATTCCATCAAGGGTAGAAATAGACGCCGTCCCGCCGGAGATCGTGCCAAAATTTTGAATGAAGGTGTCGTCGTCATTGAAACCGACGAGAATCCCGAAAGACTGAACGCCAGCAAGGGCAGTTACCCCGGTTACAATCCCATGATTGACGAACGCGCTTTCTTCGTTACCAAATCGAACGCCGGTTTCCCCAATGATCGATCCGTGATTGACCGCAAATTGATTTGAGCCACCAATTTGAAGGCCAGTTGTGTCGCCGTTTACGGCACCAAAATTTGTAAAGGTGACGAAATCAGCTGCACCTTCAAGGTTCACGCCAAATGTCTCGAGGCCAGTGATCGATCCGTGATTCACCAATGACGTAAAGTCCGTCGCGATGCCCACTCCAAGGCCGCCTGACACCACTGTGGCATCCGTCCCTATCGTGATGTCGACGTTACTGAAGCTAGAGTTGGAAAACACGCCGCGGTCATCAGCAAAAATCTGGCCATTGATGAACAGATTGACGTCTCTTATGTCCACCGAAATTCCGTTGCCTGATGCGACCAGCACTTCATCTTCTCCCATGAAGAAAAAGCCGCTGTTTGTGATGCTGAATGTGGAAGAACCTGAGGTGATTGCTGTTGGCATTGTAAAATAACCTGTCTTGGCTGCGCACCGCTGTCATGATCGATGCTAATTTCATTTTCATTTAACTTTTCGTGCGTGCAGATTTGGTACACGCGTCGATTCGAAAATCTACGAAGGGCTATCATCCCACGCCCAATTCGTCGCGGTATTTTCACCGCTTGTGTCGGCTTTGTTGCTTCTCAACCTATGGGTGTGATGCTGCGCGGATGCGCCTGTAATTTGTTTTTATTTGACGTGTGCGCGCGGTGTCGCGTATTAATGAACAAGTGTTCAATAACGCAGAGGTGCCAAATGTTCACCCACTCCATGACCTTCGATCTGGGCGAAGACGTAAACGCCCTGCGCGACATGGTGCACCGCTGGGCGCAGGATCGCATCAAGCCGATGGCGGCACAGATCGACACCTCAAACACGTTTCCACCCGAGTTGTGGCGCGAAATGGGCGACCTTGGCCTGCTGGGCATCACAGTGGACGAAGAATTTGGCGGCGCGGGCATGTCCTATCTTGCGCACACTGTTGCGGTCGAAGAAGTGGCACGGGCCAGCGCATCTGTGTCGCTGTCCTATGGTGCGCATTCCAACCTGTGTGTGAACCAGATCAAGCTGAACGGCACGCCCGAACAAAGGGCGAAATTCCTACCCGGTCTTGTCAGCGGGGCCCATGTGGGCGCGCTCGCCATGTCCGAAAGCGGGGCGGGGTCCGACGTGGTTTCAATGAAGCTGAGCGCGGAAAAACGCAATGATCGCTACATCCTGAACGGCACAAAATACTGGATCACCAATGGCCCCGACGCAGACACTTTGGTTGTGTATGCCAAAACAGATCAGGGGGCGGGCCCACGTGGCATCACGGCATTTCTGATCGAAAAGTCGATGGCGGGTTTTACCACCTCGCCGCATTTCGACAAGCTGGGCATGCGCGGATCAAACACGGCCGAGCTGATCTTTGACGATGTCGAGGTGCCGTTTGAAAATGTACTGGGTGAAGAGGGGCGCGGCGTTGCTGTGTTGATGTCTGGCCTTGATTACGAACGGGTTGTGTTGGCGGGCATTGGCCTTGGGATCATGGCCGCCTGCATGGACGAAATCATGCCCTACATGGCCGAGCGCAAGCAATTCGGGCAACCCATCGGATCGTTCCAACTGATGCAGGGCAAGATCGCCGATATGTACACGGCAATGAATTCAGCGCGCGCCTATGTGTATGAAGTCGCCAAAGGGTGCGATCGTGGCACGGTCACGCGCCAAGATGCGGCGGCGTGCTGTCTTTATGCCTCGGAAGAGGCAATGAAGCAGGCGCACCAAGCGGTGCAGGCCATGGGCGGAGCCGGGTTCATGAATGACGCAACCGTCGCGCGCCTGTTCCGCGATGCCAAGCTGATGGAGATCGGGGCCGGGACATCAGAAATTCGACGCATGCTGGTGGGGCGCGAATTGGTCACGGCGATGGGCTGATGCCACGCTCTGTTCTCATCACGACGTCTGTTTTGGTGCTGTTGGCGGGTGTCGCTGGATTTTGGCTGGGTCAGCGGCAGGTGGCGCCGGACGCCACAGGGATCATCAACGCGGTTGCCGCACGCCACATTGCCGAGCACGGCGGTCTGGCCGCAAACTGCATTGGCTGGCAAGAGGCGGGGGCAGCGATCTTTCACGTGCGTTGCGGTGACATGTCCTATCATGTGGATCATTTTGGTATCGTGTCCGTGGCCCCGGAGAACGACATATGAAGAATATGGCCGAACAATGCCTAAGTCACCCCAGTGATCAGGTCGCGATCATCGATTTGTCTGGTGATGCGCGCCGGGATGTAACCTTTGGCGATCTGACGCAGATGGTCGATGGCTTGGCGCGCGCCTTGCTCGCCAAGGTGCAGAGTGGGGATCGGGTTGGAGTGTTGCTGTCACAAACCCCTTGGTGCGCGGCGGCCCACCTTGCGATCTGGAAAGTTGGCGCAATTTCAGTGCCTTTGTTCAAACTTTTCAAGCATGATGCGCTGGCCTCGCGGATCAACGACGCAGGTGTCGGGCTGGTGTTAACAGATACCGAAGGCGCCACCCTTGTGGGCGATCTTGCTCCATGCTGGATGGCCGACAGCGCCGGAACGACGGGCGCGCCGGTCGCTTTTGCGCCAGCCAAGCGCGATACTCCGGCGGTTTTGATCTATACCTCTGGCACCACGGGGACGCCCAAGGGCGCTTTGCATGGGCACGGCGTGTTGGATGGCCACTTGCCGGGGGTGGCTTTGTCCCATGACGATTTGGGCCAGCCGGGGGATTGCCTGTGGACCCCAGCTGACTGGGCGTGGATTGGTGGGTTGTTCGATGTGTTGATGCCGGGGCTTGCGCTTGGGGTGCCTGTGGTCGGCGCGCGTATGCAAAAGTTCACGGTGCAAGAGTGCTTGAAGGTCATATCGCAAGCCTCAGTAAAAAATGTGTTTTTCCCGCCAACGGCGCTACGGATGCTCAAGGCGCAAGACGTTGAAATCCCTGGCCTGCGTTCGGTAGCCAGCGGGGGCGAACCATTGGGTGCAGAAATGCTCGCTTGGGGGCAGCGTGCCTTTGGGCTGACGATCAATGAATTTTACGGTCAGACAGAATGCAACATGGTCGTATCCAGCTGTGCCACACAATTTCCTGTGCGCCCCGGTTTTATGGGGCGGGCGGTGCCGGGATCTGATGTGCAAGTCATTGATGACAAGGGACAACTGACCAAGGACGAAGGCGACATCGCCGTTCGCCGTGGTGCCCCGTCAATGATGTTGCGCTATTGGAACCGCCCAAAGGAAACGCAGGCCAAGTTCCGTGGTGACTGGATGCTGACGGGCGATCGCGGGCAGCGCGATGGTGCTGAAATCCGCTTTGTGGGGCGGGATGACGATGTGATCACGTCGTCAGGCTATCGCATCGGCCCGGCCGAGATCGAGGATTGCTTGCTGACCCACCCTGACGTGGTGACGGTTGGGGTTGTGGGCAAGCCTGATGCGCTGCGCACGGAGATTGTGAAGGCCTATGTCGTGTTGCGCGATGGGGCGGTCGAAGATGCGGCTGGGTTGCAAAACTGGGTTAAGGGTCGATTGGCAAGCTATTCTTACCCAAGGGAAATTGGGTTCTTGGAGGCTTTACCGATGACAGTGACGGGTAAGGTTATTCGTAAGGAATTGAAGGCAATGGCGGTGGCGGAGTGCAATTTGTGAAGACATTACTGATATTCACCTTTGGGCTGATTGCATTGGGTATGCCGTCGTTTGCGCAGGATCCGATTGTTGATCGAGCGGTGATTGAGGCGTGCCATGCTGAGATGGTGCGTGAATTTACCGAAGTAGAGTGCGTCGGAGATGCGGCGAACGCGTGCCAAAGAATCCATACTTCTGGATTTGACGGCGGCACGACACGCGGCATTTCGCAATGTTTGGAGGCAGAAACGAAGGTTTGGGACGAGTTGTTGAATCTCACGTATCTTTCAACGCAACGCTCATTGGCCGAACAGGAAGACGATGCGCGGTCAAACGACCCTGATCGCACTGACACATTGCGGGATGCGCAGCGCGCCTGGATTACATTTCGTGATGCAGAATGCTTAAGACTTTTTTCCAAGTGGCAGGATGGCACAATTCGTTCGAATGTATTTCACGGATGTTTAATGACCATGACCGCAGAGCGTGCCATTGCTTTAGTTGAAAGAACCCGATGAAGGGGCAAATGCAAAATGAAACTTAAATCTCAAATCCTATCCTCTTCCGAAACGTTTAAATCAAACCTTGCGGCGCATGAAATCGCGCTGGCTCAAGTCTCGGAAGCGGCTCAAACGGCGGCGCTTGGCGGCGGAGAAGCGTCGCGCGACCGCCACATCAAACGCGGCAAGATGTTGCCACGTGAGCGGGTGGCGAACCTGCTTGATCCCGGATCGCCTTTTCTTGAGGTGGGGGCGACGGCGGCGCATGGGCTTTATGGCGGCGCGGCCCCTTGTGCTGGCGTGATTGCGGGTGTGGGGCAAGTGATGGGCCAACAGGTGATGGTCATTTGCAACGACGCCACGGTCAAGGGCGGCACCTACTATCCGATGACGGTCAAAAAACACCTGCGCGCCCAAGAAATCGCTGAACAGAACCACTTGCCTTGCATCTACTTGGTCGACAGTGGTGGCGCCAACTTGCCCAATCAGGACGAAGTATTCGCCGACCGCGACCACTTTGGCCGTATCTTTTTTAATCAAGCACAGATGAGCGCCAAGGGCATTGCGCAGATCGCTGTGGTCATGGGGTCGTGTACTGCCGGGGGCGCTTATGTGCCTGCAATGTCTGATGTGACGATCATCGTCAAAGAACAGGGCACGATTTTTTTGGCAGGCCCACCGCTGGTTAAGGCGGCCACAGGCGAAGTCGTGTCAGCCGAAGATCTCGGGGGGGGAGATGTGCACACGCGCCTGTCTGGCGTGGCTGATTATTTGGCCGATGACGATGCGCATGCTTTGGCTTTGGCGCGCAGAAGTGTCGCAAACCTTAATCTTTGCAAAACCCCAAACATCACTTTGCAAAGCCCCGAAGAACCCGCCTATGACCCAGCCGAAGTTCTGGGTGTTGTGCCTGCCGATCTGCGCACGCCGTATGACATCCACGAGGTGATCGCCCGTGTCGTCGACGGGTCACGGTTTGATGCGTTCAAGGCGCGTTTTGGCGAAACCTTGGTGTGCGGTTTTGCCCATATCAAGGGCGTCCCGGTGGGCATCATCGCCAACAACGGTGTGTTATTTTCTGAAGCCGCCCAAAAGGGTGCACATTTCATTGAGCTGTGCAGCCAACGTCGCATCCCATTGGTGTTCCTGCAAAACATCACCGGCTTCATGGTCGGCAAACAATACGAAAACGAAGGCATCGCGCGCCACGGCGCCAAAATGGTGACGGCAGTCGCCACGACTTCGGTGCCCAAAGTCACTATGCTGGTTGGTGGATCGTTTGGCGCGGGCAACTACGGCATGGCTGGGCGCGCTTATTCCCCAAGGTTCCTGTGGTCGTGGCCCAATTCGCGGATATCTGTCATGGGTGGTGCGCAAGCGGCGGGTGTGCTCGCCACGGTCAAACGTGACGGCATTGAACGCAAAGGCGGCACTTGGTCGCCCGAGGAAGAGGCTGCATTTAAACAGCCCACCATCGACATGTTCGAAGAACAATCGCATCCGCTTTATGCCTCGGCGCGGCTTTGGGATGATGGGGTGATTGATCCGCGCAAGGCGCGTGATGTGTTGCACTTGAGTTTGATGGCCGCGCTGAACGCCCCAATAGAGGAGACGCGTTTTGGCGTGTTCAGAATGTAATGCCGATAACTGTTGTAAAATCTGACATCACCCAGTTGACGGTGGACGCTGTGGTCAATGCAGCGAACAAATCTTTACTTGGGGGAGGCGGTGTAGATGGCGCGATTCACCGCACAGCTGGTCCGCAGCTAAAGGCCGAATGCGCTGAACTTGGTGGATGCGAACCCGGCGATGCAAAAGTGACAAAAGCCTACGGGTTGAATGCAAAAATCATCATACATGCTGTCGGGCCGATTTGGCGTGGCGGAGAACAATATGAACGCGCACTACTGGAACGTTGTTATCGAAGGGCCATTGACCTTGCTCAAACGCATGGTTGCGCTTCAATCGCGTTTCCAGCGATCTCTACCGGTGCGTATTGTTTTCCCCATGATGAAGCCGCGGTGATTGCAGTGAACTCCTTGTGGGATTGCCTTTTGGATGTCCGACTTGTCGCGCTCGACGCGAGAACCCAAAGGCATTTGAACAATGCGATCCGGAAAAGGGGCAAAGTACAGAATGTTTGACACAATTTTAGTGGCCAACCGGGGCGAAATTGCCTGTCGGATCATGCAAACAGCCCAAGCTTTGGGTATCAAATGTGTCGCTGTTTATTCAGACGCAGATGCGACGGCGAAACATGTTGCTATGGCTGATATGGCCATCCACATCGGTGGCAGTGCGCCTACCGACAGTTACCTGCGGAGCGATGCAATCATTCAGGCCGCACAAGACGCGGGCGCGCAGGCGATCCATCCGGGCTATGGGTTTTTGTCGGAAAACCCTGACTTTGTAGACGCGATTGAGGCTGCTGGTTTGACCTTTATCGGCCCATCGGCGGATGCGATCCGTGCTATGGGCCTAAAGGATGCGGCCAAGGCGTTGATGGTCAAAGCGGGTGTGCCGGTTGTGCCCGGCTATCATGGGGCCGATCAGGGCGATGCGTTACTGGCGGATGAGGCGGATAAGATGGGCTATCCTGTCTTGATCAAGGCCGTCGCGGGCGGTGGCGGCAAGGGCATGCGCTTGGTCGAAGACCCAAAGTATTTCGCCGACGCGCTTGCCAGTGCACGCAGCGAGGCCAAAACCGCTTTTGGCAATGCGGATGTGCTGGTCGAGAAATTCGTGACCCACCCGCGTCATATCGAAGTGCAGGTCTTTGGCGATGGCACGAATGCGGTGCACCTGTTTGAACGCGATTGCTCTTTGCAGCGCCGCCATCAAAAGGTGATCGAAGAAGCCCCTGCACCGGGCATGACACCCGAAATGCGTAGTGTGATGGGTGACGCGGCCGTCAAAGCGGCGCAGGCCATCGGCTATAAGGGTGCTGGCACGGTTGAGTTCATTGTCGATGGCTCTGGCCCGTTACGCGATGATGGGTTCTTTTTCATGGAAATGAACACGCGTTTGCAGGTTGAGCACCCGGTGACCGAAGCGATCACAGGCGTCGATTTGGTGGAATGGCAGTTGCGTGTGGCTGCGGGCGAGGCGCTGCCTGCGGCCCAAGATGACCTAACGATTAACGGGCACGCATTTGAGGCGCGTCTTTATGCCGAGGACGTGCCTGCGGGATTCTTACCTGCGACTGGTACGCTCACGCATCTGAGTTTTCCAAATTCAGCACGCGCTGACAGTGGGGTCAGGGCAGGGGACGAGATCAGCCCGTTTTATGATCCGATGATTGCCAAGGTGATCACCCATGGGGCGACGCGCGACATTGCATTGCAACGGTTGTCCCAAGCGTTGGCGCAGACGCAAGTCGCGGGAACGGTGACCAATTTGGCGTTCCTTGGGGCATTGGCCGGGCACGCGGGCTTTGGCCGGGGCGAGGTTGATACAGGATTAATCGCGCGCGATATCGACATGCTGACGACACCGCCCGTTCGCCACCCGCGCCACGCGGTTGCGGCGGCCATGGCGCTGTCTGGCTTGGATACGCCGACCGGGGCCGCTGGGTTTTCCCTGTGGCAACCGCTGCGCCGTGCCGTGCCGCTGGCTTATGAGGAAACCCCGCTTGAGGTACATGTAAAGGTCGCCAGCCCTGACCTTCAGCACTGGACTGTGGACGGCACCGATATCACAGCCCTTAGGCGGCAAGGTGCGTGGCTCATCGATGGGCACCCGGCCCCGAAAGTGGCCATTGCGGGCAATCGGGCCACTGTGTTTGACGGCTATGGCATACCTTTTGACGCCATCGACCTTTTGGACGTGGCCGCCACGGATGCTGGCAATGGAAACTTGATCGAAGCGCCGATGCCCGGCTTGGTCAAAGCGGTCTTTGCCAAAGCTGGCGCGCAGGTGGCCAAAGGCGACAGGCTGGCCATTCTGGAAGCGATGAAAATGGAACATGCCTTGCTTGCACAGCGCGATGGTGTCATCGCTGAGGTGCTGGCCCAGGACGGCGATCAAGTCAGTGCGGGTACAGCGCTGGTCCGATTGGAGGACGAACAGACATGATCACCTTGCACCATTGCCCACAGTCGCGATCGATGCGCACGCTATGGCTGCTCAATGAACTTGATGTGCCCTTTGCCGTGAATGTGCATCCGTTTGACAAGTCCCTGCGCCGTCCTGAATTTTTGTCGCTCAGCCCGGCAGGCCGGGTGCCTGCGCTCGAAATCGATGGCGAACGGATGTTCGAAACGGGCGCGATCACGCAATACTTGTGCGAACGGTTCAGCCCAGACCGCCTTGGGCGCGGTGTGGCCAGCATGGATCGTATGGCGTGGTTGGTGTGGGTGCATTTTGCTGAAACCATCAGCCAACACGCCGCCGCGCTGACACAGCAACATGTGGTTTTGTACGAGGATCACATGCGCAGCCCAACCGTGATGAAACTAGAGGCCGCGCGCCTGCGCAAATGCTATGACGCCCTTGAGGCCCGCCTGTCGACGCCTTTGGAAAACCGCGACTATCTGTTGACCTCGGGCTTTTCGGCGGCTGATATTTCGGTGGGTCAGGCCGTCTATATGGCGCGCCATTTTGCAGCCCTTGATGATCACCCTGAAACCGCTGCGTGGTATCAACGCATATCTGAACGCGCAGGTTTTCAGAACAGCCTGCCCGCCGGGGACGGCGATGGGTTATACACGCAGGACTTTTATCCACCTTGGGAGGGTTAGATGGCCGACGCAGTCGAGATTTACGAAGTAGGTCCACGTGATGGTCTGCAAAACGAACCGCGCGAGATTCCTTTGGCCGAAAAGGTGGCGCTGATTGATCAACTGAGTGCTGCGGGCTTTCGTCGGATCGAGGCGGGCAGTTTTGTCAGCCCCAAGTGGGTGCCGCAGATGGGTGATACCCGCGCCGTATTGGCGGGGATCACGCGGGCACAGGGCGTGCGCTATGCGGCACTGGCTCCGAATATGCGCGGTTTTGATGATGCGCGCGACGCCCGCGCGGACGAGATCGCGGTGTTTGGATCAGCAAGCGAGGGGTTCTCTCGGGCCAATATCAACGCATCGATTGACGAGTCGTTAGACCGGTTTGCCCCGGTTATCGAAGCGGCGCGCCAGATTGATTTGCCGGTGCGCGGCTATGTGTCATGTGTGGTGGATTGTCCGCATGACGGGCCAACGGACCCTGCCGCCGTTGCCCGCGTTGCGGATCGGCTATTTTCCATGGGCTGTTACGAGATCAGCCTAGGTGACACCTTGGGTCACGGCGCACCTGACACGATTGCGCGCATGCTGCTTGCGGTGCGCGATGTGGTGCCGGTGGGGCGTCTCGCCGGGCATTACCACGACACGGGTGGTCGGGCGCTTGATAATATCGACGCCTCGCTTAGCCTTGGGGTGCGGGTGTTTGATGCGGCTGTTGGTGGCCTTGGGGGTTGCCCTTATGCACCGGGTGCGGCCGGAAATGTCGCGACAGAAGCCGTGGCCGCGCATCTTGAGCGGTTGGGATATCGCACCGGGCTTGATTTAGAGGCGGTGAACACGGCTGCCGCTATGGCGCAGGCGATGCGGGGCTAAGATGTTTGAAACGATTGCGATCGACGTTGATGCGCGCGGTGTGGCCACCCTGACGCTGAACCGCCCCGAAAAGCACAACGCGCTGAGTGCGCTAATGTTAGCGGAATTGACCCGAGCGGCAGGTGATCTGGGCACGGATGGTGCTGTGCGCGTCGTTGTCCTGCGTGGTGCGGGCAAGAGTTTCTGCGCGGGTGGTGATCTGGGCTGGATGCGCGAACAGATGCAAACCGACCCTGACACACGGGCGCGCGAGGCGGGCAAGCTGGCCTATATGTTGCAAGCCTTGAACACGTTGCCCAAGCCGTTGATTGGCGCGTTGCAAGGCAATGCGTTTGGGGGCGGTGTTGGCATGGCCTCGGTCTGTGATGTGGCGATTGGGGCGGATCACCTTAAGATGGGGCTGACGGAAACGCGCCTTGGCATCATTCCGGCCACCATTGGCCCCTATGTGCTGGCCCGTATGGGCGAGGGGCATGCGCGCCGGGTCTTCATGTCGTCACGAATTTTTGGAGCGTCCGAAGCTGTTGAGCTGGGCCTGTTGGCGCGCGCTGTACCTGTTGGTGATCTGGACGGAGCCGTTGAGGCCGAAGTCATCCCCTATCTGTCCTGCGCGCCGGGGGCGGTGGCTGCGGCCAAATCGCTGATGCGCACATTGGGACCGCAGATTGATGATGGCACCATTGCGACCACAATAAATGCGCTCAAAACCCGTTGGGAAACCGACGAGGCTGCCGAAGGAATCGCCGCGTTTTTTGATAAACGCCCAGCGACATGGGTAAAAAATACGACCTGACACCATGATTTATTAAGCCAAGCGAACAGGTTTGGCGGGCCCGTCTGTGAACATTGAGAAAAAGTTAACACGCTTATTTTTAAGAAATTGACGCATGTCGTGGCCATAGATGGCGTCGGCACACGGTGAAAGTGACGCGCTCGGAAAGCTCTTCAACAAATCCTTAACGCGCGTGAAATTCTCGCTTGGGAATTTCACTTCCTATTTTGATAACATTAACGTTACATTCGAGAAAGCAGGGCGTTTCCATCGGCAAAAGGAATGACCCTAAGTAACGCGCTTGGTGATCCACATGTCGTATATGTCTATTGATTTCAGTAACATGGTTGAATTTGACGCTTTAGCGCAATCTATAGTAGCAAAGCTGGGGTGTGAATTTTGTCTTGTCAGTGTTGTACACGGCGAGACCTTAACATCGTTAGGGCATTCGGACCCCGACACGCCGTCGGAAAACCGTTCTACGTCGGCGCGCGACACAATTTGCGAGCGGACCGTGCGGACCGGGCAGCCGTTGCGATTGCCTGACGTCCGCATCGACCCAGAATTACGTAACATTGCGTCAGTAAAGGCGATGGAAATCGGCGCCTACTTGGGGGTGCCTTTGAAAGTGGATGGCGAAGCGGCGGTGGGGGCCATCTGTGCTGTCTCGACAACCGCGCGGATCTGGCGGGACAGTGAGTTGGCCTATTTGCAGGCGGTTGCTGACCTCGCCGAAAGCAGAATCGAACGCCATCTTTTACGCTTCGAACGAAAAGCGCTTAGCGATGCGTTGGCCGAAAATGACGCGATCCTTAACATGTTATCTAACGTTAAGGGCAGGGGGATGACGGTGCACAACGCGGACGGTGAGTTGGTCTTTGTCAACGCGGCAATGAAAAATGACTTACAGTTGAACGACCGCGATATGCTGGCGCTGCCCAACATTGCCCGGCGCGTTCAACAATTGGCATTGCCCTTTAACGAGGCCCACGTGGTGCGTTCGACCCCGACAAACACGGAATTGAGCGTGCAAATGACGGCTGCTGACAATGGTCTAGTTCTGGCAGAATGGTGTCGCGATCTTGAAACGTCGCAAAGATGATGGCCTGCGTCGATGTACCTCGGTTTTTTTGCGCGTGATCGTGGGTGGCTTTATTGACCCTGCGCGGTCGCACGCGTAAAGCTGCTGTCAATCAGCGCTGACGCTGGATCTTGCGCGAACACATGCGCCGGACACGATAAGGAGCCAAACGTGGAAGACATGTTGCGGGAATACCTTCCCATCCTCGTATTTTTGGTCGTTGCCATTGGCCTCGGTCTTGTCCTGATGCTGTCTGCGGTGGTCATTGCGGTGCGCAATCCTGACCCTGAAAAAGTCAGCGCCTACGAGTGCGGCTTTAATGCTTTTGATGATGCACGAATGAAATTCGATGTGCGGTTTTATCTGGTGTCGATTCTTTTCATCATTTTCGATCTGGAAATCGCGTTCCTGTTCCCGTGGGCTGTGGCGTTCAAAGACGTCAGCATGGTTGGTTTTTGGTCAATGATGCTGTTCCTTGGCGTGTTGACGGCCGGGTTTGCCTATGAGTGGAAAAAAGGCGCGCTCGAATGGCAATGAGCGCGCCTGGTACTGCTTAAATAACATGTCGGCCGCCAGGACCTCGGCGGCCGTTTGAATTTAAAACGCTCTAAATTCGCGCTTACTATTTAACTGCACGCAATGAGCCGTTGCGGCTGCACGCGCAGCTTTTTTCAAACTTGTAAGAGTGAAACTTTGCTGCACCCGTGCTGGGTGCATAATGTGTAAACGTCTGATGGCTTAGGGAAAAATTGCAGTTTTCCGTTTTGAAAGTTGCTAAAAACGTAGAACTCAAGCGTTTCAGTCGTGTTGGGCGCTAAAAATTGTCAAAACGAAAGTGCCCATTTTTTAGGCGACGACATCACCTTTTTAGCAAACGCCGAGAATGAGAAGTAATTATCCAGTTTCGGTGCCGCGATTCGTGCTGAAGTAGGGCGGTTGTGCTTGTCTCCGCGCCGCGACTTTAAACTTCGGCCTTCCAGACCTGCGCGTCATCAATCGTTTCAGGCACGGAGCGATAGGACGCAATCAGACGATCAATGGCGCGACGTGACACGAGGCGGTGGCTTTCGCTTAAGCCAAGAGAGGCGACCATTTTCCAGTGGCCGTACATGATGACGACAAATAGATACGAGATCTCTGTGCAAGCGGGCAGGGGAAGGTCGGGGTATTGCAGGCGCAACTCGTGGCTAACGACCTGACCCAGCAAGGTATATTGATCGCGCAGCGTGTTGCGCAAGCGATCTGAACCTGCTGATAGGCTTAGTAGTGCGTCATATGCTTGATCGTCGCGCGGTTTGGGCGTGCCGTCCAATACATCAAAGTAGAAGTCAAAAAATACATCAAGCCGATCCTGGCCCTCGTGATGGGTGATGCCATTGATCATGGCCTCTCTGTAGGTGTCGGCCATCTGTTCGCACAGGGTCATCATCAAATCTTCGGGAGTTGGGAAATAGTAGCGCACCAACTGGCGCGTCACCCCCGCGGCTTGCGCCACGCGGTCATAAGACAGGTGAGGCAGCCCTTCTTTCAATAAGACTTTAAAGGCTCCGCTGATAATAAGCGCAGATTTATTGGGGTCTTCACGTGTCATAATACCTTGAGGAACCTAGTTGTTTACCCAAAGGTTGCCAAAGCGGGGGCTAAGGTCAAGACTCTTACCTCAAGCGTGCCTGTGGTGTGCATGCCGCGTTGACCCCCATAAGGTGCTAGGATACATGAGAAACGAACACCGACGGGCGGCGATGTCCGCCCGCATGACGCCAGGAGCATAATTAAAGATGTCGATTGCCACATCCCCCAACTCCGCCGGTATGGACCGCGACGTCGCCACCCGTGAACTGAACGAACAGTTGCAGGACAAAGGCTTCCTTTTGACCTCGACCGACGATCTGATCAATTGGGCGCGCACCGGGTCTTTGCACTGGATGACTTTTGGTCTGGCCTGTTGCGCGGTCGAGATGATGCACACGTCGATGCCACGCTACGACCTTGAGCGGTTTGGCACCGCGCCGCGCGCATCCCCGCGTCAGTCGGATCTGATGATTGTGGCTGGTACGTTGACCAACAAAATGGCCCCTGCCTTGCGCAAGGTCTATGACCAGATGCCCGAACCACGCTATGTGATTTCGATGGGATCCTGTGCCAACGGCGGCGGATACTATCACTACAGCTATTCCGTTGTGCGCGGTTGCGATCGCATCGTGCCGGTCGACGTCTACGTCCCCGGTTGCCCGCCCACTGCCGAAGCATTGCTGTACGGTATCATGCAGCTGCAGCGCAAAATGCGCCGCACTGGGACAATCGTTCGCTAATCGCGCGTTTCACAATGGTCCACCTGTGTGGGTCAATCACTCTTCTCCGACATAGGAGCACACATGACCGAAGCCCTAAATGAACTCGGCGCCTATCTCGAAGCCAAGCGCCCCGATTGCGTGCTTGAATGGGATGTCACCCATGAAGAATTGAACGTAGACGTGGCACCGGCCAATATCGCCGGTTTTGTCGAGTTTCTGCGTAACGATTCGAGCTGCAAGTTCTCGTCTTTGGTTGATATCACGGCGGTTGATTATCCGGGGCGGGCTAAGCGGTTTGAAGTGGTTTACCACTTCCTTAGCATGTACCAGAATCACCGCATTCGCCTGCGCGCGTCGATCCGAGAGGATCAGATGGTGCCGTCGATCACAGATGTACATCCGTCGGCCAATTGGTTCGAACGCGAAGTCTTTGACATGTTCGGCATCCTGTTTTCCGGCCACCCGGATTTGCGCCGCATTCTGACGGACTACGGGTTCCGTGGCTATCCGCTGCGCAAAGATTTCCCAACGACCGGATACACCGAAGTGCGCTATGATGAGGTCGAGAAACGGGTCATTTATGAACCTGTATCGCTGGTCCAAGAATACCGCCAGTTTGACTTCATGTCCCCATGGGAGGGCGCGGAATACATTCTGCCCGGAGACGAGAAGAAGGTCGAAGGGGCGTGATGTGGACATGCTGATTTGGATCGCCATAGCTGCATTGACCATCATCCCGATGTTCAAGCTGTTGCCCCATTTCGGCATCAACGCCTATTGGGCGTTTGTCTGCGTACTGCCTATCGGGACCATCGGGCTGTTGTGGTTTATGGCTCTTAAATTGCAAGAGCTGGAGAAACGCTAAGGATGGCAGCGACGTTTCTATATTGCATTGGTGCTGCCAAAGCGGGCACGACATGGCTTGCCCGTGCGTTGCGGAACCATGATCAGGCTGCGCTGCCGCAGATCAAGGAAACGCACTATTTTGACTCTGTGGAAAATAGCAGCTCGATCTGGGCACTTGATCAATTGATCCGTGTGCGCAGCGATGTGCGGGCTGAAATGGCGGCGTCTTCTGACGATAAAACCCGCGCGCGCAACACGCGCCGCGTTCAAGAGATCGACCGCTGGTTGGCTCTTGTTGGCGCACAGTGTCGCAATGATGCGATGTACCAAAATTTGATGATGCGCCCTGTTGGGCCTGCGCACCGGGTTGTGGCCGACGTCACCCCGGCCTATGCGCTGCTGAAATCCGACACCTACGCCCGCATGGCTGCCCTAAACGAGGGGCGCACCCGGTTTTTGATGATCCTGCGCGATCCGGTTGATCGTCTGTGGTCCAACATCGCGATGACAGTCACACGTCGGACGGAAAAGGGCATGCCCTTTGACGCTGCCCGCGCGACCGTGCTTGCCGAAGTCACGAGCGGTAAAGACAACCCTGAACGCGCCCGCTCTGATTATGTTGGAACTCTGGATCGACTTGAAAATGCAGTGCCTGCCGATCAACGCATGGTGCTGTTTTTCGAAGACCTGTTCCAATCAGAAACGTTAACCAAACTATCAAGGTTTCTTGGCCTTGATACGCCCCTAGAAGGGCCCAAAGAACGCATTAACGCAGGCACAGGTTTGCAAATGAACTCGGCAGAACGTGCCCAGCTCGCGGATCTGCTGCGCCCACAATATAGCAATATCCAATCCCGCCTTGGTTCTTTGCCGCAGCGGTGGCAAGACAATCTGGAAGAAAGCATGGTGACCTCATGATGGACGGCTCCAAATTCGATGACGCCCTGACCGGCGAACAGAAGATCCGCAACTTCAATATCAACTTCGGTCCGCAACACCCTGCGGCGCACGGCGTTTTGAGGTTGGTGTTGGAACTTGACGGCGAAGTGGTTGAACGCTGCGACCCGCACATCGGTCTGCTGCACCGCGGCACCGAAAAGCTGATGGAATCGCGCACCTACCTACAAAACCTGCCCTATTTCGACCGCCTCGATTATGTGGCGCCGATGAACCAAGAACACGCTTGGTGTTTGGCTATTGAAAAGCTGACGGGCGTCGAAGTGCCCCGCCGGGCCTCATTGATCCGTGTGCTGTATAGCGAAATTGGTCGTGTGCTGAACCACTTACTAAACGTGACGACGCAAGCCATGGATGTGGGCGCGCTAACGCCGCCGCTTTGGGGCTTTGAACAGCGCGAAATTTTGATGGAATTCTACGAACGCGCAAGTGGTGCACGCCTGCACGCGGCCTATTTCCGTCCCGGTGGTGTGCATCAGGACCTGCCCGATGCGCTGCTCGATGATATCGAACAATGGGCGCATGAATACCCTGAATTCATGGCCGACATCGACGGGCTACTGACCGAGAACCGCATCTTCAAACAGCGCAATGTCGACATCGGCGTCGTGACCGAAGACGACATTTTGAACTATGGCTTTTCTGGTGTTATGGTGCGCGGATCTGGCCTTGCTTGGGATTTGCGCCGCAGCCAACCCTATGAATGCTATGATGAATTCGACTTCCAAGTCCCAGTCGGCAAGAACGGCGACTGTTATGACCGCTATTTGGTCCGCATGGAAGAGATGCGCCAATCGGTGAGCATCATCAAACAAGCGGTCGCAAAATTGCGCGACTGCCCGGGTGACATTCTGGCGCGCGGTAAACTGACGCCACCCTCGCGCACTGACATGAAAACCTCGATGGAAGCGCTGATTCACCACTTCAAGCTTTACACCGAAGGCTTCCACGTTCCTGAAGGCGAAGTGTATTGCGCCGTCGAAGCACCCAAAGGCGAATTCGGCGTTTATCTCGTGGCCGATGGATCGAACAAACCCTACCGTGCCAAACTGCGTGCGCCCGGCTTCTTGCACCTGCAAGCGATGGATCACATGAGCACGGGCCACCAATTGGCCGACGTCGCCGCGATCATCGGCACGATGGATGTTGTGTTCGGAGAAATCGACCGATGAAACGGCTTGTTCTGACCGCGATTTTTGTGACCTTTGGGGCATCGGCATTTGCCGATGACCAAAAGAAAGCTCTGATCGAGACGATGAACGCCAATGACTGCCAAATGACCTCAGCACAGGCCGATGTCCAAATGCCAAAGCTTGGCATTGATCGGCCTACGGCGATCCGTCTGTCACGCGACATGATGGCCGAAGGGATCGCCGCCTTTGCCGCTGACGAAGAAACGCTTTTGCTTTTGCCACCCGCCTGCACATCCGGATGACGCATCCCTTGCTTCATCTTGCCAAATAAACTCCCGCCGGAGGCTCCCAAAGTCTCCACCCAGACCGAGAGACCAGATTATGCTCCGCCGCCTTCACAAAGACCAACCCGATAGCTTCGCGTTCACCCCGGCCAATCAGGCTTGGGCCGAAGCCCAGATTACCAAATATCCCGAAGGCCGTCAGGCATCGGCCATCATCCCACTTCTTTGGCGTGCTCAAGAACAAGAAGGGTGGTTGACCCGCCCGGCGATTGAAACCGTTTGCAACATGCTGGATATGGCGTTCATCCGTGGCCTCGAAGTGGCGTCGTTCTACTTTATGTTTCAGTTGCAACCTGTTGGTTCTGTTGCGCATATCCAAGTTTGCGGCACCACATCTTGTATGATTTGCGGCGCCGAAGATTTGGTATCGGTGTGCAAAGAAAAGATCGCAAAGAAAGCGCATCAACTTAGCGCGGATGGCAAATTCAGCTGGGAAGAGGTCGAATGCCTCGGGTCCTGCGCCAATGCGCCCATGGCCCAGATCGGCAAAGACTACTTCGAGGATTTGACCGCTGCCCGCATGGGCGAACTGATCGATGAATTGGCCGCCGGCAAAGTGCCAACACCGGGCCCACAAAATGGGCGCTACGCGGCAGAGCCTCTTGGCGGTCTGACGACGCTCAAGGATTTTGACAGCGGGCAGACAAAATACAACGCCTCGGTCCAATTGGCCGTCGACATTGGCGACACGGTGAAACGCATCGACGGGACCGAAGTGCCATTGCTTGCGCCGTGGCAGGGCAAATCTGCGAACAGCAATGCAAAATCCGAAGCCAAGGCTGCAAAACCTGCTCAGTCAAAGGCCGCACAAAAGGCGAAACCTGCTGAAAAAGTGACGCCAGCCGCTAAGCCAAAAGTCGAAGCGGCTGTCGCTCCGGCCGAAGGGCCGGGAACTAAACCAGCTACTCTTGATGCGGCACGCGATGGTGGCGCGGACAATTTGAAGATGATCAAAGGGGTCGGACCCAAGCTGGAATCTTTGTTGCACCGGTTGGGCTTTTTCCACTTTGATCAGGTCGCGGCATGGACCGCTGACGAAATCGCTTGGGTGGATCAAAACCTCGAAGGCTTTAAGGGGCGGGTGAGTCGTGACAACTGGGTTGCGCAGGCCGGACCGCTGTCGCGGGGAGAAGAGACAGAATTTTCCCAACGCGCCAAAAAAGACGGTATGTATAAAAAGTAACACCGTAATGTCGAAGGGGGGACTGTCATGAATAACAATCAAGAAACGATCAGCTGCACAAAAGGATGTTGGCTGATTGCTGCAGGTGCGGGGGTGCTTGTTGCGCTTTTATTGTTGGTGATCGGGGGCTGGTCATTTTTATCATCGATCTTTTGGGGGATCGTTCTGTTCGTGATCGCAGGGCTGCTGCTGAATTGGATCATGTGCCGCCCCGAAGCGTCATTAAGCGATAGCCAGGGTAACGGCTCAAGTGCCGCATCCACGTCGGCGCAAGCTTCTTCTGCCCAATCCGGGGCAACAGCGGCGACTGAACCTGCGTCTACGACCGCGACGACTGCCGCAACCACGGCAACGGCCACGGCCGCTGCATCCGCGGCGACGACGTCGGAAAAAGTAGCCTCGGCACCCAAAGCTGTCGAAATCAAACCGAGCGCGCCATTGGCTGGACAAGCTGAATTGGCGTCCCGCAAGGGTGATTGGAAATACGAAGGCGAGGTTGTGAAAGACGCAGCTGACG
>NZ_JBDVGB010000006.1:0-28272 GCF_039940735.1 Tateyamaria sp.
GGCGCATCGGCGTCGGGCATCATGGCAGCTGAAAACGGTGCAGGGTTTGCTGTCGCCGCGGCCGAAGTTGTGAAGCCTGCGAAGAAAGCCAAAGCAGCCAAAGCCGAAGCAGCCCCAAAGGCTGAAAAAGCTGAAGCGCCCGCAAAGAAACCCGCAGCCAAGAAAGCAGCGCCTAAAAAGGCCGCCGCAACCGATGGCGATGATCTGACAAAGATCAGCGGCGTGGGCCCCGTCATCGTCAAAAAACTGCACGCGCTTGACGTGACCACATTTGCACAAATCGCAGCGTGGACACCTGAAGACATCGCAGAGATGGACGAAAAACTGTCGTTCAAAGGTCGCATCGACCGCGACGACTGGCTGAAACAAGCCGCAGAGCTGGCAAAAGGCTAAGGAGAGACACCAATGGCACATAAAAAAGCAGGCGGTTCATCCCGTAACGGTCGCGACTCCGCTGGGCGTCGTCTTGGCGTAAAGAAATATGGCGGCGAGAACGTCATTCCCGGAAACATCATCGTGCGTCAGCGCGGTACCAAATTTTGGCCAGCCGCAGGCGTAGGCATGGGCAAAGATCACACTATCTTTGCAACTGTCGACGGCAATGTGACCTTCCATAAAGGTCTCAAAAACCGTACGTTTATTTCCGTTCTCCCGGTCGCGGAGGCTGCGGAGTAAGCCGAACCAAACGAGTTTTGACAAAATTCGGGGATCGGCGGAAACGCCGGTCCCCTTTTTCATTTCTAACAGCGAGGCCGCGAAATGGCCGACCAGACCAAACCCACATTGCATAGCGCGCGCATTACCTTGCGCGACGCAACACCTTTGGACGTGCAGGCCCGCTTTGCCCTTGGCAACACGCCTGAAATCCACGCCATGTTCGGCGCGGACCCAAAAGCGGTGCGCGACATCACATCAGAAGCTGCCGAAGCTTGGGTGCAATCGCACATCGATGATGCACACGCGTGGATCATCGAGGCAAACGGTGCGTTGATTGGTGGTTTGCGCCTGCACAGCATCAATTATTCCGACAAACGCGCCCAAATCGCGATCGGCATTCTGGACGCAGGCGCTTTGGGGCAGGGGTTTGGCACAGAGGCCATGCAAGTTCTGGCGGCACATGCCTTTGACACCATGGGGTTACATCGCCTTGGCTGTCGCGTGCTGGACTTTAATGAACGCGCCATTGCGGCCTATCAAAAGGTGGGTTTTGTGGTCGAAGGGCGGGAACGTGAGTCCGCTTTGATCGCGCGCGAGTGGTTTGATGATCTTATTCTAGGCTTGCTGGATCGTGATCTAAGGCGCGCAAAATGAGCATCGCCGTCGCCTCCTTTGCCATTTTTGCAGCCAGCCAAGTCGGCACACCGGGGCCCGCCAACATGGCACTGCTTGCCACCGGTGCGCGCTATGGGGTTCGCGCGGCATTGCCCTTTGTCGCAGGTGTTTCGCTTGGCAAGCAGCTGGTTATCTGGCCGGTTGGCTTTGGTCTGTTGCAGCTTGCCGACAGTGCCCCTTGGGTGTTTCAGGCGCTCAAGTGGGTGTCGGCGGCCTATGTTATCTGGCTTGCTTGGAAAGTTGCTAACTTGCGGCTGGGGCAAGGTGATCCAGCCTCAAGCGCGCCGGGCTTTGCGGCAGGGCTGATTGTGCACCCGCTTAACCCCAAGGCATGGGCGATGATTGTGGCAGGTTTTACCGGCTTCGTTACGCCCGGCGGCGACCCCTTTGTCGCGACGGCAACCATTGCGGCGATCTTGCTCGCCACGCAAATCGTACTGCATACGGTTTGGACACTTGCAGGTGATCAAATCGCACGCACCCTCGCAGGTACCCCAAGTGAACCCTATTTGATGTATACCCTCGCGGCTTTAACGGTCGCGTCGGTCCTGTTTGTTTTGTTCGGAGGAGGAACATAACGATGGAAATGGAGAAAATAGTGACCCAACCCATGATCGAGACAGAGCGTTTTGTACTGCGCCCCTTGCGTAAGTCCGACAAGGGATTGATTGAACTTTACTGGTCCGATGTTCGCGTCGCCCGCATGACGACGTCGATTCCGCATCCTGTTCCGCCCGGCATGTCAGAGGCCTATGTGACACGCGCGATGGAAGACAACCGCGATGCGGATGTTTGGGCGATGGATGGGCTGAAATCTGGTGGCGCCGAAGTCATGGGATTGATTTCTTTGGAACGGATGGATCGCAATCAATCCGAAATCGCGTATTGGGTGGCGCCCCCGTTTTGGAACACTGGGCTGGCCTCGGATGCTGTGCAGGCGCTTGTTCATTCGAACCCAATGAAGAACGCGACGATGTTTGCATCTGTTTTTCAGGACAACCCGGCCTCTGCGCGTGTGTTGACTCATTGTGGTTTCAAATACCTCGGCGACGCCGAAGGTTTCTGCGTGGCACGTGATAAAACTGAACCGACATGGACCTACAGCCACAAATTCTAACTTGCTCTCGATCGGCTGTTCTGTAACCCCCAAAAGAAACCATGGGGCGAAGGATGGTCGTTGCACTGCCACTAGTCCAAGAGAAATTGGCCATGACCGCCCCCTTCCGCCGCCCGTTCACAGGGGCCGCAAAATACAATAGGACGACCCTATGAAGTTTCTCGATCTCACCAAAGTCTATATCCGTTCGGGCAGCGGCGGCAGCGGATGCATTTCGTTCCGGCGCGAAAAGTATATTGAATATGGTGGTCCTGACGGCGGCGATGGCGGCACAGGCGGCACCGTTTGGGCCGAAGCGGTCGATGGGCTTAATACCTTGATCGACTTTCGCTATCAGCAGCACTTCTTTGCCAAGAACGGGCAGGGTGGCATGGGCAAACAACGTACAGGCAAGGATGGCGACGACATTGTCCTGCGCGTGCCTGTGGGCACCGAAGTCCTTGATGAAGATCAAGAAACCGTCATTGCGGATATGACGACACTTGGTCAACGCGTCCAACTTGCCAAGGGCGGCAATGGTGGCTGGGGCAACCTGCATTTCAAATCTGCCACCAACCAAGCGCCACGCCGATCCAATCCGGGACAAGACGGCGTCGAACGGACACTTTGGCTGCGCCTAAAACTGATCGCCGATGTCGGCTTGCTTGGTCTGCCTAATGCGGGCAAATCGACATTTCTGGCGACAACCTCTAATGCGCGCCCCAAGGTTGCGGATTACCCGTTTACCACGTTGCACCCAAATTTGGGCGTCGTCGGCGTGGACAACGTAGAATTTGTAGTGGCAGATATTCCGGGTCTGATCGCCGGCGCGTCCGAAGGGCGTGGCCTTGGTGATTTGTTCTTGGGCCATGTCGAACGCTGCGCTGTATTGTTGCACTTGATCGACGGCACGTCTGATACGGTGGCCGAAGACTACCAAACGATCATCACCGAACTCGAAGCCTATGGTGGTGATTTAGCCGAAAAACCGCGTATCACTGTGCTGAATAAAATCGACGCGCTAGATGAAGAAGAGCGTGCAACTGCCTTAGATGAATTAGAAAAAGCATCTGGTGGTCCTGTGATGTCGATGTCCAGTGTCGCCCGCGAAGGCGTCACAGAAGTGCTGCGGAATATGCGCACTCAAATCGATGACGACCGCATCCGCCAACGCCCCGCGACCGAGGAAGAACCATGGCGTCCCTAACAACCGCCACGCGCCTTGTGATCAAGATCGGGTCGGCCCTTTTGGTTGATCGGACGACCGGTGCATTGCGCAGCGACTGGTTGCATGGCTTGGCGCATGACGTTGCTTGGCTGAAAGACGCGGGCGTACAGGTGGTGCTGGTGTCTTCCGGCTCCATCGCGTTGGGGCGTGGTGTGTTGGATTTACCTGCGACGGATCTTGCGTTGGTGCAGTCTCAGGCCGCGGCGGCTGTCGGGCAAATCCGACTGGCGCGCGCCTACGAAGAAGCGATGACGCCCCACGGCATAACAACAGCCCAAGTTCTTATGACGCTGGAAGACACCCGAGACCGCCGCCGATACCTGAATTCGCGGGCCACGCTTGAGCAGTTGTTAACGCTGAATGCGCTGCCTATTGTTAACGAAAACGATACCGTCGCCACCGATGAAATCCGCTTTGGCGACAACGATCGACTTGCCGCGCAGATCGCCGCGACGATTGGGGCGGATCAATTGGTGCTGCTGTCGGATGTCGACGGCTTCTATACTGCCAATCCTGCCGATGACCCCACTGCGCGGCGTTATGACGTGATTGATACCATCACCCCCGAGATCGAGGCGCAGGCCGGCGATGCGGGTTCTGGTCTGTCCAAAGGGGGCATGAAAACCAAGGTGATGGCCGCCAAGACTGCGACAGCGGCCGGTTGTGCTATGGCGATTTGCCACGGAGCCGCGATGCGCCCACTTTCAGCCCTTGAGCAAGGCGGCAAAGCGACATGGTTCACCGCCACACTTGACCCACAGGATGCACGAAAACGCTGGATCGGCGCGATGAAACCGCGCGGTATTGTGACGCTTGATGCGGGTGCTGTACAAGCTTTATCGAGTGGAAACAGTCTATTACCTGCCGGAGTTTATGCAATAAACGGCGATTTCAATCGCGGCGACCCCGTCGCGATCCACGATCCCGATGGGCGCCAACTTGGCTTGGGGCTTAGTCGCTATACGGCACAAG
Source organism: Tateyamaria sp. (assembly GCF_039940735.1). GTDB lineage: Bacteria > Pseudomonadota > Alphaproteobacteria > Rhodobacterales > Rhodobacteraceae > Tateyamaria. Next base: position 4,629 of record NZ_JBDVGB010000006.1, read on the forward strand.
ATGCACAGATCATCAAAGGTCACCAAAGCCACGAGATCGAAAGCTTGCTCGGATACCCGGGGCGCGCGGCCCTTATACACCGCGACGACATGGCGCTTTAACGCCTTTTTGACCACTCAGACCACCGCCGACGGCACAGCTTATGCCACAGGCAGCATGCATAGGACGCTTAAAGATGAAAGACTTCGCTGACATTCCCGCTCTTATGGCTGATATCGGTGCACGCGCCAAAGCGGCTGCCGCGACGCTTGCATTTGCCAGTGCCGAACGTAAACACGCCGCGCTGATTGCGGCGGCTGAACATGTCTGGAAAGACCGACAGACCATCATCGAGGCCAACGCCAAAGACATGGAATTTGGGCGCAACAAAGGTCTGTCTGATGCCATGATGGACCGCCTGCGATTGGACGAAGACCGCATTCGCAGCATCGTTGATGGGCTGCGCGCCGTTGCAGAACAGGCTGATCCCGTGGGCGAAGTTCTGACCGAATGGACGCAACCGACGGGCCTTAATATCCAGCGCGTGCGCACACCGTTGGGCGTTATTGGCGTGATTTATGAAAGCCGCCCCAATGTGACGGCTGATGCGGGCGCGCTGTGTCTGAAGGCCGGGAATGCGGTGGTTTTGCGCGGCGGATCTGAAAGCTTTCATTCCTCAAGCGCCATACATGCCTGTCTGCAACAAGGGCTTGAGGAAGCCAACCTTCCGGGCGACGCGATCCAACTTGTGCCGACGCGCGATCGGGCCGCGGTCAGCGAAATGTTGACGATGACCAACACCATTGACGTGATCGTGCCGCGTGGTGGCAAAGGGTTGGTTGGCCTTGTTCAACGCGAAGCACGCGTGCCGGTCTTTGCTCACCTCGAAGGTATCGTGCACATCTATATCGATAAGGATGCAGACCCTGAAAAGGTGCTGAAAGTCGTATTGAACGCAAAAACACGGCGCACTGGCATTTGCGGGGCGGCGGAATGTTTGCTGATCCATGCGGATGTGGCGGATACGCTCGGCCAAGATGTTTTGCGCGCACTGATTGATGCAGGCGTAGACGTACACGCGGACAATGCCTTGCAAATCGTCGATGGCGCGCAACCCGCGACCGAAGATGACTGGGGGCGCGAATACCTTGATATGGATATTGCCGCGCGTGTCGTGTCAAATCTGGATGAGGCCATGGACCATATCCGCAAATTCGGATCCAACCACACAGATTGCATCCTAACCGAAGATGCCGCCGCTGCCGGACGTTTTTTAAATGAACTCGACAGTGCGATTTTGATGCATAACGCATCGACGCAGTTTGCCGATGGTGGTGAATTCGGCATGGGCGCAGAAATCGGTATCGCCACTGGGAAAATGCACGCACGCGGTCCGGTGGGGGCAGCGCAGCTGACCAGCTTTAAATACCTTGTGCGCGGTGACGGCACAGTCCGCGGGTGATTGGATTAAAAACTGATCTGTAACGTTTGATCGTCAATTGATGTGTGGACTTGCCGTTCGGCATCTCGTGCAACGGCCGGAAGCAGCGCATATTGAACATGTGCGGCGGCCAGCTCTTTGGTGTCTTCGTTTCGAAGCCAAGCCCACAGTGCGTCGTCGACATTCGTTTTTGGTGCGTGCCCTGTGATTTTCCATACGCCGTCGGTGCAATCGACTTCGATACGGCCACCGTAGGGCATGCTTGTTTCAAGGCACTGAATAGCCAAAAACGCCATGCGCACGGCCCGTCGGGGCTGTTCGCTCATCGGCCCATAAGCGACGGTCAGGCGGCCACCTTTTGTGACGTCCTTAATGATCGACACCACTTCGGCGCGCCCCATCGGCTGATCACTTGCCGCACCATAAGCGATACGGAAGAACCGAATTCGCGCACTCGCATTGCCAACGCTTTCGGAAATGAGATCAAGTTCGGGCCCTTCACGTTCGTTTGACATGCCCAGCAATTCAAGGCCGTTGTTGATGGCTCCAATCGGCGATATCAAGTCATGACAAATGCGGCTGCCAATCAGCGCGCCAAGATTTACGTTACTTTGGCCCATTGTGGCCCTCGCAAGCTAAGCCAATGAAAAGGCAGGTCATGGAAAATCTGAACGCCATTCTTGCTCCCGGCATGTTTGTACGCCATCCAGCATATGCTGAGTGGGGTGTCGGACAGGTCCAAAGTAACATCGCGGGTCGCATCACCGTAAATTTCCCAAACGAGGGCAAAGTGGTGATTGATGGCACGCGGATCGCGTTGGAACCTGTGTTTGATGCCTGAACATCCTTTCTGAAAAGTTAATGAATCGCAACTTATAGGTGCATTCGGCGTCTCCCTTTGCCTTTATGGGTCAGGATGACTAAACCGCCCCGGATGACATTGACCCACGAGCCTGAATTTCGCGTGGCTTTGGCCCAAAGCGAAGATGACCTGCGTGCCGCGCAGGCGTTGCGTTACGACGTATTTGTTACGGAATTGGGCGGAGGCGGCGCGCTTGTCGATCATGCGGCGGGTCTGGAGAAAGACCGGTTTGACCCGTTCTTTGACCATTTGATCTTGTTTGACGATGCCGCCGAGTCCAAAGTTGTGGGCGTCTACCGCATGTTGCGTGCGGCGCAGGCACAAGATGCAGGCGGGTATTATTCCGAAGGTGAATATGACATTTCGCCGCTTCATGTGTCGGGCAAGCGGCTGCTTGAATTGGGGCGGTCTTGTGTACACGTCGACTATCGCGGGGGCGCTGCGATGTTTCACCTTTGGAACGGGGTGGCGGCCTATGTGGCGCGCCACGACATTGATATTATGTTTGGGGTCGCGTCCTTTCACGGCACTGATGTGGTGGAATTGGCGGCGCCTTTGTCACTGCTGCATCATCGCCATCTTGCACCCGAAGCGCTGCGCGTGCACGCGAAACGCCCGGGCGCGACGATTATGGAGCTGATGCCCGAAAGTCAGATTGACCGACGCGGTGCAATGAAACAGATGCCAGCCCTGATCAAGGCGTATTTGCGGCTTGGCGGCGTGGTCGGTGCGGGGGCCTTTTTGGATCACGCCTTTAATACCACCGATGTGTGCTTGATTATGGACACTAGCGCGATGTCTGAGCGGCAAAAACGTATCTATGGGGCCACGACATGAGCATCACTTGGGACAGTAACGAGCCGCCCCAAGACGTGAAAATCGGTCTTTTGGGTTGGATCAGGGTGCTGCTGCGTGGGCTCGCGATCATTTTGACCATTACCTTTGGGCTGGGGTTACTGCTGCCACTGCGATTGATCGAGGCACATGTGCACGGAATGGCGCGCCCCTGGAGCCCGCACATCACGCGCGTCGTTTGCCGGCTGTCGCTGATCTGTATGGGGCTGCGGTTCGAGCGGCGCGGCGCACCCATGCAAGGGCAGGGGGCGGTGGTGGCCAACCACTCAAGTTGGCTGGATATCTTTGTGCTTAACGCATCGGATCAGGTGTTTTTTGTATCCAAAGCCGAGGTGGCAGGCTGGCCCGGTATCGGCTTTCTGGCCCGTATCACAGGTACGGTGTTTATCGCGCGCAAACGACGCGAGGCCAAGGCGCAGACGCAGGTGTTTGAAACCCGCCTTTTGGCCGGGCATCGCCTGCTGTTCTTTCCTGAAGGGACCAGCACGGATGGGCAGCGGGTGTTGCCGTTTAAATCGACGCTGTTTCACGCGTTTCTGGCGCCTCAGTTGCGCGATGTGTTGTCTGTGCAGCCTGCGTCGGTGACGTATCACGCCCCCAAGGGCACAGACCCGCGCACCTATGGTTGGTGGGGTGATATGGACTTTGGCTCACATATGATCGCGACCCTTGCGCTGGCACGACAGGGGCGTGTTGTTGTGACGTACCACACGCCGCTGAAGGTGGCGGATATGACGGATCGCAAAGCGCTGGCCGCCGCATCAGAGAGCGCCGTGCGCAGTGGGCACGCGGTGGTTTAGTTAATGGGTTCAAAGCGGTAGACGCGCGCCCTTGCGGATCAGTGCTTTGATGTTTTCGGCTGTCTGCGATGTGTAGGTTAAGTCGATCCAGATCTAAGGCCTAAATTCCAAAAAGTTCTTTTATTTGACAGAGAGCCGATGAAAAAGTCCGTGGTTAACGCGGCTTTGCTTTCTCAAGATAGGCGTCCATTGCAAGCTGGTAAGCTGCCAGTTCTTCGCAAACGACACGAAAAGACTGAATCCGCTTATCGTATTCAACCACGATGTCTGGCCATGTGACTGGCAGATCAATTGCACCCTCGAACGCCTTGATCCAAGCAAATGTCACGGCAAACCCGCAATCGCATGACCACAGCGTGCCAGTGTCCAGCGGGTTTTGCGACAAAAGCAATCCAAGCGATGACAGCTGTTTCGAAATCAACGCCCCGCCGTTGCGCACTGCGCCTAGATCGCGGGTTTTGTAATCCACGTAAGGGTACATCGCACGCACCGCCGGTTCCAAGCGCGTGTCGTGGGACCGGCTGAACTCACGCGCTTTGGCGCGCAGTTTTGGCGTATCGGGCATCATTGGTATGCTTGGAAAGGCGTCTTCCAAGTATTCGGCAATCGCTTCGGAATCGGACAACATGAACCCGTCATGGATCATTGCGGGCAGGTTTCCCGACGGTACGATCGCGCGGTATTCATCTGATCCGTATCCGCCGGGTGGCGGAAGTTGTTCAAATGGGATGGATTTGTGGTCCAGCATGATCCGTATTTTAGCGCAGTACGCAGCGACGGGAACGGAATAGATTGTAAGCATCGCGGACCTCTTGGAGTTTTGACGAAAAGGCCAGCCACATGGGGTGGCGTCAACCTCTTTGTCTATATACCGACTGCCATGGCTGGTTTTGCCCACAAAGTCGGTATTTCAAAGCCGCGCGATGCTTCAATATGCATAAGGTCATGATTTGTCGCTCAACCCCTCTTGCTATCGTCCATGCATTCCCCTATGGCCCCCTCATTAATCCGCAGTTCGGGGCGGGCAGATGGGGGAGACATCCTCAAATGTCCACCGGTTGGCGCATTCGCGCTGCACCCCCGAACGAGGCGAAAACCGGAAAAGGAAACGAACATGGCTCTTCCCGAGTTCACCATGCGCCAACTGCTTGAAGCAGGCGTACACTTTGGTCACCAAACACAGCGCTGGAACCCCCGTATGGGTCCCTTCATCTATGGTGGCCGTAACGGTATCCACATCATGGATCTGACGCAGACTGTTCCAATGTTGGACCAAGCCCTGCAAGCTATTCGCGACACCGTCGCAAAAAACGGCCGTGTGCTGTTTGTTGGCACCAAGCGTCAAGCGGCACAGCCTATCGCTGAAGCTGCTGAAAAATGCGCACAGTATTACATGAACCACCGCTGGCTTGGTGGTACGCTGACGAACTGGCAGACCGTGTCCAAGTCGATCCAGCGCCTGAAGTCCATCGACGAGCAAGCCGCGATCGGTTTTGAAGGTCTGACGAAAAAAGAACGTCTGGGCATGGAACGTGACCAAGGCAAACTGCAAGCTTCGCTTGGCGGTATCCGCGAAATGGGCGGTCGTCCTGACCTACTGTTCGTCATCGACGTGAAAAAAGAAGCGTTGGCCGTGGCCGAAGCCAACAAACTGGGCATTCCAGTTGTGGCCGTGGTTGACACCAACTGCTCGCCCGATGGTGTGGATTACATCATTCCTGGCAACGACGATGCGGCACGTGCGATCACGCTTTATTGCGATCTGGCAGCCCGTGCGGCTTTGGACGGCATGAACGTGCAATTGGGCGCTGCTGGCGTCGATCTGGGCGCCATGGAAAAGACCCCTGTCGAAGAGGCCGTGGCCGAAGCGCCTGCCGCCGAAGCACCTGCCGAAAGCTAAGGCTAGGCCCGACACGTTTTAAAGACGGCGGTGTTTCTCACCGCCGTAACCCATTTGTATCATGAGGAGAGCCAAAGATGGCAATCACAGCAGCAATGGTCAAAGAACTGCGCGACAGCACGGGCGCAGGCATGATGGACGCCAAGAAGGCGTTGACCGAAAATGATGGCGACATGGAAGCAGCGGTTGATTGGCTGCGCACCAAGGGTCTTGCCAAAGCCGCTAAGAAGTCTGGTCGTACCGCAGCCGAGGGCCTTGTTGCTGTCGTTGTAAACGGTGGAACGGGTGTTGCGGTCGAAGTGAACTCCGAAACCGACTTTGTCGGTAAGAACGCTGAGTTCCAAGAGATGGTTTCTGGCATCGCATCTGTCGCACTGGGTGCTGACGATGTTGAGGCGCTGAAAGCGGCCGACATGGGCGGCAAAACTGTGGCCGAGGTCGTCACCGACAAAATCGCCACTGTGGGCGAAAACATGAGCGTGCGCCGTATGGCCAAGCTGACCGGCGATGTTGTTGTGTCCTATGTGCACAACGCAGCCGCGCCTGGCATGGGCAAGATCGGTGTTCTTGTGGCAATGACCGGTGGTGATGAAGCGTTTGGCAAACAGGTGGCGATGCATATCGCGGCTGTGAACCCTGCGTCCCTGTCCGAAGCCGATCTTGACGCATCCGTCGTCGAGAAAGAAAAGCAAGTTCAGATGGACATTGCACGCGAAAGTGGCAAGCCCGAAGCGGTCATCGAAAAAATGATCGTAGGCCGGATGAAAAAGTACATGTCCGAAGTGACATTGCTGAACCAGTCTTTTGTTGTGAATCCTGATCTGACAGTTGCAGCCGCTGCGACCGAAGTTGGTGCTACAATTACCGGTTTCGCACGTTTGGAAGTTGGCGAAGGCATCGAAGTCGAGAAAGAAGACTTTGCTGCAGAAGTCGCTAAAGTCGGCCAAAGCTAAGGCCTGCTGCAGGCGCAAACTCTGTCACAGAGTTTGGATCAAATCCTTTTAAAGGATTTGGCGTCGCCTAACCGCCTGGATTGAGACACAAACGGCACGCCTGCTAGGGCGTGTCGTTTTTTATTGCAGCAGATGCCCGCCTCGCTTTTGGTGCCGCCAGTTTGTTGGGCTGCAAACGACATCATGACCTTAACGAACGCGAGGCGTTTAGCGTCCTTAGTAGGGTTGAGCGGTCTAATTTCGGCTGAATTGAACGGCATCGCTGCACACAGGCGTGCCGACGCAAAAAACGACTGCTCAGGGATAAGAACGCCACAACCGGCACTCTCAAGACACGCAGATGGGCGAGATCTGTTTTGGGACGGTGATCTCGCCCGACCTGCTCACGTCCTGGTCACGGGGAGGAGACCTCGGACGTTAAAACCCGGCCCACCTGCGGATCAATACGCAGGTGAACCGGCTCCGGTTAGACCGGTCGGAGGGAAGTAACTTTGAAATCACAAAGGATCCCCCCCGGTGCTCCCTGGCTAAAGCCACCACTCACGGAACATGGTCACAATGGCCTAATTTCTAGTGATTTTGAAAGTGAGGAATTCCTTACCCGACGGTCAAAAATTACACATGACGTGACGGAAAGGGACATTTAATGTCCCAAAAGTACGTTTAAGTCACTGAAAATGCCCGTTTGAGACGCCAAGGCGAAGCAGACGGCGAATCTTATGCTTCTAGAATGAACATCTGATTGGCGAAGGCCGCCTTGAGGACTGCTTGGGCGGTGGTCTCAACTGCCAATGCTTCGCGCGCAAGGCGCAGGTGCTTTTCCACGGTGGCCGACGTCAGCCCCATAATGATCGCGATGTCCTGCATTGTCTTACCGTCGCCGACCCATTCCAGCGCTTCGCGTTGACGTTTTGTTAAAGAACGGTTGGGCGCGGTATAAGGTAACGTCAAAATCTTCAAGTGGGCGACGTTGTTCATTAGATGGATGTCGCGCCCGTGTTCTTCCCAGATGGCATCAATGTCGTTTTGGGACATTCCGCGGCGCGCTGTCAGAGCAATGGCCCCTTTGGAGCGGGCAGAGACCGACTTGAAGCTGATTGTGTAGCCTGCGGTCACGCCCATAGACGCGTTAAATTCCAGCACGCGCTGTTCGGCAACCGAAAGCGTTTTACTGTTGTGCATACGTTTCAGGATGCCCCAGCTGCACGCGCCTTCGTTTTGCAAAGCCCAGTTGACCATAGGGGCGTGCACATAGTGTTGCTCGCCCATAAAAACGTCGGAATAAGCCCGGTCGTGATTGGTCAGGATGATGAAATCTTCTGGGTCACCCAGTGAGGTGCCCGAACGGTAGCGTGTAAAGCCATAAATCAGCCGGTCAAACCCGTATTCCGCCATCTTTTCGGTGTGGGTTTCCCACAGCTCTTCGATGGTTTGGCAGTTCGACATGCGATGTAGTAAGCTTTTCACTTTGCCTCCCCGACGTGCGCAATCAACGCATCCAGAGCCAAAGTATACCCGATCGCGCCAAAGCCGCAAATCATACCGACCGCCACGGGCGCAATCATGCTTTTGTGACGGAACGTTTCGCGCGCATGGATGTTGGACAAATGCAATTCGACCACCGGCATTTCAGTGCTCAGAATCGCATCGTGCAACGCAATGGATGTGTGGGTGTAAGCGCCCGCATTCAACACGATACCGGCAAAGGTGCCTTTGGCGGCGTGGATCGCGTCCACCAACGCACCTTCGTGGTTGGACTGACGGCATGTCACAAGGGTACCGCGGGCTTCGCCGTGCGCCACGCACATTGCTTCTACGTCAGCAAGAGTCGTATGGCCGTAGATCTCTGGTTGGCGAGTGCCAAGCAAGTTCAGGTTTGGCCCGTTTAAAACTAGGACGGATGACATGAAAAATACCTTTGAGTTGCGCAGGTGTTAGCGACTTATAAGGGGGGGTGTCTAGTGCGGGTTGTACATCACGTGTCAAATAGGATCAGGCCAAGCCATTCTGCCACAAGAGCAGGCGCGGTTTGGCCGTCGATTTCGATGCACAACTCGCAAGTCCGAAGCAGTTCTTGCGGCTTGCGGCGCGCCGCGTTCAACAAGGTGAATCGCCCGCGAACACGTTGACCAGCACAGACTGGTGAAACAAAGCGCAACCGGTCAAATCCATAGTTGATTGACATGGATTGCCCACAAAGAACTGGAAAACAGTCATATGCAAAGCGACTGGCAAGGCTGAGCGTTAAAAAACCATGCGCAATTGTGCCGCCGTAAGGAGTGTCATGCGCTGCCCGGTCTGGGTCCACGTGGATCCACTGATCGTCGTGCGTGGTCGCCGCAAACTGATCGATCATTGCCTGATCTACGGTGATCCAATCCGAGACACCAATTTCCTGCCCAATCTGGGCTGTTAGGGTGGCAAGGGCCTCGGACATGCTCATTTTAAGGTCGCGATGCGGCATGCGATTCGGGTTACGTTGCAAGGCAGGAGGGCACTGATGGGCTTGGGGTTGGTCAAAAGGGGCCTCCGTGACTATGCTAGTGATGATGGAACAAGAATACCGCCAACCCCGTTTTGCACCAGCCCCCGGCGCTGCTGATTTGTATTTGATCCGCCACGGCGAAAGCGCTCCAGCGCAGGTCGGCATCAACTTTGCGATGAAGGACGGGCATGGAGACCCCGCGCTGCATCCTGCGGGCGAGGCACAGGCGATTGCCGTTGGCGCACGTTTGAAAAACGAACAGTTTGACGCGCTTTACGTAACGAAACTGATCCGTACCCATCAAACCGCAGCACCTTTGGCCGCGCACCTTGGATTGGTGCCGCGTGAAAATCCGGATCTACACGAGGTGCACTTAGGGGATTGGGATGGCGGGCTATATCGCATCAAGGCCGCAGAAGGTGATCCTGTTTATCAGCAAGTGCTTGCTGAGCAAGACTGGTCTGCCATTCCCGGTGCCGAAACGCGCGACGCGTTTTTTGACCGTGTGCGGCGCGGATTGTTGAACATCGCCACGGCTCATGCGGATCAAAAGGTCGCCGTTTTTGTACATGGCGGCGTGATCGCGGCGGCAATGGCGCTCGCAACTGGATGCGCGCCGTTTGCCTTTTTGGGCGCGGCCAACGGGTCCATTAGCCGTCTGGTGATCAAGGACAATCAGATGTCCGTGCGCGGCTTTAACGAAACGCAGCACATGGACCACCTTTAAGGCGCTGTCAGCACGATTTTACCCAAAACCTTGCGATCAGAGATCAACGTCAAAGCCTGCGCGGCATCTTGCATCTCAAATCGTGACGAAACCTGCGGGCGTATTTGATTTTTCTCATACAGATCAAATAATTCAGCCATGTTTGTCATGTGATTTTCAGGATCGCGATAGATGGATGCGCCCCAAAATACGCCTACGATTTGGCAAGACTTCAGTAACGCCAAATTCAGCGGGATCGCCGGAATTCCAGCTGGGAAACCAACCACCAAAAAGCGCCCGCCCCATGCCATCGAACGGATCACCGGTTCGGCATAGTCCCCGCCCACGGCGTCATAGGCGACATGAACGCCATCTGGTCCCGCGATATCTTTGATGCGTCCTGCAAGCGCCTTTTGGGCGGCGCGGTCCATGACGCGCGGATAGATGATCGTGGCGTCAGCCCCAAGGGATGTGCAAAAATCAGCCTTGTCTTGTGAACTGACAGCCGCAATCACCCGCGCACCGGCTGCCTTGCCCAACTCGATGGCCGCCGCACCGACACCGCCAGCCGCGCCAAGAATTAAAAGGGTCTCCCCGGATTTTAATTCTCCTCGATTTTTCAACGCGTAATGAGACGTGCCATAAGTGAAAACAAAGCACGCTGCTTCGTCAAAGGGCATCGCGTCGGGCATTTTCAAACAGGCCATGGCAGGGGCACACACCTGCGTTGCAAAGCCGCCAAACCCCGTCATCGCGATCACTTTGTCGCCGATGTTTAACCCCGTCACGCCTTCGCCAAGCGCGTCAACCACACCAGGAACTTCACCCCCCGGTGCAAATGGGCGGGGCGGTTTCATCTGATACAGATCGCGTATGATCAACGTATCAGGAAAGTTCACGCCAGCCGCTTTGACGGCAATTCGCACTTCGCCTTTGTTTGGGGTCAGATCCGGCGTTTCGCGCCATTCCAGCGTTTCAGGACCGCCGACGGTTGAACTAAGTATCGCGTGCATGGTGTGATCCTTTTGGTGACGTGACGGCACGGGTGCACTACACCTGCCTTTAAGGGCAACGTGGGCCTCAGCGGCGCGGCTGTAAAGCGCGGCGTGCGGCGACGTTGCGACAGTGCAGTATTAGGGAGGATGAGCTATGGACCCCAACACATTGTTTTCATTAAAAGGCAAGGTGGCGCTGGTCACCGGCGGCGCAACCGGCATTGGGCGCATGGCGGCGACAGGACTGATGATGGCCGGTGCCCATGTGCTGATTGCAAGCCGCAAAGGCGACGCGTGCAAAGCTGTGGCGGAAGAATTGAATGCCATGGATAGCCCCGGCAGCGTCGAAGGGTTTGCAGGCGATGTCGGCTCCGAAGACGGGATCGCGGGTTTGGTGGCCGAGGTGAACGCCCGCACTGAAACGCTGAATATCCTGATGAACAATTCCGGCGTCACATGGGGTGCGCCTTTGGGTCAATTCCCGCACATGGCTTGGGAAAAAGTGATGAATGTGAATGTGGCCGGATTGTTCCATCTCACACAGTCGCTGCTGCCAATCCTGATCAAGACGGGCACGCCCGATGATCCGGCGCGTGTCGTCAATGTCGGTTCGGTGATGGGAGAGGTCGCACTCGGCGACGGGGCTTATTCCTATGCAGCCTCAAAGGCGGCTGTGCTGCATATGACCAAGATCATGGCCAAGGAGCTGGCCGCGCATCATATTACGGTTAACGCGCTCGCACCGGGGCCATTTGTCAGCAAAATGACCGCCTTTGCCACAGCGGATGAGGGGATGCGCGACAAAGTGGGGCAAGATGTGCCGTTAGGCCGTGTGGGGCGCGACGAAGACATCGCCGGCTGCATGCAGTTCCTGTGTGGCATGGGGGGCGCATATCTGACGGGTGCGGTGCTTCCAGTTTCGGGCGGTATTCAGGTGATGAGCGGGCCGAACTTGTTCCGCGCGGCCCTTGAGGGGTAAGGCGATGATCGATTTCACAGGGCAAGTCGCCATTGTGACGGGTGCAGGTGCCGGCCTTGGACGCAGTCATGCGCTGGGTCTTGCCGCACGAGGCGCACGCGTTGTGGTGAACGATATGGGGCAGGGTGCGGACGCCGTGGCCCGCGAAATCGAATCCGCAGGCGGGCAAGCCATAGCGCATCACGCCGATGTCTCGGACGAAGCGATGGTATCAGACATGGTCGCGCACACGATAGATCGTTGGGGCCGCATCGACGCGCTGGTCAACAACGCAGGCATCCTGCGCGACAAAACATTCGCCAAAATGGACATGGCCGATTTCCGCAAAGTCATCGACGTGCATTTGATCGGATCAGCCAATTGCTGCCACGCGGTCTGGTCCATTATGCGGGCGCAAGGTTTTGGGCGGATTGTGCTGACGGCCTCTGGGTCCGGGCTTTACGGCAATTTCGGGCAAGCCAATTACGGGGCGGCCAAGGCGGCAATGGTTGGGCTGATGAACGTGCTGCACATCGAAGGTGCACGTTACGACATCCGCGTGAACACTTTGGCTCCGACGGCTGCCACAGCCATGACCAAAGGGTTGCTGCCCGAAGCGGCTCTTGATCTTTTACAGCCAGAAACGATCACGCCGGGTGTGCTTTTTCTTCTCGGCAAGGACGCGCCCAGCCGTACAATTTTGTCCGCCGGGGCAGGCACTTTTGCAGTCACGCAAATCCGTGAAACCCAAGGGGCGTTGATAGAGGGTGATATCACCCCCGAAGCTGTCGCCGCACAATGGGATCAAATTACCGATGCGACCGATGTAGAGAACATTGAAAACGCCTTTGCTCAAACCCGCAAATACGCCCTACGTGCCGCAAAAGCCAAAGGGATCGCCCTTGACTGGTAAGACGCAATCCCGCTTCATCTTGCCAGATAAACTCCGGGGTCTGGGGCTGGCCCCAGTCCTGCGTTCTCCACTCAAAAAGGACACTTGATCATGCGCGACGCCGTCATCGTCTCAACCGCCCGCACGCCTATCGGAAAAGCCTACCGTGGCGCATTCAACTCCACACCGCCGCAAACACTGGCCGGGCATGCGATCGCCCATGCGGTCAAACGTGCTGGGATTGAAGGGGCCGAAGTACAGGACGTTGTGATGGGCGCCGCATTGCAGCAAGGCCACCAAGCAGGCAATATCGCGCGACAAGCCGCAATGCGGGCCGGATTGCCTGTCAGTGTGGCCGGGATGAGCCTCGATCGCCAATGCGCCAGCGGCATGATGGCGATTGCGGCGGCAAGCAAACAGGTGATTCACGACGGCGTGGATGTGGTGGTGGGCGGCGGTGTCGAATCCGTCTCGATGGTGCAAACGCAGGATATGCGGGTCCATTCAGATCCTTGGTTAAAATCCAACATGCCCGAAATTTACATGTCGATGCTTGAAACCGCCGAAACCGTGGCCGAACGCTACGGGATCAGCCGAGAGGCGCAAGATCGCTACGCCGTCCAATCCCAAGAGCGCACGGCGGCAGCGCAAGCGGCCGGTAAGTTTGACGATGAAATCGTGCCCGTAAGCACGGTTATGAAAGTCCAAGATCGCGAAACCAAAGAAATCTCCGACGTCGAAGTCACCCTAGGCAAAGACGAAGGCAACCGGCCCGGGACGACCTATGACAATGTCTGCAGTCTGAAACCTGTGTTCGCCAACGGCATACACATTGCACAAGGCGGCTTTATTACAGCAGGAAATGCGTCACAGCTTAGCGACGGTGCCGCAGCATCTGTAGTGATGGAGGCATCCTTGGCCGAGAAAAAGGGCCTTGCGCCGCTAGGGCGATGCATGGGCGTTTGGGCCGCGGGGTGTAACCCGGACGAGATGGGGATTGGACCCGTTTTTGCAGTGCCACGCTTGCTGGAGGCCCACGGGCTACGAATGGACGATATCGGCCTATGGGAGCTGAACGAAGCCTTTGCCGTGCAGGTGCTGTATTGCCGCGACACGCTTGGCATTCCCGATGAATTGCTGAACGTAAATGGGGGCGCGATTTCTATTGGTCACCCATACGGAATGTCTGGTGCACGAATGGCAGGCCATGCGCTGATTGAGGGCAAACGTCGCGGCGCGCGTTATGTTGTGTGCACCATGTGTGTCGGCGGCGGCATGGGGGCCGCTGGGTTGTTTGAGGTTCTTTAGGGGCGGCTTGTGCCGCGACCTTTGGCGGCGAGTATTTTTAGAACAATGAAAAGGGGCAATCGCCATTATGTCAGCCGAAAACCTGCTTCCGCCTGCGTTGCAAAAATTGCGCATTCCGATGATCGCGGCCCCTTTGTTCATCATCTCGGTGCCGGAACTGGTTATAGCCCAATGCAAAGCAGGTATTGTTGGGTCATTTCCTGCGCTTAACGCCCGCGAGGAAAAGGGTGAACCGCCGTTGTTGGACGCTTGGTTGATCCAAATTTCCGAAGAATTAGATCGCCACAATCAGGCCAATCCCGATAGGCCTGCGGCACCCTTTGCGATCAATCAGATCGTCCATCGTTCGAACACGCGACTGGATCGTGATCTTGAGATTTGCGCGCATCACAAGGTGCCAATCTGGATCACGTCCCTTGGCGCGCGGGTCGACGTGAACGAGGCGGCGCATTCCTGCGGTGGCGTCGTTTTGCACGATGTCATCAACAATACGTTTGCGCGCAAAGCTGTTGAAAAGGGGGCCGACGGGTTGGTGGCTGTCGCGGCAGGGGCTGGCGGTCATGCGGGCCAGCAATCGCCATTTGCCCTGATCCAAGAAATCCGCGAATGGTTTGACGGCCCCTTGGCCCTATCGGGGTCGATTGCCACGGGCGAGGCTTTGCTGGCAGCCCGCGCGCTTGGGGCCGACTTTGGCTATGTCGGTTCGCCCTTCATTGCAAGCACCGAGGCCAATGCCGACGGCGCGTACAAGCAGATGATTGTACAGTCAGGCGCCGAAGACATCGTCTATTCCTCGCTTTTTACTGGGGTCTGGGGCAATTATTTGCGCGGCTCGGTCGAGGCGGCAGGCATGGATGCGGATAATTTACCGCAAGCCGATGCCACAACAATGAACTTTGCATCCGGGTCATCCAAACCAAAGGCGTGGAAAACGATCTGGGGTTCGGGGCAGGGTATTGGTGCGGTCAAATCTGTGCAACCGGCTGGTGATATTGTCGCGCGTATGGCCAAAGAATATGCAGCCGCCAGCGCGCGCATCGCGGCAGAGCTTGGAGGGCAGCATGGCTGACACACAACGCCTGGATACCAAAGCAGTCGCGGATTATTTACGGGATCACTTGCCCGGTTTTGATGTGCCCATCGAAGCTGTCAAGTTTGAAGGGGGGCAATCGAACCCGACGTTCCTTTTGAAAACCGGTGCTGGCAATTATGTTTTGCGCCGCAAGCCGCCGGGGCAATTGCTGAAGTCCGCTCATGCTGTTGATCGTGAATTTCGGGTGCAGCGCGCATTGTTTGATAGTGATGTGCCGGTCGCTCGGATGCATGTGCTGTGCGAGGATGCGGCGGTTATCGGGTCCGACTTTTATGTGATGGATCACGTGGTCGGGCGCAATTTCAATGAACCGACATTGGATGGGTTAACCACACAAGAACGCTCTGCCGTGATTGATGATATGAACCGTGTTCTAGCCGCCTTGCACGACGTCGATATCGATGCCGCAGGCCTAAACGACTATGGTCCACCCGGACATTACCTTGAGCGTCAGGTTGCGCGTTGGTCCAAGCAATACCGCGCCTCAGAAACCAAAGATCTGCCAGACATGAATTTGCTCATGCAACGGCTTGTCGACGAGATGCCGCCCGACGATGGACAACGCACGCTGGTCCATGGCGATTACCGGATCGACAATATGATCTTTGAAAGCGCGGGCACACGTTGTCTTGCGGTTTTGGATTGGGAACTTAGCACCATCGGCCACCCTTTTGCAGATCTGGCTAGCGTGATCATGCAATGGCAATTGCCGGCGGGTTCTGAGGGGCGCGGGCTGGCGGGTGTCGAGCGCGCAAGCCTTGGGTTGCCCTCGGATCAGGCTTTTATCGAAGCGTATTGCGCACGACGTGACCTGCCAGGCATCGATAACTTTGGTTACTATCTTGCTTTTTGCTTCTTTCGGATGGCTGCGATTATCCAAGGCGTATTGCGCCGGGCATTGGATGGAAACGCATCTAACCCCGAACGTGCAATGCAACTTGGCGTTTATGTACCGCTCTTTGCGCAAAATGGGCTTGAGGCACTTAGGTAATTTTATCATGTAGTTAAAGGCTTAACTTGAAGTGATCAGTGGCCTGTTTGAAATTATCGTCTGTGACAACAAGATCAATCGCCCAAAGTCGTTGAACCCGTTGACGGACGTGATGGCTGCCGACGGGTACATCAAGACTGTTTAAATTATCAGGCGGGGCTACTCCTTTGATAAAGTGATGGTCTTGGCAAACCGGCCTGTCGCGGTATCTTTGCCAAAACCGGGGGGCGTACATGGCACTGACATTAAAAACTGAAAAACTCGAACGCATTCGGCGCTGGAGCAATGATTATGTGTCTGCACGCACGTTCGCAGGTCTGTCTGTTTTGATCCATCAAAACGGGCAAGAGGTGTTTTTTGATGCAACCGGCCTGCGCGATGTGGAAGCAAAAACGCCCTTTGATCGTGGTACAGTTGCGCGGATTTATTCCATGACCAAACCGATCACGTCGCTTGCCCTGATGATGTTGGTGGAAGAAGGGCGCGTGCATCTTGATGCGCCTGTGTCGCGCTTTCTGCCCGAATTCGCTGAACCTCGTGCCCTGACGGAAGGTGCGACCGACCTTGATCAAACCACACCCTGCGCTGTGCCAACGTTACACCAACTGCTGACGCACCGTTCGGGTCTAAGCTATGCGTTCAACCCCGGCTTGGTGCCGCAGGCGATGGCAGAACAGGACATCACCTTTGCACCGCGCGCCGGCACATTGGAAACCATGTGCCAGAAATTGGCCACGCTGCCCTTGGCCTTTTCGCCGGGTGCGCGTTGGGAATATTCTGTGGGTATCGATGTGATTGGGCGCGTCATCGAGGTGGTGACGGGCCAAAGCCTCGCTGACGTGTTCCAAACCCGCATCTTTGCGCCGCTTGGGATGACGGACACGAGCTTTAGCGTCACGCCGGCACAACAAGACCGCTTTGCCGCGCTTTATACGCCATTGGCGGGCAACGCGATGGATCTGAATGCCGGCACCACAGGTCCTGAGTCACTGCGCCTTGTCGACAGCGGGCCGACGTCGCCCTTTACAGATCCCACATGCCTTAGTGGCGGCGGCGGGCTTGTCGGCACAATCGATGATTACGCGCGCTTTATTGAGGCGATGCGCACAGGCGGGCAGGGGCTTGTGTCGCCCGCGACGGCCGCCTTTATGATGTGCAACCACTTGGGCAGCGATATCGCCAGCCTTGGCCCATCTAGTTTTGCCGAACAGCCCATGCGCGGGGTCGGATTTGGCATTGGCGGCGCGGTGGTGCTGGACGCAGCCCTATCTGGAGTGCCGGGATCGCAAGGCGATTTCAGCTGGGGCGGCATGGCCTCGACCTTCTTTTGGATCGATCCGGTGCACGCCTTCAGTGTCGTTTTGTTTACCCAACTTAGCCCGTCTTCGGTCACGCCAGCGCGCGCAGAACTTAAAGCACTGGTGCAAGGCGCATTGATGTGACAGGCCGGTAGCAATATCAAAAGGATAGCCAATGTCAGACGCTCACCAAACTCTCCTTGATCTTCTGCGTGTAGAGGCGCTGGAAGTGGACCTGTTTCGGGGTGCCGGGCAGGGCGGCGAAACACCGACGCGCATCTTTGGCGGGCAAGTTATTGGGCAGGCATTGGCCGCTGCCTATCAAACGGTCGAAGATCGTTTGTGCCATTCACTGCACGCCTATTTTATCCGCCCGGGCGATCCCAGTATTCCGGTCATTTACCAAGTCGACCGCGCCCGCGATGGCGGCAGCTTCACCACACGCCGCGTGGTCGCGATTCAACATGGGCGGCAAATCCTGAACATGGCCGCATCCTTTCATGCGACTGAGGACGGTTGGAGCCACCAACACCCAATGCCCAAGGTCGAAGACCCGGGTGGCCTTGCAGATCGCGAAACCCTGCGCGCCAGTGTGGTGGATCAGATTCCAGAAGAACATCACGCCGAATTTTTACGTCCGCGCCCCATCGACATCAGAGAAGTCGCCCCGCGCGATTTCTTCGCACCAAAACCTGCCGATGACGTCAACCATCTGTGGTTCCGCATGGCCGCCGCGCGTGGCATCAGCCCCGCTTTGCAACATTGCTTGCTGGCCTATGCGTCTGACATGAATTTGCTGGGCTCATCGCTGCGCCCACACGGGCAGACGTGGTTCACCGGCAAGGTGATGACCGCCAGCCTTGATCACGCCATGTGGTTCCACGGCCCGGCCAATTTCAGCGACTGGCACCTTTATACGATGGACAGCCCTTGGTCGGGCGGTGCGCGCGGGTTTAATCGCGGCACCATCTATAACCGTGACGGCACCCTGATCGCATCGGTCGCCCAAGAAGGTCTGATCCGTCCGATGAAGCCTAAAGAATAACGGATCAGGTTCAAAGAACGCGTGGGCAAGTGTTTTAAATGACTGCCTGCCGGTAAAACAAAAGGCAAAGGCCAAACTAGGTTTGTGACCCATAAACACGGTTCAGTTTCCGCATTCCGCCGATCCAACGGTCATAGTCATCTGTTTTTCGTCGCATATAATCCAGAACGCCGGGATGGGGCAGAACCAAGAAATGCTCGGTTCGAATTGCTTCGACGCAGGCCTGCGCTGCCACCTTTGGTTCCAGCATGCCGTCAATGGCGGCCACATGGTCTTCGAACCCTTCGGTCATCGCGGTGCGCACGGCTTGGGGGCAAAGCACCGACACTTTGATCCCTGAATCCCCGTGGGTCATGGCCAACCATTCGGCCAATCCAACGGCGGCGTGTTTTGTGACCCCATAGGGGGCCGAACCAATTTGATTTAACAGCCCAGCCGCCGAAGCTGTATTGAGCAAATACCCACCCCCGCGCGCAACCATAAGGGGCACAACATGACGCGCCGCCCAAACGTGGGACATGACGTTGATTTCCCAAATGCGCTGCCAATCGGAATCCGGCACCTCTGCGCCGCCTTCGATCAAAATGCCTGCATTTGAGCAAAACACGTCGATAGCGCCGATTTCGGTTTCGACCTTGGTGATCATAGCCGCGATTTCAGGTTCGTGAGATACATCAACTGTGATTGCTATACCGTTGATTTCATCTGCGATAGACTGCGCTCCGGCAGTGTCACGATCGACGCACACAACACATGCGGCACCTTCCGACGCGAAAGCCAAACAAAGCGCGCGACCAATGCCGCTGGCAGCACCTGTGACGACGATGATTTTGTCTTTCAGTTCCATTGCGCACCTTTTTACCTTGGCTGCCGAAAGGGTAAGGCCACACATACTCTGTGCCAAGCCCAACGGCCCAAAATGCAGACTGCAACCTAAACGCACAGCGATTGGTGGATGAATGCGAGATGGGCAATGCAAGGCTGTTCCGATACATGACGACGTTGGAGGAATGTGGCCTTATCACGCGTCATGGCCGATGGGGTCCCAAACGGACGTGGGATTTGTTCGACGCCAGTGCGATCAAGTGGAGAGGGGATTGGCTTTGCAGCCAGTGTTGGGCCGAGCGAGGACACTCAGCAAGAGTCCATTGAACTATTTGTGGCACTGACCTTTGTGGAGTTTGAGGCGGATCAATGCGACCGCCTTTGGGTGCGCCATGTGCACGAAGGCAATGCCTGAATGAACTTTTGCACGCCAGGCTTGGAACTGGCAACGGGCAGGGCGTTTGTAGCCCTTCGCTGCAGTCGCGTGAATGGTTGCTTATGCGAATTTCTTTCAAAGGCGCAAAAATCCTAGGTGGAAGCATCCAGTAATACCAACTTCTTACGGTTCTTTTGGTGCCTGGCCAAAAGTTGATCCACCTTTGCCTGCTTTTGGACAGTTGGGCGTACTGTTGACCCAGATTTGCGGACAGATTCTAGTTCGGGAAAGATGTCAAAAATTTCCTTTCGCGCTTCCACGGTCAATGCTTGAAGCGCGCATGGGCCGGTGTGGAGGCTCTCGGCAGGAGCTCCGTTTGCGAAGACGATCTGATGGGATTCCAGAAGTATGTGGACGTAAGTGATCGGCGCAACCGAAGTCACTTGATCGATGCCTTCCGCTTCGATCAATTTGATTGCTGGGACGAAAACCTCCCTTTGTCCAAACATGCGCTCTGCGATCTTGGAAGCAATAAGAATGCGATGTTGTGGCGACACCAATAGATCAGTGCTTGGAAGATCTACTCCCAGCGCTCCTGCGCTGATGCGAACAGGTTTTAGATGCGGTGAAGCAAAAAGGTCTGCAGAGGACAGCTTGCGTGTGCCGATCCAAACCACCTTCTGTGCCCCGTTTTGTGCGGTTTCGACTTCGTCACCAACCTTCAAAGTCCCGATCTCTTGATATCCAATTGGCGTTTGGAGCAGTGTTTCTCTTGCAAAACAAACGACTGAATTCGTGATGGAGTTATTGAAGTTTTCTTGATTATAACGGTCGTCGAAATTGGGATTGAACGTGCCGAGTGTGATCGTTTCAATTTGGTCGGACGCGGCATTGATATTGCTTGCAGCTGCATCATTCACCAAAATCGCTTGAGACCCATCTGATAGGGAAACCAGTTCCAACGTGACATTGGACGTGGACCCATCAGCGTAAGTAATTGTAGAGCTAACGTAGCGATCGTTTCCTGTCTGTATCGTTGCTGTTTCGTCAGTGAAATCACCGTCTTCATCAATATCAACAATAAAACTGTCGCCGACATTCATGGCGTTGTTACCAAGTGCAAGGGTGCCGTCTGTTTGTATATCGACAACTTGACCTAGATCCGCTGCGGCCAGAACAGTACCTTGGGCTGCCGTACCGGCAACAGCCAGCGATGCCGTAAGATGAAAGCCGCTTCCAATTAATATTGCCATGGGAGACCTCAGATATCTGGGTAAGTTAAGATTTCGGCAAGTTTCTGGTGTAGGCAATGATGGCAAAACCCGCCAAACCGTTCAAAGCCGTCAGGACCCACTAATCCTGCACACTCAAAGTCGAGGGACCGTTGTCGGAGCGTAAAGGTTAACCGAGAATAGGCTTAGGGAAATGGTCGTAAAACAACATAATCCCAAAGTGGGAAGAAACGTAAAACCTGAACAAATCGCAATCACTGTTGACGCAATGGTGCAGCCTATGGATGTCAAGAAAAACGCAATGAACCACACCACGCCATCCCCATTAAACGACACTCCATATGCTTCGTTAACAGTGTCATGCGATGGTATTCTTGGATTGTATCCGGCCGCAGATCTATGTTTGTAAGTACCTCTTCTTACCTGATCCGGCTGCCGTAAAATCCTAACGCTCAAGTTATTGAAGCTATCAGATGGCAGTTTTTTCTCTTTCTGTCCTATGCTCATTTCTCGCCTAGTAACATTGCGATGATTGGTACGCATTTGTTGCCCTCCTTTTACCGAAGTTTTTATGCCGCAGTCCCTTGCGTGGCCGTCGAGAGCGAAACGTCAATCATGCTGGGACAAAGTACATAAATTCCATGCATTAGTATTTCGACCCGTGTTTCGAAAACGGGAACACACAGCTCTTCGACTGGGCAGTCGATCAGTATATTCATCTCTTCTCTTGAAGACGGCCCATTTGCGACTGGCTTTGGACGCGGTGCGGCGCCAGTACGTTGGTAGGATATTAGCGTGCTATTTACACCTATCGCTATATCTCCTTGCGGAAGGTTATTGCCCAGACTTCCGCTTAGAATTGCGCCTGCGCGCGGCCCTTCTTTTGTCTTTGCATCGTTTGAGTTCATCATCATGCAAACTGGATGCACGAAACCATGTGAACGCGTCACTAAGGCATCGCTTAACCAAATGTTTTTCAACGGCAAAAGACCTTCCCGCGTTACAACTTCGCAATTCCCGCAGATCCCAAAGTTCTCAAAAATTTGGGTGCTGGGTTGGGACTCGACTGCGACAGTCACGATGTTTTTTCCCGGCGATGCGATCTGCTTACGAGAAGATTGACTGAGGCGGTTACGTTTTTGGATAAATGAAAACAATTCTTAGGTATCCTTTCCTAATTTGGAATTGCATTTAGACATGCATTTCGGTTGGAAGATGAATTCGTGAGTGGTGAGTCGTGAGTGGTGGCAAGTGTGATTTCAACGCATGCGTTTCATGTTCATGACGTTTTAAAACACCTAGGGATTTGATTCAGATCGAAGCAGAAAATAACTCGCACTGTCGAACAGGCATCATTTTAAATAGTTCGGCAGTTGGGCACATACGATCGTCAAAAATACTATTATCCATTGTGGCGCGCATCTCTTTGATGCCAATTACCACTCTGAACTTCGTTGGGCGGAAGATTGCCAACGCGAGTCTCGATGTTTTGTACTGGATTTGATTTCTGCAACATTCAATTGTTCCTCATTTCAGCCCCTAGAACATTCGGTCGCATCTTTGATCGGTTGAACCAACAGGAATTGGTGCAGATCACAACTGCAGAATATAATGACAGGTTAAGTTAGGTGCCGTATTTGATGGAATGTTCGAGGATTAATGGTGTAAGTGGTTGATAATTATCCAGAAAATTTTATTCGGTTTTGGGTTTGGTGCCTAAATTTAGATGTGTGATAAAGTAACATTGAACGGCTCACGGGCATGTGATTTGCAAAAGCAAAAAACTGACTTTTCAAAAATGAAACCATGTTAGGGGCATTGTTGCACACGTCGCTTCGGGGATTCGCCGTGTGAGTCCGGCAAGATAGCTGGCTGGCATGAGCAGTTGCGCCCACAAGAAGTCCATGACCAACGATTGGTCGTCTTACAAAGACAGCTTGAAGCAGCACGGATCGTTTTCGATCTGGTTTGATCCGGAGATGTTTTGGGCACCGCGACCAAACGACAAACGCGGTCGGCAGTAGCAATTCAGTGAATTGCCACTCAGACCTTCCTGACGTTGAAAGGGCTGTTTGTCCGGCCATTTCTGGAGACAACTGGGTTCGCTTGGAACCTGGTGGGGGCCGTTGGACTGGTTTGGCCACCGCTCTTGGCGTACCCATCACTGAGCCCAAGGGCCAAATTCGTCTAGGGCAAGGGGCAGGCCGTCCTTCACCCGACTTTTGCAACAACGCCGTTTGATCTGGACATGATCTGTATTCCGCTACCGAACACAAGGGCTGCCGTTAGACAGTTCAAATTGTTCTTTGAAACAATCTTTCACCCAACAACGAACCCTCTTAAGGGCTTCATCGTTCTTGTTTTTCTCGTGAAAAACACTCCAAACTTCTCGATGTATTGATGGGGTGAAGTGATTGAGTAACTTCAACTCTTGCCACTCGTCCATCATGAATTTTGGTCCGATGCACGCAAGGTCATGTTCAACCGCTAATTTACGAATGGTAGCGAAATTGCTTGATCTTAAAACTGGTTGGCAGCCAAAAAATTCGAAGCCCATTTGCATTTCGGGTTGATGGTCAAATTTTGAGGACAGCCCAACCCATTGCTTTGTCATTCGACCGCTCATTGAGAACAGGTTCACTTCAATATC
>NZ_JBDVGB010000007.1:0-16636 GCF_039940735.1 Tateyamaria sp.
ATTTAGTAAACATCCGCTTAGTTTTACGCCTTGGAGGTTCGCGCCGTTCATTTGCGCTGCTTCGATACGGCAACGACTGAAATCGACCGCTAGAAAATTGCCATTCGAAAAATCGACCCCATCAAAATCACAGCTTCTTAGATCGAGCCGCCAATTTCCGTGCTGGTGCTCCCTTGCCAGAAGGTTTGTGGAGCCAATTGCTTGAATGCCAATTTGCAAGTCTGCCCTGGGTTGCTTTCGTTCAAAGGGCAAGGGTGTCGCATCAAGATTTTTGGCAGGAAAATTGACGCGGATATAAGTCGCAATAGTTCGGCTAATTGAAAGCGCTTCCTCAGGATTTGCTCTGGCAAGACGGGCAAGCCGGTCAATCGCGGCGCAGCGTTGGACGATGTCGTCTTGCCAGTGATCTTGGTACTTGTCGTCATCGCCCAAGATGCTGATCTGCCTGCGCGCATACAGCCCTTGGGTGGCGGCGTTGATCTTTTCATTGAACAGGGATTCGGTGGCCGTGTCGGTTTGCTTTTGCGTCAGGCGCAGACGGATCACGGTTATTGGCAGCGCGATCACTGCGCCCAAGACAGTGGTGAGGCCAGCGAGCCGCAAAACATAGAATAGGAACCCGTCCCGCAGTTCTTTGGGGGTCATGCCTTCGGAAAAAGGAAGAGCGATGGTGCCCAGAATCAAAAAGGCCAATCCGACCGTAAGGATGGCCGCGATGATTGCGTATGCGAATGCTCCTGCGATCAGCATGATAGGGTGCAGGCCACTTAATCCCAGCCCATTGCGCAATAGGGTTAGTGTGTTTGGCTTTGGATCGTCCTCGGGCAAGGCGAGGTAAATGAGCCAAGAGGCCAGCAGCAGCACACCAAGACTGGCGATGCTATAGACCACCGGGCCGGGCAGGGAAAAGTGAATTGGGTCTGTCATCTGCTCCACTTTGACGCGAAATCGCGCCAGACAAAAGGCCTTTGGTCGCACCCGTGTCATATCCCTGACATTGTGGGTCCTTTGTACCTTGCGCATGGTGCGGTGCGAACATAGGTTCTGTCGAACTCTGCGGTGGGCCTTTGAACGCCCCAAAAACAAGGACACGATCCATGGAAGCCTTTGGCCAGTTTATTCCTTTAATTTTGATCTTTGGGATCATGTATTTCCTGCTCATTCGCCCTCAGCAGAAGAAGGTGAAAGAACATGCGGCGATGGTTGCGGCTTTGCGTCGTGGCGATCAGGTCATCACCCAAGGCGGGCTGATTGGCAAAGTGATCAAGGTCAAGGACGACAACGAGATCGAAGTTGAGTTGGCCGAAGGTATCAAAGTGCGTGTTGTGCAATCGACTATTGCCACTGTGATCAGCAAAACTGAACCGGCCAAGTAATGCTTCAGATTGCGGCTTGGAAGCGGGTACTGATCTGGGCGACCTGTGCGCTTGGGTTGTTGTTGGCGATGCCCAACGGGTTCTATTCGCGCGTAGAGGGGCACAATGATGCCGCTGCGGCGATAGAGTTGGGGGCGGATACGCCTGAAAACCAAGCGGCTTTGGCGGAGTGGCCGGGGTATTTGCCATCGAGCCTTGTGAACCTTGGGTTGGATTTGCGCGGTGGTGCGCATTTGCTGGCCGAGGTCGAGGTCGAGCAGGTCTATGCCACACGCATGGAGGCCACGTGGCCTGCTGTGCGCGATATTCTGCGCCCTGAACGCGCGACTGTGGGCACCATCCGTTTGCAGCCTTCGCCTGACGATGAGTTGCGCGTGCGGATTGGCGAGCCTGCAGGCATGCAGCGCGCTTTGCAATTGGTGCGTACATTGGCGGTGCCGGTGAATTCGCTGACTGGTGTTGGCATCAACGACATCGAAGTGCGCGCGGACGGGGACGATGTAATTTCGATCACTTTGAGTGATGCGGAAAAATTGGCCAGTGACGAACGCACTTTGGCGCAGTCGTTGGAAATTGTACGCCGCCGCGTCGACGAGGTCGGCACACGAGAGCCGACGATTCAGCGTCAGGGGGCGGATCGCATTCTAATTCAGGTGCCGGGCATTGGGTCGGCGTCTGAGCTGAAGGCGATCATTGGCACCACGGCGCAGTTGACGTTCAACCCTGTTGTGTCGCGCACATCGGATTCGTCGCAGGCACCTGGTGTTGGCAATGAATTGGTGCCGTCGCTGGATGAACCGGGTTTGTTTTATGTGATCGAAAGCGCGCCTGTTGTGTCGGGCGAAGATTTGGTCGACGCGCAGCCCAGCTTTGATCAAAACGGCAACCCTGCGGTTTCTTTCCGGTTTAACACGGCCGGTGCGCGCCGCTTTGGCGACTACACGGCTGAAAACATCGGGTCGCCCTTTGCGATTGTGCTGGATGACGAGGTCGTATCGGCCCCGGTGATCCAAAGCCATATTCCGGGTGGGTCAGGCATCATTACCGGCAATTTCGGAATTGAAGAATCAACCAACTTGGCGATTTTGCTGCGCGCAGGTGCGCTGCCTGCCGAACTGGTGTTCCTTGAGGAACGCACGATTGGTCCAGAGTTGGGTCAGGACAGCATTGATGCGGGTAAGATCGCGACTCTTGTCGCCTTTGCAGCGGTGCTGGTGTTCATGTTCCTAAGTTATGGGCTGTTTGGCGTTTTTGCCAACATCGCGTTGATCATCAACGTCGGCCTGATCTTTGGATTGCTGTCGTTGGTTGGGGCCACGCTGACCTTGCCGGGCATTGCGGGTATTGTTTTGACGGTGGGTATGGCGGTGGACGCCAACGTGCTGATCTTTGAACGGATCCGAGAAGAACTGAAATCGGCGCGCGGCCCTGCGCGGGCGATTGAGCTGGGCTATGAAAAGGCGTTGTCAGCCATTCTGGATGCCAACATCACCACGTTCATCACGGCTGTGATCTTGTTTGCGATGGGGTCGGGCCCTGTACGCGGTTTTGCGATTACGCTGGGCCTTGGCATTATGACATCTGTGTTCACCGCGATCTTTGTGACGCGCTTGCTGGTGGTGATGTGGTTTGAACGTCGCCGTCCCAAAACGATTGAGGTGTAAGTCATGCGATTGAAAATGATCCGGGACAACACGTCCTTTGACTTCTTTTCGCGGTGGAAAGTGTGGCTGGGAATTTCAGCGGCTATGGTGGTGGTGGGCATGTTGTCTTTTGCCATTCAGGGGCTGAACTATGGCATCGATTTTCGGGGCGGCACAACCATCCGTACCGAAAGCACGCAAGCCGTGGATACTGGGGTGTACCGGGACGCGATGGAGCCGCTTGGGCTGGGCGATTTTTTGATCACTGAAGTGTTTGACCCGGGCTTTGCTGCTGACCAAAACGTGGCAATGGTGCGCATTCAAGCGCAGGAAGGCCAGGAAGCCGTGACGCCCGATACCGTTCGTAAAGTGCAACATGCGCTGGGTAACGCGACGGGTAGTAAGTTGGTTGCCGATATTAGTCTTTTGTCTGGCGATCCCTCTGATTTAGAACAGCGCATGAGCAATTTTGGCGGCATTCCGGCTGACGATGTTGAAGGTGCGCGTTTTCTATTTCCGAATGGGCAGGCGTTCGATACCATTTCGCAAATTCAGGACGCTGCAAACGGGAACGGCTTGGTTCTACAGCAAGCGATTTTTTCCTATGACAACGTCAAATTCCCGTCCGTAGAATCTGTTGGCCCAAAAGTATCGGGCGAATTGATCAAAACGGCGGCGTTGGCTGTGGTTTTGGCGATCGGTGCGGTTCTGATATACATCTGGCTGCGGTTTGAATGGCAGTTTGCCCTAGGGGCCGTGGCGGCCCTTGTGCATGATGTGATCTTGACCATCGGGGTGTTTTCGGCACTGCAAATCAAATTTGATCTGGCGATCATTGCGGCACTGTTGACCATCGTCGGATATTCGTTGAACGACACTGTGGTTGTGTTTGACCGGGTGCGTGAAAACCTGCGTAAGTACAAGAAAAAGCCACTGTCCGAAGTGTTGAACGTTTCGATCAACGAGACATTAAGCCGGACATTGATGACATCTGTGACCACATTGCTGGCGCTGATTGCGCTTTATGTGCTGGGCGGGGATGTGATCCGGGGCTTTGTGTTTGCGATGATATGGGGTGTGATTGTCGGGACGTACAGTTCTGTGTTCGTTGCCTCGACCATCCTGTTGTGGTCGGGCGTCAAGCGCAACTGGGACAAGCAAGACCCGAACGTCGGCAATCAATATGCCAACATAGATGCTTGATCTGATCACCGCAGCCTTGGCTTTGCCGGGGCTGTGGTGGTTGATCGGAGCAATCATCGCGGCCGGTTTGGTGCGCGGTTTTACCGGTTTTGGATCGGCTTTGGTTATCATGCCAATTGCGTCTTCGGTCTTGGACCCGTTCGCGGCGCTGGCGTTTTTGACCACGGTGGAATTCTGGGGGCCATTACCCAATTTGCACGCAGCATGGCGGGCAGGTGAACCGCGCGAGACGGCAAAGCTGCTTGCCGGTGCGGTTGTCGGGTTGCCATTGGGGCTGTGGGCCTTGTCGCGGCTTGACCCTGCGGCTTTTGGCTGGTCGGTGTCCATTGTCGTGCTGGTGCTTTTGGCGCTGGTGATGACGGGGTGGCGATATGCCGGTACTTTGCGCCCGGCGGGGATCGTCGGCGTGGGAACGATCGGCGGCTTTTTAGGCGGTGTCGCCGGGGTGCCGGGACCGCCTGTGATCATGCTTTATATGGCCAGCGCGTTGCCAATCGCAGTGATCCGGGCCAACTTTTTATTATATCTGCTGGGCGTTGACGTACTGATGGCGGTTGTTTTCATTGGGTTTGGTTTACTTGACCCATTAGCGATCACAGTTGGGTTGATATGTGTACCCATCTACATGTGCGCGAATGTTGTTGGTGCACGTCTTTTTGATCCATCGGCCGAGAGACTTTTTCGCGTTGTGGCCTATATCGTAATTGCGGCGTCGGCTATTGTGGGCCTGCCTGTCTGGAGTTGATGCGATGCGGTTAAACGAAATCACCTTTACCGATGCCAAACCTGTCGAGGGCTATGGCCCTGGTTTTTTCCGCATTGGCGGCGAAGTGTTTCAAGGCGGTGTGTTGACCGGCCCGTTTGGCACGGTACCTTGGGGTGGATACGAAGACGAGGCCACGTTGCTGGAGCTTCAGGGGGCGGCTGATGTGTTGTTTGTCGGAACGGGGGCAGAGATTGCCCATATCCCGATGACCTTGCGTGACCCATTGGAAGAAACGGGTGTTGGGGTTGAGGTGATGTCTTCTCCTTCGGCGGCGCGTACGTACAACGTGCTATTGAGCGAGGGGCGGCGCGTCGCATTGGCGATGTTGCCAGTTTGAGGGGGACGAGGGGGGCCAGCCCCCCGGGCGCATCCGCGCCTTCCCCCCGGAGTTTATTTGGCAAGATGAAGGTGGACCGGGTCCTTCTGTGTCTGTCTGGGATCGGGTAGCGGTGTGTGATGGAATTGAATGTTACTGATCTGGCTGTAGGGCGTAGCGGTGTGCCCGTGTTGGCGGGCGTTTCATTTACGTTGTCTGCGGGACGGGCATTGGTTTTGCGTGGGCCCAATGGGGCAGGTAAGACGACGCTTTTGCGCACGGTTGCCGGTTTGCAGGAACCGATGGAAGGCGCCGTTGTCGGGGCCGAAGATCAGGTCGCATATGCCGCCCATGCCGATGGGTTGAAGGCTGCGTTAACAGTGGCAGAGAACTTGCAGTTTTGGGCTGCGGTGTTTGGTCAAAGCGGTATCGCAGAGGCGCTGCACGCCTTTGATCTTGAGGGCCTAGAGAACCGCGCCGCGGGCACATTGTCGGCGGGTCAAAAACGTCGTTTGGGTTTGGCGCGTCTGGTTGTGACGGGGCGCCCTTTGTGGATTTTGGATGAGCCGACGGTGTCATTAGATGCAGCGTCAGTTGCGCTTTTTGCTGACGCGGTGCGTGCACATTTGGCAGGCGGAGGGTGCGCTTTGATGGCCACCCATATCGATCTTGGGATTGAGGCGGATGTGTTGGATGTGACGCCGTATCGCGCCCGTGCGGGGGCTGTCGCGGCTTCGGATGAGGCATTCTTATGAGAGCGTTATTTTTTCGCGATTTGGCGTTGGCATTGCGCGCGGGGGGCGGGTTTGGCCTTGGGCTTGCGTTTTTCCTGATCGTTGTTGTGCTCGTGCCTTTTAGCGTTGGGCCTGCGTCTGACCTGTTGGCGCGCATCGCGCCTGGTGTTTTGTGGTTGGGCGCTTTGCTGGCGTGCCTGTTATCGCTGGATCGTTTATTGGCCGTTGATTGGGAAGACGGGGCGCTGGATCTGTTGGCGACGTCGCCTTTGCCGTTGGAGGGCGTTGTGGCCGTCAAAGCAGGCGCGCATTGGGTAACGACTGGATTGCCCTTGGTACTTGCTGCACCTGTGTTGGGTGTTTTGTTGAACTTGGCGCCGGGGGGCTATGGTGTTTTGGTAGTCAGCCTTGTGCTTGGCACGCCTGCGCTGTCGATGATAGGCGCTTTTGGTGCGGCCTTGACCGTTGGGATCAAGCGCGGTGGGTTGTTGATGTCGCTACTTGTACTGCCGCTGTATGTACCTACGTTGATCTTTGGTGCAGAGGCTGCTCGGCGCGGGGCAGAGGGGCTGGACCCCGCCACGCCGTTGCTGTTTCTGGCTGGAATCACGCTGGCGGTTCTGGCGTTGATGCCATTTGCTGCGGGCGCCGTTTTGCGTGTGAACTTGCGGTAACGCGAAATTGGATTGAGAAGCTCTGCACGAGGAATTAGGGAAGCTATATGTCACTTTGGGAATATGCCAACCCGGTCAAGTTTTTAGGCCTCAGCGAACGGATCTTGCCGTGGCTGTGGGGGCTTTCGGCCGCATGCCTTGCGATCGGGTTGATTTGGGGGTTCTTTTTCACGCCCGATGACTTCCGGCAGGGATCAACCGTCAAGATCATTTACTTGCATGTGCCTGCCGCTTTGATGGCGATCAATGCGTGGTTCATGATGCTTGTTGCGTCATTGATTTGGATCATCCGGCGGCACCATGTGTCGGCACTGGCCGCCCGCGCCGCTGCCCCGGTGGGGATTGTGATGACGCTTATTGCGCTGTTTACCGGGGCAATCTGGGGGCAGCCGATGTGGGGGACATGGTGGGCGTGGGATCCGCGCCTGACCTCCTTTTTGATCTTGTTTTTGTTTTACCTTGGGTATGTCGCCCTTTGGGAAGCGATTGAAGACCCTGACACGGCTGCCGATCTGACATCGATCCTGTGCCTTGTCGGGACCGTTTTCGCGGTTCTCAGCCGCTATGCTGTGAACTTTTGGAACCAAGGGTTACATCAGGGGGCGTCGCTGTCGTTGGACAAAGAAGAAAACGTGGCGGATGTATTTTACCAACCTTTGCTATTCTGTATCGCAGGTTTTGTTCTGCTGTTCTTTGCATTGGTTTTGTACCGTACAGGCACTGAAATACGCGTGCGCCGGACGCGCGCGTTGATGGCACGGGAGAATGCAGTTGCCTGATCTTGGGAAGTACGCGGACGCAGTTTTTTCCGCCTATGCGGTGTCGGTTCTACTGCTTGTGGCCATCGTTGCGCTGACGTTGTTGCGCGGACGCCGCGTGCGCGCACAAATGCAAGAAGTTGAAGAAAGGGCAAAGCGCAATGGCTAAGGTTTCGCCGCTGATGCTGGCCCCGATAGGGATATTTGCAGGCTTTGTGGCGCTGGCCGCTGTCGGTATGTTTCGAGATAATCCGCGCGAACTGCCTTCGACACGGGTGGGTGGGATCGCACCTGAAGTGACTGAAGAGAGCCTGATTGCCTTTCCCGGCGTGACGCCTGAAATGCTAGGCAATGGGCAGGTGACCTTGGTTAACTTCTGGGCCTCTTGGTGCCCACCATGCCGTGCGGAACACCCTAAATTGTTGGAAATGGCCGCGGACGGCGTGCCGATCGTCGGGGTGAATTTTCGCGACACAGAGACACCGGCGACTCAATACTTGACGGATGACGGCAACCCTTTTGTTGGAGTGGCCTTTGACCCTGCTGGGCGATCTGCGATTGAGTGGGGCGTCACTGCCCCGCCCGAGACGTTCATCATCGCAGGCGACGGGACTGTGTTGTTTCGCTATATCGGACCGTTGATCGGCTCAGATTATGAAAACCGGTTTGTGCCTGCTCTGAACGAGGCGCTGTCAAAATGAACGCCTAACGGCGTATTTCATGCTGATCGGCGTCTGACTTCATTGTTCTTTTAAATACTCAAAAATGCGGTCTGCTGCAAATGGGAGCATTTGAGTATTTAAAAGAACAATGAAACGAAAAAGCCCCGGACGCGATGCCGGGGCTTTCTTGTTTATGTGTGGCGGATCAGGCCGCTTTGGCGAGGTTGCGCAGCACGTAGTGCAAAACGCCGCCGTGCTCGATGTATTCGACCTCGATCGCTGTATCGATCCGGCATTTCAGCTGGATATTCTTGACTGAGCCATCTGCCATTGTGATTGTGCAGGGCACAACTTCGAGCGGCTTGATCGTATCAAGACCCGAGATCGACACGGTTTCTTCGCCTGTCAGACCAAGGCTTTTGCGGCTATCACCACCAGTGAATTCGAACGGGATCACGCCCATGCCGACAAGGTTGGAGCGGTGGATACGTTCGAAGCTTTCGGAAATGACCGCCTTTACGCCGAGCAAAGCCGTGCCTTTGGCTGCCCAGTCACGCGAAGAACCCGCACCGTACTGTTCGCCACCGAAGATGACCAACGGTGTGCCTGCCTCTTGGTGTGCCATGGCCGCGTCATAAATTGAGGTCTGCGCGCCATCGGGGCCTTTGGTGTAGCCGCCTTCGACGCCGTCCAGCATCTCGTTCTTAATGCGGATGTTGGCGAAGGTGCCGCGCATCATGATCTCGTGGTTGCCGCGACGCGAGCCGTATGAGTTAAACTCACGCGGGGCGACTTGGCGTTCGATCAGATACTGGCCTGCGGGTGTGCTTTGCTGGAACGATCCGGCAGGCGAGATGTGATCAGTGGTGATCATATCGCCCAGAACGGCCAACACTTTGGCGCCGTCGATGTTGGAAATCGTGCCCGGCTCTGCACCCATCCCTTGGAAGTAAGGTGGGTTTTGCACGTAGGTCGATGTCGGTGGCCAGTCATAGGTCAGCGCATTCGTGGTTTCCACGCCCTGCCATTTTTCGTCGCCGTTAAAGACGTCCGCATATTTGGTTTGGAACGCTTCGCGGGTTACAGTGGCTTCGACCAATTCGGCCACTTCTTGGGTGGTGGGCCAGATGTCTTTCAGGAAGACGTCATTGCCGTCTTTGTCCTGACCAATCGCGTCTTTGCTCAGGTCGATGTCAAGCGTACCGGCCAGCGCATAGGCCACCACGAGGGGAGGCGAGGCGAGGTAGTTGGCACGCACGTCGGGCGAAATCCGACCTTCAAAGTTGCGGTTGCCCGACAGAACAGATGTCGCCACCAGATCGCCATCGGCAATCGCTTTGGACAGTTCAGGCTGGATCGGACCAGAGTTACCGATACAGGTCGTGCACCCGTAACCGACAAGGTTAAAGCCGATGGCATCCAGATCATCTTGCAGCTCGGCGGCTTCCAGATAGGCTGAAACAACCTGCGAACCGGGTGCAAGCGATGTTTTCACCCATGGTTTGCGGTTCATGCCCAATGCAGCAGCCTTGCGCGCCACAAGGCCCGCACCGATCATCACATAGGGGTTCGACGTGTTGGTACAGGAGGTGATCGATGCGATCACAACTTTACCGGATTCAAGTGTGTAGTCTTCGCCGTCGACCGCAACCTCTTTGCCCATTGGGCGTTTAAAAGTCTCTTCCATTTCGCGGCGGAACGCTGTTTGCCCGTCACTCAGTGCCACGTAATCTTGTGGGCGTTTGGGGCCAGAAATGGCAGGCACGATGGTGCCCATGTCAAGGTGCAGCGTGTCCGTATAGATCGGAGCATAGTCATCGTCGCGCCACATACCGTTCTCTTTGGCATAGGTTTCGACCAGCGCGATGCGGTCCTTGTCGCGGCCAGTGTTTTCCAGATAGCGCAGCGTTTCGCTGTCGATCGGGAAGAAGCCACAGGTCGCGCCGTATTCGGGTGCCATGTTGGCGATAGTGGCGCGGTCAGCCAGTGGCAAACGGTTCAAGCCTTCGCCGTAGAATTCGACGAATTTGGAAACAACGCCTTTTGCGCGCAGCATTTCCACAACTTTCAACACAAGGTCGGTGCCTGTTGTGCCTTCCAACATGGAACCCGTCAGTTCAAAACCGATAACTTCGGGGATCAGCATGGAAATCGGCTGGCCTAACATCGCGGCTTCGGCTTCGATGCCGCCAACGCCCCAACCAAGGACGGCAGCGCCGTTGACCATGGTGGTGTGGCTGTCGGTGCCAACAAGCGTGTCAGGGTATGCGACTTCGACGCCGTTCTGGTCTTTGTCGGTCCAGACGGTTTGCGACAGATATTCGAGGTTCACTTGGTGGCAGATGCCGGTTCCGGGTGGGACAACGCGGAAGTTGTTAAAGGCGTTTTGGCCCCACTTCAGGAAGGTGTAACGTTCCATGTTGCGTTCGTATTCGCGGTCCACGTTCATCTGGAAGGCGCGCGGGTTGCCAAATTCGTCGATCATCACCGAGTGGTCGATCACAAGATCAACAGGGTTCAGCGGGTTGATCTGTTCGGCGTCGCCACCAAGGGACACAAGGGCGTCGCGCATTGCGGCCAGATCGACAACGGCCGGAACGCCGGTGAAATCTTGCAGAAGAACGCGGGCGGGGCGGTAGGCGATCTCGCGCGGGTTTTTACCGCCATTGGCGCCCCATTCGGCAAATGCCTTAATGTCATCTGTGTTGACTGTCTTGCCATCTTCGAAGCGCAGCATGTTTTCCAAAACCACCTTGAGGGCGGCGGGCAATTTGGAAAAGTCACCAAGCCCAGCTTCGGTTGCTGCTGGGATGGAGTAATAATCGATGGATTGGGAACCGGCGGTCAGCGTCTTGCGCGTCTTGGCGGAATCATGGCCTACTGTGATGGGCATTAAGAAGTCCTTTCTTTAGGCGACGGGGTAGAGTGCTTGGGTGCGTCATGCATCATGAGGGGGCTGTGATCAACTCAAATTGGCATGATTTTAGTGATTTGGTATACCATGGTGTACAATTTGTGAATGCAAGATTTGATTTGCTGTCACATATACTCAACAAACCTTGATTGGCACATCGCTTGGGACTTCCATATATGGTGAAGAGTAAACAGCAAGCATTTCAACACAGAGAGTGTGCGCGGAACCTATGAAACTTATCAGTTCCATCCTTTTGGCGGGTATTACCGCATTCAGTTCTCCAGTCGCGGCGCAGTCGCCTGTGGTGGTCGAATTGTTCACCTCGCAAGGGTGTTCGTCTTGTCCGCCTGCGGACAAATTGTTGCACGAGTTGGCAAAACGTGACGATGTTATCGCGTTGGCGCTGCACGTGGATTATTGGGATTACATTGGTTGGAAGGACGAATTCGCACACCCAGCCTATTCGGACCGTCAACGCAATTATGCCCGTGAGGGTCGCCGCCGGTCGGTGTACACCCCCCAGATGATCATCAACGGCGTCACAAGTGTTGTCGGCGCCCGCCCGATGGAGCTGTCCAAAGCGATCGCCGATGCGGGCGCCGCACCGTCTGTTGTCGACATGAACGTGGCAATGAGCGATGGCGTGCTGAACGTATCAGCGACCACTAGCCATCGCGGTCGGCCCTTGTTGGTGCATGTCGTGCGCTATCAGCCAGAACGCGAATCGCGGATCACGCGCGGCGAGAACGCAGGGCATACCATCAACTATGCCCACGTGACCGAAGACTGGAAAATCCTGCGCGAATGGGATGGGGCCGCCGCCTTGTCTGTGGATATGCCAATTGAAGGCGATCACCCTCTGGTCGTGATGATCCAAGAAGGACGATCCGGCCCGATCTTAGCGGCCGCCGAGATCAAGTAAGCTTTTTAAACCTTCGGGGCAGCGTTCGCGCTGTCCCGCCAGCGTCTTGCAACCCACAACCATTGATCAGGATGGGCGCGTATGCGCGCACTGATGCTGTCATTCATGGCTTGGGTCATGGTTTCAGCGTCTGTATGAGGGATCGGCGCTTCGATCACACAGTCAAATGACAAGCCATCGCTTTTGCGGATGCCGTAAAACGGAATCAACGGGGCGTCATATCGCAGCGCCAGTTCGGCGGCGGATACAGCTGTATGGGCCTTATGGCCCAGAAAATCCAAAACAGGTGCGCCGTGTACGTGCTGGTCAAAAAGCAACACCAGCTGACCTCCACCTTTAAGATGGCGCACAAAGCCGGCAGTTCCTTTGCGCCCTTTTGCAAAAACGGGGCCGCCGAAGGCTTGCATCGTGCGCACGTAATGGGCGTTGAAATACGGATTGGCCATATCGCGATAGAGCCCACCCACATCATAGCCTCGTGACACCAATGCAGCGCGCACGGCCTCGTAATTCCCGAAATGCCCCGTGACCAGAACGACGGGCTGACCGGCGGCTGCGGCTTTTTCAAGCGCTTCGATCCCGGGGCCGTCTAACTTGGCACCCTTTTGACGGGCCAGCAGCGCCTTTGTGGAATAGTTTTCGATCAGGGTGCGCCCGGCATTGTTCAGGCTGGCGCGGGCAAGGCGTTCTTGTTCGGCACGCGGCAAGTAGGGCAGCACAAAGGTAATGTGATCTTCAGCGCGGCGTAGAAATCCCGCGGCGCGTGCGATGACATTGACAAATACCCATCCCATAAACGGCACACGCCACCGATACGGCAAGGCCAGAGCGGTCCCAATGCAGGCACGCGCCGCCAGATCGGTCGCGAAATAGGCGGCCCGTTTTCCGGCTGGCAGGGTATCGGGATCCTTGGGCATTGGCACCTTTGGCTTAGCGCGCGGGGTTGGGTTTGGCGCGGGTTTCTCGATGCCAGACATAAATCCCCGCCCCTGCGATCACAAGCGCACCAAGCAAAGTCAGTGCGTCAGGCACTTCTTGAAATAGAACAAAGCCCCAGAGCACGGCAAACACAAGGCCTGTGTAGTTGAAGGGCGCGAGCAAACCCGCCTCGGCTTGTGACAATGCGCGGATCAACATCAACTGCCCCGCTGTGCCGACCGCGCCGATAAACATCAGCAATACAATGCTGATGGGCGTGAACGTTGGCATGTGAAACGGGACGATGGCTGTCAGAATGATCGAACCGACAAGCCCTGTATAAAAGAGCGAGGTCCACACGTCTTCGTTTGGACCCAAGCGGCGGGTGATCAGGGTGTAACCCGCAAAACAAAGGGCTGAAATTAACGGCAGCAGGGCCGCGGGCTGGAACACATCCGATCCGGGGCGGATCACCAGTAAGGCACCCACCAGCGCAAGCAGGATGGCAAAGATACGGCGCGGGCCCAGTGCTTCGCCCAGAAAAAGGGCCGCGCCAAGTGTGATCAGCAGCGGATTCATCGAAATGACCGCTGTCGCTTCGGCCAGTCCAACGCGGGCCAAGGCATGGAAGAAAAAGAAGGTCGCCAGCATCAACAAGACCGAACGGGCGATTTGCAACTTAGGGTGCACGCTGCGTACGACACGGCGCAAGCGTGGGGCCACAAGGATCACGACGATCATCATTTGCCCTGCATAGCGTGCCCAAAGGGCGGGGATCGTGCCTGTCATGGGTGACACAGTCTTTACAGCCACATCCATCAGCCCAAAGCAAAAGATTGCCGCAATCGTCAACAGAATGGCGCGGGTCGGCGCAGAGTGCGAAGGCTGTTCCATAGCATTGGGCTTAACGCAGTTTCCGCGGGCTCACACTGCTAAACGTACGCTGATCACCAAAGGTGTTATCCGCAGGTGGAGGCGCGGACCCTGAGGATGTTCTTTTGATACTTTCATTGCAGTCGCCAGACCTTTGAAATTGTTATTCTTCCTCCTCGTTCACAAGCATCAAATCACCCGAAGCTTCCATGGCGCGGATCGTGTTCACAATTGACGTCATCGCAGCGTCAGTGTCGGCAGGTTTGGGGGTGCCAGCCTCCGCCACTTCTTCGCGTGTTTGATCGGCCATGCGACCAGACATGTTTTCTAGAATAAAGGCGACACTGGCGTCCATTCCCATGGACGGGGCACCTGCAAAAGCGGTGACCAAGTCAGCCTGATCGATGTCGCGCAGAATGCGCGGAATGTCGCGCGGTGCGATGCGTGCGGGGATGTTGGCAAAGGTAAAGATCGCTTTGCGCACTGCGTTTGCAAATCCTTCGTCAGATTCATCAAGGCCTGCGAGCATATCGTCGCGTGTTATGGCTGTGGTGGAATTCAAGATCGCGCCAACGCGTTCCACTGGTCCGTCGTCAAAAGCACTGATCGGACGAGCCGCCAGTTGACTGGCCAGCGACAGACCGATGCGTTGCACCGCATCCGGCGTGACGCCCCCCGTTTTTGACACGGCAAAGGTGATCTGGCGGGCGCGTGGACCTGGCAGTTTTCCTAACAATTCAGCAGCTTTAGGAACTTCGAGTTTAGAAAGCATGACGGCTGCAATTTCGATGCTTTCGGTTTCAAGCACAGGGACCAATAGATCGGGCGACATCTCGCGGATGCGCACCCAAGGATCACCCATTTCGCGCACGCCCGCCTCTTTGCGTAGGCGCGCGGCGGTTTGCGGGCTGATTTTACCATCAAGTGCCGTCAGCGCGCCTGCCATGCCACCCGGAAAGCTCAGGCCGATCCGTTCAACTTCCTCAGCGAACTCGGCGGCCACGGCTTGCAAGGTATCGCGATCGACCATGCGCATCGATCCCATGGCCTTGGTTAGGTGTGCTTGCAATTCTTCGGGTAAATCCTCAATCGGGATATCGGCGCCTTCGTTTAGCAAAATACGCACCACGATCGCCGCTTTCGCCCGGCGACTTAACGCAGGTGTGCGCATAGAAGATCCGCCGCCCGACTGCATCTTGGCAGGGGCGGCGGGCATGTGAACCAATTCGGTCATGTCCTGCCTTAAAACTGTTCGCGTCAGCTTTGGCAGGCAATGGTTTAGAAACTCTCAACCCATCACCGAAAAGATCGTTCAATAGCTATAGGTCGTGCCGGTCTCGATAGCTGAACGCAAGGATGCCTCGGCCCATGTACCTTCGCCGCCGCGCGCTTGGATTTCGCGCAGCTGTGTGACAGCGGCGATTTTGTCACCCGACGCCACTTTGCCTTGCCCCATGTAAGAGCGGGCCAAAATGTTATCTGGATTTTGGGTAAGAGCCTGTTCGTAATAGACATTCGCTTGTTCCAGATCGCCAAGTTTACGCGCTGTGAACCCACGATACGTCAGCACACGATCATCAAGTTGGTCGGGCATTTGGTCCAGCACCTGCACCACTTCGCCAAAACGGCCCGCATAGGCCAATTCGCGCACGGCTTTGTAAAGCGTATCGTTGTCCAAATGAGAGGTTTTGTCAGGGCGTACGCATTTTTTGATATCGCCATCCCACACGCCATTTACCGGCTGGGAAAAGCGCACATACCGCTTGGTTTCAGGATCCCATTGGCGGGCATCAAAACAGTTCTGGGTTGTTTCGGTTTTCTTGGGCTTGGCTGTGCTGTCACTGCCAGCGGCGAAACTTGTGGAGGGCAAGGCAAGTGGCAGGGCGATTGCGGCAGTCAGGATCACGGTACGCAGCATGGTAGGTCTCCGATTGTTTGGACACGTTGTGGTGTCGATACAGTAACAACCCGCAGGGGCCGGAATTTATGCGAATACGCTGTTATTTTTTTGCGTAGTGGCGAGCGGCTAGGTGTTGGAAGCGGTGTTTTGGGGCCGCTCGACGGCATAAAACGCCGCCGGATGTGTGCGTCGGGGGCGTTGTACGTGCTGTTGCCGTAACGAATGCGTATGCAAAAAGGTATGTTGGTTGTCAGCGCTCGTCTCCATCCAATGCATGGTGGTGGAAGGGTAAGGCAAATAAGCCCGCGCGCAAAACAAATTTTGGGGTAGGCGCACCAAGCTGCGCCTTACAGCTTAGGGCCAGTTCGGTTTGTGGGTAAGGCGGAGGTGTCCTCCGCCTTTTTTGATCACTGGTCACCAAATACCCGAGCAAAGATCGTGTCCACATGTTTGGTGTGATAGCCAAGGTCGAACTTTTCTTCGATTTCTTCGACGCTGAGGGCGGCAAGCACTTCGGCGTCACCCAACAGTTCGGTTTTGAAATCAGAGCCGTCTTCCCAGACCTTCATCGCGTTGCGCTGTACCAGCTTATAGCTGTCTTCTCGGCTGACACCTGCTTGGGTCAGGGCCAAAAGCACGCGTTGGCTCATCACAAGGCCGCTGAATTTGTTCATGTTGTCCAGCATGTTGTCAGGATAGATCAGCATTTTATCGATCACGCCGGTCAAACGGTGCAGGGCGAAATCGAGGGTGATGGTGGTGTCTGGACCAATGGCGCGCTCAACACTTGAATGCGAGATATCGCGTTCATGCCAAAGGGCCACGTTTTCCATCGCCGGGACAACAGCCATACGGATGGTGCGCGCAAGGCCTGTCAGGTTTTCAGTCAGAATGGGGTTCTTTTTGTGCGGCATCGCAGAGGAACCCTTTTGGCCCGCCGAAAAGAATTCAGCCCCTTCCAGCACTTCGGTGCGTTG
>NZ_JBDVGB010000008.1:0-45876 GCF_039940735.1 Tateyamaria sp.
TGTTAAGGCCGGTGGCCGTGGCAAGGGCGGCGAGGGCGAAAAGATGATCGCCGTGCATCCGCGCGATGTTGAATCCACACCCGGTGCCAAACGCGCCAGCACGCTTTATGCGACCCTGTTTCGCGTGGCGTCGCGCGCGGCTTGGGTGGCGATGGAACCCATTACGGGCCGCACGCACCAGCTTCGTGCCCATATGGCCGAAATTGGCCATCCGATCATTGGCGATGGCAAATACGGTGGCTCTGGTCAAGAAAACATGGGGGACGGCTGGGGCGCTCAATTGGGTGGCATTATTTCTAAAAAGCTGCACCTGCACGCGCGCACAATGCGCTTTGAACACCCCCACACGCGCAAACCTGTCACGATCACCGCACCGATGCCCGATCATATGGCCCATAGCTGGGACACGTTTGGTTGGAGCGAAGATTTGGCCGCGGAAGATCCGTTCGAGGATATCTGATGTCTGGGCCGTTGCGTCTGGTGATCTTTGATGTGGATGGCACGCTTGTCGACAGTCAGGGCGATATCGTCGCCTCGATGACAACGGCGTTTGAGGATGCTGACCTGCCAGTGCCGACGCGTCCAAAGATACTAAGCATCGTCGGCTTGTCACTTGATGTCGCTATGTCGCGTCTTGCGCCGGACGGCGATACCGACCGAATGGTGCGGGCCTATAAGGATAGCTATGCGGCGCTGCGGGTCAGCAAGGGCGCCGCGTCTTCGCCGTTATATCCCGGTGCGCGGGCCGCTTTGGAGCAGATCGCGGCGCTGGATCATGTGTTGCTGGGGGTTGCCACTGGAAAATCCAAACGCGGGCTTGATGGGTTGATCGAAGCACATGGGCTTGAAGGCATGTTTGTCACCCGCCAAGTGGCTGATTTCCACCCATCCAAACCGCACCCTGCGATGATCGAAACCGCATTGGCCGAAACTGGTGTGCTTGCGCAGCATGCTGTGATGATTGGCGACACAAGTTATGACATGGATATGGCCGCCAATGCCCGGGTCACGGGCATTGGCGTCACGTGGGGGTATCACCCGCGCACGCGATTGTCTGCTGCGCACCATATTATCGACAGCTTTGATGCGCTTCCGACCACATTGAACGACATCTGGAGAGAACACCCATGAGCGAGTGGAAAAAGAAACGGTTCTGGACGGACACGACGGCCGAACGAGGGGCCGCGGGCTGGACCGTGCACCTTGATGGCAGGGTACTTAAGACGCCGGCCAAAGTGACGTTGACCTTGCCCACAGGCGCGCTGGCACAGGCGGTTGCTGCCGAATGGGACGCGCAAGATGGCGACATCGACCCAAGCTCTATGCCTTTTACGCGATCTGCCAATGCAGCCATCGACAAGGTTGCGACCCAACATGGCGAAGTGGCCGACATGCTGGCGGCTTACGGTGATGCGGATTTGTTGTGCTACCGCGCGGATGCGCCGACTGAATTGGTCGAACGGCAAAATGCGATGTGGAACCCATATCTGGAATGGGCAGCTGAAACTTTGATGGCCCGCCTGCACCCGCGCACAGGGGTGATACACGAATCACAAGACAGCGTAGCCCTGGCCGAACTGTCAAAACGGGTTCACGCTTTGACAGAATTTGAATTGGCCGCTTTTCACGATCTTGTCAGCCTGTCCGGGTCACTGATCCTTGGTTTCGCGGCTGCTCAAGACTTGCACCCAGCGCCCACCATTTGGGCGGCCAGCCGCGTTGATGAAATGTGGCAAGAAGAACAATGGGGAGAAGACGAAGAGGCGCAAAATGTCGCTGAAATTAAGAAAGCGTCGTTTTTGCACGCTAAGTCTTTTCTGGACGCGGTACGGCAGTCTTCAACCTGAACTTTTAGTGCTTCAGTGAACTTAAGGTGACGCAGGGTAAATTGCCTAAAATTACGTCGTTTCCGGATGGATTTTACGAAGGTGCCCTTGACGTCTAAGGATGAATCCGACCACACTCTTGACCACTGGTTGGGGACAAACCCCGCTGGGACACCCTCCGGCACAAGCGTTCACTCGTGACACGTCGGTCGAACCGTCAAAACATGGCGGAAAATCAGGAAGAGGTAACTAATGAAAAAATCCGTATTCGTTGGCGCGCTAACGCTCGCAAGCGCAGCCGCCGGTGCAGCCGCAGCTGGCACACTTGATGATGTGAAAGCACGTGGCACTTTGAACTGCGGCGTGACCACCGGTCTGGTTGGTTTTGCTGCTCCCGACGCCAATGGCGAATGGGAAGGCTTTGACGTTTCTGTATGTCGTGCTGTTGCAGCCGCCGTTCTGGGTGATGCAAGTGCCGTACAATTCGTACCTACAACCGGCAAAACACGTTTCACCGCGCTTGCGTCGGGCGAAATCGACATGCTGGCACGTAACACCACATGGACCTTCAGCCGCGACGTCGATCTGAAGTTCACCTTCGTTGGTGTGAACTACTATGACGGCCAAGGCTTCATGGTTCCAAAAGAGCTGGGCGTTTCTTCGGCTTCCGAGCTGGACGGCGCAACTGTTTGTATCCAAACTGGTACAACAACCGAGTTGAACTTGGCGGATTACTTCCGTTCCAACAACATCAGCTACGAGCCCGTGCCAATCGAAACCAACGCTGAAGCGCAGCAGCAGTACCTTGCCGGTGCATGCGACGTTTACACAACAGACGCTTCTGGTTTGGCCTCTACACGCGCCACATTCGAAGCACCTGGTGAGCACGTGTTGCTGCCCGAAATCGTTTCCAAAGAGCCACTCGGCCCACTGGTCCGTCACGGTGACAACGAATGGGGCGACGTCGTACGCTGGACGCTGAACGCACTGATCACAGCTGAAGAGCTGGGTGTAACAGCAGCCAACGTTGAAGAGCTGGGCGCCGCTGCTGGTGGCAACCCAGAAGTCAACCGTCTGCTCGGCACCGAAGGTGAACTGGGCGCGATGCTTGGTCTGGACGCCACATGGGCAAAGCAAGCGATTGCGGTTGCTGGTAACTACGGCGAAGTCTTCGAAAACAACATCGGCGAATCCACTCCGATCGGTCTGGCCCGCGGCCTGAACGC
The DNA here is from genome assembly GCF_039940735.1 of Tateyamaria sp. GTDB lineage: Bacteria > Pseudomonadota > Alphaproteobacteria > Rhodobacterales > Rhodobacteraceae > Tateyamaria. The sequence continues at coordinate 3,053 of NZ_JBDVGB010000008.1, forward strand.
TCAGTGGACAGACGGCGGCCTGATCTACTCGCCTCCGTTCCGCTAAAATATCTAGCCAAGGGGCGCAGGGTAAAACCTGCGCCCCTTGCGCATCTGGGGCGCAAGACCGCTGAAAACAGTGGCACAGTCGCCTGACTGACAGACACAAATGTAAAACCGGCCCCGCGCTGCTTTGCGCAACAATTGTTGGCCGGAACACGGGGAACATCTGCATGACCACGATGACCGACCCTCCACAGGGCGCGTTCCGCCTGTCGATGCTAATCAACGACACACGGTACCGATCATATACATTCCAGTTTATCGCGCTGATCGCGCTGATTGCGGCATTTGCCTATCTGGGGTCGAACCTTTTCACCAACCTTGCAGCCGCTGGCCTGAACATCTCGTATGATTTTCTTGGGTCGCCTGCCGGGTATGATATTAACCAAACGCTGATCGAATATTCCAGTCAGTCAACCAATGCGCGTGCTGCCCTTGTCGGCATCCTAAATACGCTTTTGGTGGCATTTCTGGCCTGTGTGACGGCCACCATCTTTGGCGTTGTCGCCGGGGTTCTGCGCCTGTCTAACAACTGGTTGATCAGCAAGTTGATGTCTTTTTACGTCGAGATCTTTCGCAACATCCCCGTGCTGATCTGGATCATCATCATCTTCACGATCATGATTGCTGTTATGCCTGGACCGCGCGAATTCCGCGGTGACGACGCATCAGCCAGTATGGTTCTGGACCTTTTCGCGTTCACGAACCGAGGCGTTTATGTTCCCGGACCAAATTTTGAAAATGGCTTTGCGTCTGGAGCTTTGAACGGGTTGGTGATCCTGGCAGCGCTCGTGGGATCATGGTTCGCAGCACGCTGGAACAACAAACGTGCTGATCTTATCCAAGAAACCACTGGTGATCGTCCAAACACACTGTACGCCAATCTGGCGATTTGGCTTGTTCCTGTCATCGCGCTTTGCTTGATCATGGGGCTGACATGGGACGTTCCTGCGCTTAAGGGTTTCAACTTTTCTGGCGGCATCAAAGTCGGTGGTCCGCTGATCGCGCTGTGGTTCGCCTTGTCGATCTATACCGGCGCTTTCATCGCTGAAAACGTGCGTGCAGGTATTCAGGCGATTTCCAAAGGGCAATCCGAAGCTGCAGGGGCCTTGGGCCTGCGTCAGGGTCGGATCATGAACCTTGTGGTGCTGCCCCAAGCGTTGCGGGTGATCATCCCGCCGCTGATCTCGCAGTACCTCAACATCACCAAAAACTCGTCACTGGCGATTGCGGTGGGCTATGCCGATATCACGGCCACTCTGGGCGGCATCACGCTGAACCAGACGGGGCGCGCCATCGAATGCATTTTGCTGTTGATGTTGTTCTATCTCACGATCTCGCTGAGCATTTCGGCGATCATGAACGTCTACAACAACTCTGTTAAGTTGAAGGAGCGCTGATATGTCAGATTCATCTGCAAACTCTGTCGCTTTCGTGCGTACTGAATCGCTTCCTCCTAAAGCGCCGCCATTCACGACGTCAGGTCCGGTGAAGTGGGCCAAGGACAACCTGTTCTCTTCGCCTGCCTACATCGCGCTGACAATTGCTGCGGCCTATGTGATCTTTTCGATCCTTGCCAATACGATACCTTGGATTTTCCGTGGTGTTTGGGGAGCCAACAGCCTTGCGGAATGCCGTGAGATTTTGAATGGTGTGTCGGGAGGCTGTTTTGCCGTTCTGACAGAGCGTTGGAACCAACTGATCTTTGGGTTCCAGTATCCCGAGACGGAATATTGGCGCCCGGCGCTGGCCTTTCTGTTCTTGTTCGCAGCCGCAGCACCTGTGCTGTTCTTTAAGTTGCCACGCAAGTTGCTGGTCATCACAGCGCTCTATCCGTTTGTGGCCTTTTGGTTGATCTGGGGTGGAACCATTTTAACGCCGATTTTGGCGCTGGTTGGTTTTGTCGTGGGTTATCTGGCTTATGCGAAATTGGTAAACACAAGCTTTGCCGCTGGTTTCTTTGGTGGGTTGGCTGCTGCAATCGTCGTCTGGTGGATTGGGGGGGCGTTGATCCCTGAAACAGCCAGTGACAATGCCTGGCTGTCACAGGTCGCAAGCCGAGATCTTGGGGGCTTTTTGCTCAACATGATGTTGGGTGTTGTCTGTGTGTCACTGTCGGTGCCTTTGGGTATTGCTTTGGCGCTGGGGCGTCAGTCGTCTATGCCGCTGATCAAATGGATTTGCGTGGTGTTCATCGAATTTATTCGCGGTGTGCCACTGATCACATTGCTGTTCGTTGCTAGCGTGATGCTGGCGTATTTCTTGCCGCCTGAATCGACGACGGATTTGTTCCTGCGCGTGGTGATCATGATCACTATGTTCTCGGCAGCCTATATCGCCGAAGTGATCCGGGGCGGCCTTGCTGCCTTGCCACGTGGGCAATACGAGGCGGCGGATTCGCTGGGGCTGGATTATGCGCAGGCCATGCGTCTGATCATCCTGCCCCAAGCGCTTAAGATTTCGATCCCAGGAATCGTCAACATCGCGGTGGGTCTGTTCAAAGACACCACACTGGTGTCGGTGATTTCGATGTTCGACATCCTTGGTATGATCCGTGGACCCATTCTTGCCTCGACCGATTGGAATGGGGTCTATTGGGAACTGCTGGGCTTTGCCGCGCTTCTTTTCTTTGTCGTCTGCTACGGCATCTCACAATATTCGCAGTGGCTGGAACGCCAACTTGCGACCGATCACCGCTAAGGAGTGGCTGACATGAATACTCAAGTTGCACAGAAAATTTCGACCGACGTCGCCGTGTCGATCGAGAACATGAACAAGTGGTACGGCACTTTCCACGTGCTGCGCGATATCGATCTGACCGTTTACCAGGGCGAGCGAATCGTCATTGCGGGCCCCTCGGGCTCCGGTAAATCGACGCTGATCCGTTGCATCAATGCGCTGGAAGAACACCAGCAAGGCAAGATCACTGTGGACGGGACGTTGCTGTCTTCGGACCTCAAGAACATCGACAAGATCCGGTCGGAAGTGGGCATGTGTTTCCAGCACTTCAACCTGTTTCCACACCTATCGATCCTAGAGAATTGTACGCTGGCTCCGATTTGGGTGCGCAAGACGCCCAAAAAGGAAGCCGAAGAGATTGCGATGCACTTTCTTGAAAAGGTGAAGATCCCTGATCAGGCCGACAAGTATCCTGGTCAATTGTCAGGTGGCCAGCAACAGCGTGTGGCGATTGCCCGTTCGCTTTGCATGCGCCCGCGCATCATGTTGTTTGATGAACCGACGTCTGCGTTGGACCCTGAGATGATCAAAGAGGTTCTGGACACGATGGTCGAGCTTGCTGAAGAAGGCATGACCATGTTGTGCGTGACACACGAAATGGGTTTTGCCCGTCAGGTTGCCAACCGCGTGATCTTTATGGACGAAGGGCAAATCGTTGAACAGAACGAGCCAGAAGAGTTCTTTAACAATCCGCAATCACCACGGACACAATTGTTCCTAAGCCAGATTCTGGGACACTGATTTTTCAGGTAAGGCGGATTTAAATCCGCCTTACAACGTACTTTCGCAGGCCATTCCTGCATTTATGGGCTGGCCTTTGTGTTAGCCCATTTCCATTTCAGGGATAAAGATGCCGTCGTTCTGAGGCGTCCATGATCCGTTAGATTGGGGTCACCCGCGAAAGGCTTTCATGTGAAACGCGCTTTGAGCATCCGAACGGGCAAAGCTTTGACTGATTGGGCAGGCGCGGCGTACGCGACAGCCTTGGGCCATGCAGTCTGCTCCACCCGGCGCAGCAAGGTACGTCTTACAAGCGGGCACGTCATAGGCCATGTCTGCGCTGAGTGCATCGACGGGGCAGGCAGAGACACAAGGGCGCGCTGCGCAGCTGTCGCACGGGTTAATAGCCTTAGGTATCCCCGTTGACGCATGTGGGGTAGGCAATTCCAATGCCCCTCGGATCGAGATCATCAAACCTGCCGTATCATGCACCATCATGCCGGTCGGACTTTGCCAAAAGCGCCCTGTCGCGAGCGCCCATGCAATGAACGGTGCATAGGGTGGGCCATCTGACGGAAAGAATGCCTGAGCGCCCAATCTGGTCGCCAAATCGCCGAGAATGCGTTTCGACCAACGGTCTACGGGGTCTTTGACCTGATCGTTAAATTCCGGACTTGAGGTGAAAACATTCCACCATTCGGCGTCCGTGCCAATCAAAATCCGCACACCGTCTTGCCCCATGATGAACAGGCCATGTGGGCGCAACGTGTCGGAAATGTCGAGCACCGTCACTGACGCGCAATCCGTCGGTCAAAAAGCCTGTACAAACGGGCAGGGCGGGGGCGATGCGATTTCAAGTCGAGATCCCCTGTTTCCTGATCAACAACGCCCTATTGCAAAGTACCAAGACCGCAACAGCCAGCTGATGAACGCACGTCACTGTGGCCGGATGATGGACCCTGCACCGTGCTCGGTGAACAGTTCCAAAAGGCAAGCATTCGGGGCGCGTCCGTCTAGGATAACGGCGGCCCGCACCCCACCTGTAAGGGCATCAAGCGCAGTCTGCGTCTTGGGAATCATGCCGCCAGCAATGGTGCCATCCGCAATCAACTCGCCGATCTGTGTGGCTGTCAGTTCGGTCAGCACTTCGCCATCGGCGTTTTTGACACCAGCCACGTCTGTAAGCAGCAGCAGGCGATCAGCCTTCAATGCGGCAGCGATTGCGCCGGCGGCCGTGTCACCGTTGACGTTGAACGTTTCGCCATTGCGACCCATTCCAAGGGGCGCGATTACGGGGATGATCCCCTTGTCTGCAAAATCGCGTAACAAAGCCGGGTTGACCTCGGTCGGGCGCCCGACAAGACCAAGTTCGGGGTTTTCCTGATCGCAAATGATCAAACCGTCGTCCTTGCCTGACACACCCACGGCGCGTCCGCCTTGTTCTGTAATGGCCTGCACAATGCGGCTGTTCACAACGCCGGAAAGGACCATCTCGACCACTTCCATCGTTGCAGCATCGGTGACCCGTTTGCCGTCCACGAACTCGGACACGATGTTAAGGCGTTTGAGCATGTCGTTGATCATCGGGCCGCCGCCATGCACGACGACTGGGTTCACACCAACCTGACGCATGAGAGCAACGTCGCGGGCGAATTCGTCCATGGCTTCGTCGCTGCCCATCGCGTGACCGCCCAGCTTGATGACTACAGTCGCGTCCACAAAGCGCTGGAAATAGGGCAAAGCCGCGCTGAGTGTGCGGGCGGTGGCGATCCAATCGCGGTTCATATCCTGTCTTTTCATCCTTAGACCTTTTGCGGCAACTTAAGGGGGCGGCGTAGGTTAGACCAGCGTGGCAATGATGGCGCGCAACGTGGCGATCCCGTCGCCCTTTTCGCTCGATGTCATCACGATTTCCGGGAACGCCGCGGGGTGTTTGGACAAGGCGGTTCGGGTAACGCTTAGAACCTTGTCGCGGTCGATGGCTTTCACTTTGTCTGCCTTTGTCAAAACCGCCTGAAATGTCACAGCTGAGCTGTCGAGCAGGGACATGATTTCTTCGTCTACTTTTTTGACGCCATGACGAGCGTCGATCAACACAAAGGCGCGGCGCAGGGTTTGGCGACCCGACAAATATTGTTTGAGCAGCTTTTGCCATTTTTCAACGACAGGCAGGGGCGCATTCGCATAACCATAGCCGGGCAAGTCGACCAGATAGTGACTTTCTTGCGCCGTGAAATAGTTGATTTCCTGCGTACGACCGGGGGTGTTCGATGCACGTGCCAACCCTTTGCGACCGGTCAAGGCGTTAATAAGGCTTGATTTTCCGACATTCGAACGACCAGCAAAGCAGACTTCGAGCCGATCCGCTGGTGGCAGACCGGACATCGCGACCACACCTTTGACGAACTCGGTTTCGCCCGCGAACAATAGGCGACCGCGTTCTTCAGTTTGTGGATCAGGGGTTTCGGCGATGGGAAAGGGCAATTGGGTCATATCAGCTCCGCCGGTGCGCCGGTGGTTAGGGGGCCAGAGGTCATGACCTCGGCGTTGATGCCAAAGTCTTGGTGGCCAAAATGTGTGTTGAGCGCGCCAAGTGTATCCGTGTCACGCACCCCAGTGGAGGGATTGGCATTGGTCAGCGAACACCGTTGGATGCGTTCGCGCACCCGTAATATCGCGCCGCTAATGCGCAGATCGCGACCAATCCAATCCATTTCTGCCCACGCTGGCAGACCTTCTAGCCAAATGTTGCCGCGCCAGCGTTCGATATCGAAGGGCGTTTGCATGTGCTTCGCGACGGCGTCGTGGCTGGCGACATTCATGATAGAGACCGATGGGAACGGGCTATCTGTCATGCCCTGATCGGGTGCGCTGACGATACCCCGCGGGCCCGCGCGATCATCCGAACACAGCGGCGCGACCCACGCCAAAAAGCGGACGACATCTACGGCATCGTCCGGGCGAAAGGTGATGTCATCCAAATCAGGATGGGATAGTGTGACGGTACGTGTTTCTTCGATCAAGGTCGCAGAAATCGCGGCCAGGCCCGGCGTACCTGCGCCGCGCATAAAGTTGCGGCAACTTGCCCATGCAGGCGACGCGGTGTCAAATTTGGTCGCTTCATGGGTGACAGCCCACATGCGGTCCAAAGGCATCGTTTTGCCCGCGCTCAACGTCACCTGTTCAATGCGCTCGCGTCCGTGACTTTTGATCGGATAGCGACACAACGAGGCGACGCGCATGGTCACTTGCCGCCCTTTTTCTTGGGCGCTTTGGTGCTGTTGGCGGCATCTTCGGCAGGTTTCTTTTTGAACGTGCTTTTGATGTTGCCCATCAGGTCTGGTTTGTACCCTTGGCTGCGCATGATCAGATATTGTTGCGTGAAGGTGATCGTGTTGTTGGCGATCCAGTACACGACCAATCCGCTGGCAAAACCGCCAAGCATGAACATAAAGACCCATGGCATCCATGCAAAGATCATCTTTTGCGTGGGGTCAGTGGGCGCCGGGTTCAGCTTTTGCTGCAAGAACATCGAGATGCCCAATAGGATCGGCAGTACGCCAATAAAGATCAGCGCCATGACAGACGTCGGGTCCGGTGCATCGATAGGCAAAAGACCGAACAGGTTCAGAATGCTGGTTGGGTCTGGTGCACTTAGATCTTGGAAGGGGCCAAAGAACGGTGCGTGACGCAATTCGATGGTGACAAAGATAACTTTGTAGAGCGAGAAAAAGATCGGAATTTGCAACAGGATTGGCAAACAGCCCGCAGCGGGGTTTACCTTTTCCTTTTTATAGAGCTCCATCATGCCCTTTTGCAGCTTCTGTTTGTCGTCGCCCGCGTTTTCTTTGAGCTTCTCCATTTGCGGCTGAAGCTCTTTCATCTTGGCCATCGAAACGTAGGATTTGTAGGCCAGTGGCAAAAGGATCGCCTTGATGATCAAAGTCAGACCGATGATGGACACGCCCATGTTGCCGATCAATTTGTTCATTTCGTGCAGCAACCAGAAAATCGGTTTGGTCAGGAAAAAGAACCAACCCCAGTCGATGCTGTCGATGAAATTCTGCGCGCCTTCGTCTTGATAGGCGCGGATCGCTTCCCATTCTTTTGCGCCGGCAAACAGCTGTGTGTCGACGCTGACAGTTGCGCCGGGCGCGATGTCCTGTGTGGGCAGACGTGTGACGGCGCGGAACACATCCGCGCGCGGCGCGTAGGTGAGCGCCTGTTCGAAGCTGGAAACACCTGTTGGGATCAAGATTGCTTGCCAAAAGTGGTCGGTAAAACCAACCCAGCCTTGGGTTACATTGTTGGTCACCACGGCGGGGCGGCCCCACTCGGCGTCAAAATCGGCGTCTTGGATGTCGTCCCAATCGGTTTCAGCCAACTCTCCGTTGGCCATGGCGACGGCACCTTCATGCAAGATAAAGAAGTTGCGCGTGTCTGCGGGGATGCCATGGCGCGTGATCATGCCATAAGGGGCGGCACGCACGGGGGCATCGGATGTGTTCGTCACTGATTGCGTAATGTTGAACATGTAATTGTCGTCAACGCCGATGGTGCGACGAAAGATCTGCCCAGCCCCGTTGTCCCATTCCAGCGTTATGGGGCTGTCCGTGCTTAGCGTTTCGCCTTCGACCAACTGCCAAAGCGTGTTGGGTGTGGGAACGGCATCAGCGCCCAAACCGCTGCCGGGGGCCCAACCGTGTAAGGCGTAATATGCGTCAGGGGATCCAACAGGGGCCAGCATCGTGACAATGTCAGACCCGGGTTCGATCGTGTCACGGTAATCCTTCAGGCGCAGATCATCGATGCGACCACCGGCAAGCGAAATGGATCCGCTAATGCGATCCGTATCGATATCGATGCGCGGAGCGTCAGCGGTTTCGGTCGTGGCATCATCCGAAGGAGCGGCTGTAATTGTACTGCCGTCCGAAGCCGGAGCGGGCACAATCGCGTCACCGGACTGCGCGGAGGACGCGGGTGGGGGTGTCACGTCAAGTGCAGTATCGGGTTCGACTGGTGGAAACAGGACGAACCAGACCAGAATCACGATGAAACTTAACGCCGTTGCAAGGATAAGGTTCTTGTTTTGATCGTCCATTGGGACCGCCACCTGCTGTCTGAAACTTTGGACGGGTTCAACAGAGTGCAGGGCCAAAGGTCAAGCGGATTCGCCCAGTTTCCAAGGGTATGCGACACCGCACCGCCATTCGCGTAAGCGTTTTTTGATCCATTTTGCGTTCATGTCCGACCACGGATGAAGAATCGGATTGAGCGACAAACATTGTTGCGCACCCGACGGTGAGGAAATTGCAGCGGCTTATTTGGTGGAACGCCGCAGTGGTATTTCGGGTGCGTCTTGCAGTTTTGCTTCGTGTGCGCGCATCCAATCTAGTGTTTTTTCGAAGGGCATTGGGCGTGAAATGCCGAAACCCTGCACGTAATCGCAGCCCAATTGCGCCAACAAGGCGTGCTCGCCGACCGTTTCGACGCCTTCTGCAAGGGTTTCGATGCCAAGGCGTTCGGCCATCGTCAGGACGGCACTGATCATTCTTTGTTGTTCGGGGTCGCGGTCCGCTTTCATGACAAATGAGCGATCAATTTTGATCCGACCGACACCGAAACGGCGTATGGAAGAGATCGAAGCGTGCCCTGTGCCGAAATCGTCCAGATCGATGCGACATCCAAGCTCGCTCAATCCGTTTATGTTTCGTGTCATCGTATCGTCCAAACCGCTCGTCACAACAGTCTCAAGGATTTCCACGGCCAGTCGATCCGGGGTCAAATCAAACCGATCCAGTTCCCAACGTATTTTGTCCACCAGCCGAGGGTTACTAAGTTCGGCGCCGCTGAAATTGACGCCGACATGGGGCACTTTGACGCCAGCGGCGTCCCATGCCTTGAGAGCGGTAAAGGTGTGATACATCATCACCTCGGCCAAACGCTCCAACAGACCGGCTTCTTCTATGGAGGGAAGGAATTCTGCGGGGGAAATAGCGCCGCGATCAATGTGCATCCATCTTGCAAGCGCTTCGAACCCAGTGACCTTACCTGTGTCATTGGAAATCTGAGGTTGGAACCATGGCTGTATTTGACCATGCTCAAGTGCGATGACAACTTCATCACGTAGATTGGCACGATTTTTAAGGCGTGAATGCAGTTCTGTGGAATACGCCCGAACCGACGTCGGGCCGCGTCTTTGTGCTTCGTTCAGGGCCGCGATGGCGGCGTTTATCCAATCCTGCCCTGACGTCCCGGGCGCACGGGGCAATAGACAAAATCCGACACACGCAGACACGTAGACTGCTGTGCCGTCTATGCCGATCGGTTCTTCAATAGCTTGCTGAATGCGACCGCTTAACTGAATGCAACTTTCGAGATCAAGGTGTTTTACGGGGGCCAAACAGACTGCAAAACGACTATCGCCGATGCGGCTAATCGCGTCGGTGTTCCGTGCAGCGGATTGGATACGCTGCCCGATTGATTTTAAGATTTTGTCCAAAGCCTCCGGTTCAAAACGCCCGGCAAGAGTCGCAAAGTCATCGAGTTCGATTGCAAACACAGCACTTGATTGATCTTTACCACGTGCATCTTCGCGTACCACTTGTACTTTGGGCCGGAACGCATCCGACGCCATCACGCCAGACACGGGTACCCGCGCAATACGACGTTGAACGATTCCCTCAAAACCGCCGAGGAGTGCCCAGGTGATCGGTACGCCCAATGCGATGACGACAAGCGCAACTTCGCCCCCAAGCCAAAACCCAGCAAGGCAAACCGCGGGCATAAAGGTCAGCATTTGTGGCCCCGACAGTGCGGCAATAATCCGTTCTTTAAATTCAGTTGCGGAATTTGGCAGGCGAAAACGCATTATGATCCCTTTTCGAGCGACCGACCCTAAGGTGAGCAGGCCAGAAAAGAGGTACGGCAAGGAGGTAAGTCGGTCTTTAACGCAGGCTGGGAATCTCTTTCGAATTTTCTTCAACTTGATCCGTTCGCAGTGAGAGCGCCTGAAAATCAAAGATTTTTGGATCAAGCAAATGCGAAGGACGTGCGTTCATAAGTGCGCGAAACATGACTTGTCGGCGTCCGGGGCTGTTGGTTTCCCAACCGTCAAGAATCTGTTTAACTTGTTGCCGCTGCAATCCATCCTGACTGCCACACAAGTCACAGGGAATAATGGGATATTGCATCGCTTGCGCAAATTTATCGCAATCGGCTTCGGCGACGTGTGCAAGGGGGCGATACAGAAACAAATCACCTTCTTCGTTTACCAATTTCGGTGGCATTGTAGCCAACCGCCCGCCATGAAAGAGGTTCATAAAGAACGTCTCTAGAATGTCGTCGCGATGATGGCCAAGCACCACGGCCGAACACCCTTCCTCGCGCGCAATGCGGTAAAGATTGCCGCGCCGCAGCCGGGAGCAAAGCGCACAGAACGTACGCCCGGCAGGGATTTTATCCATGACGATAGAATACGTGTCTTGGTATTCGATGCGGTGCGGTACGCCCATGGCCGTCAAAAATTCTGGCAAGACGGTTGCGGGAAAGCCGGGCTGCCCTTGATCAAGATTGCAGGCTAAAATGTCGACCGGAAGCAGATCACGCCATTGCAATTCATACAAAACCGCAAGCAACGTATAGCTGTCCTTGCCGCCCGATAAACACACCAGCCACTTTTGACGGGGGGCGTTTTCATCCACCATCCCATACTGTTGAATGGCTTCGCGGGTGTTGCGGACGATGCGTTTGCGCAGCTTCTTAAATTCAGTTGTTCTTGGCGCGCCGGCAAAAAGCGCGTGGATGTCGTCACTTTCGTCTCGCATGGCGCTGGCCTTTTTGGGTTTAGTTTTCAGAATGTAACACGGCTTGGAGACCTCTCAAAAGAGGCGGGGATTAAGGGTCATCGCGTTCTGGAACAGGGTCAAAGCCGTCTCCGCCCCAAGGGTGGCATCGTCCAATGCGGCGTGCTGCCATCCATGAGCCTTTTATCGCGCCGTGTTTTTGTAATGCATCCATAGCATAGGCGCTGCACGTGGGTTGGTAGCGGCAGTTGAAACCCACCCAAGGCGAAAAAAGCAGGCGATAGGCGCGCACGGGCAGTGAAAAGATAAAGGCCAGCGGGCTCATGTTGCGCGTGCCACCGCATCACGCAAATCGTCTAACAGGTCTTCGAATGGGCGTTGTGCCGTCACTTTAGCGCGTCCGATCAAGACATAATCGACGCCGGGTGTGCCAAGGGTAGGCAGTACAAGCCGTGCAATTTCACGTAACCGCCGCTTGGCCCGATTGCGCGCCACGGCATTGCCGACCTTTTTCGAACAGGTGAACCCCACGCGGATCGAATCCCCGTCGTCGTGTGGGCGGTATTGCAGCACAAAGGCTGGCATAACGACACGTCGCGCACGGGCCGCACGCAGAAAGTCCGCCCGCGATTTTAGTACCTGTAAACACAAACGTCCCGCCGGAGGCGAGCCAATCCCAACAGAGTCGTTGGAAAGTGGGGCCTTCGGCGGGGTCATTTGAAAACCTGTACTGGCGCGAATTACGCGCTCAGTGACTTCCGGCCGCGAGCGCGGCGGTTGTTCAGGATTTTGCGGCCGGCTTTGGTTGCCATGCGAGCACGGAAACCGTGACGCCGTTTGCGCACGAGGTTCGAAGGTTGAAAAGTGCGTTTCATCGCTTTGGCTCCGGATATGATGACCCACGTCCCACGGAATCGGGGGCAGGGCGATATTTCAAGCCCGTCCTCTAAAGCGCCCCTGCGGGCAAGTCAAACCCTTGGGCACGGAAAAATAGAATGTCTGCAACAAAACGTTTGCGAACCGTGGCATATGTTTCAGTCTTTGCAAAAACGGGCGCAAATCTTGTAAATTGGTTCAACCGCCCGTGATACCTCTGTTTTCGGGGATGTGATGCCGACAAATTAACGTCACAACAGTGCAAGGCCAGAGGCCGTATGACGAGCGAAGCAAAAAAGGAAGAGACGATGAGTGAGCCTAGCCAACCAACAAGCGGCGGTTTTGCGCGCAAGCTGCCCATCATTGTCATCCTTTGTGTGGCCGCGATCGGTGCATTCACGTTGCGTGATTACATGAATTTCGAAACCCTCGCAGAAAACCGCGAAGCTTTGCTATCCTTCCGCGACAATAACTATGTTTTGACGGCGTTTGCCTTTATGGCCGCCTATGCCGCTGTCGTTGCCTTTTCTTTGCCCGGTGCCACCGTGATGACGCTGACTGGGGGTTTTTTGTTTGCAACCTTCCCCGGAGCATTGTTCAACGTCACGGGCGCAACCGTCGGGGCCATCGGCATCTTTTTGGCGGCGCGTTGGGGTCTTGGTGACAAACTTGCGGCCAAGATGGATACAGGCGAAGGCATTGTGAAGAAGATGAAAGAGGGCATTGATGAAAACCAATGGTCCATGCTGTTTCTTATTCGCCTTGTGCCCGCGGTACCGTTCTTTGTGGCCAACTTGGTGCCTGCGCTGGTTGGCGTGCCTGTCAGCCGTTTCGCGATTTCGACCTTCTTTGGCATCATCCCTGGTGCCGTCGTCTTCACCTCTGTCGGTGCGGGGCTGGGTGCGGTCTTTGATCGCGGAGAGACACCTAACTTGGGGATCATCTTTGAACCATCGATCCTATTGCCTATTTTGGGCTTGTGTGCGCTTGCCGCCCTTCCCATCGTTCTGAAAGCCGTGCGCGGTAAAAAAGGTCTGTAAGTAAAGTATGAAACGTATCAAAACTGATGTCTTGGTGATTGGCGCCGGGTCCGGTGGCCTGTCGGTCGCTGCGGGCGCTTCACAGATGGGGGCCAATGTGGTCCTTCTTGAAGGCCACAACATGGGCGGCGATTGCCTGAACTATGGTTGTGTGCCATCCAAAGCGCTGATCGCCAGCGGCAAGGCGGCGTATGCCCAAAATCACAGTGCCCCTTTTGGTGTCGCTGATGTGGCGCCAACCGTGGATTACGCCGCTGCTAAGGATCATGTGAACAACGTCATTGCCACGATTGCACCAGTGGACAGTCAAGAACGCTTTGAAGGGTTTGGGATCGAGGTCATCCGCGAATTTGGCCGCTTTATCTCGGATACAGAAGTGCAGGCCGGTGATAACATCATCACTGCGCGCCGGATTGTGGTTGCGACGGGATCTTCGCCACTTGTACCGCCCATCGACGGCGTTGATACGGTGCCATACCTAACCAATGAAACCCTTTGGGAATTGCGCGACAAGCCCGAACATCTGTTGGTCATCGGTGGCGGCCCCATCGGCCTTGAAATGGCGCAGGCGCATGCACGGCTTGGTGCGAAAGTTACGGTGCTTGAAGGCGCCAAAGCGTTGGGCAAGGATGACCCAGAACTGGCCGCGGTTGTGTTGGACAATCTACGCGCCGAAGGCATCGAAATCATCGAAGACACCTTTGTCTCGCGGATCGAAAAAAGTGGCGATCAGATTACAGTTCACGCGCAGGATGAACGCAGCTTTACCGGGTCTCACCTGTTGATTGCGGCGGGGCGTGTCAGCAACACTGACGAACTGAATCTCGATGCCGCTGGCATCGAAACCACCAAGACTGGGATCAAGGTGGATGACGGGATGCGCACGACCAACCGCCGTGTCTATGCGATTGGGGACGTTGCAGGTGGGCTGCAATTCACCCATATGGCCGGGTACCACGCGGGTGTCATCATCCGCTCGATGCTGTTTGGCTTGCCCTCCAAGGCGAAGACTTCGCACATTCCTTGGGCGACTTTTACGGACCCCGAACTGGCGCAAGCTGGCCTAACCGAAGCACAGGCGCGCGACGCGCATGGCGACAAATTGGAAGTGGTGCGGTTTGAATACGAACACAACGACCGCGCGATTGCCGAGCGTAAGACCACCGGGCTGATCAAAGTGATGGTGGTTAAAGGGCGCCCTGTTGGGGCCTCGATTGCGGGGTATCAGGCGGGCGAATTGATCAATCTGTGGTCGCTCGTGTTGGCAAATAATCTGAAAATGAGTCAAGTCGCGGCAATGGTTTCGCCTTACCCAACCATCGGTGAGGTCAATAAACGGGCCGTCGGAGCGTATTTTGGGCCAAGATTGTTTAAAAGTGATCTGGTCAAACGCGTGGTCGGACTTGTGCAACGCTTCATTCCCTGACCAGATAGCATTATGTTGAACACACTTTCCGGCCGCTTTCTGATCTTGACCACGATCTTCGTGATGTTGGCAGAAATTATGATCTTTGTTCCGTCGATTGCACGGTTCCGAGAAGACTATTTACAGAACCGTTTGGAACGCGCACAAATTGCGTCTTTGGCGTTGCTGGCAGACGACATGATCGACAGCGATCTGGAAGAAGAGCTGCTAGAAAATGCTGGTGTCTTTAACGTGGTGCTGCGGCGGGACGAGGTACGTCAACTGATGCTGTCGACGCCGATGCCTCTTGATATCGATGCGACCTATGATCTGCGTGATGGTACGGCGATGGTGTTGATCCGTGATGCGATGCGGCGGCTGCGGGAGCCCGAGAATAAAATGATCCGTGTCATCGGTGCACCTGTGCAGGAAGCCGGACTCTTGATCGAAGTTACTGTCGAGACGGAGCCGATGCGCGATGCCATGCTAGACTATGGGGTGCGCATTCTGGTGCTGTCCGCCGTCATTTCAATCTTCACCGCTTTTTTATTATTTATCGCGGTCCGTGCGCTGATCGTGATCCCCATTCGCAGAGTTGTGGGGCACATGCAGCACTACGCGGCCTCTCCCGAGGATGCGCGACGCATCATCGCCCCAAGTGCCAGCGTCACCGAACTACGCGAAGCAGAAGAAGCGCTGCGTGCGATGCAAACTGAACTGATTGCGGCATTGCGCCAAAAGGACCGCTTGGCGCAGCTTGGCACTGCCGTTTCCAAAATCAGTCACGACTTGCGTAATATCCTGACCTCTGCACAGCTATTCACAGACCGGATTGGAAGTTCCGAAGACCCGCTAGTGCGGCGGATGGCGCCTAAACTTGTTGGCTCGATCACGCGGGCTGTTCACTTATGTGAAAGCACACTGGCCTTTGGAAAGGCAGAAGAACCGAGCCCAACGCTGACGCTACTGACGTTGGATGATTTGGTTGCGGATGTGTTGGACGGTGAACGTTTGGCGGTCGGCGACGGTGATTTGATTCTGTCCGAGAACATACCGCCGCAATTCACTTTGCGCGCTGACCCAGAACAACTGTTCCGCGTCGTGTCAAACCTTGTGCGCAACGCCCGTCAGGCGATCGTAGCAAGTGGGGACAACGGTGAAATCAACGTGTCTGCCTACGAGGACAATGACAATTGGTGGGTCGAGATTGCGGACACCGGCCCGGGCCTGCCTCCAAAGGCGCAAGAGCATCTGTTTACCCCATTTCAAGGCGGCGCAAGCAAAGGGGGTACGGGTCTTGGCCTGGCAATTGCGTCCGAGCTGATCCGCGCCCACGGCGGTGCTTTGGAACTAGATCGCACTGGACCTGGCGGTACTGTATTCTCCATTCGCTTGCCCAAGGGCGAAGAGATTTAACAAAGGCGTTGTTTTGGTAATTATCCCTCTTGCAAAGATGCGGGCACAGGACTAAACCGCCCAAACGCGGACCGATAGCTCAGCTGGATAGAGTACCTGACTACGAATCAGGGGGTCGGGGGTTCGAATCCTCCTCGGTCCGCCACTACCACATTTTCTACGATTTGATCTGGTCGCCTTGGGCGGCCTTTTCTCTTTGTATCGTTAAGTTTAGCCCGTTTTTGTCGGTTGTCCTGAGTTTCTTTCGATAGCGCCAATATTCGCTCCTTGAGTGGTACGGAAAGTGATATTTTGAATGGCCCTTTCTGGTACGCTGACAAAGAATCTCGTTGAGAACTTTGGGCCTGAGCGGCACGGCGATGGCAGTGGTTTGTATCTGGTGGTCGATCCGTCCGATGCGCGGCGTTGGATCGTGCGTGTTGTGGTCAAAGGCCAAAAGAACAAGAAAGGCGCGCGGCTGCGAACAGACTTTGGGTTAGGTGGCGCTGATGTGGTCACACTCAACCAAGCGCGTGAACGGGCGCTGGAATATCGCCGCATGGCCAAGCAAGGGTTAAACCCGCGTTTCAATGCCCGCCAAGAGGTGCCAACCTTTGAAGAGGTGGCGCAACAGGTCCACATCGACCGGATACCGACTTGGAAGAACGCCAAGCATGGACAGCAATGGATCAACACCTTGCGCGACTATGCCTTTCCCAAGATTGGCCGCATGCCGATTGATAGCATTGATCAGCCTGAGGTCATGATGTGCCTTGCGCCAATTTGGACCGAAAAACACGAAACAGCCAAACGGCTGTCCCAGCGGATAAAGACCGTGTTGGATGTGGCGAAGTCCAAGGGGTTTCGATCTGGCGAAAACCCAGTCACCGCGATCAAAGACGCCCAAGCCTTGCCCAAGGTTAAAGCCAAGGTGAAACATCACAAGGCGATGGCTTGGCGCGATGTCCGCGCGTTCTACGCCGACCTGAAATCGCGCAATGCTATGGCGGCAAAGGTGCTGATGTTCACTTGCCTGACAGGGTCACGGACGGGCGAAGTGTTGGGGGTGCGTTGGGATGAGGTTGATCTTGAGGAACGGGTTTGGACATGCCCAGAACCTTTCAAGGGCGGGCAGGTCTGATGGCCAAGCGTGTCTCAACACGCAAAATCAAAAAAACACCGCCTTTATAGCTATGACGAAGCTGGCGATGCGTTGGGCGTCGCGCCGCATAAGGCTGTGTCGATTAGGCGCGTCGAGCGGTCAGCAAAAGCAGACAATGGATGTACCAGACGGTCCCAATCGGCCCCCCAATTGGCGGGAAGCTTTGTGCCCAAACCGCCCATTGGGGTCGGGCTTGATCCCGTAAAGAGGAACATTTCCTCAAAACGGGCCCGTGGAAGTTGGGGGTCTGGGCCGCGGCCAAAGTTTTCATTCCAGTCGTAAGTACCGCGTACGGTAGAATGCCCAAAGCGGTAGCAGGCTGTCGAGAACTCTAACGGTAAGGGCAAGCGGTCGCCTGGATTCCATCTGCATAGTCCTTCGATTGAAACATCGAAGGTAAGTCTGTGGATCACATTATTCATTATGATCAACTTCAACTTGCCCCGGGGACCTTACCTCTAGTTGGGAATTATATTGCGTCTGTTTTTGCATCAGAATTGGAGTTTGGTCTTCCTGCGGCAATCCAATAGCCAAATCCCATGATCCCAGCGCCAGCTGCTGCGTTGCCTGCACTGACATAGGTCAGATTGCGCATGGCACCTGCAAAGGTAATGCTTTCGGGATGTTCTGATAGAAGAGCAACAGAGAACACAGTCATGTTGGCCACGGAATGCTCAAAACCGGCGGCGATAAAAGCGTACAGGCAGAACCAGATCAATGCGATCTTTGCCATATCGTTGTCGGCGCGCGATGCGGTCCAAATGGCCAAGCAGACAAGCCAATTGCACAACACTCCGTTCAAAAACAACACCATACCGTCGGCGGACATCTTCTTGGCCGCCACATTGTGCAACAGGTTGTCTTCTTGAGCTCCAAGCACCAAGCCGCCGCCGCCATAGACAAACAGAACCGCAAGGAAGGCCGCTCCGATCAGGTTACCACCCCAACTGACCAGCCAGCATTTCACGAGGTCACCGATGCTAGTGCGGCCTGTCAAAACCCCGTGGGTCATATACATCGTGTGACCCGTGAACAGTTCGGATCCTGCAAAGATGACAAGCATCAGTGCAAGCCCGAAACTTGCACCCATGACGATGGGCCTTACCCCAGGATCGACCCCTTGTCCGACCGAGAATATCAGAAGAATACCGAGTCCTACATAGGCTCCGGCCATCATTGTGAGGGTGAAAAATCCAAGCGGATCGGACCTCAGATGCTGGCGTTTGGCCACTGCGGTTTTAGAAAAGCCGGTAACCGTGTCCACGAATGTCATGCGTATTGCCTTTCTGTGCGGATGTGGGGGGGCCTATGAAAACAGGGACGATCCAGTACAAGGCCAACCCAATGGCGACATAAGCAAACCCCAGTCCAAGACGGTGTTGGTCGTCGATTAGATAAGAATTGCAGATGCGGATCGGGGCATGAGTATAAAGAAACCCAAGGAATAAAAGCATGGAGACAAGCTGGGCCTTGATGAAACCGCGCAATACCGGGCCGATGCATGGCCAGCTGAGCGAAAGGGCGAAACCGATGCCCAGCGGAATCGTCACGAACTTGGCGAGGTGCCAAGTGTAGGAAGACAGTGCAGCATCCACCGAACGTGGCAACATCCAGATCGTGAGGGCTACAAAGGCAAGGATTAAAACAGGCCCCACCCCCGAACGTGGCAAGATGAAACGACGGGGTAGGACATAACCCGCAGCTGCGAGCAGCGGCATCTGTACCAGCACGTGAATGACCGGATCAGCGGCGACCCAGATCTGCGCCAAACAGCCAAGCGCGAACAAAACGCCGGAGGCAACGAACCTGCTCACAACGCGCTTTCAAGAGCCGATGCGATGTCCGCAAAGGCACGCGTGTCAAAGATACCTGCAAACCGCCCACCGCGGTCGATCAACAACACCGCTACGTTGTGCTCATACCCGCCCCAAATGTCGGGAATGACGGTCACACGGAACGTGTCGAGCAGGGTTTGAAGGTCTTCGGGACTCGGACGCGCAACTGTCCACGGAGTTCCGGTCGCTGTGTGGATGTCAGCGTAGTTTTGAAGGGCCTGCGGGTCATCCTTGATCGGATCGAAACTGATCGAGATCATAGGAACCTGCAAATTCGCCGCCCTAAGATGGTCGCGCAGTTCCGCGAAATCTCCGCCAGAGGCTTGGCAGATCGTGGGGCAAGTTGTGTAGATGAATTCGACCAGCGTTGGCCGCCCGTCCACAAGGTCGCGATGCGCGCCAGTCATGGTTTCCAGAACGATCGGAGACACAGGTTCGGGTGATTGAGCAATCGCGACCCGTCGCGCGCCCTCGGCCGTAATCGCCTGCAACCCGTCAGTGGCGTGCCATAGCGCGGCACCGCCCAAAAGGGCGGCACCAATGGTATAAAGCGCACCGCGCATCACGACCTGCGCATCAAGCTGAGCGTATAGCGGATCACCATTCCAGCCGTCGCAAGAACGACCACCAAGGCAAACAGGCTGGCAAGCTGGCTTTGCAATTGCCATTCCTCATAATGCACCGCCCAGCGACGCGGAATAGAGCTGGCGCCCGACCATAGGAACATCAGGACAAACCCGACGCCGCCCAGCGTGTATGCGCGGAACACCAGTTTATCGAGGCCGGACATCTCCGCCTGGCTGCGGTCTTTGACCAACCAAGCGGCAAAGCCGAATGCCATCGCAACCTCGCCCAGCAATAGGTAGATGTGGAAGTGTCCGGGCACCCATTGCGTGTTGTGCATCAGCTTGTTGACCGCCAGCATCCCATCGATGATCGCCGGGATCGACCCGATACCCCATCCAACGGTGCCAAGCACAAGCAAGCTGATGGGTAGATCCCATTTCAGGCCGGACCCTTTGACATAAAGCAACAGTGAAAACACTGTTACACCGATCAGCGGAACGCCAGACGCATAGGAAATAATCTGGCCCAAAGCCAGTGTCCAAGCCGGCATATTCACGTCTTGCAGCAAATGGTGGAAATAGACCGCCTGCACAAATATCACGACAGCGGCCCAAGCGCCGACAAACAGCTTGGAGGTTTTCCACGGGCGCCCGGTGTAATCGGGCAACAGTTCATAAACTGCCACCACAGCCATGTAGATCGATGCATTGATGAACACGTGACCAAAGAAATAGGTCGCGTTTTTGGCAAGCAGCGGATCAACGGCGAAGCTTGGGAACAATAGGTTCACGATGGTCGCGGCGATCACTGCGGCTCCGAAAACAATCCCGATCGTGTTGAACACCACGACCGAAGAGGCGGCCACGATTGTCGGCGGTGGCAGATCGTCGGAAGCGCCGCCGAACAGATAACGCCAGCCAAGCCCGCCCAGCAATCCGCGATACCGTGCCGAGACTTTCAACCCGATCTCTAAGTAAAACAGCAGAAAACCGACGCCGATCAGCAGGTAACCGAGAAGGAACGACACTGCAGCCCCTGCGCCCCATGCTCCGCCCGAAGATGCCGGCAAAGGAAACAGGAACGTCCAGGCACCCCCGTATTGACCGATGAAAATCCCGCCAAGGATCAACACGACGCCCAGCAGGAACAACCCGAGGAATGCGAGGTAAATACTACCACGCAAATCAAGGTGGCGCGCGCAAAAATACCAAAGGATGGCGGCACCAGACAGTGCCGCAGAACCGACCATACCTGCACCATGCGCTGTCAGTAAAAGGTAGAATAGGGACGGATCTAGATCGATCAGACCACCTTGGGCTGCACGCATCAGCAACCCGAAAACCATCATCAGCAGGAAAACAACACCGCCCAGCAACATCGTGAATTTGATGATGTTGGCATGTGGGTTTGTGCCCCCCATCTGCGTTTGTGTTTCAACCGCGCTCATGAGCTCCCCTCCAGCACTTCAAATTCGGAAACCATGTCGTGATGAGCGATACCGCAAAACTCCATGCACAGTATGCGGTACGATCCGGGCGTGTCGAACGTATGCACGACCTTGTTTGTGTAGGTCGGCATCGCTTGGACTTGAACGACCAAACGCATATTCGAATCGTAGATCCCTAGACCGTGATTGACGTCTTCGGAGGTCACGTGGAACTCAATCTGCTGACCCAAAGGGATCTCGGTTGTGTCGGTGTCCCACCACCATTGACCGCTGGAGATTTTTACCACCATTGCGTCGCTGCCGGCGCTGGTATGTGGCCATTCGCGCAACGAGGCCACTGAAACAATCACCCCAAACACGACTAGACCCCAGATCATGCGCGTGCGGGTTTTGGGTGCGTCCTCAGAAGGCGGCGGGCCGTCAGTCGCCCAAAGTGCGCGCAAGATCATGGCCAGAGTGGCCGCCATAAGCACCAGCGTTATCAGCAGAATTGTCGTTTGCATCCCCATCTCCCAGCAAAGGTTTTATGAGGTTATTATAAATATGCATTTAATATGTCAATTTAAATGCGCAATTGGAATGCGAAAATTTTAAGTGTAAGGAGTGCCTCATGCAGCTATCAAAGTTTTCTGACTATGCGCTCCGTGTCTTGATGCATCTCACTGCATCACCGGATAATCTGATGTCGACCCGGCAAATCGCGGAGATGCATGAGGCCAAATACAACCACCTTACGAAGGTAACAGCGTGGCTGGTCGGGGAAGGATATGCCGCCTCGTCTCGGGGCCGCGGCGGCGGTTTGAGATTGGCACTAGACCCATCCGAGATAAATTTGGGAAAGCTGATCCGATCCTTAGAAGCGGACCGGCCCCTGGTTGATTGCCACGCGCCTGACGGGGGAACATGCCCATTGGCCGCCTCCTGTGGACTTTCGATGGTTCTTCAAGATGCTCAAGAAGCGTTCTTTGTCGAGCTTGAGAAATACTCGATTAAAGATACTCTGCGTGTGTTTCCAAGCATGACGAAGGTTCTCACTGAGTTAAACGACAACATCCGGAACTGAACGACTTCGCTAAAGTGTTAAATTGCGGACAGGGTGCGCACAACCGCGCTAGACAGTGCTGGAACCGACGACATTCCTGAGATCGCGCATACGCCAGCAGCTTTCGCTTCTGCATTAATCGGCAGTTTCGATCCCTTTGGTGCTGAACGGGTTGTTGCCGATAGATAGCACCGGCATCAAAGCTGAAGGTGAGGGAGAATGGAATGTCTGCAAGCACGGCGGCACTCCATTAGGGAAGATACTGTTCGCTACAGATGCGAATGAACCGATGCAAAACCATGATAGCTGGCCCTAAAGCGTTAAGCGAACCTTGTTCTTTTACCGATAGAGATTTTTAACACCCGCCGTTTCTTAAAATTGAAATTGAGTGTTTGGTTAAAGGCCAAGTTCGCTTAAGCTGGGGTGGTTGTCTGGCCGTGGGCCTGGAACTGGCCAATGAAACAAGCGTTCGTCTTCAGCGATCGGGACGTCATTGATCGACGCGTGACGCACGGCCATGTAACCGTTTTCGTCGAATTCCCAGTTTTCGTTGCCATGGGCGCGAAACCATTGGCCCTCAGCGTTGTGGTATTCGTAGCAAAACCTGACTGCGATGCGATTGTCGCTGTGGGCCCAAATTTCCTTGATCAGGCGATAATCTGTTTCGGTCGACCATTTGTCGATCAAAAAGGCTTCGACTTCGGTACGGCCATTTATGAACTGGGACCGGTTCCGCCAGCGGGTGTCAGGGGTATAGGCCATGGCGACCTTTGCCGCATCGCGACTATTCCATGCGTTTTCGGCCATACGCACTTTTGTAACAGCGTCCTCATAGCTGAAGGGGGGCAACGGAGGGCGGGGCGTATTTACATTTGTCATTTGGCGGCCTGTCATTATCATTTGTCTATTATCTATCAGGTGTAAACTGTCGAAGTCACGGCTTGTCCTGTCGCGTGTGTTCACAAATTTATGAAACCATTTTCTGGGCGACCTGACGTCTTGCGGCGATACAGCCTGCCAAGTAATCCGCGTCTTCACCAACCGCCAGAAAACGTCCTGAGCCCCATGTGCTCAGCCACCCTAGTCCCAGGAAATAGGCACCGGGCACGTTACAAACGCCGCGATGGAAGACAGGTCTGCCGTGATCATCAAAGACATCTAGGTCGATCCAGCTGTAATCCGATCTAAACCCAATACACCACAAAACCGAAGTGATCCCTTTCTCGGTCAAATCGATCTCGGATACCCTCGTAGAATTCGTAAAGGCTAAACGCTAAACGAGATTATCGAATTTGCGGGTGAGAAAAGTTCTAAGTTGAATATTAGTCAGTTAGGTTGACTTTCGACGAAATTATTACCACAAATCACGACTTGGTAAAGTTTATCTTCCCGGTATGATTGCTAACGGTCTGAGCTAGTGTAAAACATGAGCGCAAGTGAGTTTCCACATGGTTCAAGTTTTACTGTTTGGATGCTATATCGAAGTTGGATGAGATATTCAGTCTTGAATGTGAGATTTTGTTTGTTGTCCTTCAAATGTTTATCAAAGCTTGGGTTTTGGTTGGGATAATTCATATATTTGAGGTTGTTATGTATCAGTATTTCGTATGTTTAAATCAGCACTAGATTTTGACATTCTCGCAATCATGAATGGTAAAGACGCATGCGAAGATTGATTTGTGTTATTAATAAGAAAATCTACGATATTAGAAAAATGTTAGTGCGCAGACCGGCAATAACTTTGATATCATTTATTTCCATAAGCTTTGGTCCTTTATTTCTTCTGGATTATGTTGGAAATAATTTTCCTGTTCACTTTGAGGCAATTTCACTTTTAGTGATTTGGATTTGGCTTTTCTTGATATTCTTTCTGTTGCCTGCGGCCCTTGAATGTATTATTAATTTTATCGCAAAATTCAACGGCTAGAATTGAAATGGGTGGGAAAATTGGAGGGTCAAGTGGTTACGAACCCCATCAACATACGGAAACCAACATGTGGGACTTGAATTCGCTGCTGGGCCACTTCAGCACTTAACGGCGGCCGAGTTGCGGGGCCGGTTGTAAGAGCCGCCGTCCTAACTGTCACGTTTCGGGCTTCCACGTTCGCATATCCGACCGAAGCGAAAAGCTTGTCAGCTGAACCGGAAGAGTGGATCGAGAGACGGCCTAAGTTTGGCTGTGCATCTTGGGGAAGTAATCTTGGCATTCGCCCTCGCGGTACACATCTGCCGTACAGCAATGCAGACCGCCCCCAAAAGCATAGGCGTCGCGCAATTCAACCTCGACGACCTCCATGCCCAATTTGTCCATCTGTTCGGCCTGATACACTTCGGACTTTTCGACACAGACGGTTTTCGGATCCAAAACTAGCACATTCATCGACAGCCACGTTGACGAATAACACAGCGGAGGGGGCGCATTGTGTGCAGGTTGTGCCGCATCGACAATTTCCCAATCATTGTCCGCATACATTTTGCGCTGGGCTTCTGGCAAACGGCGCTGTGGATTGTTGAGGATCAGACCGGGGCGCAATGGGGTAAAGGTCGCATCGATGTGGATCGGGTAGGGATCCCCCGGAAAATTCACAGTATGCACGCGATGATCGGGAAAGTGGCGGCGCAGCCACTCAATGCCTTTGAGGTTCGTTGTGAAGCCGTGTTGCACAACCAAATCGCGCCCAAATCGCAGCACGTCGGCGGCATCGAACAAGGGTTCTTCTTCGGTGGTGACAAAGAACTTTTCTTCGGCCCACTTCAGGCGCTTTTCGACACCAATTTTATCACTGAGATAGTCAGGATGGTAATCCGCATCCGTCAACCGCGGTTTGGGGGCGCTTTCATGACGGAACTTGGGGTCCTCGTCGAAATATTTCTGCATAAGCGGGCGATAGTTCAGATATTCAAACCAGCGACAGCGGTAAGACATCGTCGCCTCGAGCATCTCGGACCCGACCGTCAGCAAAACGTCTCGCGGCGGCATGCAGCCAAATTGGCTGGCAGTTTGGAAATCGGGTGTCGCAGCAGGCAGTGCGTGGTCAATAGATGTTGGGCGGTCAACGCGAATGCCGCGCCCTTGCAACATCGTCGCGAAGTTGTCCAAAAGCTCGTTCGCGCGATCAATCGTTTCCTGCGGCCTACGTCCCCACTGACCGCGCATATCGCTGTCTTCGGGGACTTTTGCATCAAGCGCGGGTTCTTCTGGCGGGATATGACAATCGTCGGCGCGGCCCACGATGACGTGTTTCAACGGATCCCATTCGTTCCAACTGTTGACGATCGTCTTTTGCATGTTGCACCCCTGTCATGACGCACAAGTATTAGGGGCAACATTTTGCTGTCGCAAGGCTTAGGATTCAGGGGACTTCTTTGATGCGGAGGTTCGCCTTGCTGTAAACACCGAGAGCATTGGAATTCGCGTCGTATTTTTTGACGGGGACGAACCATAACCGGTACTTCTGCCTGACCAAATGGTAGGGTCTGGCTATTCATCGTATGCGCGTAAAAATAACTTTCGGTATGGACTTTTAACCGCCAAACCAGACCGGAAGGTCGCCATCTGACCATGGTGGATATTTGGTCATGACATGCGAAAGGTCTTCGCTTTGCAAAAATCCATCCAACCAGGCAATCAGGTTGGGCCAAGGTTGGGCATCAAACCATTCCCGATCAATGTTTGCGAATTGGCGAACAAACGGCAAGATCGCCAGATCAGCAATGGTCGGGCGCGCCCCGAACAACGACGTCTGCCTCTTCAATCGCCCATCAAGGCCCATAAGAAACGCAGCGGCTTTGTGGCGCTCAGTCTCTGTATCGATATCTGGAAACCGAGATGCGTATTTCGTGTGATCCAACGCAGCCTTGAATGGGCCGTCATTTGTATCAATCAGGGCCCAACCTTCGTCTGGCATGTCCAAAAGCTGGTGCGGGTCACTTTGTTCAAGTGCCCAAATCATGATGTCTTTACTTTCATCCACAACGCGATTGTCTAGCCGCAGCGCAGGAACTGTCGCAGAGGCGGACGTTTCCAAGAACGCCTGCGGCTTGTCGCGCAACAGGATTTCGCGCAGCTCGACCTTGACCCCGGCGCTGGCAATCGCAAGGCGTGCCCGCATTGCATAGGGGCAGCGGCGAAACGTCCAAAGTACGGGGGTCAGAGACATGGTGGCCTATCTAAAAACAAAACCGACGATCCTTTAAAGTGCGGCAATAAAGATGGGTTGGGTGCAATTAAAGCAGCTCTTAACGCCCACGGCGTCATTCAACGGCGACCAGTTGATGCACTTCAATGACGTTGCCTTCGGGGTCGTAGAAAAACACCTGATGCCATCCTTTCACGGCATTGCTGCCCCAGTCGGAATACGGCACGCCTTGGGCGTCCAAATGGGCCATGAACGCAACGATATCATCCGTGCGATACGCAATGTGGCCGCGTTCAAGTGGGTTTACGACTTGACCGGATCGAAATGAATTCAAAACATCGCGCGGCGTCAGATGCATTTGGATTTCGCCGTCCGTCACAAAGGAAACGTCACCCACCAGACCTTTTTCGGTGTTTAAAGGGGGCAATTCCGCGGGTTCTTCATCGCCGAGTGTTAGAACGTCACGATAAAAGCGGTCCATCGCGGCGACATTGCTTGAGCATAGATTGATATGGTGCAACTTGAGTTTCATATCGGCAGCGTGGCCTAGACTGTGACGGCAAGCAAGCGGGTATCTGATGCGGTGCGCCGTGGACTGCCTTTGGCCTGTGACGGGTTTGGCCGGGTGTTGGATCGCATTCCAGATCAGTTCGTGAACGACGGGTTTTCACGTGTCGATCTCAGTAGACAACCAACGCTGGAAACACGGAAATAAGCAGGACAACCACCAGCATAATCAGCCCGAACGGCAGGGCGCCAAGAAAGATATCCTTCAGCGTTATTTGCTCATCCGGAAGGCAACTTTTGACAACGAAAACCGCAATTCCAAGGGGGGGCGTCAAAAGCCCGATTTCAACCACAATGATCGACAAAACCCCGAACCAGATCATGTCTACGTTGAAGTGCTGCAAGAGCGGCAGGAAGATCGGCAAGACGATCAGGATGATCGAAACAGAATCCAACAGCGTTCCCAATACGATCACGATCAGCACGTAAACGAGGATCAGTGCCACAAGGCCAAGGCCAGACGAGACGACCCATGACTGCAATTCAGAAGGGACGCCAGAAAGGCCCAACATCGACGAATACATACTGGCCGCGATGATCATAAAACAGATCGAAGCCGTGACATGCCCGGTTTCGACCGTGACACGCCAAAATATCGACCAGGTCAGGCGACCACGCAACAAGGTCAAGATGAGCGCGCCTGCCGCACCGACCGCGCCGGATTCTGTGGGGGTGAAAAGGCCCGTATAGATGCCGCCAATCACAAGGGCGACCAATGCAACAATGGGGGCCAAAAGGCGCAGGGCTTTGCCGGGGTTCATGTCCTCAATGTCGCTTGGAGGGGGCAGGTGACGCCCGACCCATTTAGGGCGCAGTTTGCCCACAGCAAGGATTGCGATCACGTAAAACAGCGCCAACATAAGGCCGGGCACCACTGCGGCCAGAAACAGTGATCCTACGCTGACTTCTGCGATAAAAGCGTAGACAATCAACAAGATGCTAGGGGGGATCAACATCCCGAGCACCGAACTGCCAGCTACGATCCCCACCGCAAGGCGCGGGTGATAGCCAAAGCGCAACATCTCGGGCACCGCGACCTTTGTGAACACGGCGGCAGAGGCAATGCTGACCCCGGTGATCGACGCAAAGATCGCGTTTGCCGCCACCGTGGCAATGCCAAGCCCGCCTGCAATTTTACGAAACACGTAGTTTGCCACGCCAAAGGTTTCGCGCGCAATATCCGAAACAGCGATCAGCAAACCCATCAACACGAACAAAGGTATGACCGCGAATTCCTGACTTGCGATTGTCTCGACCGATTTTTGGCTCAGCAGAAAGATTGCGATCTGAAAGTTGCCAGAAATGAACCATGTGCCCACCAGTGAAACGATGGCCAGCACGACGGGAATATACATGCCCATAACAACAAGGGCTAAAATCCCTCCGACGGAAAGGATGCCGATTTCAAGGCCGGTCATGATGTGTACTCATCCCCAAAGTCAGGCGTTTGAGGCGCAGGGGGCGGCGAGCCACGCAGCAAGGCTGCGCCACCCTTGAACGCTTGCGTGACAAACAGCAAACACATCAGCCCAGACCCAAGGGCGACGCAAAGCTCCATCGGCCATGTGGGCGCGGTAAATGATCCTAAGTTCCCGGTGTAAAACCCGCCTGACCACGCTTTGGAAAATCGATCAAAGGCCCCTGATGTGATAAAGTAAAACAGCACCGCGCCGGTGACGTCAAAACCGATATTGAGCACTAGTCCAACCCGCGGAAAGGCCCGGCTTATCTTGCGGATCAAGGCATCTGATCGCATCAGTTTACCAGACCGCAGCGTGTCGGCGATTTGCAAAAAGACAATCGAAACGATGGCCAGTTCGGCCAGCTCAATCACGCCCGGCAATGACGTCGCAAGCACGTTGCGCCCCACCACATCCGTACAGATCAACACCATCAAAGCGATGATGATCAATGTGCCAAGCGCATTGAGCGACACAACGGCCTTGTCTAAGACAATGTTCAGCGCGCCGAAAACGCGCCAAACAGGGTGCAATGGTTTTGTATCTGACATTTGGGCGCGCTGGTCTATTCTTTGTCCCATTGCCGCGCGATAGGCTGATCAGCAGCGCGCATCAAATCCATGTAGGCCGCCAACACGTCAGATCCCGGTAAACCCGTGCCATCGATCGCGCTTGCCCATTCCTTGGCGATGTTGGGCAATGTGTCAGCCCATTCCTGTCGCATCTCGGCGGAAATTTCGTGCACCGAACCACCCTGTGCCACACAGGCCTCGCGCCCGTTTGCGTCACCGGCTGTTGTCACCTCGGCCAGAAGGTTGCGGTATTCGGGAGTGACCTCGCGGATGGCTGTTTGGACTTCGGCGGGCAATCCATCAAACCACGGTTTGTTGGCAACCATCGCGAAGTTCGAAACCGCACCCATGTCGGCCGACAAGAAATGCGGCGCGACTTCGCACAGCTTAAAGGCACCAACGACATCGGCCCATCCGACCAACGCATCGGACACACCGCTGTTTACCTCTTGGTAGAACTTTGGCAACGCCGTCGGCACGCCTGTGGCACCAAGCCCTTCGAGCCAACGCAGGTTCAACCCCGCGCCAGACACTTTGATCCCCTCAAAGTCATCAAGGCTGTCGATGGGGTCCTTAGACAGGACGTTATAGGATTTGATCGCGCCCATATGGCCGACAAATTCAAGATTGAACTTTTCCCAACCAGCTTGCATTTCGGGGATAGAGAACGTGAGCGCGTCGTTGATTTCAGAGGTCAGGGCAAGGTCGACGGTCACAAAGGGGGTGACATAAGACACGCTCGACAGTGGGACTTTGTCCGTGTGAAAGGCCGTAACAACAAGACCAATGTTGCCAATACCGTTGCCAATCGCATCAAATTCACCACGCGGCTGCACCACGGTGCCAAAAGCTTCTAGGTAATTCAGTTCGTAGTTGCCCGATGCAGCAAGGCGCTTGTTGACCTCAGGCATCCAAAATTCCTTGAGTGTTCTGACCCAAGCCGTTCGATCCGTATAACCCGAAAGAACGGTCACATTGATTTTCTCTTGGGCAGCGACCCCGTGCGCTGACAGCGTGGATATCCCAGCGATCGCGGCGGCGAGCAGGCGTTTTTGCGTGACGTTTGTCATGTCTCTCTCCCTAATATTTTCGACAGGCCACCAGAACTCATGATCAACGAGGGTTTTGAGGTGTGAACACTCAACCCTTTGGTTGATCCACGCGCCCTCCCTTTGGTCGCGATCTTGGCCTCCCAACCCTTCAACGTGATCTGAGAGTGCGATGCATTCCGTCAAAATGAGATGGCAGAGCGCCGCAACGTACCCAGCACCAACGTGCTAAAGGTAAGGGTAGAAGGTGCACTATTTTTACACCAATCATTAAATCTTTTGGCGAGTAGCATGTAACCTAATGCAACGAACGAGGCACGTTGGCGCCTTGGGTGGTTACTTGATCTGAATGAAGTGGCGAAAACAGCACTGCGCGATAACGCTAAAAACAGGCAGTCTAGGCGTTCCTTGGGTTCTGTGTGACGGTCTCAGTAAATTAGGGCCGATCCGCTTGTTGCGCACCCTGCGTCGGATGTGCTGGTCCTTCAAAGCGGGCTAGGCTGGCGGCAAAGGCGTCAATAAATTCCAAAGTGATGGCGGATGGTTGTTTTAGGATGGGGCGGACCAAAGAAAGTCGGTGGGGAATGCTGGGCACGAAGGGCCGAATTTCGATGTTCCGGTTGGCAAACTTCACCGCATCCATTTCGCTGA
This sequence comes from Tateyamaria sp., assembly GCF_039940735.1. Classification (GTDB taxonomy): domain Bacteria; phylum Pseudomonadota; class Alphaproteobacteria; order Rhodobacterales; family Rhodobacteraceae; genus Tateyamaria. Next base: position 33,566 of record NZ_JBDVGB010000008.1, read on the forward strand.
CAATCGCAACGCCAAGCCCGTTCGAGACCAGTTCGCAGGCGGCCGTAAATTGCCGCGTTTCAACCAGTGTCATCAAGTGTGTGTTTTCTGCCAGAAATGCGTTTTCAAGCCTTTGGAAAAAGTTGCTGTCGCGGCGGGTGTGGATGATCTTTTCATCACAAAGCAGGGTCGGAGTGATTTCGTCATGGTGCCCCAAAATGTGGCCCTTGGGAAAAATGCACACGGTGCGCATATGAATGTCCCGACTGACCACGGCGGAATGCCCACGGAACCCGTCTGTGATCCCAAAATCAAACTGTTCGTCAATCATCCATTCCAGAATGCGTTCGGGGCGGTCCGGTTCAATGGTGATGCTTACCCCCGGTCGATCCTTAAGGAATTGTGCGACGACCATTGGCAGGTGACTGGTCGCAAAACCCGGCAAACAGGCGATTTTTATATGACCCGCTTTGCGTTCTGTTATGCTTTGGCTGACTTCGCCGATCTGATCCATCAGATCGAGAACACGCTGGATATCGGCCTGAAGAAAGCGGACTTCTTGCGTAGGAACCAGTTGACCGCCACGCCGATCAAATAGTGAGAACCCCAAAGTTTGCTTCAGATCAGTCAAAAGGCGGCTGACAGCGGGTTGGCTGATTCCCAACTCTTTGGCAGCACTTGTCACAGTACTGTTATGAATCACGGCCATAAGGGCTTCGAATTGGCGCAGTCGCAGCTTTTGTTTCATGCGCCTTCATCACACGAAGAAGGGGTGAATTGCCATAACATAGTGTTATAACTTTTCCTTGATTTGCCGTCTTGTATTATACCTTGGGCGGTGTATCGTTTTGTAGTCTGATAACCGATGCGGGTTTTGCCCGAAAAACATCATATGACAATGCACCTAACAGGTGCTCTGGGAGGAACTATGAAAAAGTCACTGATCGGCGCTCTTGCCGTATCCACAATGCTATCGCCAGTTGCCGCGATGGCCGAAACTGAAGTGCAATTCTGGCACGCGTTTACCGGCCGCCTTGGCGAATTGGTGAAGGCCCAAGTTGAAGAATTCAACGCAAGCCAAGACGAATATGTCGTCGTGGAAAGCCACAAAGGGAACTATTCAGAAACGCTGAACGCAGGTATCGCGGCGTTCCGTGCGGGCGAACAGCCTGATATTCTTATGGTTTTCGAAGTGGGCACTGCCACAATGATGGCCGCCAAAGGTGCGACGCGCCCGGTTTTCGAAGTCATGGCACAAAGCGGTGCCGCGTTTGACCCCGACGCCTATATCGGTGCGGTCAAAGGCTATTACACCGACACAAATGGCGAAATGCTGTCGCTGCCGTTTAACTCATCGACGCCAGTTTTGTGGGTGAACCGCAACGCGATGGAAGCTGCGGGCGTTGACCCGGACTCAGATCTGTCCACATGGCAAAATGTGGGTGCGGTTCTGGACCAATTGAAAGCGGGCGGCGAGGAATGCGGACTTGTCACTGCATGGCAAAGCTGGATTCACCTTGAGAACTTCTCGGCTTATCATGACGTGCCGTTTGCCACCAAAGACAACGGCTTTTCCGGGCTCGACACAGAATTGGCTTTGAACGGTCCTGCGCAAGTCGCACACCTAACGGCCATGGGCGAATGGGCCAAAGATGGCAAATTCATCTACACGGGTCGCCGCAATGAAGGTGGCGCAAACTTCCGCGCTGGTGAATGTGCGTTGTTTACCGAAAGCTCAGCCGGGTATGCCGGTATCAAAGCCGAAGCTGAATTCGACTTTGACGTGCGTCCGCTGCCCTATTGGGAAGGTGTCGGCAATGCGCCGCAAAACACCATCATCGGTGGTGCATCTTTGTGGGTCATGGAAGGCCAGGACGAGGCTGACTATAAAGGCGTTGGTGAATTCCTAAGCTTCTTGTCCACGTCGGATGTCCAAGCCAGCTGGCACCAAAACACTGGTTATCTGCCCATCACGGCAGCGGCCGGGGTCGCCACACGTGCAGCGGGCTTTTACGAAAAGAACGTCGGAACAGAGGTTGCTGTGATCCAGATGACCGCCAATGAACCGACGGCCAATTCCAAAGGTCTGCGCCTTGGGTCCTTCGATCAGATCCGTGGGATCATCGACGAAGAACTTGAAGGCATCTGGGCTGGCGACAAAACCGCCCAAGAGGCCATGGACAGCGCCAAGGAACGCGGCGACGCGTTGTTGCGCCGGTTTGAAACTGCAAACCGCTAAACGTAACGAAGGCAGGCCTGTTATCGGGCCTGCCTATCACATTATCGGGGCCTAAAGATGGAAAAACGCGTAACGTTTCGCGGCTGGATACTGCCGCTGCTGCTGATCGCACCTCAGGTCGTGATTTCAGCCGTTTTCTTTTTCTATCCGGCGGGCCAAGCCATCTGGCAGTCGCTGTTTATTCCTGACCCCTTTGGGCTGTCTTCACAATTTGTGGGCTTGGGAAATTTCGAATTCTTGCTGGGCGACAAGTTTTACCGCTCGTCCTTTGTGACGACGGCCTTGTTTTCCATCCTTGTCACCCTGTGTTCTATGATTCCGGCGCTGTTCTTGGCCGTTATCGCTGACCGGCTGATCAAGGGTTCGGGCGTTTACCGCACCATGTTGATCTGGCCCTATGCTGTTGCTCCTGCCATCGCAGGCGTGCTTTGGCTGTTCATGTTCAACACGCGCGTCGGCGTTGTGTCGTGGTATCTTGGCAACCTTGGTTATGACTGGAACCATGTTTTAAACGGGGGCGAGGCGATGGGCCTCGTGGTTGTTGCCTCTGCTTGGGGGCGGATCAGCTACAATTTCTTATTCTTCTTCGCGGCTTTGCAGGCGGTCCCGCGCTCGGTGATCGAAGCGGCTGCCATTGATGGGGCACGGTTTTGGAAACGGTTCTGGACCATTGTGTTGCCTTTGCTGTCGCCCACCACCTTCTTTTTGCTGGTCGTGAACATCGTCTATTCGTTCTTTGAAACCTTTGGGGTGATCCACACGATCACAGCCGGAGGCCCGCAACAATCCACAACTGTTCTGGTCTACAAAGTGTTTTCGGACGGCTTTGTCGGCCAAGACCTTGGGTCGTCTTCCGCGCAATCTGTCATACTGTTGTTCGTCGTAGGACTGCTGACGATCATCCAGTTCAAGTTCATTGAAAAACGGGTGCATTACTGATGGCGGGCGAAGTGCATGGCATGGTCGAAAAGCGCGGCGCTGGGCTGTGGCTGACCCACGTCTTTATGATTTTGGGCGTGCTGGTGATCTTTTTTCCGATCTGGTTGGCCTTTGTTGCGTCAACCGTGACGCAGCCGGAAATCGTCCGCCCGCCGATGCCCCTTTGGCCGGGCGATCAATTCGTTGAAAATTACAGCAAAGCGTTGTTCTCTGGGGTGAATGTGCCCGTGGCGACCATGCTGTTTAACAGTTTGGTTATGGCGATCGGCATTGCCGTCGGTAAAATCGTGATTTCGTTGCTGTCGGCATTTGCGATTGTGTACTTTCGTTTTCCGGCACGTAACCTGTTTTTCTGGATGATCTTTTTGACGCTGATGTTGCCCGTCGAGGTACGCATTGTGCCGACCTTTGAGGTCGTAGCAAGCTTTGGGTTGCTCAATAGTTATGGCGGTTTGATCCTGCCGTTGATCGCCTCGGCGACGGCCACGTTTCTGTTTCGCCAATTCTTCCTCACGATCCCGGACGAATTGGCCGAGGCCGCCCGTGTCGATGGCGCAAGCCCCATGCGTTTCTTTTGGGACATCGTGGTCCCCATGAGCCGCACCAACGTCGCGGCCTTGTTTGTGATCCTGTTTATCTTTGGTTGGAACCAATATCTGTGGCCCCTTTTGATCACGACCGATCCAGACATGAACACCATCGTGATGGGCATCAAACAGATGTTCCCGTCGGGCGATGATGTGGCGGATTGGCCGGTGATTATGGCGACGTCGATCCTTGCGATGATCCCTCCGGTGATTGTCGTGGTCAGTATGCAACGGCTGTTTATTCGCGGCCTTGTCGATAGCGAGAAATAAATATGGCAACGGTTTCCCTTAAGGACGTCAAGAAAAGCTTTGGCGCCACCCATGTGATCCATGGCATCACAACCGAGATCGAGGACGGCGAATTTATCGTGATCGTCGGGCCTTCGGGCTGTGGCAAATCCACGTTGCTGCGCCTTGTGGCCGGGTTGGAAACGCTGACGGCGGGCGATGTGTTGATCGGCGATGATGTTGCCAACGACAAGGAACCTATGGACCGTGACATCGCGATGGTGTTCCAAAATTACGCGCTTTATCCGCATATGTCGGTGCGTCAAAACATGGGTTATGGGCTGAAGATTGCCAAGATGCCCAAGGATCAGATCGACGCCAAAGTGGTGGCGGCGGCCAAGCTGCTACAGCTTGAACCACTGCTTGATCGAAAGCCCAAACAACTTTCCGGCGGGCAACGTCAACGCGTCGCAATGGGCCGCGCCATTGTGCGCGAACCGGCCGTCTTTTTGTTCGATGAACCGCTTTCAAATCTAGATGCCAAGTTGCGCGTGCAGATGCGTCTTGAGATCAAAGAACTGCAATCAAAGCTGGGCATCACCTCGCTTTATGTGACCCACGATCAGGTCGAGGCGATGACAATGGCCGACCGTATGATCGTCATGAACGCAGGTGTGGCAGAACAAATCGGCACGCCACTTGAGGTCTACGAAACGCCGCGCACATTATTCGCCGCACAGTTTATCGGAAGCCCGGCCATGAACATCGTGGATGCAACGGTGCAGGATGGTAAAATTCTGTTTCAAGGGCAGGTCGTGGCCGACGCTATTGGCGCTGATGGGCCTGTTAAATTGGGCGTCAGGCCAGAACACCTTGTGCCTGCGGACGATGGGCCACTGCGGGTTGCGGTCAAACTTGCCGAACCACTTGGGGCGAATACTTTGCTGCACGGGGCGGTTGAGGGATCAGGCGACAGTTTCACCGTAAGTTTGCAAGGCGTGCATGAGCTGACGTCGAACGATGGCACACGCAGTTTCAACATTGAACAGGGCAAGGCGCACGTGTTTGATGTGGAATCCGGCCTGCGCCGCAGCGTCTGAGTAGGGGGCCGCGCTGGCCCCGCTACTCTGGTGTGTTTGTTTGTTCTAACGAACAGATCACTTTCCGAACTGCACAGTGCACGCGAGACCGGCAGTTTTGTTCACAGACCTAATTCGTCTGCGACCGCTTGGATGATCGCGCCATGCACCGCTGCACGATCAGTACCGACAGGGTCCGTACAAACCGGATCGTCGTTCTCTGCGATCAGGATGTCTTCGGCACCGGGCTTGCACAAAGGCATAGCGGTGAAGTGAAACGCCGGATCAAAGCGCATAAACTTGGCGTCTGGCAACAGGTCGGCCAATCCGCTGTCATCAAAATTTGTCGCACTCATCCGATCTGCCCCTGCTCCGAAACCAACCATCAGGACGTCAGGGACAAGGTCCGCCACGTTTGAGGCCTGCAATCCCCACACAAAGCCGGGGTCGATGGCAGCGACATGCGTGATCCGTGCATCTGCATAGCTTTGGTTCCAAGCGTTCGCGTCGATGCCTTGCATGTTCACCTTGTCGGACAGCAACATATCGCAGGCTTCCATTGTGTCGATGTAGTCAGTGCAGGTTTCGACGATGCCAGCAAGGTCGCCCGTCATGCCGCCTAGCGAAAGTGCTGTCCATCCACCATAGGAAAACCCAGCGGCCATGATCCGACTGGGGTCAATGTGGCCTTCGAAATCCGGGTCCGCAAGAAGCTGATCAAGCGCGACTGTTAAGTCGGCGGCGCGGGTCCAGTGTTTGACCCCCTCAGCCATGTTGAAGTCTTTCCATGTGGAATGGGCGTGGTCCACGGACACCACGATGGCCCCGCGATCAGCAAGCGCCGAAGCAAGCCACGCTTGGGCACGGGACGTGCCGCCCATCCCGTGACTGAACATCACGACCGGATGTGTGCTACTTTGGATATCTGCATTGATAATGGCATCAACGCCTTTGAAAACGGGGTTTTCGGCGACTCGTTCATGATCACCGCCGCCGCTGTTTGGATACCAAATTGTAACGCTGGCGTTTGTATCGTGATGGGGCATGTACATTTCGGTCTGCCTAAGGCCTGCGGGGTCGGCCATGGCGGTCGAGGCGGTGCAGATCAATGCGATTGCTGTGGTTTGGGTTTTCACGGGATCTCTCCATTGATTGAGTATGGTCAAGGGATGGCCCCCAAGTGGGTTTCCGCGCGTCCTAAAACCGGTTTTAGGTCGTCACGATCCGGTTTCAGGACTAAAAAAGGGCAGGAATCATAAAGTAGCGCCGCAATGCCAAGCTTTCCCATCCCCGTCTTTGCCTCTGCCGTTTTGTTCTTTTTGTTCGTGCGATTGTGGGTCGCGCGCGGGCGATTGACGCCGATTGCCGTCCTGTTGGCGATTTGTTCAGTGCAGATCGGGATCATTGCACTGGCGCAGCATTATCAGGTACCGGGCATGCGGTTGGTGCAGCCGATCACTGCAACACTCATTCCGCCCGCCGCGTGGTGCGCGTTTCAATGGACGGCGGCACGGCCAAAAAGAAAGGCCGATTTATTGCACGTGCTGATGCCCGTGACTGCAATTGCCGCTTTGGTCACAGCGCCTGATTTTTTGGACATTTTTCTGCCGGGCGCGTTTTTCTTGTACGGTATCGCGATCGTCTATCAATCGTTCAAAGGTCCAGATGCACAACCGCGCGCCTTCTTGGCGGATGGCGATCTGCCTGTGCGCATTTGGCAAATCATTGGGGCCGCGTTGATCGTTTCTGCGCTAAGTGATGTTTTGATTGTCGCTGCAATCGCCGCAGACCTCGGCCATCTGCAACCTTGGATCGTTAGCCTGTTTTCTGTCGGAAATCTGTTGGTGATTGGGATCATCAGTTTGTCGAGCCATCTGCGCACAGAAGACGACGAAGACGATGAACCACAACGCACCAACAGCGAGGCCGAGCAGGCCGTATGGCAGCGCGTTCAAACCTTCATGACCGAACAGAAACCTTACCTTGATCCTGATCTGACATTGGCACGCTTGTCGCGCAAATTGGGAATTCCTGCCAAAACGCTTTCCATCGTGATCAATCAGAACACAGGGGAAAACGTGTCTAGGTATGTGAACGACGCGAGGATCGTCGCGGCACAAAAGGCGTTGCTTGGGAACGAAACCGTCACGTCCGCGATGCTGTCGTCCGGCTTCAATACGAAGTCCAATTTTAACCGTGAGTTTCTGCGCATAACGGGCGTCAGCCCCAGCAAATGGTTAGCCCGTCAAAGGGCGTAGGGTCCGTGCAGGCCTAGAACCACCTGATGCGTTTGTCCATTGCGTTTTTATGGGGCGTTGCTTGAATGCGGGGCAAGGCACTACATTCGAGTTGGGCAGCATGTCTCAATGCTGCCCTGCGCGATACGTCGTCAGACTGCGGCGTCTTCGTTGACCACATCTGCAAAGGATTTGAAAAACTTGGCGGCAAGCTTTTTGGCGGTGCTTTGGATCAAGCGACTGCCCAATTGCGCCAATTTCCCACCGATTTGCGCCTTGGCCTCATAGCGCAGAATGGTCTTGTCTGGCCCATCGGCTGTTAATGTTACATCAGCGCCGCCCTTGGCATGGCCGGCCGCCCCCCCATTGCCTTGCCCAGTCAGCGAAAAGGCATCGGGCGCGCCCCCTGTGTCCAATTGGACGTCCCCACTGAAACGGGCCTTCACAGGACCGACTTTCAGAACAACCTTGGCTTCTAATTCGGTGTCTGAATGCTTGATCAACTCTTCGCACCCCGGAATGCATTGTTTTAGGATGTCAGGGTCATTGAGAGCGGCATACACCCGTTCTTTGGGTGCGTTGATGATGATTTCGTCGGCGAGTTCCATGGAGAGTATCCTTCTTAGCAACAGGGAAATTTGATCGCGGCCAGTTGATCCGCCTGTTCAGGGGTCAATGCGAATTTTTCGCGGGCATATGTGACAAGCCGTCTTAGCGTTTTCATGTCAGGCTTGCCTCGTGGGGGGACAACCGATCGTAAGCTTCGGGCGTGTCGACGTCGGCGTAAAAGCCGAGGGCAGGTAACGCGTGAAATTGCACATGATCAGGATTTTCGCGGGTGAACTTTTTGCAGCCCGGCGATCTGGGGTCTTCTAGCAAGCGGGCCTTTAACGTTGCTGGTATGACAATTGGATTGCCGCGCTGCGTGTCCGACATTGGAATTGAAATGCGGGCAGGGTCCGCCGCGCCGTGCGCCGTTTGAAGGGCGTGCAAATCATCGCGGGTCAGCAGCGGCTGATCGCCCAGACCGATCAAGATATCGTGGTCGTTTGGCGCATGTCGCAATCCACACGCCACAGAGGTTGGCTGCCCTTGGGCATAGTCAGGGTTGAACACGGTTTGGATGCCACTACCGGCAAGAGCGGATTCTACAGCGTCGGCTTCATGGCCGGTAACTGCTATAATCGGCCCATCGATTGCGGCCCGATACACATCCACAACATGGCGGATCATCGGCACGCCATCAATCGGCAATAACAACTTGTTGCGCGCACCCATGCGGCGCGACAGGCCAGCGGCCAATATAATTGCACAGATATCACGCATGGGGCCGCTTCACCGCAGATCGGCGCACTTGCACCAATTGCGCTAGGATGGACAAAGCGATTTCCTCTGGAGTGACTGCGCCCAAATCCAATCCCGCCGGGGCATTTACGCTGTCGATCGCGCTTTGATCAAAGTCGGCATCCGACAGTTTTTGCGCAAGTGTCAGGTATTTCCGCCGACTTCCGACAAAGGCGACATAGTCGGGCTTGGCCGCAAGGGTGGCTTTCAACGCATCCAGATCACCCTGCCCTTGGGTAGCAATCACCGCAAAGCAAGGGCGATTTGATCGGTTTTTTTCTGGTGCAGTGGCGACAGAATAGTGGAACTGAGGGGCCAGCGCACTGAGCGCTTGGGCCACCGGGGACGCCCCCATGATGACCAGTTGCGGCAGAGGCAGGCAAGGCTCGATAAAGATATCGACTGTGCCGCGCGATGGGCATCCGTTGCGCGCGAAAGTCGTGCCGTCGACTTCATCACCAGCAGTTACGCCTTTTTCGGCCAACAGGTCTTCGGGTGCGACGGACACCAGTTGGGGTGCGCCATCGCTTAAGGCTTGTAATGCTGCGCGCTTGACGGCTCCGCGTGTGCACCCCCCGCCCAACCAACCATGCAAGATTGTCCCATCCGCACTCAGCAACGCTTTGGCGCCGGGTTTGGCCGCAGTTGAGCCTGCGGTACGCACGATGGTCGCAAAGGCAAACGGTTCATCCCGCGCGCGTAGTTCTTGGGCGGCTTCGGCCAAATCACTCGAAAGGACTTCTGCAGGGGTCATAGTGCCGCCAATTCTATATCAAGCGCGGCCAGATCGCCCAGCGTATTGGCAGCGGCAAATAAGTCCAGATAGGGCAGGGCAGCAGCCATCCCTTCAGCCACGGGCGCATAATCTTTCCAACCCTTCAACGGGTTCAACCAGATCACCTTGCAGCCTCGTTTCTTGAGCTTTTCAAGGGCTTGCCCCATCAGCGCAGGGTTTTCCGTGTCATAGCCATCGGACAAGATCAGCACGACGCTGCGCCCATCGACAAAACGCTTTGCGTATGTATCTGCAAAGAGCATCAGGCTAGGCCCGATTTTGGACCCCCCGCCAAATCCATCAGCCATCAGCGACATACGCCCGATGGCACGCATCGCGTCTTTGTCACGCAAGGCTTCGGTGATGCGCACAAGGCGGGTGTGAAACAAATAGGCATCGGCGGCGGTGTCGGCGCGCATGAGGCCCGCAAGGAAGGCCAAAAACACCTGCGCGTAAACCGACATGGATCCCGACACATCACACAGGGCGACGATCTTGTGTGTCCGGTCGGGGCGGTTCTTGCGCAGCAGGCGCAAGGGTTCGCCGCCTGTGGCAAGGCTTTGGCGAATGGTCTTGCGAAAATGCAGCCGGTCGCCTTTGCGGGCCGCGATCCGACGGCGCGAGCGTTTGTCGCGCAAGGCCGCGCCAATGCGGCGTGCGACCTTTTCGGCTTCGGCGATGTCTTCGGGGCGGATCAGTTCGCGCAGGTCTTTGCGGGCAAGGTTGCGCTGTTCGGTGGCGATCAGCTTGCCGGTTCCGTCACTGTCCGCCTCGCCGCCGGTGTCATCGGGGGCGGTGCTGGACCCAGTTGTCGTGGCGTCTTCGCCTTTGGCATCGCGGGAGGAATGCATGTTGTCATTGGACGGGCTCGATTGGGTCGGGACAACCTTTTGTTTTACCCGCCCCATGTCCATCCAATAGCTGTTGAACAGGTCGTCGAAACGTTCGGATTCTTCCTTGCAACCTGTGCAAACGGCCCGCAACGCACGACGGCTGTCATCGGGGCGGATTGCGTCAACTTCTGCAAGAGCCGCCATAGCAAGGTCTGCCTCGGCCACGCCAAGACGCAAGCCGTTGTCGCGCAGATGGGCAATGAAGCCGACCACCCGCGCCGCTGGCCCGGGATCACGCCCGGCAAATTTAGTGATGCGCGTCATGCGGCTTTGCCTGCGATGCGGCCGGCCACTTCGCGGGTGATTTGGGCCTGATCGCTTTGCGTCTTGAGCAACGTCGTGAGGGTACTTTGCAAAACAGCCGGGTCATCCGTGAGGTCAGCAATGCCAAGGCCCATGAGGGCGGCGGCAAAGTCCAGCATTTCAGCGACGCCGGGTGTTTTTTCCAGCTCTTCTTGGCGCAGACGCTGCACAAATCCGACGATCTGTTCGCCAAGCTGTGCCTCGATTTCGGGGCAACGCGCCCTAAGGATCGCAAGTTCGGTCGCGCGATCGGGGTATTCGACGTAGGTATATAGGCAGCGACGGCGCAGGGCATCCGACAGATCGCGCGTGCCGTTGGAGGTCAGGATCACCATAGGCCGCGTGGTGGCCGAGATGGTGCCAAGTTCAGGGATCGAAATTTGAAAGTCGGACAGAATTTCAAGAAGGTAAGCTTCGAATTCCTCATCCGCGCGGTCGATTTCGTCGATGAGCAACACGGGTGCAACGTCTTGTGTGATCGCGGCCAGCAAGGGACGTTCTAGCAGGAAATCGCGAGAGAAAATGCGATCTTCGACGGCTTTGCCCGTCTCGCCGTCTTCTGCGGCGGCGCGGATCGTTAGCAATTGGCGCTGATAATTCCATTCATAGATGGCTTGGGCGGCGTCCAGCCCTTCATAGCATTGCAGGCGCAGCAAGCGCGTGTCTTTGACGGCCGAAAGCGTACGCGCAATTTCAGTTTTGCCGACGCCCGCGGCCCCTTCCAGCAATAAGGGACGGCCAAGCGACAAGGCAAGCTGCAAGGCAACCGCCAAGTCGTCTGAGGCCACATAGCCCTGTCCCGCCAAGGCGGTTTTTAAGTCAGTCCAAGTCATAAGTGTCTCCGTAAGGCGGGGTTAACCCCGCCTTACCGTTACCATCAGTCGTGCATGCCAAGTTCATTGGCAGTGCGCCAAGTCCGCCAGTGATCATGCGGCATGTCGGTGTGCGTGTTGCCAAATGGGCGGAACGCATCCTGCACCGCATTCGAGAAACACGGCACGCCGCCCACGTGGGGGCTTTCACCCACGCCCTTGGCCCCGATGGGGTGGTGGGGCGAGGGTGTGACGGTGAAGTCGGTTTCGTAGTTGGGCACTTCCCATGCCGTCGGCAGGAAAAAGTCCATCAACGTCCCCGTTTTGACGTTGCCCATGTCGTCATAGGCGATCTCTTGGCCCAAAGCGACGGCGAGGGCTTCGGTCAAACCGCCATGCACTTGGCCTTCGATGATCATCGGATTGATCCGCGTGCCGCAGTCATCCAGCGCATAAAAGCGGCGGATTTCTGTGACGCCGGTGTCCACGTCGATGTCCATGACACAGACATAAGCCCCAAACGGGTAGGTCATGTTGGGCGGATCATAATAACTCACCGCCTCAAGCCCCGGTTCAAGACCGGGAATGGCTTGGTTATAGGCGGCAAAGGCGATTTCTTTCATCGTCTTAAACTTTTCAGGCACACCTTTGACCACAAACCGATCCACATCGAATTCCACATCGTTGTCGTGAACCTCAAGTAGATAGGCTGCGATCATCTGTGCCTTGGCGCGGATTTTGCGCCCGACCATGGCCGCCGCAGCACCTGCAACCGGGGTGGAACGCGACCCATAAGTGCCAAGTCCATAAGGGGCCGTGTCTGTGTCGCCCTCTTCGATCGTGATGCTATCTGCCGACAGTCCAATCTCGGAGGCAAGGATTTGTGCAAAAGTTGT
>NZ_JBDVGB010000009.1:0-21217 GCF_039940735.1 Tateyamaria sp.
CTGCAAGTTTGGATGTTATCAGACTTCCCGAAGAAGGTCGCCTGAGGCGGATAGCTAAATCGGCATCTCCGTAAGCGAGGCGGACATTTTGGTGGTTACTATCGATGTCCACAACCAAATCATTCTGCTCCGAAAGGATGTTCCTGACGTGCGGGGCTAGGATATAGTCCGCCACAAAATCTGTTGTAGAGATTGTGATATTTGACGTTGTAGCCTGAATTTGGTCTTCAATCGTTTCGATCGCAACACTGCAACGCTGGGCGATCACGGCAAATTTTTCTCCATCTTCAGTCAACGCCCATTCTCCATTTGGTTGTCGGAAAATAAGCGTCTTCTGGTAGTAATCTGACAGCCTCTTTATGCGTCTGGATACAGTTGTTGGGTCTGTTTTGAGGAACCTCGCTGCGTTATTAAGGCTGCGGTGCTGATCCAGTGCCAACAAGTAGCGTAAGTCGTCCCAATATTGCATAATTTCCGAACCTATAACCATACAGGGAAGGTACTTAGCCCGAAAGACGCCTCTCAAGCTTGCAAGTCGTACACTTCCTAAAACCAACCTAGTGTCATCGTCACCATTCGTAAGGTGCTGTCTGTGCAAAGTGGGGTTTTCATTTTTGAAAAATCAGAGGTTAAGATGGTTTGACCTGGTGCATACAAGCATGCAGATCTGAGCGAAATCACTACGAATACAAGTATTTTTTGCTATATATACTAGTATGTTAGATGTGTCGCGCAGAGCGGCCGACCAAGGATGAAATTGTCTGCAATCGATGGGTCGATTTTGCCGATGCGGTTCATAAAAAATATGGTTGGCCTCGCTAACTAAACGGACAACCTTGTGTTAAGACCTGCGGTGGGGTGGTACAATTGCTAGGGAATTGGAAGATGCAACTACTGATCATACACCGCAACCTGAGACCTTAAAGCTCCTCCACTTTTGAGTAAGATCCGTTCAACAAATTGGGGACGGATAATGAAGAAGTCACAGTTCAGCTAAGAGCCGATTATTGGGATGATCAAGGAACGAGAGTCGGGTCTTCCAACCGCTGAGATATGAGTTCGTTGCCAAAATGACGTTCCATAAACAGGCGCCATGAAGCCAGAAACAGAGAAGCGGATCCTACCCAAAAAGAGGGGGGAGCTGGCCACAGGTCAAGAGACTTAGATTACGCAGACTGAACGCATGTCAGTCCAATCTCGGAAAGGGTTAAAATTGCACAATTGGGACGACTTAAAGTTGATTCTTGCGGTTAGCCGGTATGGCACAATGAGCGCAGCAGCGAACTCACTTGGGATGAGCACGGCAACAATTTCTCGCCGCCTCGAAAAATGCGCCGAAGAATTAGATCAGACTTTGTTCATTCGCCGTGGGACACGCTGGGAGCCGACGCCTGCCGCCCTTGTTTTTGTTAAACTTGCGGAAACAGTAACTGACGGTTTTCCGAGTGAAGTTGATTTAGAGTCGGCTGACCCTTTCGAAGAAAGAGTTATTCGCGCATCCATGCCACTGGATATTTGCATGAGCACGTTGGCACCTAAAGTTACGAGCCTTTTGGTTGAGAATCCTGGCCTAGCGTTGGACATTTTTCACGAAACGAAGTCCGTTGCATTTGGCGAAGTCGATGTTCGAGTAAGTTACACTGAACCTAACGAAGGCAGACTTGTCAGGTTTAGGTTGGGTGAAATCGGATACAATTCATATGTTAGCACACGGCTTGTGGGTGATCCTACTGGCTGGGTCGAAGTCGTTGATTTGGAACGGAAACCTACATTCATGGGCCAAGATCTATTACAACAATTCGGTCAACCTCGCCTACGAAATGTCAGCCTATCGTGTGCTATTAACGTTGTTCATGAGATGCCGCTTGTTATTAATCTTCCAACCATACTGGCGCGTAACCAGACCGACCTAACCTTATGGCCCTCAGATAATCAGGAAACATACTTACCTGTATGGGCGAGTTATCATGAAAGCAGAAGGCTGGACCCGGATGTTCGTTTGATGTTGGGCTATCTCAAAAATTGCTTTGATTTCTAGGTCTTTGCCCTTCAATTTCCTTAGTAACCTTTGGGATTTTGGAGTCTTAGAATATGTGACCCTCTCTGCGAGGTTCATCGATGTCTTGTTCGTCGTCAATTCCTCAGTCGCTTCGTGAACAACGAATTTCGGCGCCTTATGATCCGTTAGGTTGCAATCGTACTCCAAATTTGATGGGAAAGTTCCGGATTTGGCCTCGAATCGAAACAACGCCAGAGAGCCGCACATAGTTCAAGTTGGTGGTATTGCGTGGGGCACCTTTTTTGAAAATCAATGCTCCCTAAAGCGCCCCATTTCGGGGTTAGCTTATTAGAAGTATTGAATTTTGGTAGGCCCGGCAGGCAGAACACAAACCTACAAGATCAGCAAGCTAGGCTGACGAACCGCAAAAATGCGGCCTTTGATTTCATTGCGATAATTTGGCACGTGACGAACCTTTTTTCGCAATCGTTCGGCGGTTTAAAACCATGAGCGGCATTGCTTTAATCTGGGCGGCGAATGTCAAAAGCCTGAAACCTGCTGCCAAGATTGTGCTGATTCAACTTGCGGACTTTCACAACAAAGAAACGGGCCAATGCAACCCGAGCGCACAGCGGTTGGCTGACGAGTGCGAGATGGGCCGGGCCACGTTGTTCCGGCATATGACGACCTTGGAGGAATATGGGCTTGTCACGCGCCATGCCCGGGGCGATGGCGAGGGCGGGCGCGGGTCCAACCAATATGAGTTGCATCTCGACATCACCCTTGGCCCAAGCGCCCGCCCGAAGGGTAGTGGCGGGGGTCTCAACAGGGTTGAGTCTCAAATTGAGACGGGGGGAAACGTCTCAAAAATGCGGGGGAAAAGTCTCAAGGGTGAGACGGGGGTAGTCTCAAATCGGGACAGGAACCTTACCATTGAACCTAAGAAAGAACCCCCTTCGCGCAAGCGCGAGGCGGAGGTGGATGAAGAGACTGAGAAGATTCTAGGGGCATATCCGCCAGACCGATTGCGCGGTAAAGCGGCTTGCCTTGCCCAAATCGAAGCGGCCATGAAGGAGGGGATCGAACCCGAGGACTTGCGGCAGGCCGTCCAAGCCTACGCCAACGATAGTGCAGGTTTCACCCGCTCCAAGGTCTGCTTTTCTGACAACTGGTTTCAGTCACGGCGCTGGCAGTCCTATGTCGAAAGGCAGGCGAAGGACCGAGAAAAGGCGGCCAGTTTGCAAGCCGATCACCATACGCGGCTGGCCTGTTGGATCAGCGACCACCACCCGATGTGCAAACACATCACGCCGACCCAAGTGACCGCGTTGCTCGCCTCAAAGCTGGTGTCGCAGGCCCAAATCCATGCGGCAGGCCTTAGAACATGACCGCTACCGATCCGACGACAGAGCAAACAGCAAGGTTACCCACCGATTACATCGGCGGGACTTGTGAGGGGCGGCGAGCCTCCCCTTCAAACCCCAACCAGACGCGCGAGGAGTGCGTCAAAGAAGGCCTTTCCGAGACTGTGATCTTTCGATGCACCGTTGCAGAGAAGGCCGCGCTCGTCGCCAAAGCGGACGCCGCTGGACTGCCCAACGCCACGTTGATGCGTGAGGCGTTGGGACTGGTCCAAGCGCGGCGGCGCAAGCCAGTGCCGCGTGTTGATCCGTCGCTGACGTTGGCCGTTGCCCGTGTCGGCGGCAACCTCAACCAACTGGCGCGCTGGATCAACGGGGCCGTCAAATCTGGTCGCGCAAGCAACATTGATGCCCTCAAGGTCAGCGTGCAGCTTGTCGCGATTGAACGCCAACTTGCGCAGATCATCGGCCAGCACAGTGAGGGCCAGCAGTGATCATCTCGTTCTTTTCATCCGGCACAGGCGGCGGTGCAGCCCCCGTGGATTACCTGACGGCCCGCGAGGTTTTGGCGTACGATGAAAACCGGAATTTGATCCGCGACGACTTCGGCCAGCCGCTTACCAAAATCCGCGACCCGCTGCCCGAAGTGCTGCACGGCAATCCCGACCGGACGCGGGATTTGATCGACGCCAGCACGAACAAGTGGAGCTACACCGCTGGCGTGGTCAGTTTCGCGGACAACGATCAGCCCAGCGAGGACGCCCAGCAAGAGGCCATTGAGCTATTTGAGGCTCTGGCCTTTGCTGGGCTTGAAGCGGATCAATACGACTGCCTTTGGGTGCGCCATGTCCACGAGGGCAATGTGGAGCTTCATTTCTGCACGCCGCGCTTGGAGCTGGCGACGGGGCGGGCGTTAAATATCGCGCCGCCGGGGCATGAGGCGGCGTTCGGCACATTGCGTGATGTGTTGAACAAGACGCACGGTTGGGCCGATCCGATGGAGCCTGACCTTGCCCGCGATTTCAAACTGGTGCGCGAAAGTGCCGACCGCGCCGAGGCGAGGCAGGTCATCATCGGCGCACTTTATGACCAGATTGACGCGGGCCTGATCACTGACCGCGCGTCCATGGTGGCTTTCTTTGAAGACACTGGATTCGAGGTAACACGCCAAGCGGCAAAATCAATCAGCGTTCGCGATCCTGAATTTTCGAAACCGTTTAAACTTGAAGGCGTCCTCACCCATGAAAACTGGTCCCCAACCCGACACGCAGAAATCGCGGCTGAGTATGAAACTGGCGCAGATGCAAACCGAGCAACAAGACTTGATGGCCTCTCACATGAGCGCCTTCGTGCAGACCTCGCAGACCATGTTGAACGACGCGCAGACTACAATGAAGAACGATACGGCGCACTTTCTGTTTCACAACAGGAACTTGTTCGAGGAACGGATCGAGCTGATCAAGAATTGGATAAGGTTCTCGCCTTGGATCATTACGGGGATCATCGTGACGGGGATCGGCTTGATGATGGTCGCGAGCTGGCTTTGGACGGTCCAACTGACGCGCTCGGAACTGACGGAACTGGGTCTGACGCGGATCGACAGGGAGGACGCGACATGGCTGGTGCTGGACCCGACCAAGACGCGCCTGAGGACCTGCACGCTTGGCGGCAGATCCGTGACCTGCATCAAGATCGAGGAGAATTAGATGACGACACCTCTGACAGCCTTGGAACGCGACTTGCTCGCCTGCGTCGAGCGGTTGGTGACGGCCTGCGAGGTCTCAGCGCAGGAATTGAGCGGGTTAGAGGAACGCTCGACGACCAGGATGCAGAGCCAGATGGATGGTATCGCACAATGCGTGACGCTGCTGGTACGTTCGCAAGCCGTATCAATGAAAGCATTGCGTGGATTGTTGAACGAGGAAGCGAGCTACGCGACGCTGGACGAACAGTTGAGCGCGAGCTTGAACTTAGCGAAGGACGCCGAAGAGAGGCTGAGACAGAGCTAGAAGAGCGGGAGGTCGAGATGGACCGGGGGATGACGCATTGAGGGGGCAAAACCAATTGACAATTGGTAACGTATGTGTCACCAATGGCCGCAATGAATAAGCTTGTTGTCTATGTCACCGAGGCGGGGAAAACACCGTTCGACGATTGGTTCAATGGTCTGGATACGGCGGCAGCATTGAAGGTGCGAACGGCGCTTGCACGGATCGAAACGGGCAATCTGGGTGATGTGAAGCCAGTAGGCCAAGGCGTGTCAGAGCGGCGCATCACCTTTGGCCCCGGCTACCGCGTCTATTTTGGACAAGACGGCGATACACTTGTGATCCTGCTTTGCGGCGGGACCAAGAAGCGCCAGTCCAAAGACATTGAGCAGGCCAAAGCATATTGGGACGACTACAAGGCCCGCAAAGAGAAAGGCGACTGACATGCCACTGACGAAAGACTTCAAAGACACGATCAAAGCACGCGCTGAGCGCGATCCTGAGTTTCGGGCAGGGCTGTTTCGCGAAGCCATCGAGGCGATGCTTAGCGACGATCTCGAGACCGGCAAAGTGTTGCTGCGTGACTACGTAAACGCCACGGTGGGGTTTGAAGCGTTGGCGCAAGACATGGACAAGGACCCCAAGAGCTTGATGCGGATGCTCAGCGCCAAAGGCAACCCGCGCGCTGATAATCTTCTGGCGATGGTGTCACGGTTGAAGCAGCGCGAAGGCGTGTCTTTTTCGTTGACCTAAGGCAATCAGTTACACGCGTAATTTTCATTCTGCCCATTTGTGCGAGATATAGTCTCGCAATCGGCCTCGAAAGCTGAAGCCTTTTGCGAACGAGAAAAACCGGATATTCGCTGCGCTCATCCTGAACTGACACAACACGGACTTTGCTGACTTTGGTGGTTTTCTGATCAATGACCGCCTTTTCAAAAGTGCCCTTGCAGCGAAATGCGCCATGGGCAGTTCCGGACCTTCACTAAGTTTACGTATCCTCAAAAGAAATCTTGCGTAAGCAGCCATTCGTTAAAATGCCCAAACCACCGCTTACATTCTGCGCGACGGATCATTGCGCGATTTTCCATCCTCGTCCCAAAGCCACTTGCAGGTTGGCCCACTCTATCGTTGCGCTTTGCACTTCCGCAGCCAACGCCAAACGACGGGCGGAGGTCGTTCGTTCAGCGTCAAGCAACTCAATCAGAGAGGAACGTCCCGCCTCAAAGTTGGCTTTGTTGAGCGTTAGCGCGGTTTCGCTAGAGCCAACTGCGCTCCGTAACAAAGTGATTTGTCTGTTTGAGCGGATCAAGCTGTTTGATTGGGTTTCTACTTCCCCCACCGCCGAGCGCACTGCGGCACGCCAGTTAAGCGCGGCTTCTTCGACCGCTGCGATTTGTGCGTCCCGGTTTGCTTTTAGCACGGGCCGATTGAACACGGGGAGCGAAAACGCAGGCCCAAAGCTCCAGGAGTGCGGATCGCTCACCGTCAGACTGCCCGAAAGCGTCAGGGATGGCAAAAGCTTGGCTTCTTGTACACCCAACCCCGCGACTGCAGCTGCATAAGTGCTTTCCGCAACGCGCACGCTCGGGATATTGCGCAGCAGATCTGCTGGTTTTCCAAGCGAACTAGCTCCTCTAGGGTTAGGCTGCGGGGCACCGCGCTGCATTTTGAGCAGGATCGGAGCGGGGTCGGCATCCAGCACGGTGGTCATCGCAAATACAGCATTCTCAAAATTGGAGAGATACCCTTGCAAATCGGCTTTAGCCGTAAACAGGTCCGCTTCCGCTTGCACAATTTCGAATTCTGATGCCGTGCCTGCCCGTCTTTTGTCGCGCACCAATGAGAGGGTTTGCTCGCGACTGGCAACAGTTTTGCGCGTCAAGGCGGCGGCCTCTTGAGCGAAGCGTGCAGAAACATAGTGCATTACGATGGATTGCGTCACGGCTGCGCGCGCGTCACCCAAATTGAAACCTGAGGCTTCCAGATTCGCCGCGGCCTGTTCCTGGCCACGTTTTATGCCGCCAAATAAATCAATCACGAATGTACCGCTCAGGATGCTCGTGTCGTTGGTAGTTGTAGGCAGATGATCAGCGCCAGCGCGGCTGACCGAGCTGGTGAGATTGCCTGTGGTTTGTGCATTGATTCCAGTTGCGCGCAGTTGAGCTTCGGATTTGCGAATGCGGGCGAGGCTGGATTGAATTGTCAGATTGTTCGCGAGCCCTTGAGCTACCAGATCATTCAACTGCGGATCCTTCAACTCGCGCCACCACATCTGCAATTCAGGAGACTGGAGCGATGAGCCACCCCCCGCTGTAAATGCGGCAGGCATGTCCATGCTAAGTGGCGTAAAGTCAGGCCCAACAACTGTGCAGGCAGATAGAGAAAGAGCCAGCATCGTGCTCATGATGAATTGGGGCTTCATGAAGGGAAGTTTCCTTTTTCAGGAGTAGCCTGACCGCCCTCGATCCAACGCTCGACGTTGGCGAAGTCGAAATAGGCGGCCAAAACGGCGGGGAAAACCAGCACCACCAGGATCAGTGAAGCCAGAACACCAAAGGCGACGGAGACAACAACAGGGACAATCGTCACCAGAGAGGGAGACGTCTCAAAGACAACGGGCAAAAGGCCGATGAATGTTGTGGTCGAGGCAAGCAAAACCGGTCTGAAGCGGCGACGCATGGCTTCAACAGCCGCTGTCACATGATCCGTATTTTTTGCGTTTTGCTCAAAAAAGGTGACAAACAGGATCGCGTTGTTCACGACTATGCCGGCCAGCGATGCAAAACCGATCACAGAGGGCATCGACAGATCAATGCCAATGGCCAAATGGCCCAAGATGACCCCGATAAGGGCAAAGGGGATCGACGTCATAATGAAGATCGGGAGGACATAGCTTCGGAACTGAAACGCAAGTACGAGATAAACAACCACAAGCCCGATGGCCAAGGCGCTAAAGATCGAGCCCTGTGTTTCTGCCTGACTCTCTGTTGCGCCGCCGATTGAAAAACGGACACTCGGATATATCGCCGCGATGCGCGGTGCGAGTTGCTCCAGCGCGATCTCGCTGATGCCATTGGCGGTTTGCACCGTCCGGTCGATCTCGCCAACGATGCGTGCGCGTGCCAAACCGCTTTCGCGTGTAATCTGTGAAAATGTCGATGCCTCAGAAATCTGTGCAACGCGCGAAAGTGCGGCTTGTTCTCCGCTTGGCAAGGTGACAGGCAAGGCGCGCAGTGCGAGCAAGCTTTCGGCGACATCTGGCTGGTTTACGACAACGTCAAAACTGGTTTGTCCCACTCGAAAGGTATCCGTAATCGTGCCTGTGAAAGAGGTACGCAGTTGCTCTGACAGGCCAGACGTTGTGAGGCCGAGTGAGCGGCCATAGGCAGTAAGCGTCAATTGCAACTCGCTTTGGCCTAACGTAAAGTCAGAATAGACGGATCGTACGTCGCTGCGCGCGGCCAAAGCGGTCAATAATTCTGAGGACGCCGCCGCCAAATCATCTATATCCTGTGACGTGACAGAGATATCGATGTCACTTCCGCCGGGCGTCACGCTGGTCGTAGTATAGTTGATCTGGGAAAGGTCGGGGATTGGCCCAGCGGCCACTTTTACAGTGCTTAGAAGTTTGGCGGATGAAACATTGCGCGCTTCGCTTGTCAGCACATCCACTGTGACCGTTGCAGTGTGTGGGCCATTGTTGCTGACGTCGCTGTTGCGGCCATATTCGACCAAGACACGCTCTACCAAAGGCACCGCGCCATCGGTGCCGGGCGTGTAGCGCGCATCCATCTGCTCGACCCCAGCTAGCACTTTGGCCACCGCACTTTGCGTTTGATCAAACTGCAAGCCGGGCGTGAGAGCGATACGTATTTCAAGGGTATCGGCATCGGTTTGAGGAAAGCCGATCAAACGCACTTGTCCTGAAGTCACCAATCCGATGCACAGGATGAACGCACCGATCGTCGCGCCCAAGGTCGCATAGCGCCACCGCGTCATGAATGTAACGAGCGGAACGATGCCGCGATCACACAAAGCGTCTAAGAGGCGCGGGATCACTCGCTTGCGGGTGTCCCTTGTACGCGGCGCGGCATGAGACAAGTGATTGGGCAAGATCAGGAAGGCCTCTACAAGCGAGGCCAATAGCGTGACCAGCAAGACAATCGGGATTACTTTTAAAATTACGCCGATCTCTCCAGACAGAAACATCAACGGGCCAAAGACGGCAGCCGTGGTCAGAAACGAAGACACCACGCCAACTATGACTTCGCTTGTGCCTTCGACTGCCGCTTCTTTCGGCGCAAGGGTGTCACGCCATTTGTCGATGTTTTCGGCGATCACGATACTGTCGTCCATGATGATGCCAATGGACATCAACAGCGCCAGAACCGAGATGACATTTATGGTCACTCCAAGCGCGCCCATAATGAAAAGCCCCAACAAAAAGGAAAACGGCAGCGCCATTGAGATCCACAAAGCATCCCGCAACGAAAAAAACAGGCACATGATGATGAAAACCAGTGCCAAGGATTGCAGCGCATTTTTCAAAACAAGCGAGATGCGGTCTGAAATTACCTCTGTCGAATTATTAATGATTGTAAGTTCAAGATCTCCGCCAATTTGGGTTTCAAGGTTTGCAAGGTATGCGTCTACTGCTGCAAAGGCGTCGATTGCATCGTCATTGGACGTCTTGCTGAGCGTGATAATCGCCGCATGCCGTCCTTCTATTTCCGAGCGCAGCGCGGTTTCTGCAAGCACCAGTGTCACATCCGCCACATCAGAAAGGCGCACAGTGTCGCCAGCACTGCCTTCCAAGATTGTCAGTTTTTTGAGGTCTGCAACACTTCGCTTGGTGCCATCGATACGCAGGCTATAGTTTTCTACCGCTGTCTCGACGGTCCCTAGCGGGCTTGACGTCGAGCGCTTTGATATCGCGTCGGCGACGTCTTTTGACGACAAACCATAGCGTTGCAGGGCAACGTCATCCAAATGCACCCTGTATTCCAAGGTTGAGACACCGCGCACTGTTGCGGATGCCACCCCTTGGAGGGACGCCAAGTCAGCTGCAAGCGCACTCGCGTAGCGCACCAATGCTTCGTCTGATGCGAGGCCAGAGACCGCCAAAAGAGCGATCTGTTCGGTGCGGCCTGCGATTGAAACGCTTGGTTCTTCAGCGCCATCCGGCAAATCCTGAATTGCCGCGACTTCGGAAAAAATATCGTTGAAGAACTGCGTGATATCGCCGCCTTCTGCCATCGTTAAAGTGGCACTTGCGCGGGCCGGAACGGACTGACATGTCATGTCGTCCAAACCGTTCACAGCACGCAAACCATCATCAAGTAATTGGCAGATTTCTTGATCCACGTCTTGTGCAGTAGCTCCGGGATAAGCCACCGTCACCGAAACTCGCGAGGCAGAAAATTCAGGAAATGTCTCGCGTTCCATGCCGCCAATGGTGCTTAGCCCCAAAAATAATCCCGCGATCAGGAACAGATTTGCGGCGACTGGGTGGCGTGCGAAAAAACCGATCATGGCTGGTTGCTTCCATGCTCGACACTTTGTTCAACAAGCTCAAGTAACAGACCTGACGTCGCTGGACTTGGGTCGGAGAGCACAACGCGCGCGCCAGTCGCCAAGCCTTCACGGATTTCTACCTGGTCTCCATAAACGGTGCCAATGATAACATCGCGCCGTGCGAGGCGGTTGTCTGAATCAGCGACATAAAGATAGGTCGTGCCCGCTTCATATCGCAACGCGCGTTCCGGCACCAAAAGCACATCATCGATGGGTGGGCTTGTTATGATGACCTCAACAAAGCCACCAGATATGAGGGGTGGGCCCGCTGGGTCTTGTGGAGATTTCGCTGTGTTCTCAACTTGAACAACGACTCCGATTGCACCGGTGCTCTCATCTATTTGCCCTGTAACCCGCGTGATAATCGCAGGCCATATACGAGCGGTTCCACCACCGAATTGCGCCATGACATGAGCTTGCAATGTGGCTCCTGCACGGCTCAAAGGTCCATCACTTTGATTTTCTTGTTCGGATGTCTGATTTGCATTCATTGCCCCAACGAGCTGCGCGAAATCACTGGGTTGAAAGGCCGCTTTAATCTCTACCGTGTTGACGGTTTCGAGCGTTATCAACGTATCCCCAGGCCGCACATACTCCAACGCGCTCGCACCGCGCTCACTGACGCGCCCATCTAGCGGGGCGACCACACGCGTGCGTGCCAGATCCCGCTCTGCGCTTTCCAGATCTGCTTGCGCCTTGGCCAAGCCGGCCTCGGCAGAGCGAAGATCAGGCGCAACCAAAGCCAAGGATGCCTCAAGCGAAGTGACTGCGGATTGCTGGGACAGGAAGGTGCGATAGGCGCTGTCCAATTCTGTCGCCGCGACGGACCCGCCTTTGATGAGTTTTTCTATGCGATCACGATCGGCGCGGTGAATTTCAAGGATTTTGCGCTCAACATCAAGCGAGGTTTGCGTATTGCTCGCGTTGACTTGAAGCGATTGAATGTCTGCTTGCGCGCGTAACACATCAGCTTCGCGTTGTGCGACGTTGATTTGATAATCGCGTGGGTCGATCTCGAACAATAGGTCGCCTGCGCTGACCATAGTGCCCACTTGCAAGTTGTCGTCATAGACCACCAATCGACCTTCAACCTCGGCCACCCCAGACCAAGAGCGTGTCGTTTCAACGCGCCCGAAACCGCGGGCTTCAGCTGAAACAACCCTTGGCGTGACATTCACAAAGCTGACAGGAAAACCGACTTCTTCGCGGTCTTGTTCTCTCGCTCGTGGCTGATTGTTCATCCAGCTTACAACCACGAGGGCCAAAACAATAGGTGGCAGGATCAGCAGTTTGCTGAGGGTTGAACGGAGCATTGGGTTTCCCTTTGGCGTGTCGTGGTGCGCCGTGGCGTTCTTTTTGTCGGGGTTAACCCGAAGTTGCGCTTCGCAATTCTGCTGCGCTCACAGCCCCGTCCGAATTGGCATCCAGACGCGCGAATGCTTTTCGGTAGAGCCCTAGTTTTTGAACATGACTTGACTGTCCGATCTTGGAGGCAGCGTTAAGGTCAATAAAGGCTGTGAATTCGGCTTGAGACAATGCGCCGTCAGAATTTGCGTCCGCCATTTGGAAATTCGCAATCGCTTGTTTGGAGACCGATTGCGCGGTTGCGGCAGGCGCAACGACGAAACCAATAATCACGGCCAGCGATGTGGTGAACGTCTTTGAGAAAGTACATGGTAGCATTTTTGAACGCCTTTTGTTGATAAGATCAGGCATTCCTAGCGACTGTGTGTTTCAGGCGTATTGCATTAAGCGCGTTAATTGTTTCGAGATGTTACAGAATGGCTGAATTGACTTTCAATGAAACATTTCGGCTGCTCTTGCTGGCGAAACTGTGTGATATTGCGCCTTATGAACACCAAACCTCATCGCATTATTGTCGTGGATGACGACCCTGAACTTAGGGCTCTGCTGAAACGCTTTCTGACGGAGCACGGGTTCGAGACGCGCGCCGTCGACGGTGGAGCTGCATTAGAGCGTGAGCTGACGCGCAATCCGCCGGATGCAATTGTGCTTGATCTGATGATGCCTGGCGAGGACGGCTTGGCGGTGTGTCGGCGGCTGCGCGCGCAGGGAACCTTGACCCCGATTGTTATGTTGACCGCGCGAGGCGATCCGATTGACCGGATCGTCGGGCTTGAAACAGGTGCCGATGACTATCTTGGAAAACCTTTTGAGCCGCGTGAATTGGTTGCGCGGCTGAACGCCGTGCTCAGGCGTACTCGCAGCGCGGGGCAGCGAATGACTGAACCGGAGTTTCGCGTTGGTCCGTTAGAGATTAATATGGCTGAAATGTCTGTGCGTAAGTCCGGTGAGGAGATCAAGCTTTCCGGTCGCGAATTCGCATTACTCGCGGCCCTTGCGCAAAGCGCAGGGCATCCTTTGACGCGCGCGCAATTAATCGACCGTGCCTTTGGGCGCGATGCAGAGGTCAGCGACCGCGCCATTGATGTTCAGATTACCCGGCTCAGACGCGCCATCGAGGATCGCAGCGACGCTCCTGATCTGATCAAAACGGTGAGAGGCATCGGCTATGTCTTTGCAGCGCGTCATGATTAGAACGCTGCTTGGCCAAAATATCGCAGTCCTTTTGGCCACGACGCTGTTTGCGCTGGTATTGTCGCTTAGCCTCGTAGCTTTCTTTGTGTTTAGGCCCGAGGCTCAGCGAGCCGCGCGTGTGACGGTTGACTTAACCGAAGTTCTTGCGGTTTTGGCGGATGGGGCGGACGGCCCGAACCGTGTAAAAACACTGCAACTTTTCGACAGTCATCCCGACTTCAGCGTGAAGGTGTCCCGGAACGCGCCAAGTGGAACCGCGCAGCCGCAAACGCTTCCCGGGAGATTTTTTCTTAGAGAGCTAAAGGCGCAGAACAATCGCGGTGACCCAAAAGACTGGCGTATTGGCGACGACGGCTGGCTTTGGGTTCAGCTGACGGAAAGTGAGCCGCCGATCTGGGTTTCATTCCGCACCGCACCCGCGCGCGATCCGATCAAAGCGTTTGCCGGTGTGTTTACTGTCGCGCTTCTGAGCAGTTTCATCGGCGGTGTGTTCTTGCAGCGTCGTTTAGCGCGCCCCCTGAAAGCGCTAGAGGATGGAATTGATGTCGCAGAGAGCGGTACAAGCCTGCCTGAATTCGATGAGGACGGTCCACGGGAAATTGCCGCTATCGCGCGTGCGTTGAATCAGATGTCGAAAACGATGCAATTTGCGGAAATGGACAGGGCAGTCATGCTCGCGGGTGTCAGCCACGATCTGCGCACCCCATTGACCAAGTTACGCTTGTCACTGGCTATGCTTCACGGAGCGGATCAGGACTTGCTGATATCAGCGGAGCGACAGGTCTCGCGGATTGAATTAATGTTGGCTCAATTCCTTGAATATGCGCGTGGGTTTTCGGAAGAGCACATGCAAACGGTCGATCTTAAGTCGCTTCTGCAAGAGGCAATCGCAATCAGCTCTGTCGACACGGCCATCAAGATTGACTGCCCTGCCGACGTCCGTGTTGTTTTAAAACAGAGCGCCGTCATTCGCGCGGTCAGCAATCTGGTGACCAACGCAGACAGTCATGGCGCAACCCCAATCGAAGTAACAGCTCGGCACGGCAAAGGGGATTTGACGATCAAGGTGAGCGACGCGGGTTCAGGCATTGCACCAGAGGCGGTCAATATTTTGACCAAACCCTTCGCGCGAGGAAACGCTGCGAGAACAAATGAGGGCACAGGGCTTGGTCTTGCCATCGCAAACCAAGTGGCGATTGCCCATAGGGGCTCATTGAGTTTCGAACGCTTAGATGGCCGTTTCTGCGCAATTCTTACAGTCCCAAAGCACGGCGATCTGCATTCGTAACGTCGCTGACTGGGAAAAAGAAGAACACACCGCACTGGTGAGCAAATGCGCCTTTCTATTCTTGCCTTGTTGCTTACTGTACATCACGAGACGTTAAAGAATTACATTTTGCTTGCGAACTGAGCGTTCAAAATAGCGGTGGATAGGCATTAGCATCAAATATCCATTCAGAATGGCTGCTATTTTTCGGTTTGAGGTAGTGACAAGCGGCAGACTTGGGCCAAATTTCGAGCCTTTAATCGCAACTGTTCCCAAAGCATGCATTGCTGCGCGCAACAGCATCCGTCACTCTGGGCTCACTCGGGACATTAGTCGCAGCTCGCGTGAACGGCTGGTCTTGGAACATTGCCATTCGCTGCATCCCGTATAAACGACTAGAATGTTAGGTTTTTCAGCCGTTGGCACTTTGACCATTACTGCTGAAATAGCCTAATTTTTTTATGTGCATTCGGCTAGCCCAAACCAATTGTGTCCGTGCTCGCTACTTTGTTTGAGATGGAAGGCGGCAGATCAGCTCTTGGCAATCGAGTTTGATCCTTCTCAGCTGATTGGCTGCAATCACCGCAAATACGAGAGCTCCAAGGCTCAAAAGTTGTTTCTCTAGGCTGCCTGCAGTCCAAACGACGGCAATGGTCGCGCATGTAATCAATACAACGCTCGAAAGAAACGCACCCTTGGCCTGCTTGTGCATGGTTTGAGCCACCTCCAATACTGTAGCCCCATCTGCGTACTGTTTCTTGAAAAAACGTGTCGGCATGATCACTCCTTCAGGCTTTGCTGTGCAATTTCCTGAGCATCAACTTGGGTTAAGCCTTCGCCCTGCTTGAGGCTCAGTTTCACAAGCAATTTCAAGAAAGCCGCAGCTTTTTCGGGGCTTTTTTCGATTAACGTAGTTGGAACCGTGCCAAGACCTGCGAGCAGCGCGTTTTCAACGATGTCTAACTCAGTGTCCCCAAGCGGGGTTTGCTTTCCCGTGAGAATCCACAAAGGTTCTTCGTTCATCAAATTGTGCAGTTTGATTAATATCGATGTTGGCACTTCACGTTCACCGCTCTCGTAACCCCGATAGGACCGGTACGACGCGCCAATCGTTTCAGCAAAATCTTGCTGGTTTAGTCCGGTTTTCGCTCTGATTTCTTTCAGGCGCATGCCGATACTCGTGTTTTCGCTAGACATTGGTGATATACAAGTCCACATGTTGACCTTAATGTCCAAATTTGGACATTAAGGTATCTTTAAGGTCAAAGTTGTCTCAAAATGTATAACATCGCCGCAAAGAAAGGGAAGTCATGAGTGAAGCCATGTTGGAAACCAAAGATGTTGCGGAATGTCTTGGCCTTTCCGTACGCCGTGTGCGGCGGCTCCTTTCGTCAAAGAAGCTGCGCCACGTTCGTATTGGGAGGCAGTTTTTTGTCCCCGAACAAGCCGTCCAGGAGTTTCTATCCCAAAACATGGTCGAGACTTGCCTCGCTGATGAGAAGGGCAATCCTTGAAAGATCTAAAAGGCTTAGAGACGTTGTTTGTTTCACCGTCAGAGCGGAAGTGAAAACTGATCTAGAGAGAAAAAAGAAGCCAGCCCAAACGGAGACATCTGCCATGCCCGCCAGAAAAGCTGTTTTGACCCAGACAGAACTGAAGCGCTATTTGGCCGCATACCGTGACGCGGGGATTCCCGTCGGGCGTACCGAAATTGGCCCGGATGGGACGGTGGTGATACATTCTGCGAGTGAGAACTCACCACCAGAGATAAATGATTGGGACGCAGATTGAAAAAACGAGAAAAATACCCGGGCGCAAGCTCCTACAAGGATCGACACGGGAAACGCCGTTGGCGGTATAGGTCTCGCGGGTTCACTGCCGAACTGGGGTCTGACTACGGGTCAGACGAGTTTGAACAAAGGTATCAGGATGCCGTGAACCGCCAGAAGTCGAAGTCTAGTGAAGGGGCGGGGGCTTCCCGCACAAAAGCTGGAACTTTGGATGACCTGGTCACGCATTTCTACAAGCTGCACTTTCCGACCATCAGCGAAAGCACGCGGGCCGATTATCGCAGTGTCATCGAGCCTTTAAGGCTCAAACACGGCAAGAAGCGTATCGCGCATATGAAAATTCGGCACGTCATGACCATCAAGGCGGAAATGCACGAAACGCCGATGCAGGCCAACAAGATGCTCAAACGGCTGTCTCAAATGATGGACCTTGCCGTCACGATGGATTGGGTTGCCGCCAATCCGGTCCTCGGTGTCAGTAAGTATGCGACCACGTCCGAAGGGTATCACTCATGGGACGAAGGCGAGATTGCTCGTTTCTATGAGGTTCATCCACTCGGATCACCTGCGCATATTTGCATGACGCTGATGCTCTACACAGGGGCCGCAAAGGTTGATGCGGTGAAGCTTGGGCCAGCGAACGTCAAAGATGGGCGGATAGAATATCGCCGTCAAAAGACCAGCAAGAACCCAAGCGGGGTGCTGATCAGCTTGCCGATCCATCCGGCCTTGGCAGCAGCTTTGGCAGCAAGGCCCGTCACTTTCACCTACCTTGAGACTAGCCATAACAAGGCGCGCTCTCGCAAGGGCCTTGGAACATCCATGCGCAAGTGGTGTGACAAAGCGGGCTTGCCGCTGTGTTCCTCACATGGCCTCCGAAAAGCAATCTGCCGCCGTATCGCCGAAGCGGGTGGCACACCCTACGAAATCATGGCGGTCAGCGGGCACGTCACGCTGGCGATGGCTCAAAAGTACTGTGAGACGTTTGGGCGGCGGGACATGGCCGATTCAGCATTTTCGCGACTTACAGGCACGAAAGCGGAACAAAACTTGACGAACCACCCTGAAAGGTTCGTCAAAAAATCACCTAACACCCTATAATAAAAGGATAATAAATGATGTTTGGTAGGCCCGGCAGGACTTGAACCCGCAACCAAAGCGTTATGAGCGCTCTGCTCTAACCAATTGAGCTACAGGCCCGCCAAGGCTTCGAGATACCACCGATGTCCGCCGTGTCAAGGCAGACATCGTCCTGCGCTTTGGGTAATGTTTTCTTGTTCAATGTTTACAATTCGCAAGGACCACGGTGATCGTGGCGTTACAAACGCGGATCGGCAACAAAATGCGTTCGCAAAAGGGGGGCACCGTTGAAGCGCTTGGTTTTCAGCGGCTGGTTCCGCGGGTTGCTTGGACGGCTCAGCAAAGCTATTGCCAAAGAACAAATTGCACTGCTCAGAAAGAAAAGCTGATGACAAACGGACAAATCTATAGGCGCTTCACAGTTGTAACCGTGATCATGATGGTCGCAGTGATTGTGATCTCGCTTGTGGTTGACCAGGTGCTTGGCATTGATGTTGGCAGCGGCGCTGGCATTGTGTCTTTGTTTGTTCCGGCCATGGATGCGGGCGGAACTTATGTGCGCGCAACCCGCACTTTGCTTGAAAAAGGACGTATGTGGCGCATGTCTTGCGCGTTCTTTGGGATCAATCTGGCGGTGGGGTTACTTATCTTTATTGCGCTGTTTGTCGTCAGTGGGGCAAGTTTTCTCGCGGCCTTTGCGCAGATTGGCCTTTTTACGTTTCTCATCATCTTGGTGGTCATGGCAGCCATTTTGATCCCAATCACGCGCTTTTCGCTTGGCTTTGGCGCGCGCCTTGCGTTCAAGCAGCTGGAAAAATAGGAACACTGTAGCGCGAGGCATAGACGTCGCGCAGGCACCTTGGTAGGGACACGCCATTCGGATCACGGAGGCAGCCATGACCAACACAAACACAAACGGAATGACCTATGCAGAGGCAGGCGTTGATATTGACGCAGGCAACGCATTGGTTGAGCGGATCAAACCAGCGGCGGCAGCCACCAAGCGGGCAGGTGTTGCGTCTGGCCTTGGCGGGTTTGGCGGGTTGTTTGACCTTAAAGCTGCGGGATTTGTTGATCCGGTTTTGGTGGCGGCCACTGACGGTGTCGGAACAAAGCTGCGCATTGCCATCGATACAGGCAACGTGGATGGCGTTGGTGTCGATCTGGTCGCGATGTGCGTCAATGATCTGGTCTGCCAAGGCGCAGAACCTTTGTTTTTCCTCGACTACTTCGCGACCGGCAAGCTTGAGCTTGATCAAGCGGCGCGCATCATCGAAGGCATTGCCAAAGGTTGTGCGGCCTCTGGGTGCGCACTGATCGGTGGCGAAACGGCCGAGATGCCGGGCATGTATCCGGCGGGTGATTTCGACCTTGCAGGATTTTCAGTGGGCGCGATGGAGCGCGGAACAGCCTTGCCCACCGGTGTTGCGGCTGGCGATGTGTTGCTTGGTTTGACCTCTGATGGCGTGCATTCCAACGGTTATTCTCTTGTGCGTCGCATCGTTGAGGCGTCAGGCCTTGGCTGGGGTGATGCGTGCCCATGGGGTCAAGGCACCTTGGGCGAAGCGTTGCTGACGCCCACGCGACTTTACGTCAAAGCGGCCCTCGCTGCGATCAATGCGGGTGGCGTGCACGGTTTTGCCCACATCACAGGCGGCGGCTTGACCGAAAACCTGCCACGCGTGTTCCCTGATGGATTGGGCTGCACCGTCGATCTGGACGCATGGGATTTGCCGCCTGTCTTCAAATGGTTGGCGGACGTCGGCAATATGGATGCAGGCGAGATGCTCAAAACTTTCAACACCGGGGTTGGCATGGCCGTTGTGGTTGCAGCCGATGCGATGGCGGATGTCACTGCCGCGCTAGAGGGAGAAGGTCAAACCGTGATCCCATTGGGCCATGTCACCGAAGGGCAGGGCGTCACCTACAAAGGCGCGCTTTTGTGAGCAAACGGGTCGGCATCTTTGTATCGGGTGGCGGGTCTAACATGCGCGCCTTAGTCGAGGACATGGTGGGCGATCACGCCGCGCGAGCCGCGGTCGTGGTGTCCAACAACGAAACCGCTGGCGGCATCGCGTGGGCGCGTGCACAAGGCATCGCGACCGAAGTGATCGACCACCGTCCTTTCGGCGAAGATCGTGTCAGTTTTGAGGCCGCGATCACGACGGCTTTAGCGCCTTACGAACTTGATATCATTTGCCTTGCTGGGTTTATGCGGGTGTTGACGGCTGGGTTTGTCACGCCTTGGCAAGGGCGCATGTTAAATATTCACCCTTCGCTTTTGCCTAAATACAAAGGGCTGCACACCCATGCCCGCGCGCTTGCCGCAGGGGATGCGGATCACGGATGCACAGTGCATTTGGTTACAGCCGCACTGGATGACGGGCCTATTTTGGGCCAAGCACACATATCTGTTCAGGAGGGCGACACAGCAAGCATGTTGGCGGACCGCGTGCTTGAGCAAGAACACCGCCTTTACCCGGCTGTGTTGCGCCGTTTCGCGGCCGGAGAAACAGCGCCGCTCATGCTCTAGTCATAGTGGCACAATTGTTGTAAACCCACGTAACTCTGACGGTAATCAATGCTGCAAAAATAAGAAGTTACGTATGAAAACTATTACTACGACCGCCGACCTCGAAACGTACTGCAAAGAGGCGGCGCAGCATGATTACGTCACTGTGGACACCGAATTTCTGCGCGAACGTACTTATTATTCCAAGCTTTGC
Organism: Tateyamaria sp.; assembly: GCF_039940735.1. GTDB lineage: Bacteria > Pseudomonadota > Alphaproteobacteria > Rhodobacterales > Rhodobacteraceae > Tateyamaria. The sequence goes on from NZ_JBDVGB010000009.1 coordinate 20,348, forward strand.
CTGATCCAACTTGCGATGCCCGGCACTGATGACAGCAACGCTGTTTTGGTCGACCCGCTTGCAAATGACCTGTCGTTAGAACCGCTTTACGACCTGTTTCGCGACACATCTGTCGTCAAAGTGTTTCATGCGGCCCGTCAAGATCTAGAGATTTTCTACGTGGATGCGCAGGTGTTCCCGGAACCGTTGTTTGACACACAGGTTGCGGCAATGGTGTGCGGCTTTGGTGAACAGGTCGGATACGAGACGCTTGTGCGTAAAATCGCGCGCGAGGGCGTCGACAAAACGTCGCGCTTTACCGATTGGTCGCGTCGCCCGTTGACGGACGCGCAAAAGAATTACGCGCTGGCTGATGTCACACACTTGCGCCAGATTTATGAATTTTTGGCCGCCAAATTGGCCGAAAGCGGCCGCGCCGCGTGGGTCGAAGAGGAATTAAAGGTTCTTTTGACCCCGGCGACCTATATTATTGCCCCAGAATTGGCATGGAAACGCGTGAAAACGCGCACGTCCTCGCCCAAGTTTCTGGCAATCGTCCAAGAATTGGCGGCGTTTCGCGAGAGCCATGCGCAAGGGCGAAATGTCCCGCGCAACCGTGTGTTCAAAGACGACGCGCTAGTCGAACTGGCCAGCAACAAGCCCAAGACCTACGAAGATTTGGGGCGGTCGCGCCTTTTACTGCGCGAGGCCCGCAAGGGTGACATTGCTGACGGCATTCTGGCCGCCGTAAAACGCGGGGTCGAGATGCCTGCTGGCGTCCAGCCCAAACCTGACCGTTCGCGCGAAAAACTACAGGTGAATCCAGCACTTGCGGACTTGTTGCGTGTTTTACTGAAGGCAAAAACAGAAAGTGCAGGGGTGGCGGCAAAG
>NZ_JBDVGB010000010.1:0-6294 GCF_039940735.1 Tateyamaria sp.
TCGTTCTCGCCCACGAAAGGCAGCACACGGCCCTCACGCTCACGCATGGCGATTACAACGCGGCGTGTGCCTGTCTGGTGTTCTTTCTTGCGGCGGTCAACGCGCTTGGCCTTTTCGTTGTGGGGGCGGATGTGACCGCCAAAATATGCGCCGTCGATTTCAACGTGGCCTTCCAGAACTTCACCCGTCTGAACCTCACGTGCGATGGCCTCACGCAACTTGTGGGCCAGCACAAAGGCCGTTTTGTACTGGCAATCAATGTCGCGGCTCAGTTGAACCATGCTCATTCCTTTGGACGCGTTCACTGTCAGACAGATCGCGGCCAAGAGGTCCACAAAGTCCATCTTGCGCGAGGCAAAGATGGTGCCAGATGTGACGCTAAACTGGTGGTGGCAGTTCTTGCATTTGAACTTGCGGCGCGTGGTGATCTTGTACGTCTCATGGTTGCCACACTGTGGGCAAACGGCTTCGCCGTTTGTCTCAGACCAGCGCATCTTGCAGAACACATCATGCGCCGCCGCTTCGCCAGCTTTGTAGATGCTGCGAAGGCTAAGGGTGCGTGATGCTGCTGAAAGAAGGAAGTGCTGGGCCATTGTCATTACCTGTGATGTCTATACCCTATTAATAGGGTTTGCACATCATCAAGTCAAGGGGTATACCCTATTAATGAGGTTTTATCACCAAGGATAAAGAATGCCAAAGAACCACACGGACGCGGAATGGTCTGACAAAGCGAAGAACCTGCTTAGGTCAGAGTTGAAGCGCAAGGGTATAACCTACGCTCAACTCTCTGGAATGCTTGGGAATATTGGCGTTGATGAAAACGAAAAGAACATAGCCAACAAGATCAGCCGTGGCGTTTTCACTATGGCTTTCTTTTTGCAGTGCATGGCCGCTATTGAGGTCACAGAATTAAGGCTGTAGCCGCCTCAAGTGTTGCGGTCAAAAATGATAGTAGCCAGCTCCTTACGACCACCGGATATGTGATCCTTCATTTCAATGAAGTTCTTTATTTGCGGGCTGTCAGAAGCAAAGCTAATTGTCTGGTCGCCTTCAATTGGCCATTCACACTCAGAGAAGTGCACTGGGTTGCCTTGATATATTAAAGTGGCATTCACAAAGCTGCAGCGCTTAAAGCACTTCCAGTCAATCCTAACAGTTTTACCATCAAAATTCTCGCCAGCAACGATTTCAAGGTCATTCAGGTCAATGTCACTTGCATGCGTTGCGGGGGGTCGGTCCATTCGTCTCTTGAGCCTTGACGCGAGAAAGTGGACCCACACACCAGCACCCAAGCCAACGAAGCCCATAAGAAGTGGGGTATTATTCGCCACCCAAGTCATAGCGGGTGCTGCCCAATCTTCGCTATCCCACCCAAGAAGATCAAAGAATTCCTCAAAGAATGGCTCGCCAAACATCGCAGCCAATGGTCCGAAGAAAAATATAAGGGCGATTGTGCGTATGGCTGACATGGCGGGAACACTCGCACAGCGTTATGTCGGTGTGGAGTCTTAATCACCCCTCACACCCCGCCGTGCTGGTGTGAAGCGGTCCGCACGCTTGGTGCGTTTGACTCTACATGAGCGCCCTGCGAGGCTGATTTGCTTACACCATTAGGATTGCACATGACCGAATTAGAGAAGCTCGCCGATTTTTTTATGCGCGAGAACGCAAAAGCCAACGCCGAAAGAATGGTGCTAAAGCAATTGATCACGAATCTAATTTCGAGACACGCTAGAGAGCACGACAGCACAGATGAATACATCATGACCCTGACCGCCGCATCAATGATCGGATTTGACGAAACGCCGCCTGAAGACGAGATGGGAAGGATGGCCTTTGATCACGGCGCATCTTACTGCAACGAGATCGAAACAGCCGCTCTTGCTCTAGTGCGCGACGGTTGATATTGATCTCTGCGGCACGCAACTGTTGTTCAATGGGGTTATTCATTCAAAGCACCCCGCTTGGTGCGTTTGATACATAAGGCCGAAAACACCTTGGGGGAGTCCGCAGGACGGGGGCAACGCCCCCTTATACAGAATTGGCCCGCCATGCGCCTGCATGGCGGGATTTGATTTACATCAATTGACAGTTTTGGTTTCGACCACGTCTTGTTCAATAGCCTTCTGAGCGGCGATCTCGATGCGGCGTGGCTTTAGGGCCTCTGGAACTTCCTTGACCAAATCGATGTGCAGCATGCCGTCTACATGGGATGCGCCAGTCACGACCACATGGTCTGCAAGGTGAAAACGACGCTCGAATGCGCGGGTTGCGATTCCGCGATGTAGATAAGATGTGTTCGTTTCTTCGGCCTTGCTGGCGGATACAATCAGGCTCTTTTCCTTAGCCTCGACATTAAGATCCTCGTCTGAAAATCCTGCAACGGCGATCGAAATGCGATAGGCATCGTCGTCGGTCTTTTCGATGTTGTAAGGGGGGTAGCTGCTTGCGCTTGTGTCCGTCGCGGTGACCCGATCCATCAGGTCAGCGATTTGGTCAAAACCAACGGTTGCGCGGTAAAGCGGTGCAAAATCATATGTACGCATTGTTATCCTCACTTTGAGCGATGACAGGCGGGTTCTCCGAAATGGACGACCCCGCGTGGGTTGCTATGGTCGGACCCCGATTGGGCATCCGATAACCAACATGTGGTGAGGATTTTTGACGGTTCAAGCCCCTTAGGGGCGTACGAATTTTGCACCGGTGTTGTTGCGCGCGCTCCCACCACCCACGGTGATGCGACGTACTTTGGCGACGGGCGGGGCGACCTGAAGGCGCAATTGAGATCTCAGTTCGGCCACGCGTTCTGGCAAAACCATCCCGACAGAACGCTTTTCGCCTTCAATCTCCATTATGCCAGAAATCACCGCCATAATTTTCCCACGTCCGTTCTTGTGCGAAAACACCGGTGAACCAGATGATCCGAACGTGACGTCGCAATCAAAGACCATTGCGTCCCCTTGCTGCGCCAGCATCTGGCATTCCTTTTGCCGAGACTGCGCATTTGCGCGATCGCGGCCATAGGACACGACACTGACGGGGCCAGGTTCGATGCGGTCGGAATGCAGGTAAAATGGTGGCACCTCGAAGGTAGAGATCGGCTTGTCCAATTGGATCAGCGCGACATCATGGGCGATATTGGCAGCAGTCAACGGGGCCACCGGATTAAAACCCTTGTGTGCGGCGGAATTGCGCGCTGACCGCACAGCGACGGCCGCCCCATCACGCAAGCCAGCGCTGAAGGTGATTTCATCGTTGGACCACAACTGATTGGTGTCCGGATGATAAAGACAGTGCGCCGCCGTCAGCACCAGATCAGGAGCGATCAACGTGCCTGAGCAAAATGCGCCACGCCCAAAATCGATCCGCCCTACAGCCTTCCAACTGGCGGCGGCATAATCCGTGTCCAAAGACCGCAAAGCACTGGTTTGTGCCTGCGCCATACCCCCTAGAACAAGGGTGCAAATAAGGGCTAGTACTCTCATGGTTTCACAACCTTCGCGCCGGTTTCATTGGGCGCACCTAAGATGACTCGATTGCTCAGCGTGTCTTGTTGCGCAACCATTTCGGCCTGCAATTCGGCCAACGGAACGCCTAGCGAGGTGCCCAACGACACGGCCTTGCCGTCCACTTCGGCCTTGGCAGACACAACTGATACGATCTGAACTTCGCCTTCTTGCACCACAAAAATGGGCGCACCCGAGCTGCCAAAATCGACAGAACAGGACGTCACGAGCATACCTTGTTGCAGCGCAAGAACACTGCACAGTTCCTGCAAAGACGGCGCTTCGGACCGACCTGCACCATAGCTGACGACCGCGACCTTGGACCCACGTTGCGGGCGGGCCTCGGTCGAAAACGGGTGAATTTTTCCATCCCGGATCGGGTGATCAAGTTCCAGCAGCGCAAGGTCATTGCCTTCGCCGCCGGTGTTGACGTGGCTCGCGTATTCATAGTTCGGGTGAACCACCGCCCGTCGCACAGTGCGATAAGCAGACGCACGCCCATCACGCCATCCTGCCAGAAATTCGACCTGATCGTGCTGGATGCGCGCGCCGGATTCTTTGTTGTAAAGACAATGCGCGGCGGTCAGCACCATATTGGGGGCAATCAGGGTACCTGTACAGAAACCGGAATTGCCGATGTTCAAGCGGCCCACGGCTTCCCAAGCTTTTGCGTCAACCCCATTGGACAGCCGCCGCAAGTGCGAATCTTGCGCAAGCGCAGCCGTTGTCACGGTTAAACCCATGATAGATAGTGCCATCCAACGCCGCATGTATTCCCCTACTTCGAAGCGGATTTGGTTCAATGCTTAGGCAGGAAAGGGGGCAGAAATAGGGCAAGCCGCCATTTTAACGTAAAATGGGCACATCCGAATGGGTGCGGTCCAACCCGGCAGGCCGTGGCCCGCCTGTGGCCCAATCCAGTAGTTCGACCGTGTGCAGCACTGGGACCCCAGCGGCAGACCCGATCTGCATCATGCATCCAATATTGCCGGCTGCAATAACATCGGGTTTACGCGCCATAAGCGTGTCGACCTTGCGGGTCTTTAATTGCTTGGAAATTTCAGGCTGCATCAGATTGTAGGTGCCCGCCGATCCACAACACAGATGGCTGTCTTTGGGTTCAACTACCTTGAAACCCGCCTTCTTTAGCAAATCTTTGGGATAGGTTTTGATCTGTTGACCGTGTTGCAGCGAACATGCCGCGTGATAGGCAATGGTCATGTCCTGAGGCGCGCCAGCTGGCAGGTCGAGCTTCATCAGTACTTCGCTGACGTCCATTGCAATACCTGCGACGCGCGCAGCGTCGGCCGCCAGCGGGTCATTGCGAAACATATGGCCGTAATCCTTGATGGTGGTGCCGCAGCCCGAGGTATTGATGACGATGGCATCCAATCCATCACCATCCATCTCGCGCGCCCATGCAACGATGTTCTTGGCCGCGGCTTTGTGGCTTTCGGACGCCTTGCCCATGTGATGGGTCAGCGCACCGCAACAGCCCGCACCTTCGGCCACGACGACTTCGCACCCCAACCGCGTCAGCAGGCGGATGGTGGCATCGTTGATGTCCGTGTTCAACGCTTTCTGCGCACAGCCTGTCATCAATGCCACACGCATTTTCTTGGTGGTTTTGGGGGCGAAACTTTGCGGATCGTCATTGCGCGACACGGGCGGAATTTGTTTCGGGGCCATCTCTAACATGGCACGCAGGCGTGCATCAGGCATCAGCCAGGCGAAAGGACGCCCAATTTTGGCCCCCAACAATGCGATCCGAAAGCGCATGGGATAGGGTAATATTTGCGCCAGTACCCAGCGCAACATGCGATCGCTAAGGGGGCGTTTGTAATTGTCTTCGATGTATTCGCGCGCATGATCGACCAAATGCATATAATGAACGCCGCTGGGGCATGTCGTCATGCACGCTAAGCAGCTCAGGCAGCGGTCGATATGTTTGACGACTTTCTCATCCGGCACCCGATCGTTTTCTAGCATATCTTTGATAAGATAGATGCGCCCACGTGGGCTATCGAGCTCGTCGCCAAGCACCTGATACGTGGGGCAGGTGGCGGTGCAAAACCCGCAATGCACACAGTTGCGCAGAATGTCGTTGCTGCGCTGGATGGCCGGATCTTTAAGCTGGGTCGGGGTAAAGGTCGTTTGCATTTATTTCACCATCATTTGTGCGGCAGCAAAGCCGAACCACGGCACGGTTGTGCCCATTGCGCCGATTGCTCGGCTCCACTTGCGCGCTTTGGCCGAAGGGTAGGCCAGGCGCACCGCACGCGCGACCATCACCAAGACCACGATCCACGCCAGCCAGATCAACACGACGCTTAGAAACGCAGGTGCCCTATCGACACCAAATGAAGGGCTGGCTTCGGTTCGAAACATAAAGCTCAGCAACACCATGATGGATGCAGCCAATGCCAGCGGCCAACGTCGGCCATCAAACTGCACTAACACCAGAAAAAGCAATGGGCCGATCACAAAAGCCATGGTGAATAAAAGCAGTATCATCAGGGGGCAAGCAACCCAGCGTTCAGGATGCCCCGAGGGTCAAACCGTGACCGCAATGCAGTGCTTAGGGCGGCGACACCCGGCGTTTCTGGCTGGAAAACCGCGACATTCGCACGCAATGTGTCTGGCCCTTTGATCAACGTGGCGTGGCCACCAAGGGTGGCGATATGGGCTTGCAGTTGCGCGTGTGTGTCGCGCGATGCGTCTTGCATGCCGACCCAGATCAGGCCGCCACCCCAATCCATCAAGGTCTCAGCGCCTGCGGGCAAAG
>NZ_JBDVGB010000011.1:0-8640 GCF_039940735.1 Tateyamaria sp.
TGAAGTCTTGGCTGACTTTAGCCTTGTCGTGGCCGTAGGGCAGCAGGTCGGCGCTTGCGATACCAATCTTGGCGCCAATCTCTTGGATCGGCTTCTTGTCCGCTTCGCGTGCAATTTCAATGTCAGTTTTATAGGCCATGAACGTAAGTCCTGTTGGATGAGGCAGGCTGATTATTCAGCTGCGATTTTTGTGACTGGTTCGACCCGGACGGCCGAGAATTTGAACTCCGGGATCTTTCCGTAAGGGTCGATGGCTGGATTGGTCAGAACGTTCGCCGCCGCTTCGACGTAAGCGAAGGGCACAAACACCATGTCTTCGGACACAGCGCGGTCTGCACGCGCCATAATGTCGATGGAACCGCGCCGGGTTGTCAGGCGCAACATGTCACCTGGCTCGACCCCAAGGGCGCGCAGCGTTTTAGGGTGCAGCGAACAGTTCGCTTCGGGTTCAACCGCATCCAACACGCGCGCCCGGCGGGTCATCGACCCAGTGTGCCAGTGTTCAAGTTGGCGGCCCGTGGTCATAATCATCGGATATTCCGCATCCGGTGCTTCATCCGGGGGAATGACCGAGGCAGGTGTGAACCGCGCACGCCCATCTGGCCGGGGGAACCCATCACCAAACACAACGGCTTGGCCCGGATCTGTGGGGCTGAGCGAGGGGTACGTCACGGTTTCTGTTTCGAGCCGATCCCACGTGATGTTATCGAGCGAGCTCATGACTTGTTTCATCTCGGCGAACACTTGGGACACGTCCGTGTATTCCCAATTTAGTCCAAGGCGTTGACCCAATTCGACGGTGATTTGCCAATCTTCACGCGCCTCGCCCGGTGGTGGCACGGCGGGGCGCACGCGTTGCACTTGCCGGTTGGTATTGCTGACCGTACCATTCTTTTCATAAAGCGCAGAGGCCGGCAGGATTACATCCGCAAAACATGCCGTTTCCGTCAAAAAGATGTCCTGCACCACGAGGCATTCTAGCTTGGCAAAAGCCTCGCGGGCATGTTCGACATCGGGGTCAGACATCGCAGGGTTTTCGCCCTGAATGTACATGCCTTTGATGTTTCCAGCATAGGCTTGGTCCACGATTTCCGTGACGGTCAGGCCCTTTTGGTTCGACCAGTCTTCGTCCCTCCCCCAAACGCTAAAGATGTCTTCGCGCACAGTTTCATCTGTGACGGATCGGTAATCAGGCACAAACATCGGGATCAAACCCGCATCTGACGCACCTTGAACGTTGTTTTGGCCGCGCAATGGATGCAAGCCAGAACCGGGGCGACCCACCTGCCCGGTCATCAACGCAAGGCTGATCAGACAGCGCGAATTGTCGGTGCCATGGATGTGCTGGCTGACGCCCATGCCCCAGAATATCATACCCGCCTTGGCCCCCGCAAAGGTACGGGCCACATCGCGGATCACATCCGGTGCAATGCCGCAAATCGGTTCCATCGCTTCGGGTGTGAATGCCTTGAGGTGCTCTTTTTCGGCTTCCCAGTTTTCGGTGTAGGCATCGATATATTGCTGATCGAACAAGCCTTCCTCGACGATCACATGCATGATCGCATTCAACATCGACACATCTGCACCGGGGCGGAATTGCAGCATTTGATAGGCAAAGCGTCTCAACCCCTGCCCGCGCGGGTCCATCACGATCAGCTTGCCGCCGTTTTTCACAAACTGTTTAAAATAGGTTGCCGCAACCGGGTGGTTTTCGACCGGGTTGGCCCCGATAACAATCGCGACGTCCGCGTTTTCGATCTCGTTAAAGGTCGCGGTCACAGCACCCGATCCGACGTTCTCAATCAGCGCACTGACCGACGAGGCGTGGCACAAACGCGTGCAGTGATCGACGTTGTTGTGTTTGAACCCTTGGCGGATCAGCTTTTGGAACAGATAGGCTTCTTCGTTGGTGCATTTGGCGCTGCCAAAGCCAGCAACAGATTGTCCGCCATGGGCTTGGCGTAATTTCCCCAGCCCCCCAGCAGCGGCTTGCATTGCTTCTTCCCAACTGGCTTCGCGGAAGTGGGTCAGCACGTCGCCGGGGTCTACGTTCAACCCCTTGGCCGGCGCGTCGTCTCGCCGGATAAGGGGCTTGGTCAGTCGATGTTCGTGGTGGATATAATCAAAACCAAATCGGCCTTTGACACACAACCGACCCTCGTTTGCCGGGCCATTGATGCCCTCGACATATTTAACCTTGTTGTCCTTAACCTTGAGCGACACTTTACAACCCACACCGCAAAACGGGCAGACGCTTTCGGTTTCGGTGTCAAAATCGTTGCTGTCACCAACCTGATATTCATCGACCACCGTGGCTGGCATCAACGCACCCGTTGGGCAGGCCTGCACGCATTCGCCGCAGGCCACACAGGTGCTGTCACCCATCGGGTCTGCAAAATCAAAGGTTGGATGGGCATCGTGCCCACGCCCAGCCATCCCGATCACATCGTTGACCTGCACTTCGCGGCAGGCGCGCACGCACAGCCCGCATTGAATGCATGCGTCTAAATTGACGCTCATCGCCACATGGCTGTCGTCAAACAGCGGAATGCGGCCCTCTTCCAACTTGGGAAAGCGACTTTGGTCGATACCGTTGGCATCCGCCATATCCCAAAGGTGGCTGGATTTGTCGTGCGATTGATCGCGTTCAGGTTGGTCCGCGACCAACATTTCGACCACCATCTTGCGCGCGTTTTCGGCACGGGCTGAATTGGTGGTGACCACCATGCCGTCGGCAGGTTCGCGGATACAAGAGGCGGCCAAGGTCCGTTCGCCCTCAATCTCGACCATGCAGGCGCGGCAATTGCCATCCGGGCGATACCCCGGTGCAGGTTTGTGGCACAGGTGCGGAATAACCAAACCCCGGCCATTTGCGACCTCCCAAATGGTCGTGTCGGCATCGGCTGTGACGGTTTCGCCGTCCAGCGTAAAGGTGATCTGTTCGCTCATGTCCTAAACCTCATCCGCAAAATGTCTGATGGTCAGCCGGATGGGATTTGGCGCTGCTTGGCCAAGGCCACAAATCGAGGCATCAACCATTGCTTGGCTTAATTCTTCGAGCAGCGGTTGATCCCATTGATCGGCTTGCATCAATTTGACCGCTTTTTCGCAGCCCACACGGCACGGTGTGCATTGGCCACAGCTTTCGTCCTCAAAGAACTTCAGCATGTTAAGCGCAGCATCGCGCGCCTTGTCGTGGTCGCTTAGGATCACGATCGCGGCTGATCCGATAAAGGTGCCATGCGCCTGAAGTGTGTCAAAATCCATCGGTACGTCATTGATCGATGCAGGCAACAACCCCGCAGAAGGACCCCCCGGCTGGTACGCCTTGAAGGTGTGCCCCTCAAGCATCCCACCAGCGGCATCGATCAGATCGATAATCGTAGAACCAGCAGGTAACAAATAGACCCCCGGCGCGCTGACCCGCCCCGAGATCGAATAACTGCGCAACCCAGTGCGCCCATTCTTTTCGACGCCGTTCAACACCTCGGGGCCCTCGCGGCACACTCGCGCAACCCACAGCAAGGTTTCAACATTGTGCACCAATGTGGGTCGGTCGAATATTCCGACCTGCGCCACAAAGGGCGGGCGGTGACGCGGCAACCCTCGCTTGCCCTCGATGCTTTCGATCATCGCAGATTCTTCACCGCAGATGTAAGCGCCCGCGCCGCGCCGCAGATCGATATAACCCGGGGCCACGATGCCTGCGGCTTCTAACGCCGCGATTTCAGTACGCAGAATATGCAAAACAGCCGGATATTCGTCTCGCATATAGATAAAGCAGGTTTCCGCCTCGACGGCCCATGCCGCGATCAACATACCCTCAAGAAACAGATGCGGCGTGCGTTCTAGGTAATAACGGTCTTTGAACGTGCCCGGCTCGCCCTCATCCCCATTTACGGCCAGGTAACGGGTTCCAGAATTGGCGCGCACAAAACCCCACTTTTTTCCCGACGGGAAACCCGCGCCGCCAAGACCGCGTAAGCCCGAGGCGAGAATCGTATCTTGAACTTGCTCCCAATCGCCTGAGGCACGCAGAGATCTTAGCGTTTCATAACCACCACCCGAAACGTACACGTCGAAACCTTCGTAAGCCGGGATGTCCGCATGCGTGTGCCCTGCCGCAATGGCAGCGTTTACCTTTTCCGGCGTAGCGTGATCGATATGATGATGGCCGAGTTCCAAAACAGGCGCTGTATCGCAGCGCCCCATACAAGGCGCACGCAAAACACGCACCTCTGACGCATCAAGCCCGTCTTCAAGCGCCGCCTTAAGTTGCTGCGCGCCGGCCAACTCACAAGACAAGGAATCGCACACACGGATCGTCAGACTTGGCGGCGGGGCCTCGTCTTCCTTCACCACATCAAAGTGCGCATAGAACGTCGCGACTTCCCAAATCTCTGCCATCGACAGGCGCATTTCTTCCGCCAATGCGCGCATATGAGCGGCGGACAAATGGCCATAGGCATCCTGAATAAGGTGTAGAAATTCGATCAACAGATCGCGTCGCAGCGGGCCTTCGCCAGTCAGGCCAAGCACCTCAGCCTGCGCCTGATCATCCAACTGCCGACCTTTCGGCGTGTGCCTGCCACGTCCCTTCCCAGATTTCCAAACACCTTTGCGATCTTCAAACGCCATAGTCGAATCTTCCATCCATCGTCTGCAAGTCGCAGCCATGTTTACTATGGTGAATATTTTTTGCATTTGCGTCAATCCGCAAATGCGATGTGCACCAGTTTTTGTCTGGATGCTGACTAGGCTTTCTTCTCAGTCTTTTTTTGAAGGATGCCGCGTTGACAGGTCTTGTCCCGCTTTTATGCCGCGCCAAGTGCTCGTTTAAGCCACCTTCCGTTCGAATGCGACGCAGTTTTTCCAGACCAATGCTGAGTGTCGACGGCGGCATTATCGTAGCAATTGTCTTTTAAAGAAATGGGCACCTTAAACCCGTTCTGCCGCCGGAGCTTCTGGTAGTCGTGTGAACAATATTGCGACCCACGGTCTCTATGATGGATGCAGTCTTTGGGCGGTAACCTGCCAATCACCACCTGCGCGTTTACCTCGCCTATGTGGGACATCAAAATATCAGCAGCTGAACGCCTCGCAGCTTGGCCTCCCTCATGGGCTGCCCAACCAGCTATGGGATTTTTCGGTATATCGGGAACAAAAAACTCGGTATAACGGGAACAACTTAGATTCGGTACATCAGGAACAGCTTTGTCAGATAAACAGGTAGATTTCTTTTTGGACCAGCTTGCTGACGCGCCTATCAAAGATGAGCGTGCCCTAATGGAGTTTCCGTTCTTCTCGCTACAAAAGCGCCCTCGCAAGACGCCGTTTATCTTTGACGATGGCAGTGTGCGGATTGAAATCCAGCCAGGGCCCAAAGGCATTGCCACGATATGGGACAAAGATATCCTTATCTATCTGACATCATTGGTAAATGATCGGATAGAAACAGGAACTGATGCCGACCGAACCATCCAGTTTTCAGCACATGATTTCCTCAAAGTAACCGGCCGCGGCACTGGGAAACGCGCCTATGAGCTCTTTCTGGATGCCCTTCTCAGATTGCGCTCCACCAACATCATGACCAATGTCGAAGCTGGCGGTGAACGCGAACGTCGTGGCTTTGGCTGGATCGAAGACTGGCGCGTTGTAGAGCGCACGAATCGCAATGGCGAGCGCGTCATGGGTGCTGTCGAAGTGACCATGAACCGCTGGATGTTCAACGCCATCGTCAAAGATCGGCGTGTTCTGACCATCAACAGAGACTATTTCCGCCTGTCGAAAGGACTAGAGCGTCGTCTGTATGAGCTTGCCCGCAAACACGTCGGACGCCAGCCAGAATGGTATGTCGGTGTCAAACGTCTTGCTGAAAAATGTGGCTCGATCGACACCGAGCGTAAGTTTAAGTTTCGCATTAACGAAATCTCGGAGCTAGACACGATCCCAGATTACCACATGGAGATCGTTGAACCTTCTCAAGTGTCTACACCTTTTAAAACCAAGGGGAAACAAGCTCTTGTGAGGTTCCGGCCAAAATTTGATGTTGTAGATGTTCCCGTTGTACCGAATCACATGGATTTGAACGTTTCTCACGCGACAATGGTCAAAGTGAAGCACAAATATCCCGAGTATGACGTTGGATATATCCTTGAAACTTGGAGGCAATGGGCCGTCTCAAAGGATCAGCCGGTCAAGAATGCCAATTCGGCGTTCACTGCCTTCGCAAAAACCTATGTAGAAGCCAATCCACTGTACTAGCTCGGTACATCGGGAACATTTCCTCGGTACATCAAGAACGTTCGATTCGGTATATCAGGAACACAAGTTCGGTACATCAAGAACGGATAATCGGTACATTAGGAACAAAATATTGACTTAGGGCGCTGATTTGTAAGCAAGAACAACTTAGCCTAACACTTAAACAAACATAACCATATTTCTAACAGAAATAACCCAACGAGAACGTCAGCTCTCAACATCCAGCGCGTACAGATACCTCGGAATGCTTAGAATAAGTAGAAAACAGACGTTTCAGACAGATGTTCCTGATATACTAAAAGCAGGTCTTCTGACACGAAAAGAGCTGCAAGATATCAAGGATGTATTACTACTTCAGGTTTGGGCACTGCCCCGTTCAGTTGATGAGCCACCGTTGCTCTAGATAGGGCCGCGAAATGCATTCCAATCCAGAACCTTTCATCAAAGCTGCAACTGATCAAATAATCAGGACCGCGTTATTTCCAGAACCTCTCTTCTACTTTTGCTCATATCGCATCTGCTATGACTGGATCTGCCCTCCAGGCGAAGATGGCGTCAGGAACAGTCATTTACTGGACATTCATCGACTTATTGCCATATAAGAGACGAGGGTAGCATTTTGCTACCTTTTCTATGAATGGAGTTGTAATGGCCCAATCTATCAAGCTCTCAGATGACGTCATGTCTGTCGTACGCCGTGAGTCCGGTTTGCAGAGCCGGTCCGTTGCGGGGCAAATCACCCATTGGATCAACATCGGTCGCGCAATCGAGCAATCGAGCACGTTTGATTATCATCACATCAATGCCGCCCTTGCAGGCGAGCGTTCTCCAGATGAGTTAAGTGCCGAAGAGCAAGAAGTCTGGTTTGCGCAGTTCGGGGAAGATATGACCTCTCCGTCGGATCAAGAAGAAGCCTTCTTTGTGCAGCGTCGTCAGTTGGGCCGTGGTGTTGGACTGAATGACAAAGGTGAGTTGGTCTATCCCGAGGCCGCAGCCTAAACGTGGCCCCTGCCCCACGTCCAACACTCGTGATGCTGGCGGGTCCAAACGGATCAGGCAAATCCACGCTTTACGAGACGCGAATCGCGCCAAAATTTGCAGTGCCGTTTATCAATGCTGACATCATCCAGCGCGATGAGCTTAAAGACGGCGATTTGAACGCAGCCTACGAAGCTGCACAAGTCGCCACCGAGCGCCGCACGTCCTTGATGGCCGACCGCGAGAGCTTTGCCACGGAAACCGTGTTTTCTCATTCCTCTAAGCTTGGTCTGATCACCCAAGCCAAAACCCTTGGGTATCGCGTCATGACGTTTCATATCTCTGTCGCGCATCCCGACCTATCCGTCGCGCGCGTGGGTGAGCGGGTCATTGAGGGTGGCCATCCGGTGCCCGAAGAGAAAATCAGAAACCGATACGATCGATCTGGTCCCTTGATCCGCCAAGCCATTTTGAGCAGTGACATCGGCCATATCTTTGATAATTCCCAGCTGAACCAACCGCCGGTGCGGGCGTTGTCATTCACAAACGGAACCCTCACCTTTGCCTTGCCGCGGCTTCCCGATTGGGTGCTCGATCTCTACGGGGATGATCTAGTTTTTTAGAGCACGTTGCTCATGGGCCCATCCGCGCCTGCGCTTAGTATTTGGCTTTGAGTTCTTTGATCACGTCATCAAGGCAGGACCAGAACAAAATCCCGAATTGCCTTAAGGCCACTGCAGGATCCGAACTGATGCCAAGATGGTCTTGCTCTTTGCACATGTGGTCCGTGTCGTATGATATTTATCGTGTGTTGCTTGCAGTATATCGCGTGTCGCGTGGTGGTAGAAAATATTGCTGGGCGTGTTGAAGCGGGATGCTCTCCACTTAAGACGCCTCACGGGAGAGCTACACTAGACATCGCGTGCGTTTTGGGTGGGTTTTCTTATATGATATCGCAAGTAGAGGGCGAGATTGCTACTCAGAGGCCGTGAGCGACGCTTTAAGGGCATGTCTGCTCAGCGGTAGCCCCCCTCTCTCAGCCAATTAGGCGCTCAGGGGCTCAGGACCTCAATTCTACATCCCGCGCGAGGGAGATAAATTGCCTCGTCCCGAGCCGCGATCCTCAGGGGCGCCAGGAGCGCGGCGAAACTGGCGGGATAAAGCTCAGCTACCCGATTTAACAATCGTATAGGTTGTGCCTCAATATTATAAATGCGTCAAAACTAAACAGGCTGCATGAAGTTGGCAGAAAAATTGGGAGCCTTTATTCGCATCCCGTCTCGACGCCACTTATCTGATCTGGAGCGATTGGAAATCGTCCGCGAAACTCTCGAAGGAGTTTCAACTGGCGTGTTGGCAAAGCGTTTCGATGTGACTGTACAGAACGGGTTGAACACT
>NZ_JBDVGB010000012.1:0-12070 GCF_039940735.1 Tateyamaria sp.
GGCAACGACACTGTCGCAGGCGGTAACGGAGTGGATCACGGGTTCCTTGGCAACGGCGACGACCGCTGGTTTGACAATGACCAGGTGCAGTTTGGCAACGACTTTGTGGTCGGTGGCGGCGGCAATGACTGGATCCAAGCAAGCGGCGGCAATGACACGCTGGCGGGGGGCGCGGGGGCGGATACATTCGTGCTGGCCGCCAGCATCAATGACGACATGATCACCGATTATGACGTGGGCACGGATGACCTCGATATTAATGCCAACCTGTGGAACGGCACGTTGAACCAAGCGCGGCTGGACGCGCTGACCAGCGTACAGAACGGCAATCTGGTGTTTGATTTCGACAACGGCGACAGCCTGACGTTGAACGGGGTGACATCAACCGCGGGTTTGTTGGGCGATATCGAACTTATCTAAGGCGCGCCCCTGTCTTGGGGCACGCACCCACAGACGAAGACCGGCGCGGATAACGCGCCGGCTTTAGCTATTCAGGCTTAAATCCGGGCCAAGCTTGCGACACAACGTCAGCACCAAACTTGTCCGCACAGAACGCATATGTGGCACTATAGGCCTGGCGTACTTTTTCCCACTCTGCGGGGTCAGGTTCTACGCTGCGCGGAGACGCATTTGCCTTAAAATCAAGGTTGGGAGCGGCAAAAGAAATGTCCAGAAAGTCGCAGAGGTTGCGGACACCTTGTTCGGAAATAAACGTCTCGTAAAATCCAAACAAACAGTTTTCCGCGCCAAAGGCACTTTCGATCTTGGGAACCATATCCTCGTATCGTGTTCTGATTTGACACCAATTCGCGACTGCTGCCTCTGCGAATTTGTCACTCGGATCCTGAATGTCAGTTTCACCGGCATTTGCCTTGTTACGGGCACCCATGCGTATTGCGGAATAGCACCGCTCAACAGGATCGCGCATAAGGAAAAGTGCTTTGGGTTGATACCCGTCAGCTTCAAGAATATCCCATGTTTCCTTAAGGTTTTCGGTGCTCAAATTAGAATATTCTGGTGTGATATCGCTCACAACTTTCGCATCAGGATTGTTTTCAAACAGCCGTCTAAAATAGTTCAAATAGTACTTTAGATCATGATCTGCCGCCAAGTAGTCGACCGCATACATAAGCCTATTATCCCCGCCGGGTATGGATTTTCCCTTTTTGATGCGCCATGCATAGCGCTTCAACTCTTCCTCAAGCGCTTCAATCTTATGTGCAATGCGAATCTCCACGCCTTGGCGCCCTGAAAAGTAATTCGTGAGAACAGACAGCTCTTTTACAATCCCAGTCGCACATTCAGGGTGCGAATTAAGATAGCTATGCGTCCACGTTGTGCCCGCCTTTTGTGCTCCCATACCAATAAGAAACGTCTTTTTCATTTTTTACCTTTTTAGGTTTCGTTTGATAAATGTGTCAGTTTTTTAGACATGACGCCTTCAATCACATCCATGTTCATCTCTTCTTCCAAAAATTCATAGAGTGGGGTTAACGCTGTCACGTCGGCAACGTAATCATCATAGTGCATCAGCAATCCACGATCGGAATGCTTGATGAGATAGTTTTTATAGAGCTGCTCTGCCTTTTCTAGAATTTTTAATACGGCTTGAGGTGGCCTCTCAGCCCACCAACCAGATTTTGCGACACTGGCATGATCCCGCGTGTTGAAAATAAATTTCGCGTTCGGGAAATATTTGTGCATGAAGTCCAAATAATGCATGAACATATTTGGATTTGTGTGGAACCTGATTTCCTTGAACCCTGAAACACGTACATCAGGATCTGGATTCAGCACTGTCTCTGTAAAGCACTTGGCCAGACCATGCCCGAATCTGTCGGGGTCAATAAGTTCCCCGCCAAACCAAGGGTGTGTCTGATTGGAAGTTTCCTGTGCAGCACGCATGCCCTTCAGTGGGTCAGAGGCCTCGATGTTACGCCATGCCTGCATCATGTGAAGCAACGCATTGTTGTTTTCACCCCGGATTTGATAGCCGGGGATCGCATTCATCAAGTTTTGCAGCAGTGTCGAACCAGATCGCCCATATGTAACGATGAATACAAAACGATCCGGCCCCTTAGACATATCAGACACTCTCGGACACAGCCTCTTTTAGCGTTGGTCGTGTGTTCAGCAGGTGTTGCCACCCCTGTTTGTTGATGCTTTCAACGCGATCATAAAGGTCAAAATCGGATGCAAGTGTTGTGCGGATATCGGCAACCAGCTCGTCCGAAATCGGGTCGGAAATCTTTTCGACAGCGCTTTTGTTTTTGTGGGGCAACGACGTTTGAATCCCGAGCTGAGACCCGATTTTTTCAAACTGTGCGGCCAGATCTTCGTAGGGAATAAGGTAGTCGATCAGAAGCTCACCATTATGTTTGGTGAAAAAGTTGGACTGCTTCATGCGTTTGCCCTTGCGCGCGGCTGGGCCTGCTTTGTTGTCCCAAAAAGCCTGAAACGTCATGCCCGCGTCGATAGACCCGTTGCCAAGCCGGTATCGATACCACGACTGCACCCACGACAAAGGCTCGCGTATGATCCCAAACTTGAAGAACGTGCTTGGCGCATACTTCGGGCGGCCAAAAAGAAAATCGTATTCTTTGATCGCTTGGCGCAGGAAAATATGCTTGTTTTGCGGGCTTCCGCCTCGATAGATTTCGCACTCAGACATGATCGCTTTGTCTATCGATGTAGACGCGGTTTTAGAGTTGGCGACAAAAACAAAACGTTTCTTAACCGCTATCAACATAATATCATTCCTTGGCTTCTAACAAACAGCTGCGCAGGCAGCGGGGCCGCAGGTTCCATACAACACTTCTATGAAAACACATGTGGAGTAGCTAGCACAACACGTTACCCCAATGCGAGTACACAATTTTAAGTCTGTAGCACATCCGACAACGATGTCGAATCGCGTACCGCCAACAGTATAGTTTTACCCGGAAAGCGTCGGTTATGAGTGAAAACCCTAGTTAATCCTGACTCTAAGACGAACTGGCGGGACATCGCTGACCAGTTTTCTAGCAGAGGCCTCAAAATTTCCAGCGGTTGAACATGAACCGTTCAATGTGGACCGTGTCTTTGGGGCGATCACGTGGGATTTTCAAAAAACCGGTGATGTGGATGCGATGCGCGCGGCTGTGGTGGATGCGATCAAAGACCGCCCAAACATCAAGCACTGCGTTGAAATCATCCCTCTGGAACTGACGCGCGTCTTGATTGATGAATGCATCGCCCAGGGCTATGGTTTCATGGTTCTGACACGCAAAAACGAAGCGCGACGTCTGTTGTCATTGCTGCTTGCGCTGTCCACGGGCGCTTGGGGGCCACAGGCTGCGTCGGATATTTATCCAAAGATCATCGACGGCACCAAAAAGGCAGAACCGATCGATCTGCAAAAAGTCCAAAACCGCGTGCGTCAGGATTACTTTGCGGTCGGCCGCACCCTTAGCCTGTTGCGCAACCGCCAAGTTGATTATCAATGGCTGATCTTCGAAGAACTCTATTTCGGCGAAATCTCAATCGAACAGCAAGCCAGATCTGTTGCCGGGCGCCTTGGAATTGATATCGCCCCTGACGATGCCCGACTTGCAGCATTTTCGCAGCGCGATGGTCAAAAATCAGAAAGCATCGCGCAATACGTTAAAGGTTATGACGAAGCCGCAAAGCTGCTTGAAACGCTGTGTACGGCCTAATGCAGCAAGTCGCCTAGTCGAATTGTACAAAGAACACCGTCACAACATCTTCGGCACCGCCCGCCATATTCACAACCATGTTCAGCGCATCCCCCGCTGAAAAGGCCAAAGGGTTGGATGAAAAGTCGGCGGTTGCCGTTACAGGTGACGCCCCGGTGTGGGTCAGGGACACTTGGTGTGAAGTCTGCTCTATCTTGTTGATGGACATACTCAGCACGTTGACCCCCGCCGTTCCATCCGAAGCCGACATCGTCGCAGCCAAGACCTTGCCTGGAAATGGCATGGCCGCGCCAGCCACAATCACTGACCCGTTGCCCATGGATTGGTAATTTCCGACGTTCAGGCTCGCGGCTTCTTCACCTATAATTGCCACGATCTGCCCCCCCATAGGCCCCGCCGCAGACCCCGTTCCATTCATGCCTGACGGGAATGCCACTTTACCGCTATTCCTGTCGACGTGGATCGCCTCGGAAAAAGCAGATCCATCGGCCGATACTTTCACGGTGAAATCATCGCCCCCCGCCAACCCCATTTCGGCACGCCCGGAAAAGCCAGTTTGAAACAGCAAGGACGCCGTATCAGGCCCGGTGGACTTGTTGATCTTAAGCTGATGCCCAGCCCCTGCATGATTCAGCAGCGTTGCTTCGGACACAACGGCCAGACGGTTAACTGCGTCCGATGTGGTGCCCACTCCGACGCCTGCCAAGTTCTGAGTGCTCGCACCCGGCGCCACCCAAGCCGTCCCATTCCAGACCTTGAGCATGTCGTCACCATGATCCCAAGCGCGCCACCCAGTCTGCGGCATGACAAAGTTCCAAGCCGTGCCGTCAAACGTAGCCAAGCTGTCATCCTGACCGGCCCAGTCGTTCGTGGCCCCTTGCCCAAGGGCATAGACCTCTCCGGTTGTGGGAACGAGGGGCGGTTGTGTTGCTCCTGTTTCGACAACGTTTAACTGCACTATCATATCAAGCTGACGCAGCGCTTCGTTATGCGTGACATGTTTTTGCGCCTGCGAAGGCTGCAGATAGGGCAAAGACAGGTTAGCGGAAACTTCTGACATGGGGCGCTCACAAACAAGGAATTTGCGCCAACATGCCCAACAAAAGATTAACAAGCAGCAACACCAACGTACGGTGTCTTTGCCCAATGCAACACCGCCGACCCGTCAGACAGGTCGGCGGTGCGCTGATTTATACGCCTTCAAATACAGGATCAGAGAAAGTCGAAATCATCCGCCGTCATGTTCGCCAAGAAGGTGTTGCGGATGGTGATCGCATTCAAACTGTCATCGCCCAAGTCATAGACAATGTCCGATCCAACCTGATCGGCCGCTGCAACAAAGGCTGCAAAATCCGCCACTTCCCCGGTATTGGCCACAAACACCAACACGTCATGCTCTGCACTCGCAGCTGAGATAGCAAAGTTGTCGATCGTGTCATTGCCAAAATCGCTACCTGAGAACACGAACGTGTCCGCCCCGGCCGCACCATTTAGCATGTCATCGCCGCCCAGACCGTTCAACACGTCATCGCCAATGCCACCAAACAGACTGTCGTCGCCGTCACCGCCTGCAAGCGTGTCATTGCCATCTTCGCCCCACATCATGTCGTTGCCACGGTTGCCTTCGCCACGGTCATCGCCCGTGCCAAACAGGGCAAAGTCAGCCTTGTCATCGCCCTGGATTTCATCGTCACCGCCCAGCATGACAAAGATATCGCGCCCCGCGTTGCCGCCGGCATTGTTACCCAGATCACTGTCGAAATACACATCATCCCCAAAACCAAGGGTTTGCGTGGAATCTTCAAGATCAAGCTGGGTGTCCAGCAATTGGGTCGAGGTATACCAGATATGATCGTGGCCGTCCGTTTGCCCAAGATCGGGGGCGTCATCCCCCGCCAACACCACATTGACCGTTGGATCATCAGGGGTGTCGTCGATCTCTGGCGGGACACCGATGTTGATGAAATCGTCGATGAACGTGCCGTCACCGGCTTGGTTGGGTCCGTCGAGGTCAAAGATATCGACCGTCAGGTCAGCCAAATCGACATTTCTGAGCACCACAGTGCCGCGCGCCGTGACCAGCACGACATCGTCACCATCTTGTTCCATCAAGCTGAACAAGAATTCCGCGCTGCGCCCAACAGCAGACATGTCCAGTTTATCCAGTTCCGCGTCGAAATCCATGATCACGTCATAGCCATCTCTGGGGTTCGCGATGACGACAGCAGGCACATCCATCCACCACATCATCGCCGCTGCCACCATATGCCCCAGCAAACCCATAATCAGGGCCCATCAAAGGGATCATGTCTGCCACCGTGAAATGCAGGCCAGGCTGATAAACAAAGATGATCGTATCATCATCTGCACCGCCATCATTATAGCGGTCTTCGCCATTATCGCCGTTCAGGATATCTTGTTCGCCGGATGCACCACCACGCAAAGAGTCATCGCCGTCCCCACCGTTCAGCAGATCCTCACGCCGCCACCCAACACAGTGTCATTCCCGTCAGACCCAATGACCGTGTCCTCCCCTGCAAACAATGTGATTGAATCATCACCCGACGTACCTGGTTCGAAATCGTCATTCGCAGTGCCCAAAACATCTACCGTTTCATATCTACCCTTTGCTCAATTAATTTGTCTTCAAACTGCGCCGGTCCCCACCAGCATCACTTTAAAGTGTTTTCTTTGTCGAGCCTTAAATTACAGTCGTTGATACTCCCCATGCGTGAATTGGAAATATGGCGGAAGTTTGGAAACTGTGTTGCTGATGTAGCGCAAATTTTAGGAAACGCGCAGCCATTGCCCCAGGTCCCGCTCCTTCATGCCTTGCCACTAAGGGTGGCTATAGCTTATGTGCAGGCGCGGATATTGACCCCAGAGACCAGTTGCGGCACAGACGCAGGGAACCTGTGTAAATGGTAAGCCTGTCCGCGCCGACCAAGAAAGACGTTGTCCATGTCCAAAACCCTTTTTGTCCACATCGGCCACTACAAAACAGGGACCACGGCTCTCCAAGTTTTTTTTGAGCGTAGTGACGCATTATTGGCTGCGTCCCAGTTCGAATATCCCGACATCTGGAAGCACCATTCAAAGCACTCTGCTTTTGCATTTTCGATCCTGCGCGCCGCAGGGGTCGACAAAATCATGTATGATTACCGCGACCCAACGCCACCCCAGGCCATGTGGGCGACCCTGTTTGATCACATCCGCTCAGTTGGGCAGCAAAACACGCTGATCAGTTCCGAAGAATTCATGCGGATCGGGCAGTTTCCCAAAGCTGTCGACATCCTGCAAACCATCATGGACAACCGCCCGCCGGACCTGAATGTCAAAGCGATCGCCTATTTGCGCGACCCCGGTTCACATGTGGCTTCTTGGCACAACCAACTGATTAAAATGAAATTTCCCGTGGCGGACATCAGTGCCGCGTTGGATGGCGATATCGAAGATATCCATTTTGATTACCGCCGCGCATTGGAACCCTGGATGAAGGTCCTTGGGCGCGAAAACGTCATCATACGGCCCTATATTCGCGACCCCGACAATGCAGCAGCACTGCATTACGATCTGTGCCAAAATATCGGCATCACGGCAGCAGAGGGCGCGATCACAGTCGCAAACGATCCCAACCCCCGTTTTGACGACCGCGTCACCGAACTTGTGCGGTTGATGCAGAATATGAAATTCGCCCGCCCGACGATCAACGCAATCCGTAATCAAGCGGTGACCTACCTAAAGGCCCAGGATGCAGTGCGCTATGGCGGCTCCGATGGGATCAGCAAGGCCCGTGCTCAATCCCAAGAGGCACTGTCTTGGTTGTCTGACATTCCGAACTGTCCGCTGCCGTTGGACAGCTTTGCCACGTCCTTGCCAACGGCACCCGACCCCGAAATCGTCAATGCACAGCTTTTGCTGGGCTTTGTATTTTCCGGACTCATCCAATTGCGACAACGTACCAACAACTTGAACGTCACCGACCTTGAAACACGCATCGCTGCGCTGGAAGCCAAACTGGCAGCTAAGGAATAAGCCCCGTCATGAAAATTCTATTTTATAACTGGGTCGACTATTTAGACGACGAAAAGCGTGGCGGCGGTGTCACCGTATATCAACGAAATACGATCCAAGCGATGCGCGCCGAAGACGGCATTTCATGTGTGTTTCTATCTTCGGGCATTTCCTATGACGTCCTGCAAAGCGGGCCGCGATGGGAACGGATCAAACACGGGCCCAGCGAAGATCGCGATATCCGATTTGAAATTGTAAACTCAGGTGTGTTGGCACCTTCTCACCATTCATTTGGAGACGAACGCCAAACCACCGAACCCGCCACCACCGAAGTCTTTATGGATTTCCTGCGCAAGAATGGCCCATTTGACGTGGTGCATTTCAACAATCTCGAAGGATTGCCCGCAGACGTCCTAAAGCTCAAAGAGCACTTTCCCGAAACCCGCGTAATCTTCTCGCTGCACAATTATTACCCCGTCTGCCCGCAGGTGAATTTGTGGCACCAAGAACGCGAAAATTGCGTAGATTTCGACAACGGGCGCAAGTGCGAACAGTGCCTGCCGCACCAACATGACACCCGGATCATCGAATTGGCCAACGGGGTTGCCTTCAATCTCAAAAAGCGCGGTGTACGCCCCGGCTCAAAAATGTTCGACCGCGGCTTTGGCCCTGCGATGCGTTTGGCTGGACGGGCTGTTGGTTTTTATAATCGTCGAATCCGCAAGGGCAACGGAGGCCAAACGCCGCAAGTTGCAAGCCAAAACTCGCTGTTGCGCAGAGTCGAACGCAGCCATGTCAAATTTGCCCGCAGACGCACCGCCATGGTCGAAGCCATCAACACCCATTGCGACCGGGTGCTGTGTGTCTCTGATCGGGTTGGCGTTGTGGCCAGTAAATTTGGGATCGCACCTGCCTTGATACAAACCGGCTATATCGGCACGCAACACGCGTCAAAGTACAGTGAAACCAGCCCTAAATCGACCCTAACAAAGCCCGACGGCACCCTGACGCTCGCCTTTCTGGGGTATATGCGGCACGACAAGGGCTTCTTCTTCTTGCTCGATACGCTGGAAACCACACCCGCAGACATCGCGGCGCGGATCAATATCGTGATCTGCTCGCACTTGCTTGACCAGCACTGCATGGACCGGATCACGGCCTTGTCTGACCGCTTTGCCTCGGTGCTGTTTGCCGACGGCTACGCCCACAATCAGCTGGACGAATTGCTGTCTGATGTCGACTTGGGCGTTATCCCGGTCTTATGGGAAGACAACCTGCCCCAAGTCGCGATCGAAATGCACGCCCGCCACATCCCCTTGCTAACATCCGATCTTGGCGGTGCGCAGGAACTGGGCAATACAGCCGAATTCACATTCAAAGCCGGCGACAGCACCGACTTCATCCACAAGATCAAAGCCATGCTTGATGGCGAAGTCTGGCTGGAAGAATATTGGCAAAACGCGATGGCGCCCTACTCCATGGACGACCACCTACGTGAACTCAAAGACGTCTATGCACAGCCTGCTCGATCGATTGCCTTAATGCCATCTGCGACGCCAGAAACCAATGAAGACGACGACGCAGATCCGGTCGAAGATCCCTTTGCCGGACTAAGCGACGAAGAAATCGAAGTCGCAGAACTTAAAGCCAGTCAAGAAGGCTAGAGTAAGGCCACAAAGACGCGTGTGAAAACGCGACCTGAATTGTATTTCTTGCGGTATTTCATCCAATGCCAAACGGCATTCAACGTCTGATGCCCATCAATGCCGCCCCTTTAGGGCCGGTAATGGATAGTTATTGCCATCCTCCGCATATTATTTCACCTACAGATATCGACAGCCCTAATAACGATTGGTAACATTTTCACGACCGAATTCATCGTTACATCAAATTCAATTTCAGAAGGCTGCCCAAATGACCACATTCACTCTTTTTGGAACCAACTCAGGCTTTTTGGGCGATGGCTTCCTAGACAACGACGGTGAATCGAACGCAGACATCTTATTTGCTAACGCAACCACGATCATACTTAACAACCCTGACACCGGGATCACGACGACAATCAACGGAACAGGCTTTGCTTTCGCAGGGCCCGATGGCGAAGAACAGCCCGTTTCAGGCACCATCACTAGTTTGTCGATGTCCAGCAATAATAATACCGTCCTCGAAGGGACTATCACGGGGGTGAATTTTAACATTGTCGCATTCGCAAACTCGCTGGACGAGGTGACTGCTGGCAATTTCCAACCCTTTGCCAATCTGCTCAATGCTGATGGTCCCATCACAGTTGATGGGTCCAATGCGCCAAACGGGCTGAACATGTTCGACCTGCTGCCGCCAGAACTGACGCAACTGATCACCCAACCCTTTACCGTGATCGGATCCGGCGAGTTTGACTCACTTTACGGAGGCATCGGCAACGACTCCATCGTCGTGGGTGCGGACAACGGTGATTTCTTTGGTTCAGATGTCGAAGGGACATTAGGCAACGACACCATCGACTTTTCCAACGTCAGCAGCACTACGTTCTCATTCCTCGATTTCGAGGATCTCCTGAACGGGGCTGTGACGTTTAATGTTGATGCAATCGCCAACACAGGCACAGTCACTGGCACAGGTTTCACAACCACGTTGGTGGATTCACGTCGTGCAATGGAAGCAGACGGCCTTGGATTAGAGGGCAGTGAAAACAACGATGTATTCAACATCGTGAACAACGATGACGGCTGGTTCAATCTGTTCGGGAATGAAGGGAACGATGTCTATAATCTCGAACTCAATAGTGGTAGCCGGATCAGCTTCAACAATGGCAGCACGTCCGGTCCAGTTTTTGGCCTGATCGCAGATCTAAGTACCGGTATCGTCAGCAATGATGGTTTTGGCGGGCAGGACACAATCAACGTGACAGGTGACGGTCGACTGGAAATTCTGGCGACCGACAACAACGACAGCATCATCGGGTCAGATCGCAACGAGAGCTTCATCACCGAACAAGGCAACGACACCGTCGATGGTGGCGACGGGCAGGACCGGGTGCGCTATGACCGTTCGGGCGTGGATGCCGTCAACGTTGATCTGGCAGCACAAACAGCCAGCGGCACATGGGACGGCTTTGCCTTCACCGACACGCTGATTTCCATCGAATACGTGCGCGGCTCGCGCGAAGGCGATGACACCCTGTCAGGGGCCGCAAGCGATGACCGTTTTGAAGGCCGAGGCGGTAATGACTTGATCGACGGCCGCGCAGGCAATGACACGCTCGAAGGCGGAGACGGCAACGACACCTTGCAGGGCGGTCTTGGCGATGATGACTATTTTGGGGACGACGGCACCGATACGGCCATCATCAACGCAAATTCCGGCGCCATCTCGGTCTTTGACGCGACCGGCGGGCTGGCTGTCACAGGTAGCCAGGGCGATGATTTCATTGACGGCTCCGTAGAGTTTATCCAATTCAACGACACCACCCTTAGCTTTGCCGCACTGGCAGCCTTGACGTCGGGTGATCAGACCCTGATAGGCGATGGCGGCAATGATGAACTCGTCGGCGGCATTGGCAATGACAGCCTGGTCGGGAATGCCGGCGATGACACGCTGCGCGGCGACGACGGTGACGACTCCCTGCGTGGTGGCAATGGGAATGACCTGTTGTTTGATGGCCAAGGCAACGACAGCCTGATCGGCGGCACAGGCGATGATGTGTGGATCGCCGGTGGAGGAGAAGACACATTCAATGGTGGCAACGGCTTTGACACTGTCCTATTCGATCTGGCGACTCTGACGCCACAAAGCTTTGAAATAGAAACCAACTTGCTGACCGGCGACTCCGGTGCCGTTGGTATTTCACAAGGGCGGGATGTGCTGACAAATGTAGAAGCCGTCGAATTGATCGGCGATTTCAACATCACAGTCACCGGCAATGATGCGGCGAACGTGGTCCATACGGATTTGGGCACAGATAGCCTGACTGGCGGCCTTGGCGATGACTTGCTGATGGCAGGGGCCGGCAACGACACCCTGGTCGGCAACGAGGGTGCCGACACGCTGCTGGGCGAGAACGGCGATGACAGTCTGGAAGGTGGTCTTGACGCCGACAGCGCGTCGGGCGGCAACGGCAATGACATGATCCTTGGTGGCAGCGGCTTTGACACCCTGCGCGGCGGCAATGGTGACGACACTGTGGTTGGGGGCAACGGACGGGATTCCGTCTTTTTGGGCGAAGGCGATGACCTGTTTGTCGACAACACTCAAAGCGGCGCAAATGGCGCTGACACTGTTCTCGCCAATGCCGGCAACGATACCATTGACGGCGGTGCGGGCGATGACCGCTTTGAAGGACAAAACGGCAGTGACCTGCTGCT
>NZ_JBDVGB010000013.1:0-15411 GCF_039940735.1 Tateyamaria sp.
CAGAGCCAGAGCCAGAGCCAGAGCCAGAGCCAGAGCCAGAGCCAGAGCCAGAGCCAGAGCCAGAGCCAGAGCCAGAAAACCTGGCAGCGCCGCAAGCCGAAGACAAGCCGGAAACGGCACCTGTCCATCTAGACGCTGAAGAACCAACTTCAGACATCCCGCGCCTCAAGACGCCGGGTCCTCTCCGGTGTCTTCGGAGTCACCTGAAACTTCTGAAACTAACACCGCGGATGATCAAGACGCGGCTTCGGCGACTGACGACGTACCAAAGGCATCAAAATCCGGCGACGCTCTGAACGCGTCAGAGCCTGACGACACACCAAGCGCGCCAAAATCCGACGACACACCAAACACACCGGAAACCGGCGACACACCAAGCACACCGGAAACCGGCGACGCACCAAGCGCGCCAAAGCCTGACGTCACCACTCCCCCATTGTTGGGCTTTGCCACACGACGTCGACAGGACCCATCGTCGACCCCTGCGCCGACAAAACTTGGCGGTGTTTCGCGCGCCGCACCCGCTGTGCGCACCACTCCGCCCGTCGGGGATCAAGCCGCACCGCCCGCTATAAAATCACCGACCATAAACTTGGCAACACCGCCCCAGTCCGCAGCGGACAGCCTACGTCGGGCCCCCATGCCGGCCCCACTACCGACGCCGAATGCCGCCCCAGAACAGCCTGAATTGCCAGCACCCGTTGCGGCGGCAGCAGTTCCCAAAAAGCGTGTCGGCGGCTTCCTATCGCGCCGCAAACCCGCTGCCGACACAGCCGCAATGACCACGGCTGCGCCAGATACAAAAAGCCCTAAAGGCAATGTCCAAGGCAAAACCGAAGCTACCAACATGACGGTCTTCGGCGCCCGAGACGGCGACATCGTTGGAGGCAAGCCCCGGTTCTTGGGTTTAATCCTTATGGCGATCCTGCTGGTGTTTCTTGCGGGTGTGGCTGCGTGGGCAACAGTATTTATGGAAGAAAGCCTTTCGTCGCGGCTGTTTCCGGGCCGCGAGCGCACGTTGGCTTCGACCCTGCCTGATGACGCACGCGAAACCCTTGCCCAAGATGTTGGTGCGACCACGGAAATTGGCACCGATCGCGAGGGCGAACAAGACGGCATTGTTGTTGCAGCTTTGAACGACAGCCTTAGCGACGATGGCCTTAGCGCCGAAGACGCGGCGGTGCTTGATGCCTTGCGCGATCCGCTACCCGATCCCGTTGCCCCCGAAGAACTGGACGCCGCAGCATTGGAAGCGCGTTATGCCGTGACGGGCATCTGGCCGGTCGCGCCTGACTTACCACCGGCCCCGGCTAAACTGATCGACATTGAAGACATCTACGTCACCGGGATCGATTCCGTCAGCCCTTCTTTGGATGCAGTGGCCTTGCCTTCATTGTCGTCCTTACAGACCGACAACCAACTGGCACTTGTGACGTCGCCCATCGCCGCTGGCACGAACTTTGCCCGGGATGTGAACGGCCGACTGATCCCAACGCTAGAAGGCGCCCTAAGTCCGGACGGCTTTACCGTCTTTTTGGGCCGCCCACCCGCCGTGCCACCTGCAACACTGGCGCGGTTCGAAACCGCGCCTGAAGCCGGTCCCGATTTAAGCGCACTGGCGCAGGCTCGCCCGCAACCACGGCCCTCTGACCTTGTTGAACAGAACGAGCGGGCAACGTTGGGCGGCTTGTCTCGGAACGAGCTGGCTGGCCTTCGCCCCCGTTTACGCCCGAAAGCCCCGCAAGAGATCGCGCAAGAAGTTGCGCAAGAGGCAGAGCCAGAAGAAGAAACACCACCCGCCGCGGTCGAACCCGAACAACAAGAGGTCGCGGTCGCAACTGTTTTGCCTACCGCGCCAACACTGCGGCCTGAAACGCGTCCGCGTAATTTCAACCGCCTGGTGGCCCGTGCGCAACGCAACGCCGCCTCGGCAGCGGCGGCCGCTGCACCAACACGGACGGCATCTGTTGCCCCGCGATCGATCGCACCGCGTTCCGTCACACCGTCGATCCCGTCATCCGCATCCGTCACGCGCCAAGCAACAGTGCGCGACGCAATCAACCTGCGGAAGGTCAATTTGATCGGCGTCTATGGCACCACAGCAAATCGCCGCGCTTTGGTGCGCCTTTCCAACGGACGTTACCAAAAAGTCGAAGTCGGCGACCGGTTTGACGGCGGACGCGTCTCTGCGATTGGCGACAGCGAACTACGCTACCAAAAAGGCAATCGAAACCTGATCCTGACCATGCCACAGGGCTAAACAAAAACCCGGCCATCTACGATGGGTTTCGATCAAAATGATGGGCGCTTTGGCGGTCTTTCTGCACATAAAACCGCGGGCAACACCCCAAAACACAAGCAATGAAGCGCGTCAGACTCAGGTCGCAATTCCTTGGCAGAACTGTACAAAGACCGTCGATGTGATCCGGATCTCAATTCTTCGCGGTTGTCGTCCCGAGCAACGGTTCACATCCTCGTAGCCACTCATTCAAAAGGCCTCGTTTATGGAAAGCTTCCTGTACCAA
The DNA here is from genome assembly GCF_039940735.1 of Tateyamaria sp. Classification (GTDB taxonomy): domain Bacteria; phylum Pseudomonadota; class Alphaproteobacteria; order Rhodobacterales; family Rhodobacteraceae; genus Tateyamaria. Next base: position 2,526 of record NZ_JBDVGB010000013.1, read on the forward strand.
GCATCAATCTATCTTGCCGCAGCCGTCATTGCTGTGCCGATCGCTGCGCGGTTGGGGCTTGGGTCGGTGCTGGGTTATCTGGCGGCGGGCATCCTGATTGGGCCTGTATTGGGGTTGGTTGGGGCCGAAACCGAAGATTTGCAGCATTTTGCCGAATTCGGCGTGGTGATGATGCTGTTTCTTATCGGACTGGAGTTGGAACCCAAAACCCTGTGGAACATGCGCCATAAGCTGCTGGGAATGGGGGGCGCGCAGGTCGTTCTTTCGACGCTTTTACTCATGGGCGTCGCGATGGCCTACGGAGAACCCCTTGGGGTCGCCATTGCAATTGGGGTGACGTTGGCCCTGTCTTCGACTGCGATTGTACTTCAAACACTGTCCGAAAAGGGGCTTATGCAGACAAACGGTGGGCGGTCGGTCTTTTCCGTTTTGTTGACGCAAGACATCGCGGTTATTCCCATTCTCGCTTTCCTGCCATTGCTTGTCGCGACAATGCCCGTGCAGCTTTCATCTGATGGCTCAATTTCACGCTCCGACGCGACCCATTTGGATGCCTATGGGCACTCCAGTATCAGCCTAGTTGAAGGGTTGCCTGCGTGGGGTGTGACGCTGGTGACCATGGGCGCCATCGCCATCGTTATTCTGGCAGGTGTATTCCTGACGCGGCCTGTATTTCGCTTTATCCATGCCACACGCCTGCGCGAGATGTATACGGCCCTTGCCCTGCTGATCGTCGTTTCGATCTCGTTTCTGATGATGATTGTGGGCATGTCCCCTGCCCTTGGTGCTTTTCTGGCTGGCGTCGTTTTGGCCAGTTCAGAATTTCGCCACGAGTTGGAAACCGACCTTGAACCGTTCAAAGGCCTGCTGCTTGGTCTTTTCTTCATTACGGTTGGCGCGGGCATCAACTTTGTTCTGCTGTTCGAAGATTGGCCTGCGCTGATTTCGATGGCGATCCTTGTTATCACACTCAAGGGGTTTGTGCTGTATTGTCTGGCGGTAGCGTTCAAAATCAAAGGCCGGGATCGTTGGTTATTCACACTCGGACTTGCCCAAGCCGGCGAATTCGGTTTTGTGCTTGTCGCCTTTTCCGTTGGCCAAGGCCTGATCCCCAAGGACGTGGCAGAAACCCTGCTGCTTGTTGTGGCTTTGTCGATGCTAATCACGCCGCTGCTGTTCATCCTTTACGAGATCATCGGCAAGCGCATGTCCGACCAACACCCCGAAATCGAGGCCGACGAAATTGACCACGACGGACCAGTTATCATCGCTGGCATCGGGCGATTTGGGCAGATCGTGAACCGTTTGGTGCAAGGGTCAGGTTTTAATACGGTGGTGTTGGATCACGACATCGAAACAATCGCCTTGATGCGGCGCTTTGGTTTCAAGAGCTTTTTGGGCGATCCAACCCGCCCCGATATGCTGCAAGCCGCAGGATTGGACACTGCGCGGGTCCTTGTGGTTGCTTTGGATGACAAAGCGGCTTCGGCGCGGCTGGTCGCATATGCCCGCAAAGCGCGCCCCGACATCCACATCATTGCGCGCGCTTATGACCGTGTACACGTCTATAGCCTGTACCAAGCAGGCGCGAATGATATCGTGCGCGAACTCTTTGACGGCTCGCTTCGCGCAGGGCGCTATGCATTGGAAAACCTAGGCCTGACTGAATACGAAGCGGCCCAAGCTGAACACGTGTTCTATCACCACGACCGCGACGCTGTTCGTCAACTGGCCGAACTTTGGACCCCAGATATTCCCACATCCAAAAACGATGCCTATGTGGCACGGGCGCGGGCGCTGGAAAAAGAACTCGAAGTGTCACTTGCCGCCCGCCAAGAGGCACAAAAAAGCGGCTGATCCGGCAGCATGGGTTGGCGGGCGGGCGTCTTTGCCAGACAGGCTTGAAGGCCTGTCCGGCAAACAGAGCCGCGCAGCGACTTAAACGTCAGTACCTTACGCGTCAGATACGCCAGCTTCGGCAAATGTCGACATGCCAGAATGGCAGGCCACCGCCCCCTTAAGAACACCGATCGCCAAGGCTGCCCCCGAACCTTCACCAAGGCGCAGCCCCAACGACAACAACGGCGCTTTGTTCAAGGCCTCAAGCATCCGCCCATGCGCACCTTCCGCGCTTTGATGCCCTGCCACCACATGATCAAGCGCACCTGCCTGTGTCTTCTCAAGACAAGCCGCAGCCGCGGTGCAAATAAAGCCATCCATAATGACCGGAATACGCAGGCTGCGCGCCCGCGCCATTGCCCCGGCCATCCCTGCCAATTCACGCCCACCAAGGCGCATCAACACATCCAACCCATCGCCCGCATCACCGTGCAGGGCCAAAGAATCCGTGACCACTTGGGTTTTCAAAGCCAAGGCATCGCCTTCAACCCCGGTACCACGTCCGGTCCAATCTGCCGCTGTGCCACCAAACAAACGTGCCGCAATCGCCGCTGCCGATGTTGTGTTGCCGATTCCCATCTCGCCCACGACCAACAGGTCTGCATTCTCATCCACGGCGTCCCATCCTGCGCGCAAGGCAGAAACCACGTCATCCTCGGACATTGCAGGCCCGGCAGTGAAATCCGCCGTCGGTGTCTCGAGGTCCAACGCTACCACATCGATACGCGCGCCAAACGTCTTGGCCAACTGGTTGATCGCCGCCCCGCCCGCTTTGAAATTCGCCACCATTTGCACAGTCACCTCGGGCGGAAATGCCGACACTCCGCGCGCCGCCACACCGTGGTTTCCAGCAAAGACAATAACCTGCGGCGTATCTATTGCGGGGCGCGCATCGCCGCGCCATCCCGCATACCAAATCGCCAGATCCTCAAGCCGCCCCAGCGCACCAGGGGGTTTGGTCAACTGCCCATTGCGCGCCTCTGCGCCGTTCAATGCCGCGCTGTCCTGTCTCGGCATATCTGCCAAAAGGGCGCGTAGATCATTCAATGTCTCAAAGCTCATGGCGTGTTGTCCTTGCCTCAGTGTCTCTTGCTCTTTACCCAAAGCGACAGGCACTGCAAGTCAGGACAGGACATGGCAACAAATGAAACCGACACGCGCGCGCCATCCCGTCTTTGGGATTTGCCTGTGGCGTTTGTCTTGCTCACACGCCTGCCTTTGCCGCCGCTGCCGCACTCTGCATTCAAACAGGGCGCGCGCGCGGTTTGGGCCTATCCGCTGGTAGGCCTTGGGCTTGGGCTGATTGTCAGCGGGCTTACGTGGCTCGCCGCGCTTGCGCTTCCCAGCGTCATCGTCGCGGGGTTGGTGCTGGGTGCGTTGGTGATGCTGACGGGGGCCATGCACGAAGACGGGTTTGCCGACACCGCAGATGGGCTTTGGGGTGGAAACGACGCAGCGCGCCGCCTTGAGATCATGAAAGACAGCCGTATCGGTGCCTATGGTGTGCTCGCGCTTTTGCTGGCCATGGGGCTGAGATGGCAGGGGTTGGTCGACGTCACATGGGGCGGACTAATCACCGCTCTTGTGGTGTCGCGCGCCATGATGGTGCCGCTGATGCGCGCCCTGTCCCATGCGCGCGACAACGGCCTTGCACATAGCGTTGGACGGCCTGAAATGGGTGACGTGTCCCTTGCACTTGGGATTGCGGCAGTCCTTGCGGTGCTTTTTTCCGGCGCAACAGGGATCATCGCCTTGATCATTGCCGCTGCCGTCACTGTCGGCATGGGTGCACTGGCAAAAACCAAAATCGGCGGACAGACCGGAGATATTCTGGGCGCGACCCAAATCGCCACGGAAATCGCAGTGCTGTTGGTGTTGGTCGCGGCATAAAAAAAACCGCGCCCCCGAGCAGAGGGGACGCGGTTTGTCATTTTAGCGAAGAGATCAAAGGTGCGGTGCTTAAGCGGCCAGACCTTTGAAAGCGCAGTGGTTAAGCGGCTGCGACACGACTGGTCAGCACATCACCCACTTCTTTGGCCGCAGCCACTTCGTCGCCACCGGAAACGGCGGCCACTTCGCGGGTCAGGCGCTCAAGAGCGGCTTCATAAAGCTGGCGTTCGGAATAGCTTTGTTCGCGCTGGTCGTCGGTGCGGTGCAAATCACGCACCACTTCGGCGATGGCGATCAAATCACCCGAGTTGATCTTTTGTTCATATTCCTGCGCGCGGCGCGACCACATGGCGCGTTTGACCTTGGCCTTGCCTTTCAACGTCTTCATCGCATGCGCAATGACATCAGGGCTCGACAACGACCGCATCCCGATTTCTGTCGCTTTGTTCGTCGGTACGCGCAGCGTCATCTTGTCTTTTTCGAACGAGATCACGAACATTTCCAACTCAAAGCCCGCCACTTCTTGGCTTTCGACCGAGACAATCTGACCCACGCCATGCGCCGGATAGACCACAAATTCATTGGGGCGGAAGTCGAGTTTCTTAGATTTTGACATTTCTATTCCTTGTAAGACGTGGCGAATATAGCCCTTTTTCGACAGTCAAATCCGCATCAGTCGGGCAAGTGTGCCACGCCTAAGGTGCGGTTCTGGTCGAAGATTTAATTCAAGCCGGTGATCATGTGTCACGCGGCGAAGGCCGTATCCGTCTGTCAGTTGCGAAAACACCATAACACAAAAATGGTAGATTCGAAAGTTGACGTAAGGGAAGCCTAAAAAACTGCGCCAAATTTCAAACAGTTACGGCGCAGGCTTGATGTCGCGTATGCAGCAAACTGCACCGACGGGCGATTCGCGGGGTTACCCGCCCTCACCCGGTGTTTCAGAAAACAGTTCCATCTTGCCTTCTTTGCCGTCCATCTCTTCGGCTGAGGGCAGCGGGTCTTTCTTGGTGATGATCACCGGCCACATTTCTGAGTATTTGCGATTGAATTCGACCCACTTTTCCATGTCTGGCTCTGTGTCCGGGCGGATGGCGTCGGCGGGGCATTCAGGTTCACACACACCACAGTCGATGCATTCATCAGGGTGGATCACCAGCATGTTTTCACCCTCATAGAAGCAGTCCACAGGACAAACTTCGACGCAGTCGGTGTATTTGCAGGCAATGCAGGAATCGTTGACGATATAGGTCATGCGGGCGCTCGTATCATATGGGTCAGAGGGCTAGCTAATTCACCTGATCCAATCATTCAAGGTGGCGCGCGCGGGAAAGATCAGCCTGACGGCGGTCTCGCTTGGTTGGGCGCCCTTTTCCTTCGAAGCGTGGGTTTTCAGGAACATGCGTTTCGCGCGGGGTCGGTTCGGGGGACATGTCGTTATAAAGTGCTTGCGCTTCGGGTGCCGGACCGCGGCGCGTGCCGATGGCGGTGACCTCGATAACCTGCAAATTGTCGCCAATAACAAAGGTCAGCACGTCGCCAGTTTGAATGGTTGTGGCGCGTTTGGTGACCCGATTCCCGTTTACGCGCACGTCCCCTGCCGCCACACGGGTGGCCGACAGGGATCGCGTTTTGAAAAAGCGCGCAAACCACAGCCATTTATCAAGCCGCAGTTTTTCGCCCGCTTCAGACAATTATTTGTTGTCCTTCAACCCCATAAGGGCGGCAGCAAATGGGTTGTCGGGGTCGATCGGTTTTTCGCGGCGCGGTGGTCGTGCCGAGAAATTCTGCGCTTTGCCGCCAGCGCCCTCTTTGCGCGGGCCTTTGCCCTTGCCTTTGGGCTTACCGCCGCCGGGGGCTCCTTTGCCGCGTGGTTTGCCACCCTGATTTGGGCGGGCGCGGTTTGCAGCCGGGGCGCGGCCCCATGTGAAGGTATAAAAAACCTCGGTTTCGGCGGGTTCAGCTACTGGCGCGTCCTGATCCGCCTTCGCTTCAGGCGTAGCTTCAGCCGCGATTGCTGCATCGGCGTCCGCTTCAGAGGCCACAACGTCTTCTACCGCTGGGGTTGCTGCGTCTTCCCCCGTTGGGGCTGCTGCGTCTTCTGTCGCCTCGGCCTTTGCAGGTGCATCTGTTGCATCTGCGACGACCACGGGGGCAGGTTTAACCTTTTCGCGCTCGCCCTTTTCGGCCTTGTATCCAAGGCCAGCCATCAGGCCGGAAAACTGTTCAAGCGTCATGCCGGTGATCGACAACATATCGGCCTTGGCCTCAAAACCGCCACGCGAATCTTCGGCCCGCAACATGTCAGCAAGACGTTCCAGCATATCGATCCGGATCGCGCGTTCGCCGGAATTGCGATAGCCCGCCATGATGTCGGCGCCATCTGCCGTGTCGGTCATGGCCGGGATCGTCACCAAACCGGGGGGTGGGGATTCGGGGAATTCGCCCAAATTCTTGGACAAGGACCACAGCACCAAACGCAAGCGCGTCGGCGCGGGTTTCAACAGCAAAGGCATAAAGATGGTAAACTGACCAAAGCGGATGCCGTGCTTGCGCAAGGCCCCACGCGCGTCTTGATCCAGCGCTTTGACGTCGTCCGCAACAGAAGCGCGCGGCAGCACGCCCAAATTTTCGATCAACCGAAACGCAAAACCTTTGGCCAGACCTGACAATGTCTCGTCGCGCTGCATGTTCAGCAAGGGTTCAAACAGCGCGGCGATCTTGCGGTCGATAAAATGCTGCGCGCGGCGCTGCACTTTTTGGGCGACCTCAGGGCCTGCCACATCATCCACGAAAACCTCGACCTGCGGCTTTAACGGTTCGGAACCGGCCACTAGTTTGCCCACCGCAGAAGAGCCCCACATCAGCCCCCCCTGTTCGGTGAAATCGATTTCGGTGTCGGGCGCGTTGTAAAAACGATCTGCGCGCAAATGGAAATGCGGCGCCAGCGCCTGAAGCGCGGCTGTTTTTATCGTCTTGGCTTCGGCCGCTCCTGCGCCCTTGTCTTGACTAAAACGGAACCCATCTAACTTGCCGACGAACTCGCCCTCGACTGTGACTTCACCTTGATCGTTTACTTCGGCCACCATGGCTTCCTTCTGTCCTAGCCGGCGCAACAATACCGAAGTGCGCCGGTCTACAAATCTTTGAGTCAGTTTTTCGTGAAGAGCATCTGACAATCGGTCTTCTACATGGCGCGTCTCGCTGCGCCAATGGTCTAAATTATCCGTCCAGCCTTTGCGTTGCGCGACATATGTCCACGTCCGAATAAATGCCAGCCGTTTGCTGATGGCGTCAATGTCACCATCCGAGCGGTCAATCCGCTTGATCTGGCGCGCCATCCAATCGTCAGGGATACTACCACGTTCATGCAGATATCGGAATATAACGTCCAAAAGGTTCGAATGTTCGCCATGGCTGATGCCACGAAAGTCCGGCACGCGGCACACATCCCACAGCAGCCGCACCGAAGGACCATTGGTGCAACGCGCCGTAACTTCGGCACTTTCGGCCAATGTTTTAAGGGATTTTAGATCATCAGCTTCGCGGGCGCGCACCAGAACCTCGTGATCTGGCGGTGATTCAAGGCTGCGCACAAGCGCGTCGATGGTGCCAAATTGCAACGCATGATTGCGCCATTGCAGCTTTTGGATCGGGGTAAACCGGTGATCCATGATCGCTTGGGCCGTGCCGTCATCCAAGGGCCGCACATCGCCCGTAACCCCAAAAGTGCCGTCTTTTTGCCCGCGCCCTGCCCGTCCGGCGATCTGTGCCAGCTCATTTGGGGCCAATGGGCGCATGCGCCGCCCGTCAAATTTTGTCAGGCTGGAAAACGCCACGTGGTCGATATCAAGGTTCAACCCCATGCCAATGGCGTCTGTGGCGACCAGAAAATCGACTTCGCCGTTTTGATACATGTCGACCTGCGCGTTGCGCGTGCGCGGGGACAGCGCGCCCATAACCACGGCGGCCCCACCCTTTTGGCGTCGGATCAATTCCGCGATGGCATAGACGTTATCAACCGAAAACCCCACGATGGCGCTGCGCGGGCGCATGCGCGACACCTTCTTTTGCCCCGAATAGACCAGTTGCGACATCCGTTCGCGGTGCATGTATTGCGCTTCGGGCACCAGTGCTTTGATCGGGTCGCGCATGGTTTCCGCGCCCAAGAACAGCGTTTCATGCAACCCACGCGAGCGCAGCAAGCGATCTGTGAACACATGACCCCGTTCAGGATCGGCACACAGCTGAATTTCGTCAATCGCCAAGAAATCACAGCCCATGCCCTCGGGCATCGCTTCGACTGTGCAGACCCAATATTGCGTGCGCGGCGGTACAATCCGTTCTTCGCCCGTGACCAAAGCCACAACAGACGGCCCGCGTAATGCCACGCAGCGATCATAGACCTCGCGCGCAAGCAAGCGCAGCGGCAGACCAATCACACCAGTGCGGTGGCCCAGCATCCGTTCGATAGCATAGGTTGTTTTGCCTGTGTTGGTGGGGCCAAGAACGGCCACCACACGCGCATCGCCCGACATGAGCAGCCCCCCGTTTTCACCTTATTGCGTTACAGCTCGCGGCCAATTCCCTTGGCTTTGAGCTGCTCAAGCATGGTGCTGGCAGTTGCATGATTGGGATGGATTTCGATCACCTGACGAAAGGCCCGTTCGGCGCACAGATCGTCGTTAATTTCCTGAAACATGACCCCTAACCCGAACAGCGCATTGTAATTGTTGGGATTTAGAATCAAGGCCTTTTGCAAATCCGACAAGGCAGGCCCGTAAAGCCCCTTAAGAAAGAAGGCCGTGGCGCGGGCGTGCCAGCCTTCGGCAAAATCGGGGGCATGGTCTGTGAGAGCCGTCAAATGTTCGATCGCAATGTCGATTTGTTCGTCTTCCAACGCCATGCGGCCACGGCGCAACAACATATCGAGTGAAGTTGAGCCGGATTTCGCCCATTCCCGCTCGATCTCGCGGGCAAGACGCGGTGCTTGTGCCGCAGGGGCCGTGCGCAAAGCCTGCAACTTATCGTTCAGTTGCGCGTCTTGTGTTACAGACAGGGGTGCAATTGTTTCAGAATCTACCGGCGCTTCTTGTGGCAAAACAGGTGTTTGCGCAGCGCCAGGTAAGGAATACCCTACTGTCAGTAAAAGTGCCGTGACGGCAGGGTAGAGTTTGGTCTGTTGAGTGCCCATACTTGTGAATGTAACAGCGCGTGCCGTAATATCCAGAGACCACGACACGCCACAGCCAAAAAGGGCAAAAAAGATGAGTGATATCGTAAACGAAGCCGTGACAGTACTGAACGAAAAGCTGGCAGGTGCCGATTTTTCGGGCACGGCAAAGTTTGACATCGAAGGCGAAGGCGCCGTCATGATGGACGAATCTGGTGCGCGTGCAGCAGACGACGCTGCAGACGTCACCCTATCGGCGGACGCCGAGACCTTTAAATCGATCATTTCGGGCGACACCAACCCGACCTCTGCCTTTATGACCGGCAAGCTAAAGGTCGACGGAGACATGGGCATGGCGATGAAACTGGCGGCTGTGCTGGCCTGATGACACTTTCGGCCGCCCCCCTGTTCACCGATGTTTCGCCTTCGCCAATTGCTGGCAAGGCCTACTGGACGCATGCATCTGACGGTGTGCGAATCCGTTTGGGTGTCTATCGACCTGACGGTGCAACAGGCACCGTCTTGTTGTTTCCGGGGCGCACCGAATACGTCGAAAAATATGCGCCTGCTGCCGGGGAACTGGCGCAGCGCGGGCTTGCGACGATCGTCGTTGATTGGCGCGGTCAAGGTTTGGCCGACCGGTTGCTTGACGATGGGCGCATCGGCCATGTGGGGATGTTTTCCGATTACCAACTGGACGTGGCCGCGATGGTGGAAGCCGCAGGTGCTTTGGGCTTGCCCAAACCCTACTACTTGATCGGGCATTCCATGGGCGGCTGCATTGGGTTGCGCGCTTTGCACGATGGGCTTGATGTGTCAGCTGCGGCCTTTACCGCACCGATGTGGGGTATCCGGATCGCACCACATTTGCGCCCGGTCGCATGGACTTTGGGCCAGTTGATGCCAGTCATCGGCCACGGGCATCGCTTGCCCCCTGGCACAATGTACGCCCCCTATGTTCTGACAGCTCCTTTTGACAACAACATGTTAACCACAGACTTCGACATGTTCGACATGATGCGCCAACAGTTGCAGGCCCATCCAGAACTGTCCTTGGGCGGGCCCAGCTTTGTTTGGCTACGCGAGGCGCTGTCTGAAACATTGGCCTTGTCACGCCTACCTGCGCCCTCCATCCCAACAGAGACCTTTTTGGGTACAAATGAACGTATCGTCCATATTGGCCGGATCGAAGACCGGATGGAAACCTGGCCCAATGGCACACTTCGTATCATCGAAGGTGGCGAACATGAGGTCCTGATGGAAGATGAGACGACGCGCTCGTCCATTTTTGGAACAATCGCCCAGCAGTTTCGCGCCGCGGCCTAGAACTGGTCAATGGCGCACGCCATGCTAGGTCAGCGTGCATGAACAGCGTCCTTACCTTTACACCCTCAGGCATCTATTGCCCGGCGGGCGACTTTTACATTGATCCATGGCGCCCCGTGGCACGCGCGTTGATCACCCATGGGCATGCCGATCATGCCCGCGGCGCAATGGGATCTTACTTGGCCACCGATCTGGCAGGCCCTGTCATGCGCCACAGGCTAGGCAATATCTCTCTTGAAACAGTGCGATACGGTGAAACCCGTCAGATCGGCGGGGCATCCGTGTCTTTCCACCCCGCAGGCCATGTGCCCGGCTCTGCCCAAATCCGTGTCGAAGTTGCGGGCGAAATCTGGGTCGCCTCAGGGGATTACAAAGTGGTGGATGACGGATTATCGACGCCGTTTGAACCTGTGCGTTGTCATCACTTCATCACCGAAAGCACATTTGGCCTGCCCGTGTTTCGCTGGCAGGAACAGGCGACAATCGCGCAGCAAATCAACGCGTGGTGGGCGGCGTGCGCTGCGGCTGGCAAAACGGCATTTCTGGGCTGTTATGCCTTGGGCAAAGCCCAACGATTGTTGCGCCTTTTGGCCCCAGACATCGGCCCTATTCTAACCCACACAGCCATCGAAAACACCAATGCCGTGATGCGCGCGCAGGGCATCATTCTACCCACCACTGTGTTGGCAGGGCCAAACTTTGATCCCAAAACACAGCCCGGTGCGCTGGTGCTTGCGCCACCTTCAGCGATGGGTTCGGCATGGGCGCGCAAATTTGGCCCGCAAGAGACCGCCTTTGCCAGTGGATGGATGGCACTGCGCGGGATTAGACGGCGCCGTTCTGGTGACCGTGGGTTTGTGATTTCAGACCACGCAGACTGGCCCGGCCTTTTGAAGGCCATCACCCAAACCGAGGCCGAAAATATATACGTCACACACGGTTACACAGATATCTTTACGCGCTACCTGAATGAAAACGGGTGGAACGCCCAAGTCGTGCCGACCCAATTTGGCGATGATCCCGAGGACACAGCGTGAAGGACTTTGCCGCCCTATTCACCGCAATCGATCAATCGACCAAAACCTCTGTCAAAGTGGCGGCATTGGCTGATTTCTTCGCAACCGCCTCCGAAAGCGACCGGATCTGGACCATAGCGATATTTTCCGGCCGCCGCCCCAAACGCACGGTCAACACAACGCTGCTGCGCACATGGGCCGCCGAGGTCGCAGGCATTCCTTTGTGGCTGTTTGAAGAATCCTATCCCATTGTCGGTGATTTAGCAGAAACCATTGCGTTGATATTGCCTGTGGAAAACACGCAAACGGATTTGGGTTTGTCCCATTGGATCAATGAACTACGCGCTCTTTCCGATGTGGACGAACTGCACCGAAAAACGATGGTGCTACAAGCATGGGACACCCTGGATAGCACCCAACGTTTCTTGTTCAACAAACTGCTGACAGGCGGGTTTCGCATCGGCGTCAGTCAAAAATTGATGACGCGTGCCCTTGCACAAGCCACAGGACGGAACGAAGCCGAAATGGCCCATCGACTTATGGGCAATTGGGATCCGGCCACCACCACATGGGACGCCCTAATTAACGCAGAGGACCCCGCCGCCAACGCATCGCGCCCCTATCCCTTTTACCTCGCTCATGGGATAAACGCCGAGGTTGAAAACCTTGGGAATCCAAATGATTGGCAGACTGAATGGAAGTGGGATGGCATACGCGGTCAGTTAATCGTGCGCGACGGGGCGCACTATGTCTGGTCCCGTGGCGAAGAGTTAATGACCGATCGTTTCCCCGAATTCGCCCACGCCCGCGATTTTATCCCCGACGGCACCGTGCTCGATGGCGAAATCCTTGTCTGGGGCGATGATGGGCCTCAATCATTCAATAGGCTGCAAAAGCGGATCGGGCGTAAAACGGTTCCAAAAAAGCTGTTGGCCGAAACCCCCATCGCATTTTACGCCTACGATGTGTTGGAATGGCAAGGTGTCGATATTCGACAAGACCCACTTGAAAAACGCCGCGCAACACTTGAAAAAATATGCAATACCTTACCCACAGCAGGGCCCGTCAAACTGTCCCCAACTGTCCCTTTTGACACTTGGGACCACCTTGCGACGTTGCGCGACACCGCACGCGCAGCCCGTGCCGAAGGCCTCATGCTCAAGCGCCGCGACAGCCCATATCTGGCAGGACGCAAAAAAGGCGACTGGTGGAAATGGAAACTGGACCCGCTGACCATCGATGCGGTGATGATATACGCCCAATCAGGTCATGGTCGGCGCGCCAATCTGTTCACGGACTTCACCTTTGCAGTCTGGAACGGGAACGACCTTGTCCCCTTTGCCAAAGCCTATTCTGGCCTAACCGACGACGAATTTCGCAAGATCACGGCTTGGGTCAAAAAGAACACGCGCGAGCGTTTTGGGCCCGTGCGCAGCGTCACCCCCGAACACGTATTTGAAATCGCATTCGAAGGCATCCAAGCCTCACCCCGCCACAAGTCCGGCGTCGCCCTGCGGTTTCCACGTATTTTGCGCTGGCGCCATGACAAATCTGTACAAGACGCGAATACACTGGACGACCT
>NZ_JBDVGB010000014.1:0-140031 GCF_039940735.1 Tateyamaria sp.
TCTTTTGCCGATATTGACGACAGCGCACACCCCCTGTCGCCCTTCGCGCCACGAGGGTTTGCAGGCGCGTCGAACGCGTGGGCAGCCGCCGCATCACGATCTGCCTCGGGGGGGACATTACTGGCCAATGACCCGCATCTGGGCTTATCCGCACCTTCTGTATGGTATCTTGCCCGGCTCGAACTTGGCAGTGGCGGCGTTATTGGCGGCACCATTCCCGGCATGCCGATGGTGCTGACGGGGCGCTCTGATCGGCTTGGCTGGGGGCTGACCTCGGCCTATGTCGATGATCAGGACATTCTGATCGAAGAACTGAACCCGGCCAATCCAAAGCAATATCGCACACCCGATGGGTTTAAAGACTTTGAACAGCGCGATTCAATCATTCAGATCAAGGACGCCGACCCAATCACCCTAACCCTCAGCTGGAGCGACAACGGGCCGATATTGCCCGGCCGCTTTCGCGATCTGGAAACCATTACACCACCCAGCCATGTGGCGGCGTTGTCCTGGACAGTGCTGTCCCCTAGCGACACCTCCGTCAGCGCCGCAATTGGTGTGATGAAAGCCCAAACTGTCGCCGAAGCGATCACAGCCGCTGAATCCTACATCGCACCCGCCCAGAACCTAACATTGGCGGATCGCGGATCGATTGCGATGAAAACCATCGGCGCGATCCCGCGCCGTGACACCGCGCATCAAAGCCAAGGGCGGATGCCCTCGCTTGGGTGGCAAAAAGAAAACCGCTGGCAAGGGCGCATGCCCTACGCGACCAACCCCGGTTTTGTGTCACCTGCAGGCGGCATTCTTGGCAACACCAACAACAAAATGATCGATCGCCCGTTTCCAAACCACGTCAGTTTTCTGTGGGGCGACACGCAGCGCGTGCAACGATGGCGGCGCTTGATGCAAGCACGCGAAGTACACACGCGCGACAGCTTTATCGAAGCGCAACTTGACACTGTGTCCTTCACCGCGCGCACTCTGCTGCCACTCATGGGGGCCGAACTGTGGTTCACAGGCGAAGCAGCACCCGAAGGCACGCCCGAACGGCAACGGCAACGGGCGCTGGCCCTGTTGGCTGGATGGAATGGCGCCATGAACGAACATTGGCCCGAACCGCTGATCTATGCCGAATGGCTGCGCGCGCTTCAGGACCGGATGGCACGGGACGAACTTGGCCCCATGGCCGACGCGCTTACCCATGTCGAACCTCTGTTTATCGAACGTAGTTTTCGCAACATCGACGGTGCTGCAAGCTGGTGCGACGTGCGTCAATCCGCGCCTGTGGAAACCTGTGCCGATATGGCACGGCTTGCCTTGGATGACGCGCTGCTATCGATCAATGAAACCTACGGGACGCAATTGGAATCCTTGCGCTGGGGCGACGCGCATCAGGCGCATCAAGACCACCAAGTGCTCGGCGAAGTTCCCGTGCTGAAGCATTTTGTGAATATTCGCCAATCCACCTCCGGAGGTGACAACACACTTCAACGCGGATTGACTAAGGGCAGCGGCCCGAACCCATTCGCAAATATTCACGGAGCCGGGTATCGCGGCGTCTATGACTTTGCGGACCCCAACAGCTCGGTCTTTGTCATCTCAACAGGACAATCGGGACACTTTCTGTCGCGCCATTATGACGATCTCGCGCAGCTTTGGAGACGCGGCGAATACATCCCAATGTCACTCGACGAAGGTCTGGCACGCGCCGCAAGTGTCGGCGTCACCCGCCTCGAACCTCTAAAGTGAAACGCAGCCTGATGCTTCATTGTTCAAAAAATACTCATGTACTGTCAGCCAATTTGACATGACCACGATCTTGTTCAACAAACCTTTCGGAGTGCTTTCGCAGTTCACCGACAAAGGCACTGAAGGCTCTCCGCGCCCAACCCTGTCACACTATATCGATTTGCCCGGTGTCTACCCCGCAGGACGTTTGGATCGTGACAGCGAAGGGCTGATGGTTCTAACCAGCGATGGGGCCTTACAGGCACGTATCGCAGATCCAAAGTACAAAGCCGCAAAGACTTATTGGGTACAGGTCGAAGGCACAATCACACACGATGCCTTACAGGCCCTCGCAACGGGCGTAACACTGAAAGATGGGCCAACCCGCCCAGCAAAAGCGTTGGCAATTCCAGAACCCAAAGGGCTCTGGCAACGCGACCCGCCCATCCGCATGCGAAAGACCGTACCAGACAGCTGGCTGAAACTCAGCATCCGTGAGGGGCGCAACCGACAGGTGCGACGCATGACGGCCCATGTTGGGTTCCCCACCCTACGGCTCATCCGGGCCGAAATCGGTGCCTGGTCTTTGGACGATTTGCCAGTCGGGACTTGGCGCAAAGTCGGAGACTGACACAGTCTCCGACCCAGAAATCGTTACGATTTCTGATACGGTCTTTGTTTCAAAGACCGTCGTAGCGCGCCTTTTGAATAGCCGTCCAACGCACCCTCAATGTAAATCCGTTTTCATCCTGCGTTTCGTCTTGCACCACATCCTGATCATACAGCCATGCGCGTTTACGCCCGTCTGCATAAGGCAAAACAAACGTCTCGAATGACACGGTCGCTTGCAGCGTTTCGGCCACATGTTCCAGCACAGGCGTCAGCCCCTCGCCAGTCAAAGCCGAGATCGCAAAAACATTTTCCTCTCGCGCGGCGCGGGCACGCGCTGCATCAGCAGCATCATCCGACAACACGTCAAGCTTGTTCCAAAGTTCAATCTGCACGCGGTCGTTCCCAACCCCGAGATCGCTTAGAATGGTCGCAACATCTTCGGCCTGCGCTTCGGTTTCTGGGTGCGAAATATCGCGCACATGCACAATGATGTCAGCGGCCAGTACCTCTTCCAATGTCGCACGGAACGACGCGACCAATTCCGTGGGCAAATCCGAAATAAAGCCCACTGTATCGGACATGATCACTTCGGGACCTGTCTCCAACTCCACTTTACGCATGGTTGGGTCAAGCGTGGCAAACAGCATGTCTTTGGCCAGCACCTCCGCCCCGGTCAGACGGTTGAACAGCGTCGACTTACCTGCGTTCGTGTAGCCCACCAGCGCAACGATTGGATACGGCACTTTGGCTCGTGCCGCGCGGTGCAGGCTGCGGGTTTTAACCACTTTCTCAAGTTGGCGTTTCAGACGTACAAGTTGGGTGTCAATGGCGCGGCGGTCCGCTTCGATCTGCGTCTCGCCGGGACCACCAACAAACCCAAGCCCGCCACGCTGGCGTTCAAGGTGGGTCCATGCGCGCACCAAACGGGTGCGTTGATAGCTAAGTGCGGCCATCTCGACCTGCAACACACCTTCGCGGGTGGCGGCGCGATCGCTAAAAATCTCAAGGATCAAACTCGTACGGTCGAGTAACTTGACCTTCAACGCCTTTTCCAGATTGCGCTGCTGCACAGGCGTCACCGGGCCGTCGATCAACACCAATTCGATCTCTTCGTCGTGAAACCGTTTGGCAAGCTCTTCGATCTTGCCCTTACCGAACAGCAAACCGGCCTGCGGGCGTTGAAGGCGTACGACGTCGCTGCCCACGACCTCAAGTTCGTGCAACGCATGCGCCAAAGAAACGGCCTCAGCCAGCGCGAGATTGGCCTCGCGCCGGTTAGGGTCAGATTTGATTTCGGGATGGATCACCCATACGCGGGTGACGTCCGGCGCGATATCGCTCAAGAGGCGTCTTCGCCCTCATACAAGCTGATCGGCTGGCTTGGCATGATCGTCGAAATCGCGTGTTTGTACACCAATTGGCTTTGCCCATCACGGCGTAGCAACACGCAAAAGTTGTCAAACCACGTAATAACGCCTTGTAATTTCACGCCATTGATCAAAAAAATTGTTACGGGCACTTTGGTTTTGCGCACGTGATTCAGGAATGCATCCTGCAAATTCTGTCTGTCCGAGGCCATTTTTGCTTCGCCTTTTTTTCTTGCTTGGTCTGCGGATCAGACCGTCCCATTGGGCTAAGTATGTCGTGGGGCCAAAGAACATTCCACCCCAAAAAACAGCCCCCCACGCAGGTTGTGCGAACACTGGCCTAGCCGCGCCACAAATCCGGCGTCAAAAGCGCAATAATCGCCAGCATTTCCAGCCGCCCAAGCACCATGGCCGCTACAAAAATGCCCTTGGCCAAACCTGCCAGATCAATCAACGAAATTGGCGTGCTGGTGGCCACATCCAAAAGCGGACCCGTCGTCGAAAGTCCTGCGACGGCAATCACAAGGCCGGTTTCGAAGGGCACGCCAGTTGCTGCCAAAGCGACCGTGATCACGGCCAGCGTCAAAGCGAACAACATGAAAAAGATCCATGCGATGAATGCGCCGCCCTTTTGAATACGGCGCCCCATTACGTGACCGCCCCCGATAGAAGACGGGTGCACAAGCTTTTCCATCTCGCGCAACCCATTGAGGTATAACGCAAAAACGCGCAGCAACTTGACCCCACCAGCCGTCGTCGCCACCCCACCACCGATCAATGCAAGCCCCATCAGCAACAGCCCCGGCGTCGCAAGGCCAGACCAAGATTGCGCATCAGACCAATTGGCCGAACTGAACCCCGTGGTGGTCAGAAACGACATCACCGTAAACGCACTGCCCCAGAACGCGCGAAATGCCCCCATCAGATCGGTTTCGGCATTCACATCGACCGCGCCTATAAAGTGACGCGCAAACAACACCACCGGCACCGCAATCACCAAGGCCAACCCGATCCGAAATTCAGGGTCGGCGCGCAATCCCCCCATATCCGACGTCGCCGTGTCCGTCGAAAACGTCAGGCGCGACAGGGCAAACAGCATGAACAAAAACATCACCATTTCACCCGTCAGGCCCGACTCTGCGCCAGTCAGTCCCCCCACAGGCGAAATTCCTGACGTTGCCAAGACCGACATGGCGTGAATGACCGCAACCAGCCCCGCATCGCCCCCAATTGCCAGCAGGACCCACAACAACAGCGTCAACGCACAATAAATAGGCACCAAAACCGCCGCGACTTTGGTGATACGAACACGCGCCTGCGGGGCGCTAATACTTGTGTCATGCGATGTGGTGCGCCCCGGCTCGGCCCGGGCTGTGACTTCGAAACCGCCAAGGTTGAGTGGCGCCAGAATGGCAGAGGCTGCGATCCACATCAAAAGCCCCCCCATCCACGCCACAAGCGCGCGCCACAGGTGCAGTGCCCCGTTCAAGCGCTCTGGGTCTTCGAATACCGTGGCGCCCGTCGTCGTGATCGCGCTGACCATCTCGACATAGGCGTTCAGGAACGTCGTGGTCCCCAATCCTTCGTAGAAAGGGACGGCCAAAATGGCAGGCAGAAAAACAAAGGCGGAAAACAGCGACATCAATGGCCCCAACGCCCCATGGCGTGGATCACGGCCCGCATGCGCCAGCCCAATCATGGCAAAAATGCTGAGCCCCAGTATCGCGCTGTATAGAAACGCACGCGCCGTTTCCAATTCGCGCACAACCCCGCCATAGATCGCCGGCACCAACATCATCGCCGAAAACACCCCAAACAGCAGCAAAAAAAGCGGCAATCGAATGAGTGTGCTGGAAAAACCGGTCGGGACGCGTTGATAAAGTTGCATTAGAAAAAGTCGATCGAGACCTGCATCAGGCGCTCTACCTCGGGGACATCTTTGGCCAGTGCAAACAATGCGATCACATCGCCCTCATCGATGCGGGTGCGTCCGACGGGGCGAATAACTTTGTCGCCCTTCCGCACTGCGCCGACCAACACGCCCTCTGGAAAGTCTATCTCGTTGATATTTTTGCCTGCCATTGGTGATGTGCCCAGCACTTCGGCCTCGATCACCTCGGCATCTGCGTCGCCAATGGAATAGACGGCGCGCACCCGGCCATGACGGATGTGGCGCAAAATAGAAGACACAGTGGTCGAACGCGGGTTGATATAGGCATCAATCCCAAGCGGTCCCATCATCGGCACAAGCGTTGGATCATTGATCAGAGCGATGGCATAAGGGCAACCTTCGGCCTTGGCGCGCACAGCCGCCAGCATGTTGGTTTTGTCATCGTCCGTAACGGCCAGCATTGCATCGGCGCGCGCAACACCCGCTTCAGTCAAAAGCGCCACATCCAGCCCGTCGCCATGTAGCACGATGGTCCGTTCCAATGCCTCAGCGGCGTGTTCGGCGCAATTGCGGTTGCGTTCAATCATTTTGGTGCGCACGCGGTTAGTGCGGTTTTCCAAAGCACTGGCCACAGCCAGCCCCACGTTACCGCCTCCAACGATCACAAGACGTTCCTGTTTGGCCATGGTTTTGCCAAACACCTCCATCGTGCGCGGCACGTCATCCACATGAGAGAACACATAGGTTTCGTCGCCAGGCAACAAATGATCCCCAGCATCCGGGGCAAAAAGCGTACCGTCACGGCGCACCCCAACCACCACAGCGCGCAGTGTCGAAAACAAGTCGGTCAACTGTTTCAACGGCGTGTTGAGTACGGGACAGTCTTCGTCCAATGCGATGCCAAGCAGTTGCGCTTGGCCGTCAATGAACATTTCGGTGTCAAATGCAGCTGGCGCGCTGAGGCGCTGCAAAGCGGCGGCCGCCACTTCGCGTTCGGGGCTGATGACCACGTCGATGGGCATGTGATCGCGTCGATATAGGTCAGCATAGATGGCCGAAAGGTAAGCCTGCGATCGCAGACGAGCGATCTTGCGATTGATGCCAAAGACCGAGTGCGCGACTTGGCAGGTGACCATGTTAACTTCGTCAGAATAGGTGGCGGCGATGATCATATCCGCATCCCGCGCCCCTGCCCGGTCCAGCACGTCTGGATAGCTGGCGAAGCCCGCAACGCCCTGTACGTCAAGCGTATCAGTGGCGCGGCGCACCAGATCTGGATCGTTGTCCACGACGGTGACGTCGTTGCGTTCTCCTGACAGATGGCGGGCGATTTGCCAGCCAACTTGACCTGCGCCGCAGATAATGACCTTCATGAGCGTCCCCGGTTTCGCGCGTTCAAAGTCGCCTGTTTCACCGGGGGTGCATGACAGACAGCACGCCTTCGGTCAACACAGGCTAAACGGGATCAAACGGTGCGAACAGTGGTTGTTGTCGCAACCTTTGCACAGCTCAAAACAGCCCAAGACCCCATTTATTTTCGCCACTATCTACGAAATGTAAATCGCCAATAAAACGATGCGTTTTCAGATCGCTACAGTTAAAGAGGTGTGGCTTTCTATGTTAGAAAACACCCGCAAACCGCATCGATTTGCGTCTTCTCAGTCTACATCAGCGTCAGCGTCTTCATCCAAATGCGCGACACGCGCACCTGCCTTTGATGACGTCACGACTCCCAGTGATTTCAGCTTACGGTGCAATGCCGAACGCTCCATGCCTACAAAATTCGCCGTCCGGCTGATATTGCCACCAAATCGGTTGATCTGTGTCAGCAAATACTCGCGTTCGAACGCCTCGCGGGCCTCGCGCAGTGGCAACGTCGCCAAAGCGCCAGACAAAACAACGCGCCCCTCTTCACCCGTTGGTTCCTCAGTACCGGGCAATTCGCGCGCCTCGATTGGGCCCGTGCCATCGCCAAGGATCAGCACTCGCTCCACCATATTTTTCAGCTGGCGTACATTGCCCGGCCAGACCATCGTTTGCAGCAAAGCCGAGGCATCATCGCTCAAATCTCGTTTCGGCAGACCTTGCGCCGTGTTGAATTCTTCGATGAAATAATCCGCCAGCAATGGGATATCTTCACGCCGTTCTTCAAGGCTGGGCACCGGGATCGGCACAACGTTTAGGCGGTGATACAGTTCTTCACGGAAGGTACCCGCTTCGATGGCCTGATCCAGATCGCGGTTGGTCGAGGAAATGACTCGCAAATCTACGCGCACTTTGTCCGTGCCGCCCACGCGTTGGAAGGATTGATCAACCAGCACTCGCAATATCTTGGTCTGGGTGCCAAGAGGCATATCCGCCACTTCGTCAAAATAGATGACACCGCCATGCGCCTGTTCCAACAGGCCTTTTTCAACACCCCGTTCGCCCGTTTCGCGACCAAACAACACGTCTTCCATGTTCTCGGGCGCAACACCCGCGCAATTGACGGTGACAAAGGGCGCTTCGGCTCGGTTCGAATTGGCGTGGATATAGCGCGCCGCGACTTCTTTGCCCGCACCCGCAGGGCCCGTCAGCATCACACGGCCATTGGATTTCGTAACTTTGTCGAGCTGCCCAACAAGGCCGCGAAAGCATGCGGATGCGCCCACCATCTTAGCTTGCGCCGCTTCCGGGCGACGCAACGACTGGTTTTCGCGTCGCAAGCGTGACGTTTCCATCGCGCGCCGGATTACCACAAGCAATTGGTCAATATTAAAGGGCTTTTCGATGAAATCGTACGCCCCTTGCTTGATCGCGGCGACTGCAATTTCGATATTGCCGTGACCAGAGATAATCACGACAGGCACATCCGGATTGTCGCGTTTCACAGTCTTGAGGATATCGATCCCATCCATCTGGCTGTCTTTCAGCCAAATATCGAGGATCATCAGCGCCGGCGCCTCGGTGTTCACGGCCGCCATCGCGTCGTCGGAATTGCCCGCCAAGCGCGTGGCATAGCCTTCGTCCTCCAAGATGTCCGAGATCAGTTCCCGAATGTCGCGTTCATCGTCGACAATTAAAATATCGCTCATACCGCTTGCTCCTGCTCAACGTGGGCCGAGGCATCGAACGGCAGTGTCACCACCGCCATGGCCCCGGAATGGGTGTGGCCCGTAAAAAGGGCCGCATCATCGAGGGTCAAAGTGCCCCCGTGTTCTTCGATAATCTTTTTGACAATCGGCAAACCAAGGCCGGTGCCTTCGTCGCGCGTCGTCACATAGGGTTCAAACAGCCGCGCCCGATCTTCGGGTAGCCCGATGCCGTTGTCAGAAATTGTGATGACAGCGCCAATCGCTTCAGACCGCATCGCCACCTCAACGCGGCGTTTATGGTCTTTGGGCGCTTTGTCTTTTCTGTAAAGCGTTTCAATAGCTTCACCGGCGTTCTTCACCAAGTTTGTAAGGGCTTGGGAAATCATCGTCGCATCGACGTCTATCAGAACTTCAGCCTTAGGAAGGTCGGCCACGATTTCGACTTCGGGTTGGCCGGATTGTTGCAAAACCACGGCATCTCGGACAATCGCGACAAGGTCATGGCGTTTGCGATCAGGTTCCGGCATCCGCGCGAATTTTGAAAATTCGTCGACGATACGACGCAAATCACCCGTCTGACGGATGATCACATCGGTCATCTGTTCAAGGCTATCGCTGTCCTCGCCCACTTTCGGTGCGAACTTGCGCTTAATCCGTTCCGCGCTCAGTTGGATCGGCGTCAGTGGGTTTTTGATCTCGTGCGCAATGCGGCGCGCCACATCGCCCCACGCGGCCATGCGCTGCGCGCTAACCAGATTGGTCACATCATCAAAGGCAACAACATAGCCCTCAAGCCGTCCATCATCGCGGCGGCGTTTCGCCATACGAACAAGCAGATTTTCCAATCGCCCGGCGCGCGTCACTTTAACCTCGTCTGCGGCCACTTCGGATTTACCTGCCCGCAACAGTGCAAATAGTGCTGCAAATTCCGGCACCGCAACGGCCAAAGGCACGGATTCGCGGTCTGCTTGCCAGTTTAGCAGCCGCGCGCCCGACTTGTTCACAAAGGTCACTTTACCCTTAGCATCGACCCCGACGACACCCGAAGTTACCGACCCCAACACAGAATCAAACAACCGCCCACGGCGCTCAATCTGTTGGGTGTTGTCCATCAAAGTTTGACGCTGCGCCTTAAGCTGTTTGGTCATTTGGTTAAAATATCGCGACAGCATGGCGATTTCGTCATCGCCTTCTTCTTCGCGCACTTGCACATCCAAATCACCCGCCCCGACGCGCTGCGCGGCACCTGTCAGGCGACCCACAGGACCGGACAGGCGTTCGGCAAACCAAAGGCCTAGCCAGATCGCCGCCAAAATTAGGATGACGGCAAATCCGATGTACAACAGGCCAAACTCGAACAAGACCCGGCCGCGATCGTTTTCCAGCTGTTCGTATAGCCGTACGGTTTCCTGCGTTTCATCCAACAAAGACAGGATTTCGCCGTCGACTTGTCGGCTGACGTAAAGAAACCGGTCAACATAGCTGCCCAATGGCACAAGTGCGCGGAACTCGTTGTTCGTCCAATCTTCTATGACCGTCCCACCTTCGTCGATGGCGACTGCAACTTGTTCGACTGAAGGTTGTTCAAAATCAAATAGATAAGATCGGCTGCCACGTGCGCGCATATCGCCTGTGCCATCCACTAAATAGGCTTCGCGCAGGCCGCGTTGAACTTGAACTTGCCCTTCGCTTAAAACTTCTCGGTCGCCGACCACTTGCTGTGCGCGCACCGTATCGATGTAGCGAGCCAATGCCCGTGCATCGGTCATAAGGTCTTCGCGCTGTTCGGCCTCGTAGGCTTCGGCCGCCGCCAAAGACGCCCCAACAACGCGGCTGACCCGATCCGAAAACCACCCCTCAAGCCCGATATTAACGGTCAGGCCGGCAAAGACCGCAACCGTCACCGTCGGGATCAGCGCCAACAATACAAACGCCCCAGTTAAGCGTAAGTGCAGCCGCGACCCCGCGGATTTTGCCCGGCGCGCCGCGATCAATCGCCCGACTTGCGACAACACAAGGGCGGCGACGACCAAAATGTAAACAAAATCCGTAAGGATCACCAAGCGCAACGAAGGAGAGCTGGACCCCTGTTCAAGTGGGCCAAGCACCAAAAACGTCAGCAACGCCAATACAGGCCCCAGAACCACCAAACCCAGCGTCGCGGCATTGCGCACACGTCTGCGACGACGCAAACGTCCAAGCTGCAACCACCAATTGGTGCGTGTCCGCGATGCCACGTGGCATATCCTCGATGATGTAGCACAGTGTGCCTAAACCGCTAAGTCCTGTGATCTATCACGCCATCACGGCGCAGATGCCACAGGTTGTGTGGCAGTATTACATCAATTTGCGGCGGCGTGTCACCTCTATATCGAGATCCGTGATTTTCTTACGCAAGGTATTGCGGTTAATACCAAGAAGATCGGCACATTTCGCCTGATTGCCACCTGTGGCGTCCAGTGCGATCTCGATCAATGGGATTTCCACTTCGCGCAGGATTCGCTGGTACAAACCCGGAGGCGGCAACATATTACCGTGCAAATCAAAGTAGCGCTTGAGATGGCGCGCCACGCTTGCCCCCAGTTTTTCCGTATCACCAGCGCTGCGGATCGGTTCAAGTTCGGGCTGGTTGCCAAGCACTTGTTCGACCTCAGCGGCGCTGATTTCGACCGCGCGGCTTGTCAGCCCCAAACGACGCACGGCGTTTTCCAACTGACGCACGTTGCCCGGCCACGAATAGGTGCGGAAAATCTCGGCGGCATCTTCGGACAAAACCCGGCGCGACTGGCCGCTTTTTTCGCCGCGCACAAGGAAATGTTCGGCCAACAGCGGGATGTCTTCAACGCGTTCGCGCAATGCCGGAACATTCAAAGTGGCCCCCGACAGGCGATAATAAAGGTCCTTGCGCACGTGCCCCGCTTCCATGGCGGCCGTCAAATCGCTTTGGCTTGTGGCCAAAAAGCGCGGCGCATATTCACCTGGCGTGTCCATCATGCGCACGACACGGGCCTGAAGTTCTTCGGGAATGTCGCCGATTTCATCCACCAACAACGTCCCCCCCTTAACCCGCGCCAATACGCGTGCCGGGCCTTCGAGGTCCTGTAAATCCACAGCCGTCGCCGTCACAAACGGCAACGAACGACGGTCGGAAAAGTCGTGAATGGCTTTGGCGATCAAAGACTTACCTGTCCCGCTTTCGCCCCAGATCAACACAGGCAAGTCGGTGTTCATCACCCGCGCAACGACACGGTATAGCGATTGCATGATCGCCGTGCGCCCCACCAAAGGCAATTCATCCGGGCGCCCGTCTTCGGGCACCGGCACGCGATTGTGGCCTTTTAATTCCAACGCCTTTGCCGTGCGTTTCATCAAGTCCGGAAGGTCAAAGGGTTTGGGCAAATAGTCATATGCCTCGGCCTCGGCTGCCTGAATCGCTGTCATGATGGTGTTTTGGGCCGAGATGACGATAACAGGCAGTCCGGGGCGGTCTTCGGCAATCTTTGGAAGCATTTCCAAACCATTGCCGTCCGGCATCACCACATCAGAGATCACCACATCACCTTTGCCCTCGCCCACCCAACGCATCAGGGTGGTCAGTGACGAGGTCGCATGCACTTTACACCCGGCGCGTGTCAAAGCTTGGGTTAGAACAGTGCGGATCGTGCGATCGTCATCCGCGACAAGTACAGTGCCATCCATCTGCTAGTCCTTTGTTTGTTCGTTACTATTGGTGTGGGTGGTGTCAGGTTTTGACGCCCGCGGCAGCGACAGGCGGAACACAGTTCTACCCGGCACGGACGTCACCGAAATCCAACCGCCATGGTCGGAAATAATCTTGGACACCAGCGCAAGGCCAAGCCCTGTGCCGTTTTCCTTGCCCGACACGAAGGGATCAAAGATGTCACCCGCAATGCCGTCCGGCAGGCCGGGGCCGTCGTCGATGATCTCGACTTGTAAGGGCAGCGATTGGCCCGTACCGTCAGCCCGGCGCAAGCGGAACGAGTGTTCAAAATAGCTGTGCAAACGGATTGTGCCCGTCGATCCTGCCGCCTCAGAGGCGTTTTTCAACAGGTTCAACACCACCTGCAACAGCTGATCCGCATCCCCCAACGCCAGCGGCAGCGAGGGGTCGTAATCTTCGATGATGTTCATGTGCCCGCCAAAGCCCAGCAAGGCTGAACGCCGCGCGCGATCCAACACATCGTGAATGTTGACGGGGTTGCGCACCGGTGGTGACAGGTTGCCAAACTGTTCGACCTGTTCCAGCAATTTGACGATCCGTCGGGATTCACCAACGATCAGGTCAGTCAATTCCAAGTCTTCTTGGCTAAGGTTCATCGACAACAGCTGTGCCGCCCCCGTGATGCCTGCCAGCGGGTTTTTGATTTCATGGGCCAGCATTTCGGCCATGCCAATGGCCGATTTAGCCGCCGATTTCACCGAATGGTTCTGCGTCATCCGTCCAGCCAATTCGCGCGGCGAAATCATCATCAACATGTGTTCAGGCGCACCCATCAGCGGCGAAATCTGCAATGCGCATTGCAAGGGTGCGCGCTGGCCATTGCCCACATCCACATCATTTACAAACAGTGGCGTGCCGTTCTTGCGCGCCCGCGCCAGGCTGTTTTCCAGCGGGGCATCGACCGCCAATTGGTCCCACAACGGCAGGCCAACCATGGTTTTGGCAGAGGCGTTAAAGAACCCTTCGGCTGCGGAGTTGATATCGACAATCTCGTCGCCCGGCCCGATCACAATCGTCGGCACCGGCAACGAGGCCCAAAGATCACCAACCCCGGTCATGCCGCGGCCTTCCCGGTACGCGGCATGAGCGCAGCGGGCAGCAAGGCCAGCGTTTCCTTGGGTGTTTTAGCAGTCAGTACGGCACGGCGCGCGGCGGTTTCAGTGCCTGCCGTGTCCATAAACCAACCCAAATGCTTGCGCGCGACACGCAGGCCCAGCAGATCGCCATAGAACTTTAGCATGTCTAAATAGTGCCCTATAACCATATCCACAAAATCCTGCCCTTTAGGCACATTTGGCGCGGGCGTGCCGTAAAGCGCGTGCGCCACTTCGGCCAACATCCAAGGGCGCCCCTGTGCACCGCGCCCGATCATCACCCCATCCGCGCCGGATTGCTCAAGCGCTTGGCGCGCCGAGGCCGCATCAACAATGTCACCATTCGCAATCACCGGGATGCCAACTGCGTCCTTTACGGCGCGAATTGCAGCCCAATCCGCCTGCCCTTTGTAAAACTGACACCGCGTGCGCCCATGGATCACGATTTGCTGGATGCCAGCGGCTTCGGCCCGCGCGGCGATTTCGGGCGCGTTCATCATCGCGTCATCCCACCCCAGTCGCGTTTTCAATGTGACGGGCACATCCACGGCCTTCACCACGGCCTCGATCAAGGTCAGCGCGTGGTCCGGGTCGCGCATCAACGCAGAGCCTGAATAGCCTTGGGTCACCTTTTTGGCCGGGCACCCCATGTTGATGTCGATCACTTGTGCGCCCTGCCCTGCGACCATCCGCGCGGCTTCGGCCATCGGTGCGGCCTCGCGCCCGGCAAGTTGCACGGCAGTGCCCGCAGCACCAAGCCCCAGTTCCGCCTTTTCACGGCTGCCAGGGCGCGCGTTCAGCATATCGTGGCTGGCCACCATTTCGGATACGACCATACCGGCCCCGAACCGCGCCACGAGGGTGCGGAACGGCAGGTCAGTAATACCTGCCATCGGTGCCAGCATCACCGGGGGTGTCATGTCGAGAGGGCCATGGGCCATGGATTCTGCCTAATCCTTGTGCGTTCAACCTGACGTATCGCTTTGCAGCGTCAGCCTCAATCCAAGCAAAGCTTTTAGACGCTGTGACTTGGTGCGATTGCACAAAATTTAGGCACTTTTACCCAAGCATGGACAGCCCCCCCGTGACCGCCTAGAGAAACCATCATGAAAACCAAAGGCCAGACATGACCAAAACAGCAGCGGTAATTGTCGCCGCAGGTCGCGGTGTGCGGGCGGGAGGCGCTGTGCCCAAGCAGTGGCAGATGCTGGAAGGCATGCCTGTTCTGGCGCATACACTCGCCGCGTTTCAAACCCATGCGCAGATTGGCCAGATTGTGCTGGTCTTACATCCCGACGAACTTAACCGGGCTGATGCGTTCCTTGATGCGCGAACGTCAGTGGTGGCTGGCAGCGCAGATCGCGCGGGTTCTGTTCGCAATGGATTGAACGCCCTTGATCCCGACGGTCTTGTTCTCATCCATGATGTGGCGCGCCCGATGGTCAGCGCCGCTATGATCACGGATGTAATTGGCGCGCTTGCAGATCACAAAGGTGCCGCACCCGCGTTGCCCGTTACAGATGCGCTTTGGTCTGGATCCGACGGGCGCGTGACGGGCAGTCAAGATCGCACCGGTCTGTTTCGCGCCCAAACGCCCCAAGGCTTTGACCTGGCAACGATCTTAGCCGCGCACGCCGCCCACCCCGGTGGCGCCGCCGACGATGTCGAGGTTGCGCGCGCTTTTGGGGTGGATGTTGCTATTGTAACAGGTGACGAAGACAATCTGAAAATTACGCACCCTTCAGACTTCGATCGGGCTGCGCGCATATTACGAGGACGCGATGGACATTAGATATGGATATTAGGCTAGGTAACGGATTTGACGTGCACGCCTTTGGCCCTGGCGATCATGTGACCCTGTGCGGTGTGAAAGTCCCGCATTCCAACGGGCTTGTGGGACATTCCGATGCCGACGTGGGCATGCATACAGTGACCGACGCAATTTATGGCGCGTTGGCGCAGGGCGACATTGGCCAGCATTTCCCGCCCACAGATCCGCAATGGAAAGGCGCAGAAAGCCACATCTTTTTGCGCCACGCCGTCGAATTGGCGCGCGATATGGGGTTCACTATATCTAACGTCGACTGCACCTTGATCTGCGAATTCCCCAAAATCGGCCCGCATAGCGCGGCCATGCGCAACGCCATGGCAGAAATCACCGGGCTTGAAATCGACCGCGTGTCAGTCAAAGCCACCACATCTGAACGGCTTGGCTTTACAGGGCGCGGCGAAGGCATCGCTTGCATCGCCACAGCCGCTTTGGTGCGCACATGATCGCGCGTTTGATCGGCACTGTGGGCGGCGTTGGTTATATTCGCCCGGCCCCCGGCACATGGGGATCAGCGGCGGCGCTGCCGTTGGCGTGGTGCCTGCACATCTTAGGCGGCTTTCCGTTGTTAATGATCGCATTGGTCACTGTATTTGCCGCTGGCTGGTGGGCTACGATCCAAATGACCGCAGGGCAATCCGACCATGATCCGTCCGAGATTGTCGTGGACGAAGTCGTCGGTCAATGGATCGCCCTTGCGCCCCTTAGCTTTGCCGCTTGGGACCGCGGCATCGACATATTGGCAATGTGGCCGGGTTGGATCGCAGCCTTTGGGCTGTTCAGGCTGTTCGATATCTGGAAACCTCTTTGGGTTGGTGCCGCCGATCGGCGTGGCGATCCGCTGGGCGTAATGCTGGATGATGTGATCGCAGGTGTCTTTGCCGCCGTCGGTGTTCTTATCATGGCAGCCATTGCGCATGGGGTTTTAATGTCATGACGTTGGCTGCACGCATTGTCGAACTTGCTGCAAAAAGCGGAACAATAGTCACTGCTGCGGAAAGCTGCACAGGTGGTCTGGTCGCGGCGGCCCTGACGGACATCCCCGGCAGCTCAGCCGCATTTGAGCGCGGCTTTGTCACCTATTCAAACGACGCCAAGATCGAAATGTTGGGCGTCACCAAGGCCAGCCTTGATGCATTTGGTGCCGTCAGCACTCAGGTCGCCGCAGAAATGGCCACCGGCGCTTTGGCGCATTCCAAGGCACACATCGCCGTATCCATCACTGGAATCGCAGGCCCCGGCGGGTCCGAACACAAACCCGAGGGACGCGTTTGCTTTGCCATGGCCGATGCAAGCGGCGTTCTAAGCGAAGAAACGATCGAATTTGGCGCTTTGGGGCGAAACAACGTACGACTGGCCGCAAGAGATCACGCATTGGAATGCTTGCTGTCAGCTTTGAAAAAGCGCTGAAGCGGCACCTTTACGACCCGCTCAATACTTAAGCAATTAACCCACAAAAGCGCACAAAATTTAATCTCTTTGCATTTTGCTGCGATTTTCAGCGAAGAATCCGCACCTCGCCTCTTTTTATTGCACAGGTCCTGCCGCAATCCCCTCGCAACCAAAAAATTGGAGAGTACAATGAACGGAGCCGATACAGCCTGGATCATCGTGGCAACTGCACTTGTGTTGCTGATGACTTTGCCAGGACTTGCACTTTTTTATGGCGGTCTTGTACGCGCCCGCAACGTGCTGAGCGTTTTCATGCACTGCTATGCCATTGCCTGTTTGATGAGCATTCTATGGTTCGTCGCGGGATATTCCATCGCCTTTGGCGGCGGGGAAAGCGGATTTTGGGGCGGTTTTGATAAGCTGCTGCTGAGCGGCATTACCACCGACACCCTATCCGGCACGCTGCCGGAAATCCTGTTCTTTGCCTTTCAGATGACCTTTGCGATCATCACACCGGCTTTGATTGTTGGCGCTTATGTCGAACGCATCGGCTTTGGTTTTGTGCTGCTGTTTTCCGCACTGTGGATGCTGCTGTGCTATGCGCCGGTGGTTCATTGGGTTTGGGGCGGCGGAATGCTGGCCGATGGCGGTATCTTTGGCGAAACCGGCGTGCGCGACTTTGCCGGCGGTATCGTGGTGCACGAAACGGCGGGGATCGCAGCGCTTGTGCTGGCGGTTTTCCTTGGCCCACGCAAGAACCAGAACGTGCCCCCGCACAATCCCGGCATGGTGATGATTGGCGCAGCCCTACTGTGGGTTGGCTGGTTTGGCTTTAACGGCGGTTCGCAACTGGCTGCTGATGGTGGTGCGGCGATGGCAATGACGGTCACGCACATCTCGGCCGCTGCCGCGTCCTTGACTTGGGCCCTGTGGGAACGTGTGAAGTTTGGCAAATCCAGCCTTGTTGGCATGGTAACAGGTACGATTGCAGGCCTTGCCTCCATCACCCCTGCCAGTGGGTTTGTTGGCCCGATCGAGGCTTTGGTCATCGGTTCGGTTGCAGGCATTCTGTGCCAAGAAGCCGTAGGCGTCATCCGCAACATGTTCAAAATCGACGACACGCTGGATGTGTTTGCGGTTCACGGTGTGGGCGGTATCTTTGGTACGATCATGATCGCGCTCTTTGGGGCCGGAACATGGGCTGCGCAACTTGGTTCACTGGCCATCGTTGGGGTTTACACCTTGGTGGTGTCGGTTGTTCTGGTGCTGATTGTGCGCGCTGTGACACCACTGCGTGTGGACGAAGACACCGAAGTCGCAGGTCTTGACCTCGCCGTGCACGGCGAACGGGCCTACGACATCAGCAGCTGAGCAAAACTGCGCAGGTCATCGGTTTCGATGGCCCGCCAGATATCATCCGCCCGTGCGCCCACCAGCGCGCGGGCTTTTTGTTGGATACGGGTACGACGCACATCCAGCGGCAGGGTCGCATCAAGGTCATGGTGAAACGCGTGCCCGTCGATATCGACGCGCGCTTGCATTTCGCTCAAACTCTCGTCGCCAATCACACGCACCCGATCGCGCAGCGCAACCAATTTGGGATCCCGCGCACAGGCATCACTAAAGGCCGTGATGTCACCTGTATCGATGCCATAAGCAGCCATCGCCAATACGTGGGCATAAGAAAACTTGGCCCCCAAACCGGTGTCCGGTGATCGTTGATTGCACACCGTCAACCAACGCGGATGGGTGGTGACAACGATGCTTTGCGCAGCTGCAAAGGCGTGCCCTCGCACGGCCTCAAGTGCGGCATGCAACCCATGACAGCACGCATGAAACTTATGGCTGACCGCCCCCATGCGCCATTCAAAGAGCACCTCGGCTCCGGCACCGTGATGCGTCTCACCAAAGCCCAAAGGCCCGGCCAAACCATCCACCGCAGACGTCATGCCAACCTGCGCCCATGTTGCGGCCTCAACACCGGTGCGCGCTGCAAGGCCCGCGTTCAAAGGTTTGCCCATAGTGCCAAACTGCGACTTCAACCCCGACGCCATCGTCGCACAAAGCCCAAGCGCGTGCTGCGTCTGCCCACCATCCAAGCCCATCAATCGCGACGCCGCAATCGTGGCGCCAAAGGCCCCGGCCGTCGCCGTCTGATGAAAACCCACCTGATAATGCCCACGGCCCAACCATAAACCCGCCGCAACCGATGCCTCTGCGCCAACCAAAGCGGCGTCAATCATCTGCGCCATACTGGCCCGGCGCGCCTGCGCAACAGCCAAAGCGACCGACACCACAACAACCGTTGGATGCCCGATGTGCACAAAATGCGTGTCATCGTAATCAAGGCTATGGGACAAAGTCGCATTCACCAAGGCCACCTGCGCGACGTCCCCGTGCCGCCCATCAAAACGCGTCGCAACCCCTTCGCTGCGCAGCGCGCCGCACCAGTCAGCAAAACTGCCCTCGGCCTGCCCCGCAATACCGCAAGCCGCCCAATCCAATACAGACAGGCGCATCACATCACGCACATCTTCAGGCGGCGCGGCCTGCGCATAGCTTTGCAATAATGCGGTGATCCCCTGCTTCATCTTGCCCAAAAAACTCCCCCCGGAGGGTCGGTCAGCAACACGCACAGACCTTACCCGTAAAGCGCCGTAGCCCGCCGCTCAAACGCGCGTACAATGCGCTGCATCGCTTCGTTGAACACAACGCCAATGATGCCTTGCAGAATGGCATTCTTGAACTCAAAGTCCACGAAAAACGCCACATCACACCCGCCTTCCGCGGGAGAGAACGCCCAATTCGACTTCATATAGCGAAACGGGCCATCCAGATATTCCGTTTCGATCTTGTGCGCATCCGACCACAACACAACGCGACTGCCAAAACGTTCACGAAAAACTTTGAAGCTGATCACCAGATCGGCGTCCATCACTTCGCTATCCCCTTGCGGCGTTACTTTACGCACCCTCGCAGCGGCACACCAAGGTAGGAAATCGGGATAAGACGGCACATCGGCCACCAAAGCGTACATCTGTTCCGGAGAATATGGTAGGAAGCGGGTTTCGGAATGGGTGGGCATTGGTTTAGAAAGAACCTCTGTGTGGCGTTCAACGTCGATGTGTCCCGGTTGGACCACAATTTCAAGGGGATCCCCATGTCAGATCGTCCATATGTGATAGACCAAATGATATCGGCCAAAGCCATTGCAGCCCGGATCGAGGATCTATGCGGCGAAATTCAAAGTGAATTTGGCGACACCGACAAGCTCATCGTCGTCGGGTTGCTGCGCGGAAGCTTTGTGTTCATCGCAGATCTCGTGCGTGAATTGGACCTCCCGATTGAGGTCGATTTTCTTGAGGCGTCGTCTTATGGTGACGGCATGGAAAGCAGCCGAGAAGTACGCATTCTCAAAGACTTACGCGGCGCGATCGAGGGGCGCGATGTGCTTGTCGTCGAAGACATCGTTGACACCGGGCACACCATGCACCACGTGATCCGGCTGCTAAAAGGGCGCAACCCAGCCAAGTTGCGCTCGATCGCGTTGCTAGACAAACCGACCCGACGCGAAGCGGATGTGCGCGCCGATTGGACCGGCTTTGAAATCCCAGATGAATTTGTCGTGGGCTACGGTATCGACTTCGCCCAACGCAACCGCAACCTGCCCTTTATTGGCAAAGTGCGCTTTACTTAACTTCGGTTGATGAATCTCTAAATGCCGGAAACGTGACCTTGGCAAACCCTCCAAACGCGTTAGACTTCTCACATCAAATCCCAGCCCAAAGTCAGGACTTTCAGAACATGCGCCTTTTTAAACTGTCTCTCACATCCGCCGCCGTTGCCACCTTCGGATTTGCAGCTTTCGCAGATGGCCACACCGCTGCCCTCGAAGGGGCGGTCAAAGCCCGCAATGGCCAAATGGGCGTCATCGGCTACAGCCTTGGTCTGTTGGGCGGCATGGCGAAGGGCGAAGCACCCTATGATGCGGCAACCGCATCGGCGGCAGCAGAAAACCTGAATGCAGCAGCGTCGATGAACCGAATCGTCATGTGGATCGACGGCACGGAACAGGGTGTTGTTGCCGGATCGCGTGCCTTGCCCGAAGCCTTCAGTGACCACGCAGGATTCGAAGCAAAATTTGTCGATCTTGAAACGGCAACTGCGGCAATGGTGACGGCGGCCGGTACTGATCTTGCATCGTTGCAAGCCGCTATGGGCCCCGTTGGTGCTGCCTGTGGCGCATGTCACAAAGCCTACCGCGGCCCTAAAAACTAAGCGCGAGTGATACGTGCTTTCAAAACGCTGGCAGCGTTCGCGCTGCTGGCCATTGTCGCCGGGCTATATCTGACAAGCCCAGACACATTGCCCGACAATTACGCCAAGGATCATGAGCCAGACATAGACGCAGGCGCGCTTGTGTTCGCAGCCGCGGGCTGCGCTTCTTGCCATACGGCACCAGATGCCACATCTGAAGGCGCGCCAATTTTGGCAGGTGGCAAAGGTTTTCCCAGCGATTTCGGCACATTCTATGCGCCCAACATCTCTTCGGACCCCGATGTTGGCATCGGCAGCTGGACCCTCGATGGCTTTACACGCGCCATCACTTTGGGTGTTTCACCCCAAGGCCAACACCTTTATCCCGCCTTTCCCTATGCCGCCTATCAACACATGACATCGGACGATGTTGCGGACCTGTTTGCCTATATCCAAACTCTGCCGGGTGATCCAACGGCCAGCATCGCGCATGACGTCGGTTTTCCCTTTAACATTCGACGGGGTCTTGGCTTGTGGAAACTGGCCTTTATGCCCGATGATTTTGCAACGCCAGTCGGCAAGCCCACCTTAGAACGCGGACGTTATCTGGCCGAAGGGCTTGCCCATTGCGCAGAATGCCACACGCCCAGAAATGCCTTGGGAGGTTTGGATCGTTCTGCTTGGATGGCAGGCGCGCCGAACCCATCTGGTAAAGGTAAAATCCCCAACATCACCCCCGCCGCCCTTGATTGGAGCGAAAGAGATCTGGTGGAATACTTCACCTCTGGCTTTACGCCTGAGTATGACAGCGCAGGTGGCGAAATGGCCGAAGTCATTGAAAACCTAAGCCAATTGCCTGAATCCGACCGCGCCGCCATCGCGGCCTATGTCAAAGCGCTACCAGCAATCCCTTAATATTGGCCGTACGCCTTGCCACCAGCCGACTGCGGATGGTCGTGCGGTCAGTTCAAATTCAACGGTCCGGACTGAGTCAAGGAACTCTAGAATCCCGCCCATCTGCCACACGCGGGGCTATTGCCCGGCGCAAAAATCATCACCACAGTTTCACGCCAGCTTTGCGTTCCGCGCGGCCCGAAGGCGCGCAAAGTCATCACCTGCGTGATAAGATGACCGCGTCAGTGGCGTCGCTGAAACCATCAGGAACCCTTTGCCAAAAGCCGCCTTTTCGTATGAGGCGAACTCATCCGGCGTCACAAAACGATCGACACGGTGGTGTTTTGGGGTGGGTTGCAAGTATTGACCGACGGTCAAAAAATCGATGTCCGCGGCGCGCATGTCTTCCATGACTTGGACAACCGATTGGCGATCTTCGCCAAGACCAACCATGATACCAGACTTGGTAAACATCTTCGGATCCAACTCTTTGACACGCTGCAACAAGCGCAAAGAATGGAAATACCGCGCACCCGGGCGGACCTCAGGATATAGGCCCGGCACAGTTTCAAGGTTGTGGTTAAACACGTCAGGGCGCGCTTCAACAACGACCTCTAACACACTCGGATCACAACGAATAAAGTCAGGCGTCAGAATTTCAATGGTCGTATTCGGGCTGCGGTGCCGAATGGCACGAATGGTTTGGGCAAAGTGATCAGCGCCACCATCCTCAATATCGTCACGATCCACCGATGTGATCACCACATGGTTCAATCCCAGCTTTTCAACCGCATGTGCAACACGCCCTGGTTCAAAAGCATCTAAGTCCTCTGGCGGTTTACCGGTGGCGATGTTGCAAAAAGTGCAGGCACGGGTACAGACCTCGCCCATGATCATCATGGTGGCATGCCCCTGCGACCAGCATTCGCCAACATTCGGGCAGCCCGCTTCTTCACAGACCGTGACCAGCTTGTTTTCACGCATAATGCGCGCGGTCTCAGTATAGCCCTCTCCGCCTGGGGCTTTGACGCGAATCCAGTCGGGTTTCTTGGGCTGAGGGTTGTCCGGGCGACGTGCTTTTTCCGGGTGGCGCTGCTCAGGAATTTTCAAATCGCGCATGGGGGCCTGCCATTTGGTTTAACGTTCAACTATATCTAACATAGGTCTACATAAGATGAACACCAACTGCATGCAAAGCGGCTATGCATCACGAAAATGCGCCCACCTTCATTGTTCGCAAAATACTCCGGGGTCTGGGGCGGCGCCCCAGCCCTGCCCTAACATCACACGCCACACATAAAAATGGCGCCGCGATGGAGGGACCGCGACGCCATTCTTGCTCGAAAAGCTGGGGTATTACCCAATCAGCCCGCCCCCCGGTCCCGTCGTTTCGTCATAATGTTGCTTGAGACGCATCAGCGCGATGCGCAGTACAATTTTGCCCGAACGTGCCGACCAACCAAGCCGCTTTTCCGCGGATTCCAATCCTTCGAGATAGCAACAGCACCGCAGAACCACATCAGACAACCCCGGCCCCATATCCTTTAGCGCATGGGCAACGCGGGTACGCGCACGCTCAGGGCCATTTCCAATACCGCTGTCTTGAGCAAAGCCACCGCGCCCGCCACCGGTCAAAAACCGATCCCAGTTTTGCGCTACACGCGGCCCCATCTGCGCCAATTCAAAATCCTCACGCAGGCGTTCGCCGGCACTTACCAGATCGTCAGTCAAAAACACGGCGCCATCCTTGTTGCGACGACGCGCAAGGGCAGTCAAAGGCGATTCCGCTAGGTTGTACCGCACCTTGCGGCGCTGGCCCGTTTCATTGTCGCGCACCGTGCGCTCACCCCAAACACGGTGTTGATCAGCAAACTCTGCAGGCGCTTCCGCCAAACCGGGTGCGTTTTCCTCGGCACCGTCCAACATTTCTGCAAGCACTGTACGCCCGGCGGCCGTGATCTTATAGCGCGTGATTCGCCCCGTGGTTTCGGCGACGATCCAATCTTGCAGCGCCATGGCTTCGGCCACTTTGCGATCAACAACTGCCGTTCGCGTGCTGGTGCCTGTCGCACCATCGCGCACCACAACTGCCTTTTCCATATCCACCGCGACTGCCAGTACCGCCCCTGTTTCACACAATCGGCGCAGAATTCGACGCGCATCACGCGTCAATGTAGGAGTATCGGGGCCTTGATCCTTGATCGCATATTGCATCGGATCGCATTCCTTATGTTGCTCAGTTCCAGCCGACGAAGCCTTTTGAACCACATGTGCACCCAACTTACGCAGAACCGCATCAATCAGCGGATCGTCGCGGCGCGTCTCGTATTTACGAATTTGACGCAACACAGTTGACGCGTGACAGCCCGATTTGCGGGCCAGTTCCCGAATGGGCAAACCCGCTTCGGTGTGGGCCAGGTAGTGCATTGCTGCATCTGGCACCCACCCCGGTAAACCCGCGAGCACGGGAGAAGATCCTTCAATCTGGCGCATTGTGTCTTTTGTCCTCTGTTCGAGTGCGGCGGGATCTGTGCGCCCCGGTTATCCACAAGTTATCCACACAACCTATGGGTGTATTAGTTACCTGTTCGTTAACATTCGTCGGTATACGCAGCATTGTTTCTAAATGATAAACAGTCGCTAAACGAACGAACGGCATCAAACGGCCCTACGCAACACCCTCATGGATTGTGTCATGGTGAAGTTGTCGGCGCGGCCAAGTTCGGATCGACACGCAGCTTTAGGAGTACCGGAAATGCAAGATATTCTGTCGATGTTAAACGCCCTGCACCGCCCACGCCTGTTGATGCGGGCGGCAAGAATCGGTGCCGAAGATTACCGCCGCGCTGCCCATTTGCCGCGCCTTTTGGGCTACGGCCAGCTGCCACGCCATGGTGCGGCCCTTGTGCGCCTGATGGAAATAGAATCAGAACTGAACACACAGCGTCTGGCCGAAGATTCGTCCTATAGCTTGTTGCGCCATATCGATGTGTTGATCGCCATTGTCGGTGAAAGCCGCATCTTGCGTGCAGCCCAAGCACCTCAGGCCACCAAGGCCCCTGCCTAAGCCCGCGCGGTCTTGTTCAGGAAAAATACAGCGCCGCCGGCGCGGCCTTACATAAAGCTGTCGGGCTCCGCTTCTTTCTTCTGCGCGACGTAGGCATCAAGCGCCTCGCGCGTGGCGGGATCCATGGCGGGTTGCTGATAATCGTTCAGCATTTTGGCCACCCGCTCGGTTGCCAGTGTTTGCGTGTCACGTGCGCCCTCGTCCGACCATGTCTCAAACGGTTTGTAATCCAACAAGTCAGATTTCCAGAACGCCGTTTTGAAATTTGCCTGCGTGTGCGCACATCCAAGGTAGTGCCCGCCGGGGCCGACTTCGCGGATCGCGCCCAGCGCTTGGGCCTCTTCATCCATCTGCACGCCTGCCGCCATATGGTGCAACGTGCCCAACTGATCTGCATCCATCACAAACTTTTCAAAACTGCTGACCAACCCGCCTTCGAGCCATCCACAGGCGTGCAGCATAAAGTTCACCCCCGACAACAGCCCCATATTCAATGAGTTCGACGTCTCATACGCCGCCTGCGCATCGGGTAATTTTGAACCACTAAACCCGCCTGCTGACCGGAATGGCAAACCAAGGCGCCGTGCCAATTGCCCAGCGCCATAGGTGATCTGCGATGCTTCGGGCGTGCCAAATGTAGGTGCACCCGAGTTCATATCGATCGAGGTCACGAATGCACCCATGATCACCGGTGCGCCGGCGCGACACAATTGCGAATATGCAATCCCTGCCAGCACTTCGGCCATCACTTGGGTCAGCGTGCCCGCCACCGACACAGGCGCCATCGCTCCGCCGACGATAAAGGGCGAAATGATGCAGGCCTGACCCGCTTGCGCATAGACTTCAAGCGCGCCCATCATCACATCGTCAAAGGTCATGGGCGAGTTGATGTTGATCAGCGACGTCATTACTGTATTTTCAGCAACAAAGTCCTTACCAAACAGCACTTCGGACATCTCAACGGAGTCGCGCGCGCGCGATGGTTCGGTCACCGACCCCATGTAAGGCTTGTCACTGAGCGTCATATGCGCATGCAACATATCCAGATGGCGTTTGTTCACGGCCACATCTGTGGGTTCGCAAACCGTGCCACCGGAATGGTGCAACCACTTGGACATATAGCCAAGCTTCACGAACTTGCGGAAATCCTCCATCGTGGCATAGCGCCGCCCCCCTTCTGCATCGCGCACAAAAGGCGGACCATAGACCGGTGCCAATACAAGGTTCCTGCCCCCCACGACCACATTGCGATCAGGGTTGCGGGCATGTTGCGTATACGTGGACGGGGCAGTGGCACAAAGCTGACGCGCCAGCCCGCGCGGAATACGCACACGTTCACCATCAATATCGGCCCCCGCATCCGCCCAGCGCTTTAGCGCCGCCGGGTTGTCAGGAAAATTAACGCCGATCTCTTCTAGAATCACCTCGGCATTGTGCTCGATCACCTCAAGGGCTTCTTCGCTTAGCACTTCGTAGTTGGGAATGTTGCGTTCGATATAACGCGCCGTTTCAAAGGACACGGCAGAGAGCGCGGCGCGACGTGCAGCACCACCCCCACCACGAGTCCGTCTGCTGGGTGCTGTTGCGTCGGCCATGCGTGATCCCCTTGAACACATTTGATCTGTGGACAGTGTCCTAGCCTATCCCGCCCGCACAGGTACGCAGGAAGCGCCACAAGAGAGAAAAAAGCGACATTGCCCGGCCTCAGGCTTAAAAAACCCTTTGGGTTTGTGGTCTGGCCGCTGTCGGGTCCTTGCCAGCATCGCAGACCGCGCATATTGCACATGACATGACAGATCAGATTCACGACCGCCTCCTCATCATAGACTTCGGCAGCCAGGTTACGCAGCTTATCGCGCGCCGCCTTCGCGAGTTGAACGTTTATTGCGAAATTCACCCCTATCAGAATGTCACGATGGACTTCGTGCGCGATATGGCACCGCGCGCGATCATCCTGTCGGGTGGCCCTGACAGCGTGACCCGCGAAGGTTCGCCCCGCGCGCCGGACGAAATCTTTGACATGGGTCTGCCGATCCTTGGCATCTGCTATGGCCAACAGCTGATGATGGAACAGCTTGGCGGCGAAGTACGTGGCGGCAAAATCTCGGGTGGCGGCGGCACTGCCGAATTTGGGCGCGCTTTTGTCACGCCCTCTAGCGACCTTGATCTGCTCAACGGCTGGTTCGAAACCGGCCAAGAACAAGTCTGGATGAGCCACGGCGATCACGTCTCGCGTCTTGCACCGGGGTTTGAGGTCTACGGCACCTCCCCCAATGCGCCTTATGCCATCACGGCTGATGCAAATCGCCACTTCTATGCGGTTCAGTTCCACCCCGAGGTGCACCACACGCCGCGCGGGGCGAAACTGTACGAGAACTTTGTGCGTATCGCCGGGTTTAAAGGCGATTGGACCATGGGGGCCTACCGCGAAGAGGCCATTCAGAAAATCCGCGCCCAAGTTGGCGACAAGAATGTGATCTGTGCGCTGTCTGGTGGGGTCGACAGCTCTGTCGCGGCCGCACTGTTGCACGAAGCGGTGGGTGATCAGCTTACCTGCGTCTTTGTGGATCATGGCCTGTTGCGCAAAGACGAAGCGGCCGAAGTCGTCGCCATGTTCCGCGACAACATGAACCTGACAGTCATCCACGCAGATGAAGCAGATCTGTTCCTTGGCGAACTTGATGGCCAATCGGACCCCGAAACCAAGCGCAAGATTATCGGACGTTTGTTTATTGACGTGTTCCAAAAATACGCCGATCAGATTGATGGCGCTGAATTTCTGGCCCAAGGCACGCTGTACCCTGACGTGATCGAATCCGTGTCCTTTAGCGGCGGGCCATCCGTTACCATCAAAAGCCACCACAACGTGGGCGGCTTGCCCGAAAAGATGGGCCTGAAACTGGTCGAACCGCTGCGCGAGCTGTTCAAAGACGAAGTGCGTGCATTGGGGCACGAGCTGGGCTTGCCTGCATCCTTCATTGGGCGACACCCCTTCCCCGGTCCCGGCCTTGCGATCCGCTGTCCCGGAGAAATCACGATCCCTAAGCTGGATATCCTACGGGAAGCGGATGCGATCTATATCGACCAAATCCGCAAACATGGGCTTTATGACGAGATTTGGCAGGCCTTTGTCGCGATC
The DNA here is from genome assembly GCF_039940735.1 of Tateyamaria sp. GTDB lineage: Bacteria > Pseudomonadota > Alphaproteobacteria > Rhodobacterales > Rhodobacteraceae > Tateyamaria. The sequence goes on from NZ_JBDVGB010000014.1 coordinate 28,089, forward strand.
TTGCCTGTACGCACAGTCGGTGTGATGGGCGATGGGCGCACCTATGATTATGCCTGCGCATTGCGGGCCGTTACTTCGGTCGATGGAATGACCGCGGATTATTATCCGTTCACGCATGAATTCCTTGGCGAAACCGCGACGCGGATCATCAACGAAGTTCCGGGCATCAATCGGGTGACCTACGACATTACGTCTAAACCTCCCGGCACCATCGAATGGGAATGACCCTGCCGGCATCGCGCGCGTTTTCTGACGCAGAAAACGGATCGGAATTTGATACAAATTCCGCACCCTCCTCGGCGAGCGCGCGTTAAGATGAACCCGGTGTTGCGCGCTGCTCTTTGGATGTCCGGCTCCATTGCGTCGTTCTCTCTTATGGCGGTGGCCGGGCGCGAAGTATCAAGCAGTCTCGATACGTTCGAGATCATGATGTATCGCAGCGTCGTCGGCGTCATCATTGTCTGTATACTTGCCGCAGCAACCGGTGCTTGGCGAGGTATCAAGACCGACCGCCTTGGCGTACACCTGATACGCAACTCGGCCCACTTCACAGGGCAAAACCTGTGGTTTTACGCGGTCACGGTCATTCCACTGGCGCAGGTCTTTGCTCTCGAATTCACCTCGCCCATTTGGGTGATCGTGCTTAGCCCGTTTATTCTGGGCGAACGGCTGACACCTGTACGCGCGTTGGCGGCCCTTATGGGGTTTGCCGGAATCCTAATTGTTGCGCGCCCCGACATGCAAAGCCTCAACCCCGGCCTGCTCACTGCCGCCTCCTCCGCGATCTTCTTTGCTATTACCATTATGCTGACCAAACGGTTAACCAGAAATGAAAGCATCACGTCCATTCTGTTCTGGCTCACATTGATGCAACTGGTCATGGGCGTTGCTTTGGCGGGATGGGACGGCAATATCACTTGGCCAGATGCGCAAACCGGCTCTTGGGTCTTTCTGATCGGCTGTGCGGGGCTGCTGGCGCATTACTGTCTCACCAATGCCCTTGCCATTGCGCCCGCAACAGTCGTGGTCCCGATTGACTTCATCCGACTGCCGACAATCGCTGTTATTGGCATGCTCGCCTACGGAGAAGCTATTGATATCTGGGTTTTTATCGGTGCGATGGTGATCTTTGCGGGTAACTATCTTAACATCTGGGTCGAAACGAAGCGCCCAAAGACGCTGTGACTGCAAAGGCACAGTTTTAGGGTGCAAGGGGCGATGCCGAAAAAGTGCCCTAGGGTCATTATTGACGCAGGCACCTTGAAAATTGCTTATTGGCGCCCAAAGCGCAGACACTCCGCTCAAATTCTGCGCCATTTTGGGAGGAATGAATATGAAAACGCGTCTTATCACGGTCGCCGCACTGCTATCGTCAACCGTCTCGGCTGGGGCTGTCAGTCTTGACCGCTCAGGCCAAAGCATTACTCCGCTTTTTCTGGACGGAAACCAAGTTCAACTTTCGTTTGGCTTCACGGACCCCTCGATCGATGGTCAAAACCAAGCCGCTCTTGGCGGCGCGCCTATCGCAAATGTCGCAGAGAGTTTTGTGACCGCTGGTTTGGCCATAAAATATCAATTCAATGAAAAATTGTCGTTTGCCTTTATTGTCGACGAGCCATACGGCTCAGACACTTTCTATGTTGAAAGCCCCGTCTTCTCGACTTTGGGCGGCACTGGGGCAACTGTCGATAGCACCGCCTATACGGCATTGGGGCGTTACAAGTTTAATGACGCTTGGTCGGTGCACGGCGGTATTCGCTATCAAGAAATCTCCGCGAGCGTCACACTAGGTGGTCTTGCCTTCAATACACCAGGCACCTTCACACCTGGCACAGCGACAGGTGTGAACGGATATAGCGGCAACTTCGGCTCTGACGGTGCGTTTGGCTATGTCATTGGCGGCGCATACGAAAAGCCCGATATCGCGCTTCGCGTGGCACTGACGTACAATTCGGGCACCACACATGATTTGCCAACCGTTGAGTCTCTCCCCTTCGGACAGATTTCCGCGCCAGGTGCAACAACCGAAGTCGAAACGCCAGAATCAATCAACCTCGACTTCCAGACCGGGATTGCGCCAAATACGTTGCTATTTGGGAACGTGCGCTATGCTCGCTATAGTGATACGGATGTACAACCAGCAGGCTTCTTTGGTGCAACGGGTAGCTCATTGACAGACCTAGAAGACGGCTTTGACTTTTCGATCGGTATTGGCCGCCGCTTTAACGAAAAGTGGTCTGGTTCGATCTCCGCTGGCTTCTCGACAGAAGGCGACGATGATCTGATATCACCGTTAGCGCCGACCAACGGTTCGCAATTCATCGCGATCGGCGGAAAATACGATGTCAACGAAAGCTTCGCGATTGCTGGTGGTGTACGTTACACATTCCTCGGTGACGCGATCGCTGCACCCGGCGACAATCCGGTTGCAGACTTTGAAAGCAACGACGCGGTTTCGGTTGGTCTGCGGTTTGAGTACGCATTCTGAATGAAAGCATAGCTTTTTAAGCTCTATTAACCCTGCCCCTTCATCCGGGCGGGGTTTTTCTTTGCGCAGGTTCCGGGTGGCGTTAAGGCACACGCGCTGCCATTGATCCTTTCATGACTGTTCAAAAGACCATGACAGGCCGAGCCTGGGCCGAGATGATCCTGCTGGCTTGCATCTGGGGTGGCTCTTTCCTCGCCATCCGCATTGCGCTGGACGAAGTATCGCCGCTGACGTCAGTGGCGCATCGCACAGGCTGGGCTATGCTGGTGCTTTGGGGCGTGGTGGCGTTGATGCGCTTACCTATTCCCCGCGCGCCTCGCATCTGGATCGGTTTCCTTGGCATGGGGCTGCTTAACAACGTGATCCCCTTTGGCCTTATGGCATGGGGCCAGCTTTACATCGAAACCGGACTGACCTCGATCCTGAATGCCTCAACTGCGATTTTTGGCGTGATCGCCGCCGCCATTTTCCTCGCGGATGAACGCATAACACACCGAAAAGCCGTTGGCGTCACCTTGGGCTTTTTCGGGGTCGCGACAGCCATCGGGCTAGAAAATTTCACCAGCTTCGATCTGCGCAACCTCGCGCAATTGGCCGTGATCGCAGGGACCGTGTCTTATGCGTTAGCAGGTGTCTGGGCCCGTCACTTTTTGGGCGATCTACCCCCACAAGTCGCAGCTGCAGGCATGCTTACGGGGGCGACGTTGGTGACAGTCCCGCTCGCATGGATGATCGAAGGCCCAATCAGCCTTGATTTGCAGCCCACCACAATGGCGGCCATCGCCTATTATGCCATCATCGCCTCTGCCGGTGCTTATCTGCTGTATTACCGCGTGCTTGCCATGGCCGGTTCGGGCAATCTGATGCTGGTCACACTTTTGGTAGCCCCCATCGCCATTACCCTTGGCGCAATTGTGCGCGGCGAAACCCTAAGCCCCAATGCCTTTGTTGGCTTTGCGCTTCTGGCCCTTGGGCTTATCATTCTGGACGGGCGCGCGTGGGCATGGATAAAGCGCATACGTTGACCGGGCCGCCGCCCCCGGCTAGGACAACGTCGCGACTGCAAAATCAAGGGACTAAGGCCATGTTATACCGCGACGCAGACGATTGGCGCGCCTCATCGCAAAAGCGGGTGCTGGTCTATGGCATGTCAGGCCTTGGCAAAACGCACATGTCAGGCACTGTGCGCGCATCAGGGCATTGGTTCCATTACTCCATCGATTACCGGATCGGCACGCGCTATATGGGCGAACTGATCGCGGACAACGCCAAAGCCGAGGCAATGAAGGTCCCGTTCCTGCGTGACCTGCTGCTCAGTGACAGCATCTATATCGGATCAAACATCACCTTTGATAACCTTACACCTGTGTCGACCTATCTGGGCAAGCCGGGCGACGAAGCACACGGCGGGCTGGCGATCCAAGAATATCGCCGCCGCCAAGAACAATTTCGCCAATCCGAACTGGCCGCGCTCAACGACACACACCACTTCGCGCAGCGCGCACAGGCGCTTTATGGCTACCCGCATTTCATCTGCGATACGGGCGGATCGATTTGCGAATGGGTGGACCCAAACGATGACAACGACCCACTGATGACCGCGCTGAGTGCCACGTGCCTGCCCCTGTGGATCAAAGGCGACGCCGCTCATACCCAAGCCCTGATTGCGCGCTTTGACAAAGCGCCCAAACCAATGGCCTATCAGCCCGAATTCCTTCTGAACTGCTGGCAAGAATACCTTAGCGAAACAAACACACCCGCGGACAAAGTAAACCCAGACGCCTTTGTGCGCTGGACGTATGCGCGCGCGCTTGCGCACCGCCAACCACGTTATGAAGCCATGGCGCGCTGGGGCGTGACAGTCACAGCCGACGAAGTTGCCTCGCTCAAAGGTGAAGCAGATTTCATCGATCTTGTGGCCATAGCCCTTGAGCGGCGCACAGCCTAAGACTATCTCCACCACCCTACGGCTTCATTGTTCCAAAAATATGCCAAACCCAAACCCCGCCACACGCGCCTAGGTCCAGAAAGCAAGACATGCCCCTCAAACTGCCCCGCACCCTGCCCGCTTACTCCGTTCTCGAACGCGAGGGTGTTATGGTGATGGACGAAGAGTTGGCAGCAAATCAGGACATCCGGCCCCTTAAAATCGGGCTGCTCAACCTGATGCCCAAGAAAATCCAGACCGAAACGCAGTTCGCACGGCTCATCGGCGCGACACCGCTGCAAATCGAACTGACATTGATCCGTATGTCCGATCACGAGGCCAAGAACACCTCGGCCGACCATATGGACAGCTTTTATCGCCCCTTCAGCGAAGTCCGCGACGAAAAATTCGACGGGCTGATTATCACTGGCGCTCCGATCGAACATCTTGCCTTTGAAGATGTCAGTTATTGGAACGAACTGCACGACATCATGGATTGGACGCAAACGAACGTGCATTCGACCTTTGGTGTGTGCTGGGGTGGTATGGCGATGCTGCACCACTTCCACAAAGTGCCCAAACACCTGCTGGATCACAAACTGTTCGGCGCTTATCGGCACGTGAACCAAGCGCCTGCCTCACCTTACTTGCGTGGGTTTTCCGATGAATGTGTCATTCCCGTCAGCCGCTGGACCGAAGTGCGCAAAGCCGAGGTCGAAGCCGCAGGCCTGCCTATTTTACTTGGTTCAGACGCAACCGGGCCGTGCCTGATCGAAGACCCAGAGCACCGCGCGCTTTATATCCTGAACCACTTTGAATACGACAGTGACACGCTGAAACAGGAATACGACCGAGATCTGGACAACGTGCAGGTCGAAGGTGCAGAAATCTCCCTGCCCGTCGGCTATTTCCCCGAAGACGACCCCACCAAACGCCCCGCCAACCGCTGGCGCAGCCACGCGCATCTACTTTATGGCAACTGGTTGTCCGAGATCTATCTGACCACCCCGTACGACATGAACCGCATTGGGCAGGATCGCACCGATCTGCGAGGGTAAAAGATGAAAACGACCTTGATTGTGTTGCTGGGCCTTGGCTTGCTGGTTTTTGGCTTTGTGCAAATGTTTGCGCTGAAACGCGACCGGGTTGCCGCACGCAACTTTCCCCCAATGGGACAATTGATCGACGTGGACGGTGTCACAGTTCACGCCGTGCAGATGGGGCAAGGCCCCGACCTTGTGCTGTTGCACGGCGCATCTGGCAGCACGCGTGACTTTACCTTGGCCTTTGCCGATCTGGTCAAAGATCGCTACCGCGTTACGGTGCTGGATCGTCCCGGTTTGGGCTGGTCTGGCCTGACGGACCCAAGCCATGCGCGTGCTTGGTCTACAGGCCACGCCACACCGCGAGAACAGGCCCGTGTCTTGCACGACGCAACGCAAAAGCTGGGCGTTACAAAACCCATCGTGCTTGGGCATTCGTTCGGCGGTATTGTCGCCTTTGCGTGGGCGCTGGAATTTGACGATCTGGCGGGCGTGGTGTCTGTCGCCGGGGTCGCAATGCCGTGGCCCGACGGTTTGGGTTGGACCTACCGCCTGAACGGGTCAGCTTTGGGCGGCGGGCTAGCCGTACCGGTGTTTTCGGCCTTTCTGCCAAAGTCATACGTCGACAGCTCTTTGGATGCGATCTTTGCACCGCAAAAGCCACCGGCCGGTTACCTAGCGCATGTGGGGGCCGCCATGTCACTGCGCCGGCAGTCCATGCGTGCCAATGCTCGCCAAGTGAACTTTTTACGTCCGCAAGTTGTTGAAATGTCATCCCATTATGGCGAAATCAACGTGCCTGTTGAAATGGTGCACGGCGACGCTGACACCATCGTCCCAGTTTCGATCCATGCCGCGCGCATTCCCGACTACATCAAAGGCGCAAACCTGACCGTCCTGCCCGGCGTCGGCCACATGCCGCAACACGCCGACCCTCAGGCTGTGATTGACGCAATTGATCGTGTGGCGTCGCGTAGCGGTTTGCGTTAACGCCCCGCCTACCCCATATTACATGTTAAGAGCAGTAACTTGGACGACGCCATGAGCCTTCCGTTTGACGGTGCAATCACCGGTTTCTTTGAAACGCATGCCCCTGATGCGGTGCGCGAGACAATTCGCAATGCGGACAAGAAGAAGATTCTAGCCCCCACCTATCCCCATGCGGAACGGATGAAAAGCAAAGTCTATGAGCCCCAAATGGAGGCTTTGCAGATCGAGTTGGTCAAGATGCAATCGTGGGCCAACGACACAGGCGCACGCATCGCTTGCGTCTTTGAAGGGCGTGACGCGGCAGGCAAAGGTGGCACTATCCAACGGTTCACCGAAAACCTGAACCCACGCAGCGCGCGCGTTGTGGCCCTGTCTAAACCGACCGAAACGGAATCCTCTGAATGGTATTTCCAACGGTACATCAGACACTTACCTTCGGGTGGAGATTTGGCCCTATTTGATCGCAGTTGGTACAATCGCGGCGTTGTCGAACATGTGTTTGGCTTTTGCACCCCTGCACAGCGCGCGCATTTCTTTGACCAAGTAAACCCGTTCGAACAGATGCTGATCAATGACGGCATCTATGTTTTCAAGTTCTGGCTGAACGTATGCCGCGCCGAACAATTGCAACGCTTTTTGGCCCGCGAGCGTGATCCGTTAAAGCAGTGGAAGCTTAGCAATATCGACGTCAAAGGCCTGCAAAAATGGGACGCCTACACCGATGCAATTCGCGAAACGTTAACCCTAACCCATTCGCAACACGCCCCATGGACCATCGTGCGGTCCGATGACAAACGTCGTGCACGCCTGAATGCAATCCGCACTGTGTTGCATGGGCTGGACTACACAAACAAAGACCCGCAAGCCATTGGTGCGATTGATAAAGACATTTGCGGCGGGCCGGATATTTGGGATGCCTAAACGCGGATACCACCACGGCAACCTGCGCCAAGCCTTGATCGAAGCCGCCCTCAAGCTGATCGAGGACAAAGGCCCCACCGGCTTTACCTTGTCTGAGGCCGCCAAACAGGCCGGCGTAACCCCCGCTGCCGTCTACCGCCATTACGAGGGGCGCGTGGATTTGATCGCGGAATGCGCGCGCCAAGGGTATGGTATCTTTGCTGACCTGATGGAGCACGCCTATCAATCAGGCCAACCATCGGCTTTGGCGGCGTTTGAAGCAACCGGGCGCGCCTATCTGGCGTTCGCCCGCCGTTTCCCGGGCCATTACATCGCGATGTTTGAAAGCGGTATTTCCATCAACCGCACGCCAGAATTGGCAGATGTGGCAGGCCGCGCCAATGCGGTGTTGGAAAAGGCGGCAGGTGATTTGTCCCAACACATTCCCGAAGATAAACGCCCGCCTGCGTCGATGTTTTCCGCCCACATTTGGGCCATGAGCCACGGCGTGGTTGAATTGTTCGCGCGAAATTCTCCCGGTCGCGCGTCGCCCTTCCCACCCGAAGATTTACTGGAAACCGGCATTGGAATTTATCTGCGCGGGCTGGGATTGATCAAGCCGGATGGGTAACGCGTTACTTTGATATCATGGGATGTGACGATATCATGGAATGTGACTGCGCACCAAATCCAGCATGGCATCCTTTTGCTTTTCCAGATTGCGCCGCCGCAACCGTTCCGACAACCATTGTGTCTTGATCAAAACCAACTCACCCAAGCCATCGATCAAGTAAAATCGTTCCCCTCCACCTTGGACGACAATGTTCCCCGAATTGATTCCCGGGGCGATGCAGCCTTGATCGATCAAAAGGTCAAAAAACGCGCCAAGCTTTACGGCAAACTCCTCAGTCGCTGAACCCGCTTTGCACATCGCGCCGACGGTTGGGGCAAGCGATCCGTCATGGTCTGCAATTTTTTCGTAAAGTGCGCCGGGTCCAAGGGTCGTTCCACATATCCCCATCGGGCGGGACAAGAACGTGGGAATCGTCTTATTGCGCCACAACAGTGCGGTGTATTCATCCTGTTCGCGTTGCATGGTGCGCAAATTGCCATAACGCATCAAAGCGGGGCGTTTTAATCCCCAGCTCTTGAGCTTGCGTTCATCTCTGCTGTTGGGTTTGGGCAACTTTATTAGCAGATGATCCTGAGTGGGATGTTGATAAACCAATCGGTTTTCACCCTGCGCGATCAAGTTCGTCCGATCCAGTTTAACTGTATCTTTCCAAGACATCATACCGTCTCCGTGCTGGGCCATTTTGTACAACAATGAAAAATATTGCCATGCCTATCAGACAAAAGAAAAAGGCCGCCCAAACGCAGACGGCCTTTTCCAATGTACTGAGGTAAAGTTTAGCGTTTAGAGAACTGGAAGCTCTTACGCGCTTTGGCCTTACCGTATTTCTTACGTTCCACAACGCGGCTGTCGCGTGTGAGGAAACCAGCCGCCTTCAGCGCGCCGCGCAAGGAGGGATCATAAAGCTGCAACGCTTTGGACACGCCGTGCTTAACCGCACCCGCTTGACCAGACAAACCGCCGCCTTTGACCGTGGCAACCACGTCGAACTGACCCTCAACACCAGCGACCGAAAACGGTTGCGCTAGGATCATTTGCAGCACGGGGCGTGCAAAATAGGTATTCATCTCTTTGCCGTTGACAGTGACCTTGCCCGAACCGGGTTTGATCCAGACACGGGCAACCGCGTCCTTACGTTTGCCTGTGGCATAAGAGCGGCCAAATTCGTCGCGCACTGGGTCGCGTTGAACCATTTCAACAGCTGCGGGGGCTGCATCGCCTGCAACAGCTTGCAGGTCTTCGAGTGTGTTGATTTCGTCTGACATACTCATGCGCTCCGCGTGTTTTTCTTGTTCATGGATGCAACATCCAGAACTTCGGGGCTTTGGGCCTCGTGGGGGTGATCGCTGCCTGCATAGACGCGCAGGTTGGTCATGATCTGGCGGCTCAGCTTGTTGCCGGGCAGCATGCGCTTGACCGCAAGGGTCACAACACGTTCAGGGTGCGCGCCTTCAAGGATCTGTTCCTTGGTGCGGCTTTTGATCCCACCGGGGTGGCCTGTGTGCCAGTAGTGGTGTTCCTGACGCTTGTTGCCGGTCAGCTGGATCTTTTCAGCGTTGATGATGATGACATTGTCACCACAATCCATGTGCGGCGTGAACGACGGCTTATGCTTGCCACGCAGGCGCGTGGCGACGAAAGCGGCAAGACGGCCCAACACGATGCCTTCGGCGTCGATGATGATCCATTTCTTGTCGATGTCCGCAGGTGTCGCGGTATAGGTTTTCATGTGTCGCATCCCTTAGGGGGCTCGAATTTCGGATTTGCAGGGTATACGGGGGGTGCGTGGCTGCGTCAACGGTCACTCAGCACTATAAATCGTTGCGAAACAACGTCTTACAATTATGGTATTATATTACCCCACAAACATGCAGCACTTATCGCCTTGCATCCCCCTGCCCAGCCGTTTCACATACGAACACAGATCGATTGAAGTCAAACGCGCGTCGAACTCACCATGACCTTGTCCCTTTTTGCCCCCTTTCTTGCAGCGCTTGCTTTGGCGGGCGTGTCGACCCTTGTGGGCATGTCTTCCGTCAAAAAGCTAATCACGGTCTATGAGGCCAAACATGAGCTCAAACAGGGGTCGGCCGGGTGGATACGCAGCATTGCAGGTTGGTCGATGATTGCCTTTTGGCTGATGACCACGTGGTTTTTGGCAACCATCATTGGGGATTGGGGCGTCACAGGTGACTTAGACGGAGCGATCAACCGATCATGGCTGCGCCTGCGGGTGCTTTTGGAAATCGCCTCGGCACTCGCGAGTTCAGACAATTGAGCGATGTAAGCGCCATCCAAACCGAACTGCAATGCATGGATTGCGCCGGGCAGTGCTTGTATGATCCAGCACAGCAGGCGCTGGTCTGCTTAAGTTGCGGCAATGCGCGCCGTCTTGAAGAAGAAGATGACGCACGCGCTTGGGTGGAATTCCCGTTCGACCCCATGGCCCCAGCAGTCGAAAACCCCATCACCTTCCGCGGACACGTGCAATCCTGCGAAACCTGCGGCGGCACAGTGACCTTTGTGGCAGGCTCGCTTAGCTCGGCCTGTGCCTATTGCGATGGGCCTGTTGTGTTGCAACGCGCGGACCGCGCATTTGCCCCGATGGCATTAATTCCATTCGAAGTGCCGGAACAAAACGCGCAGGATTTTGCGCTGCACTGGGTCAAGAAACGCATCGCGGCCCCGAATGACTTGCAGGATCACGTGGCAAAGGGGCGCGTTGTCGGCATCTATGTCCCCTTCTGGACCTTTGATAGCGAAGAGGCCGTGGATTATTGGGCCATGTACACCGTGCGGCGCAACAAGCAGACCATAACAAAAAAGATCAAAGGCAGCATGCGCACCAGCTTTGACGACTTGCTGGTGCCTGCCTCGCCACATGTGACGCCGTTGATCCGCGACGGTATTTTGCATGACTTTGACCCAACGCGCCTGCGCCCCTACCGTGCGGGCTATGTGGCTGGGATGGCGGCCGAACAGCACCACCAAACTGTCGCCGAAGGGTTGGCCGCCAACGCGCGCGACAAGGCGTTGTTGATGCGTAACCGTATCAAACGTCACATCAACAGAAGTGGCGTGCACAATATCAACTACAACACCGACACCACCGGCATTCACTTTCGCCGCATTCTGTTGCCGGTTTGGATTTTGCATTACCAGTACAACGGCAAACCGATGAAAGTCGTCGTCTGTGGCATGCGCGGGCGCACCTACGGCGAACGCCCGTTTTCGATGTGGAAACTAGCAGGTTATTCCGCACTGTTGTCGGCCATCGCCGTGGGGATTGGGCTGGCGTGGGGCGCGGCTGGAATACTTTAAACGCCAATCGATTCTGGTGGATTGTCCAATAACGTACGTAGTCGCATAATCGCGGCCTCAAAATCATCTAATCCAACGCCAGCATTGACGGCAAAGCGCACCGAATGGGGGGCGCGCGCCTCGCGGCAGGCATATTCTTCGGCGGCACGGATACGCACACCTTGCGCCTCGGCCGCTTGCACAAAGGCCCCTGCACGCCAGCCCTCAGGCAGACGCAGCCACAAAAACGGCACATCTGCGCGCCACACAAGGTCGTAACTGCCCAAGACATTGACGGCCCGGTGCACATAGACACCGATTTCGCGACGGGCGCGCTCCATTATGCTGGACAATTCGGGGTGCACCAACAGCTTGGCCGCTAAATCCGTTATCGGTGTCGCCAGGCCAAAGAACGAATACTCTGCCGTGCGTCGCAGCACCGATGTGCGCCCCTTTGGCGTGACCACGATCCCCAAACGCAACGCAGGCGTCACAGATTTTGAGATCGACGAAATGTACCAACTGCGTTCGGGGGCGAGCATGCGATAGCTGGGGGCTTGGGCCGCCCCAAGGCGATAACAATCATCCTCAAGAATTTGTAAATCGTGGCGACGGATCACATCGACAAGATCGGCGCGCCGCTGTTCGGGGGTAAACCCCAAAGTTGGGTTATGCACCTCGGGTGATGTGCAAAAGATCTGTGCATCATGGGTTTTGATCGCCGTTTCAAGCGCTTCGGGGATGACGCCGTCAGCATCCATGGCCACAGGGATCACATCTGCGCGCAACAATTCAGCGGCGCGGCGAAAGCCGGGATAGGCCAGTTCTTCGACCAGAACAGCAGGTCGACGTCCCCGCAACAGCGCCTGTAAGACCAGCAAAATCGCGTTTTGCCCCCCATGCGTTAGTTGTATGTCATCCGCGTCAAACGACCCCAAAGGCGCCCCGGCCAGCCATGCCTTTGCGGCCTCACGCGCCGGGCGGGCACCTGCGCGTGTTGGATAGTGCATCATGCCCGAGGGCGGATCAGCCGCCACTTCGCCCAGTAGATTGCGGATCAGCGCGGCCTGCCCAACGTGGGGCAAGTGCGGAGAGAACAGGTTCACTTGGTCGCTTTGCCGCTCACTGTTGTGGGGCGTGGAATCCACTTCGATGGGCAGTTCGGCCAACAACGGCGTTTTGGCGTCAGGCTTGGCGACAAAGGTGCCCCGCCCCACTTCGGCAATCAACGTGCCATCATCCGTCAACATCGTATAAGCACGCGCCACAGTGCCCGGCGTGATCCCCAACTTCCACGCCAGATCCCGCACGGGGGGCAGTTTTTCGCCGGGCGGCAATGTGCCCTTTGCGATTTGATCACGGATCACCAGCATAACAGCTTTGTACTTAGGCCCAGATGTGTCGAGAACGTCAGGCTGCCAAATTGTATCCATTACAATGTTTCCGTTGATGTTGGGTGTATCAGTATTGTACCTCTATGTACATGGCAACTTCGCCATATTGTGTCAATACAATTTATTAGGAGATTCCCATGACACGTGTACAATCGACCCCCGCCCAACACCTCGCGTACCTGTCGGCACAGTCCGTCATGCCAGCGGCTTCGGTGATTGCGTTGCGCGTCGCAGTCACGATGTCAAAATGGGCCACGCGCCGCCGTACGCGGCATGCGCTTGCGCAACTCAGCGATGCTCAGTTGCGCGATGTGGGACTGACACCGCCGGAAGCTTTTCGCGAGTCCCGGCGTGTGTTCTGGCAGGCGTGACATCCCCGTGACGTCTAACCAGACCTCTTCCACTTGCGGCCGAGCTTGTCTCGGCCGTCTTTTCGTTACGTATTTAAATCAACACCTTGCGGCGGAATAGCGTAAGTTAGGCTGGCACGCGCCACAGGGCGTTTATCGCCTTCGGAATAGATCAGCACATCTGACACTGACAATTGCTTGCCCAACTTTAACAGCCGCCCCTTACCGATCAGATCAACACCCGATACCGGCTTGCGCATAAAATCTATTGAACAGTTTGTGGTCACAGCCAACGCGCGCGGCCCAATGTGGGCCAACGTCACCATATAAGCCGTCACATCCGCTAACGCGAACATCGCGGGGCCGGATACTGTGCCGCCGGGGCGCAAATGGCGATCCTGTACCAATAAACGCAGGGTGACACCGGCATCATCCACATGCTCCACATGAAAGTCGCCTGCCACTTCCAAAAAGGCACGCCCCAAAAAGGCGTTCATCTCGGCGGCATCCATCACTAAGCCCATACTTTTCCTCGCTCGCTTTGTCCCCTAGGGTTCACTGCAAATGGCGCGGAGAGCAAGATGGCAATTCTAGAACGCAACGGTACGGGCGCTGTCGCGCATCTGCGCATGAACGCGCCGGATCGCCTAAATGCCCTAAGCGACGAGATGATCGCCGCCCTACACGGTGCACTGAATGAGATTGCAAATGATCGCACAATCCGCGCCGTGATCCTTTCAGGTGCGGGCAAAGCATTTTGCGCAGGCCATGATTTGAAACAGATGACTGCCGCACGTCAGAGCCCAGATGACGGGGCCGCCGCATTCAAAGACCTGTTTGATCGTTGTGCTGCCATGATGGCGCGCATTCAGTCCCTGCCCCAACCCGTGATTGCCCAAGTGCATGGCATTGCGACAGCGGCGGGTTGCCAACTGGTGGCCACTTGCGATCTGGCTGTTGCGGCCCACGGCACGCGCTTTGGCGTGAACGGCGTTAATATCGGCCTGTTCTGTTCCACCCCTATGGTCGCCCTGTCGCGCAATATCCCGCGCAAACAGGCGTTTGAAATGCTGACAACCGGCGAGTTTATCGAGGCCGCGCGCGCCGCCGAGCTGGGCTTGATCAATCGCGCCGTCGATCATGACGCCCTTGAGTCCGAGACCAAAGCCCTTGCAACCCAGATCGCCGCCAAGCTGGGATCAGCCGTAAAAGTGGGAAAAGAAGCGTTTTATGCCCAACTTCAGATGCCGATCACGGACGCCTATACCTATACCGGGCAGGTCATGGTCGACAATATGGCCCACCCAGATACCAAAGAAGGCATAAATGCCTTTATCGAAAAGCGCCCTCCGGACTGGCCGCAAGACACTTAAGTAACTGTTAATAAATACAATTTTCCATTGTTTCCAAAACGTGTGCCTACTATTTCCGAAAAACCACTAGTAATTCAGGCGCAAATGGGGCACAAATAAGACACGGCCTGAGGGTCGGATACGATTTTGGGTCGCCGACTGGCGGAAGGTCCCTCCAGGTCAGCCTCTCACTGACCGACCATCCCCGCAGCGGCGACCCCAAAAATCACCCCCACATAGTTGGACATGCACATAGCAACGAACCGTACGTTCGTCAGCGTGACGCAGTTGCGCGCGCGCGCGCCTTGCCCTACATCCGCGCCATGACACACACACTCAATATCGTCGGCGGCGGCATGGCCGGATCAGAAGCAGCATGGCAAGCGGCAAATATGGGCATCAACGTGGTGATCCACGAAATGCGCCCATCGGTCGAAACCTTTGCACACCAGACGGGATTGCTGGGTGAAATGGTGTGTTCCAATTCTTTTCGAAGCGACGACAGTGAACAAAACGCCGTTGGCCTGTTGCATTGGGAAATGCGTGAAGCCAACGGGTTGATCATGCAAACTGCCGACAAGCATCGCCTGCCTGCAGGTGGCGCGCTGGCTGTCGATCGTGATCCCTTTGCGCAATCTGTGACTGACGCATTGCTGGCGCACCCCAACATCAGCGTCAAATACCGCGAAATCACCACCCTGCCCGAGGATGGCCATTGGATCATTGCCACCGGGCCGCTGACCTCTTCGACCTTAGGCCAAGCGATTGCCGCCGAGACCGGCGCCGAGGCACTGGCCTTTTTTGATGCCATCGCGCCGATCATCTATTTTGACAGCATCGATATGGAAAAGGCGTGGATGCAATCGCGCTACGACAAAGGCGAGACCGAGGAAGAGCGCACCGCTTACCTCAATTGCCCCATGGACAAAGACCAATACGAGGCCTTCATCGACGCACTATTGGCCGCCGAAAAGACCGAATTTCACGAAGGTGAAACGGCAGGCTATTTTGACGGCTGCCTGCCCATCGAAGTGATGGCCGAACGTGGGCGCGAAACTTTGCGTTTTGGTCCGATGAAGCCCGTGGGCCTGACCAATCCGCACCAGCCAGATGTCAAAGCCTATGCCGTGGTGCAACTGCGACGCGACAACAAGTTGGGCACGCTTTACAATATCGTCGGCTTTCAAACCAAGATGAAGTACGGCGCGCAAGCAGATGTTTTTAAAACGATTCCCGGCCTTGAAAATGCGCGCTTTGCCCGACTTGGCGGCATCCACCGCAACACATTCCTGAATGCGCCGACGCTGTTGACGGGTGATATGCGCCTGCGTTCGCGCCCCAATGTCCGTTTTGCAGGGCAGATTACGGGCGTCGAAGGATATGTGGAATCCGCCGCTATGGGCTTGCTCGCCGGTCGTTTGGCCGCCAGTGAACTCTTGGGGCAAACCCTTGAAACACCGCCCAACACCACCGCCATGGGCGCCCTTATCACCCACATCACGGGCGGAGCTGACGCCAAGACGTTTCAACCCATGAACGTTAATTTTGGCCTGTTCCCCCCAGTCGAAGGGCTGAAAGGTGGGCGGCGCGGACGCAAAGACCGCTACAAAGCCTATACAGATCGCGCAAAAGTGGATTGGGCCGCGTGGCTTGCCCCCCAACCTGCCACGACCTAAAAACTGGACTGCGCGCCCTTTACGCCGCTAAACTGCCTGCATGACAAGGTTTCTAAACAAAGCATATACCGTGCGCGATGCATCCCAAACGCGCGCGCTTTATGACGACTGGGCCGCCTCTTACGAGGCTGAATTGGGCGAAAACGGCTATGTCACACCGGGGCGTTGCGCCGAGGCCCTGAAAAACGTCACGCAAGACTTATCCCAACCGCTTTTGGATTTCGGGTGTGGCACTGGGCTGTCGGGCCTTGCGTTGCAGCAGGCTGGGTTCACCGTCATCGACGGTCTGGACCTGTCGGCCAAGATGCTGGCCGGTGCGCGCGACAAAGGCGTTTACCGTCATCTGGATCAGATCGAAGGCGGCGCAGACCTGCCCCGCAACGATTACGCCCTTTGCGCCGCTATGGGGGTTATCGGCTCAGGTGCTGCCCCGATATCTGTATTGCACCAGTTGATGCGTTCTTTGCCCAATGGCGGAAAACTGGTATTTTCTTTCAACGATCACACCTTGGAAGATCCGCTTTTTGAGGCTGGTATTTCAGAGTGGACGGATTGCGGTGCTGCCCGGCTTTTGTTCAAGGAAAGCGGCGACCACATCCCCGGAATTCAGTTAAATTCCACCGTATATGTGCTTGAAAAAACGTGACATTCACCACGAGATTTGCACCGTCCCCAACAGGGCCATTACATTTGGGGCACGCCTATTCCGCATTGTGCGCCTATGAAATGGCGCATGCTGCAAATGGCGCGTTTCTGCTGCGCATAGAAGACACAGACACCAGCCGCGCCCGTCCCGCTTGGGAGGCACAGATTTACGATGACCTCGCGTGGTTGGGCTTGTCGTGGCCAATGCCCGTGCTGCGTCAATCGGATCATCTAGAGCGCTATAATAACGACCTGATGGCATTGGCGGATCGCGGGTTCATTTACCCTTGCAGCTGTAGTCGTAGTGATATCCGTGCCACCCTGTCCGCCCCGCAAGAAGGCGTCAGCGCGCCCGCCGTTTATCCCGGGACCTGTCGCAGTCGGCCCATGTCTTCGCGACAAGCCGGCGACGCGCTGCGCCTTGATATGGCGCGCGCCTTGGATGCGCTGCATGCAGACATTGCTTTTACCGAAACGGGGTCTGAACACGCCGGAACACACAACATCGACGCCGCAACGCTGCTGGCCCAGACCGGTGACGCAGTTTTGGGGCGCAAAGAGATCGAAACCGTATCCTATGCTTTGGCCGCCGTTATTGACGACGCGGCACAACATATCACCCATGTTGTGCGTGGTGCCGACCTGTTCGACACCACCCCTTTGCAAGTCGTCCTGCAAGGTCTGCTGAAATTTCCGACACCGACCTATCACCACCACAAATTGATCCGGGACGAAGCCGGAAAGCGGCTGGCCAAACGTGACGACGCACGCGCCATTGCCACTTACCGCGCCGAGGGCGTCACTTTGACAGATCTACGTCAGCGTATTGAAATTTAACGCATTTAGATCCAAGTAAGCCCAGCTGTTGCGCTGAACGCCCTATTCCGGCTCCATCAATATAACTTCGACGCCATCCTGCACTTCGGTGTAAAAACACGTGCGCCGCCCTGTGTGGCATGCAGGGCCTTTTTGGCGCACCTGCATCAGCAAACAGTCACGATCGCAATCCACCCGTAAAGAAACCAGTTCTTGTACGTTGCCGGAGGTCTCTCCTTTGATCCAAAACGCACTGCGCGAACGCGACCAATAGGTCACCCGCCCCGTTTCAAGGGTCTGGCGAACGGCCTCTGCATTCATCCACGCCATCATCAGCACTTCGCCGCTATGAACGTCTTGCGCAATGGCAGGCACAAGCCCCGCATCGTTGTAACGCAAAGTTGCAGCATCAAATTGTACAGTCATGGCGAAAACCTTTTTGCATCTGTGGCGTGCGGGCTTATGTAGAACAGCAACAGCAATGACACCAGAGCCGGAGGGGCCATGCCCGCCGATACAGATCTGATAAAACTATATTCCACGCGCATTCTCGCGCTGGCCGCAGACATGCCGCACACCGAACGGCTTATGGACCCGGATGCAACGATTAAAAAACGCTCGCCACTTTGTGGATCGACCGTGACTGTGGACCTGCGCGTGGCCGATGGGCGCATTGCCGAGTTTGGGCAAGACGTCAAAGCATGCGCATTGGGTCAGGCGGCAGCGGCTGTCACTGGAAATGCAGCGCTAGGGCGGTCTTTGGATGAACTGCGCGCCGCACGTGACGACCTACGCGCGATGTTAACCGAGCAAGGACCAGTGCCCGGCGCGCCCTTTAACGGCTTTGACGTGCTTGAACCCGCCCGCGAATTTAAAAACCGCCATGCTTCGATCTTACTGGCGATTGAGGCCACAACCGAAGCAATGGAACACGCTTTGCAATCGGATTGCGCGTGACCCTCGCGCGTTAGGATTTTTTGAAGGTTTCGATTCTAAAACGTCTACATCTTTAGACATCGAAAGCTGGCAAATGAACGCGCAACCGGACTTCCCCGAGATGAAAGAGCTGAACGCGCTGGCGCGCGCCGCTTCCGATTTGGGTTATGAGATCGTTGATATTGCCGGATTTCTTGATCTTGTTGAGGTGCAAGCCCGTGAACAACGCGTGGCCCTTAGTGGCGTAGAAGATGGGTCGCGCGACATTGAAGCCGCCAGTACCGCGGTGCAAGGTGCCACACGTGATCTAAGTGCCAGCGTCGAGCGCACGGCACAGGATGTCGACACATCTGCAACCCTCGTGCGCGCATTAGGCGAAGAATCCAACAAAATAGCGACATGGGTACAGTACGTTTCGACACGCAACACTGAAATCAGCGATACATTAAAAGCCGTCAAAAATAACAACACTCAGATCGCGTCCATTTCGATGCAAGTCAACACACTCGCCATCAATGCCAAAATCGAAGCCGCGCGCGCTGGCGACGCGGGGCGCGGCTTTGCAGTGGTCGCTGATGCCATCAACGAATTGTCGAAAAAGACAAAAGACGCCGCCAGACAAATCTCATCCAATATCGAAACACTGACGGGCTGGATCGCCACATTGGGCACAGAAGCCGATGATGTCGCGCAAACCGCCACAAGCCTCATGGAACAAAGTGCCAAGACCGACGATGCCCTATCCCGGATGGAGCAGTCAGTGGGCGACACCAAGCTGCAAGCCGAACGGATCAACAGCAACGGTGTCAAAGTTCGCACCGCAATCGAGGCATTTACCCCCAGCATGCATGGCATGGGGCAAAGCATAGCCACCACGACAGATGGCATCGAAAAAGCGCACAAAAGAATCGGGCGCTTGATCGATACTTCTGAAACTATCGTGGGAACCAGTGCAGCACTTGGTGGCATGACAGAAGACGCGCCCTTTATTGACTATACCCGCGCGCGGGCGGCCGCCATTAGCAAAGCGTTTGAACAAGCCGTATCCGATGGGCAGATAAGCATGCCCGACCTATTTGACCGCAACTATGTACCTATTCCGGGCACTGCGCCGCAGCAGTTACGTACCGCCTACACGGACCTATTGGATCGCATCCTCCCTGCTATTCAGGAACCAGCACTCGCCCTCAACGACAGGGTGGTGTTCTGCGCTGCGGTCGATGTGAACGGTTATCTTCCGACACATAACAAGAATTTTTCACACCCTCAGAGCGCGGACGAAGTTTGGAACACGGCCAATTGCCGCAATCGGCGAATATTTGACGACCGTGTTGGGTTGAAAGCCGGGCGCAGCCCTGCACCGTTTCTGCTGCAAGTGTATCGACGCGATATGGGGGGTGGTGAATTCAAAATGATGAAGGATTTATCGGCCCCCATTATGGTGAAGGGACGGCACTGGGGCGGTCTGCGCCTTGCCTTCAGTTTTTAGGTTTTTACAAAAAAAGCGCCGCACATCCAAAAGGATGGCGGCGCAAGGAAAGCGTGTCTTGCAGGGGACAGATCCGAAACCCCGAGGCAAACAGGGCCGCATCAGCTAGGCAAAGCCAGATGCGTAAACGCCAATTGGGACGGGCGCTGGGATGGATCAAAGCAAGATCGCAGGCAGAACTCAGATCAGGGCCGGCAGGTACAAGCCAACGATCATCATCACTATCAAAGCAGCGGCCCCCATAAGGTCATGAAGCAATGTGGCTTCAGCGCGGGCTGCGGCATCTTTCAGAGTGCGGAGCGTTGTCATATCGGTGCCTTTCGTTCCTGAGTTGCCACTTTGTTCTCATATTCTTAATGCTACGTAAAGAACTTTTTGAGAACATTTGCGAACTTTATGGCATCAATTACGCTAACCCACTGAAATTAAACGAATCGCTTCATCCTGGCGCATAAGCCACAAAAGCACGCGTGCTGCCTTGCCCCGTTGAGATGTCAGTTTGGGGTCATCCGACAGCAATTTTCGCGCATCACTTTGCGCGACAGACATCAACGCGCCCTGCTTTTCCAAGTCCGCAATGTTGAATCGGGGCACCCCCGATTGTGCTGTGCCGATCAGGTCACCGAATCCACGCATGGCAAGATCGGTCTCGGCAATCACAAATCCGTCTTCCGTTTCGCGTAAAACTTCCAAGCGCTTTTGCCCCGCATCCGACAAGGGGACCTGATACATAAGCAAACAGGTCGAAGCCGCATCCCCGCGCCCCACCCGACCGCGCAATTGGTGAAGCTGTGCCAGACCGAATGTTTCGGCGCGTTCGATCACCATAATCGTCGCGTTGGGCACGTTGACCCCGACTTCGATCACCGTGGTGGCGACCAAAACACCTGTCTCGCCAGCTTGAAACCGCGCCATGGCCGCGTCTTTTTCCGCCGACGGCATCTGCCCATGGACCAACCCGACACACCCCTCGCCCAACGCAGCGCGCAGGTGTTTGAACCGTTCTTCCGCCGCGGTCAGGTCAACGATCTCGCTTTCTTCGACCAAAGGACAAACCCAATAACACTGTCGCCCCTCCGCCATCACAGCCTGCAATCGCGCCACAACTTCGTCCATGCGACCAGTACTAACCAACGCCGTCTTGATCGGTTTGCGCCCGGGCGGTTTTTCATCCAGCACCGACACGTCCATATCGCCGTATTGCGCAAGCGCCAGACTGCGTGGGATCGGCGTGGCCGTCATCACCAACACATCCGCCGCCGCGCCTTTTTTGCCAAGCGCAAGGCGTTGACGCACACCAAAGCGGTGCTGTTCGTCCACAACACCCAACCGCAGATCGCGAAATTCAACATCGGCCTGAAACACCGCATGCGTGCCGACCAAGATTTGAATGTCACCAGCAGCAAGGGCTGCAAGTTTCGCGCGCCGTTCCGCCCCCTTGTCGCGCCCGGTCAAAATATCCAGCACGACGCCCGCACTTTCCGCCAAAGGCTGAAGCCCCTCAAGGTGTTGACGCGCAAGGATTTCTGTTGGCGCCATCATCACACCCTGCCCGCCAGACTCGACCGCGATCAGCAACGCCATAAACGCCACAAGCGTCTTGCCTGCCCCGACATCACCCTGAAGCAAGCGGTTCATGCGCGTCGGTTCGGCCATATCAGCAGCGATTTCAGCAATGGCGCGATCTTGCGCACCCGTCGCCTTATAGGGCAAATCGGCACGGACCCGCGCCTGCAAACGTTCTGTTCCATGCGAAATTTGGCCCGGCGTGCGCCGCTCGGACGCGCGCGCGAGGGCAAGTGTGAGCTGATGCGCAAGCAATTCGTCATAAGCCAAACGTGTCCGCGACGGATCGGTCACAGCAAGGTCATCTTGCTGGGTTGGCGCGTGCGCATTTACCATCGCCGCATCAAAGCCAATCCAGTTTGCCTGCGCGACCTGCCCCGGATCAATCCATTCTTCCAGCACCGGCATCCGTGTCAGCGCCGAACGTGTTGCTTTGAACATCGTCTTTTGCGTCACCCCACCGGTCAGCGGATAGGTCGGTTCGAAACGGGGAATGTCGCCCGCCTCCTCCACCGGTACGATGTGATCCGGGTGCACCATGTTGGCAACCCCGTCAAACATTTCGACGCGGCCGGACACAACGCGCTCGGCCCCCTCCGGCAACACTTTGTTCAAATAGTCGCTGCGCCCATGGAAAAATACCAACAAGAAGAATGTCGTCGAATCCTCTACGTGGATGCGATACGCCCCGCCCCGATTGCGCGAAGGTTGGTGCGTGCCAACTTTGACCTTAACGGTTAAAGTTATTGGAAAAACAGCCCCTTGAATCGTATCACGCAAGGCGCGGTCAACGCCGGAATGAGGCAACGTGAACAACAAATCGCGCGGCGTCGCGACACCCAATTGGCCCAAATTCTGTGCCGTTTTTGGCCCGACCCCGTCCAACGTTTCCAGATCGGCAAAAAGTGGGAAAAGGATCTCAGGGCGGCTCATGGTGCGCCGATCAGGTCCAGCCAACCATCTTCGTCCAGCGTTTCAACTCCAAGATCCGCTGCCTTTTTAGCCTTGGATCCCGCGCCCGGCCCGGCCACAAGTAAATCCGTTTTGGCGCTGACCGATCCTGAGACTTTTGCGCCAAGGCTTTCTGCGCGCGCTTTGGCCTCTGCTCGCGTCATTTTTTCAAGAGTTCCGCTAAACACAACGGTTTTTCCGGCAACTGGACTGTTTTGCGTCGCCGGACTGGCGTCAGGCGCAATGTCCAGATGGGCCACAAGGCGATCAATGCTGGCGCGTTCGGCTTGTTGCTGAAACGTCGTGACCAAGGCAACGGCAACGGTCGCGCCGATCCCATCGATGCCGGTCAACGCGTCCCATGCTGCTTTGGCGGCGATGTGCACGCCATCCCATTCGGCATCTCGAGTCGGTTTGATTCGAGCGCGGCGGCCTTGGGATTGGGCCGCAATCCGTTCTTGCGCCTCTGCAATGTCCGCCTGCAAATGACATACGGCGGCCGGTGCCGCGCGATCCACAGCTTCAAGCAACGCATTCCACGTCCCAAAATGGCGCGCCAAATCAGCCGAAGCCACTTCGCCCACATGGCGTATTCCTAAAGAAAGCAGCAGTTTTTTCAGCGGGATGTGCCGCTTTTCTTTGATCGCTTGAAATAGGTTTTCCACACTTTTCGCCCCCCAACCTTCGCGGTTGGCCAGTTTGGTCAGGTTCGCGGAATCGCGGTCTTTCAAGGTGAAGATGTCGGCAGGTTCTTTGATCGGCAACTGATCATCGCCATAGAACATTTCGATCTGCCTAGCCCCAAGCCCTTCGATATCAAAGGTAGCTCGACTGACGAAATACCTTAACTTTTCAACTGCTTGCGCAGGGCATATAAGACCACCCGTGCAGCGCGCCACGGCGTCGCCTTCCTCGCGGATGGCATCAGACCCACATTCGGGACAGGTTTTGGGGAACACGAAAGGCTGTGCGGTGTCATGTCGTTTAGACAAATCCACATCGGCAACTTTCGGGATCACGTCACCTGCGCGATACACCTGCACCCAGTCGCCGACGCGGATATCCTTGCCATCCCGAATGGTGGCGCCTGTGTTGTCGCGTCCGGCGATGTAGTCTTCGTTGTGCAAAGTTGCGTTGGACACCACAACGCCGCCAACCGTCACCGGACTTAACCGCGCCACCGGAGACAAAGCGCCAGTGCGCCCGACCTGAATGTCGATCGCTTCAAGAGTGGTCCAAGCCAGCTCGGCCGGGAATTTGTGGGCGATCGCCCAACGTGGCGTTGTCGATCGGAAACCAAGGCGCGCTTGCAATGCCAGATCATCGACTTTGTAAACCACGCCGTCGATATCATAACCAAGACCCGCGCGCCGTTGTTCAATCTCGCGGTAATGGGCGATCATATTTTCAGGGCCATTGCACAGCGCAGTCAAGGCGTTGGTTTGGAAACCAAGCGAATTCAGTCGCTTAATCGCACCACTTTGGGTATCAGAAAGTGGTTCAGACAGGGCACCCCACGCATAGGCAAAAAAGCGCAGTGGACGCGCGCGCGTGATGTCGGCATTCAGTTGCCGCAAAGATCCAGCAGCCGCATTACGCGGGTTGGCAAAGGGCTTTTGCCCAGCCTCGTTTTGACGTGCGTTGAGCGCCTCAAAGTCGGCATGCGACATGTAAACTTCGCCCCGCACTTCTAGCAATTCAGGCGTATTGGTCAGGTTTTGCGGGATGTCCGCAATCGTACGCGCGTTTGCAGTGACATTTTCACCAACGGCACCATCACCGCGTGTCGCCGCCTGTACCAATCGACCATTTTCATATCGTAAGGACAAAGACAGCCCATCGATTTTAGGTTCCGCAGTGTATGCCAGTGGTGCAGTCGCATCGAGGCCGAGGTATTTGCGAATCCGGTCGTTGAATTCGCGCACGTCATCATCATCAAACGCGTTGGACAGCGACAGCATCGCCATGGCATGCGTGATCTTTGAAAACCCATCAGCAGGCGCAGCCCCCACTTGATCCGACGGGCTGTCGGAGCGTTTGAGGTCTGGGAAACGCACTTCGATCATGGCATTGCGACGCTTCAGTGCGTCAAAATCCGCATCAGTAATCTGTGGCGCGTCTGCTGTGTGATAGGCGCTGTTCGCCATACCAAGTTCGGTCGCGAGCCTAGCCAGTTCGACCTGTGCCTGTTGCCGAGTTAAGTCATCTATGGGCGTCTTGGCTGTCACGTCTTTCCCCGTCCGGTTCAGACCAAGAGATAAAAGCGCATGACCGCCGGGTCCAGCCATTGATCGCACTTATTGGCCAAAAGGCATTGGCCCATCTTTCGCACAAGGGCATTCCATAAAAAAACCACCGCAGAACGAACATGCGGTGGCTTTTTCAATCAACGAACCTTGAGGGTGTCAGGCCCCCATAGCCAAAGGGGCTGGACCCACATCTTGAACCGGTTCGGGATCACGCAAGACATAACCACGCCCCCACACCGTTTCGATGTAGTTCTTGCCATCTGTTGCTGTGCTCAATTTCTTGCGCAGCTTGCAGATAAACACATCAATGATTTTCAATTCCGGTTCGTCCATACCGCCATAAAGGTGGTTCAGGAACATTTCCTTGGTGAGTGTCGTACCTTTGCGCAGTGAAAGCAGTTCAAGCATTTGGTATTCTTTGCCCGTCAAATGTACAGTCTTTTTGTCCACGCTGACAGTTTTGGCATCAAGGTTCACTGAAACCTCGCCTGTGTTGATCACAGATTGCGAGTGCCCTTTTGAGCGGCGGATGATGGCGTGAATGCGTGCCACCAATTCCTCGCGGTGGAAAGGTTTGGTCAGGTAATCATCTGCGCCAAATCCAAAACCCTTGATTTTGTTTTCCGTGTCGTCCGACCCTGACAGGATCAAGATTGGTGTTTCGACACGCGCCAAGCGCAATTGGCGCAGCACTTCGTGGCCGTTCATGTCCGGTAGATCAAGATCCAAAAGGATCAAATCGTAATCGTACAACTTGGCCAGATCGATCCCTTCTTCGCCTAAGTCCGTCGCATAAACATTCAAGTTGGCATGGGTCAGCATCAATTCAATGCTTTTGGAAGTTGTTGGATCGTCTTCTACAAGCAGCACGCGCATTTTTCGGTCTCCACGTTCGTGTCAGGTGTTGAACTAAACGTGAACCCAAAAGGTTAATCACACGTTACCCCCGACAATTGAATAACATAACAACCTATAGTTGTCTATATCTTTGGACTGCCGTCGCCTTTAGGGCATCTTCCCCGTGATCAGATACCGCGCGTACCCACATCAAAAACTCTTCTTCGCTTAAGGAATAGCGTTCAAGCGCTTCTTCCTGAGACAGCAAGTCATAGACGACACCACGCACGACAGCAGCTTTGCGCGATGCAACCCACCGCCGCGTTGACGCAGGAGGCAAGTCAGCCTGCGTCAGCACCGTGCCATCAGGCAAAGTGACAGCACGCTGCCCATCGATTTTTTTCAAATACATTGCTGTGCTCTTTGTTATTTCACAGGCAACATCGTCCCCCGTCTTTAATGACGGGTTAAGCCGCCCCTTGAGACTATTTCGCATTTTCATATATATGCGAACAATTCACCCGGAGACGTAGACATGCTTGACCAGTCCGGTCCGCTTAATTCCTTGGGCTTTACCAAGGCCCCAGCTGACACCCGTGTTGTCGTTGCCATGTCTGGCGGCGTTGATAGTTCTGTTGTTGCCGCCGAATTAAAGGCGCAAGGCTATGACGTGGTTGGCGTCACATTGCAGCTTTATGATCATGGTGCCGCGCTGGCCAAAAAGGGCGCGTGCTGCGCCGGCATCGACATCCATGATGCGCGCCGCGTGGCCGAGGAAATGGGTTTTCCGCACTACGTACTCGATTATGAAAATGTGTTCAAAGACGCCGTCATTGACGAGTTTGCCGATAGCTATTTGGGCGGTGCAACACCTGTGCCCTGCATCCGTTGCAACGAGCGGGTAAAGTTCAAAGATTTGCTGGAAACCGCCAAGGATCTTGAGGCCGACTGCATGGCCACAGGCCACTATATCCAAAGGAAAATGGGCGATTCAGGCCCTGAATTGCACAGTGCGGCCGATGCAAACCGCGACCAAAGTTACTTTCTGTTTTCGACCACGCCCGCGCAGTTGGATTACTTGCGGTTTCCTTTGGGCCACCTGCCCTCCAAGGATGACACGCGCGCGCTTGCGGCCAAGTACGGGTTAAGCGTGGCAGACAAACCTGACAGCCAAGACATTTGCTTTGTGCCCAACGGCGATTATGCGGCTGTGATCCGCAAGTTGCGCCCCGAAGCGGCAGCGCCGGGCGACATTGTCGACACCGAAGGCCGCGTGCTTGCGCAACACGATGGCGTCATCAATTACACCATCGGGCAGCGTCGTGGCCTTGGGATTGGTGGGCTTGCTGATCCGCTTTATGTGGTCAAATTGGACGCAGACACGGCCCAAGTTATTGTTGGTCCAAAGGATATGCTGGCCACCCGAACGGTGCCGGTACGCGAAGTGAATTGGTTGGGCGATGCTCCCTTTGACAGCCAAACCGAATGGCATGTCGCTGTCAAAGTCCGTTCAATGCGCCCACCGACGGACGCTGTGATTCGCCCGATCAGCGCGACAGAAGCCACCGTTGAACTGGTTGCCGCCGAGGCAGGCGTATCACCGGGACAGGCTTGCGTGTTTTACGACCGCGACAGCAGCCGGATATTTGGCGGCGGTTGGATTCACAAAGGGTAAACGCCCCTGCCCAAACCGCTTGTTTTAAATGTTGTGCTTTGGGCGTATCAAAACACTCAGTCACTTTTTAGAACGGGCGGGCTTCATGCAACTCAACTCAACCCTGGCGATAGTCACAGGCGGCGCATCCGGGCTGGGCGAAGCCACCGCACGCCATTTTTCAAGCCTTGGTGCGCAGGTGACCCTGCTCGATCGTGATGCGATTCGTGGTAAACAAGTGGCATCTGAAATCGGCGGGCACTTTGCTAAAACCGATGTGACGGACGAAACGTCGGTGCAAGCCGCCATTGATCTGGCCGTGGCCCGCATGGGTGGCATCACGGTGGCAGTGAACTGCGCGGGCATCGCATTGGGGATCAAAACCGTTGGGCGCGATGGCCCACACCCGCTTTCGGCCTTTCAAAAGACCATCGACATCAACCTTGTCGGCAGTTTCAACGTCGCGCGCCTTGCCGCCGAAGCGATGGCCAAGAATACAGCCGAGCCGGACGGCGCACGTGGGGTGATCATCAACACGGCCTCGGTGGCTGCTTTTGATGGGCAAAAGGGGCAGACCGCCTATGCTGCATCCAAAGGTGGCATTGTGGGCATGACCCTGCCCATGGCGCGTGATCTGGCCAGTTCTGGCATCCGCGTGATGGCCATCGCGCCGGGGATTTTTAAAACGCCCATGTTGGCAGGTCTGCCCGAAGACGTACAAACCGGGCTGGCGGCAGATGTGCCCAACCCTGCCCGCTTGGGCGATCCAAATGAATATGCGCGTCTGGCCGCGTTTATTGTCGAAATGGGCTATCTCAATGGCGAGGTGATCCGGCTGGACGGCGCACTTCGCATGCGCTGAAAGGGCAAACACCATGTGGCAAGGACAACTTCTAAGCATCCATACAACACCGAAAGCACGCGCTCCGATGGTCGAACAAACCACGGCCGAGCTGATCGCGGGCGTCGGCATCACAGGGGATCGCTATGCGATTGGCACCGACACGGGCACCTATTCCGCCCAACCCGATGTGCGCGAAGTCACCCTGATCGAGGTCGAAACGCTAGAAGCCTTTGCGCGCGATCACGACATCACGCTTGATGCGCAAGAACACCGGCGCAACCTGACGACCCGCGATGTGCCGCTGAACCACCTTGTCGGGCGCCGGTTTCGCGTCGGCGACGTAGTGCTTGAAGGTGGGCGGTTGAACTTCCCCTGCCGCTACATCGATATGATCACCAAAAAGACGATCTGCGATCTGCTCGAACACCGTTCGGGCCTGAATTGCCGGATCATAACCGGCGGCATCATACGCCCTGGTGATGTGATCCGTTTAGATGTGGACAAGTAACACACGATGACCAGTGAACGGGCCAAGATGGCGGCAGGCGATTGGTACACCTGCCTTGATCCGGAGTTGGAGGGATTGCGCCTTGCTGCCCTCGAGGCCGTGCACGCACATAACCACCTGCCCCCAAAGAAACGGCGCACGTTAAGCGCACCGTTGCGCGCGCTGTTTGCGCAGGCCGGACCGGATTGTCTGATTGAAACCCCATTTCACTGTTCTTATGGGATCAATATCCACCTTGGCGACGCCGTGTTTATCAACAGCGGTTGCGTCATTCTGGACAGTGCGCGCGTAGAGATTGGGAATAACACCCTGATCGGCACTGGGGCACAAATCCTTTGCGCAGATCACCACAGAAATGTGGACAAGCGCCGCTTGGGTATCGAAATCGCGCACCCTATTACGATTGGCTCGGATGTGTGGATTGGCGCCGGGGCAATCATTTTGCCCGGTGTCACCATTGGAAACGGGGCAATCATCGGTGCCGGCAGCGTGGTTGCAAAGGACGTCGCGGCAAATAGCACCGTGGTCGGCGTACCTGCGCGCGTGCATTAAGCAGTGCTGGCCTTTTCCTCAAGCATCAGCCACTCTTCCTCGGCATCATCAAGACGGGCTTGACGTTCAATCAACGCGTCCGTCGCCTTTTGAAACTTCACCGGGTTTTCGGTGAACAGATCAGGGTCGCTCATCAATTCTTGCAGCTTGACGATCTCAGCCTCAAGGCGCTCCATCTCGGCTGGGATTACCTCAAGACGGTGCTTTTCAGTAAAGCTAAGGCCCGACGTTTCGGCCTCTTTCTGCTTTAACTTCCCACCAGCAGCCTTTGATTTTGCGACCTCTTCTTTGGACGCTTTGGGGCGGCGCTGACTTTGATAATCGCTCCAACCGCCGGCATAGGCCGTGGCCTTGCCATCACCTTCCATCGCGATGGTGGTCACGGTGACACGGTCCAAAAAGTCGCGATCGTGGCTGACGAGCATGACGGTGCCATCATATTGGTCGATCAAATCCTGCAACAGATCCAGCGTTTCCACGTCCAAATCGTTTGTCGGTTCATCAAGCACCAAAAGGTTCGATGGCTTGGCCATGATCTTGGCCAGCAACAGCCGCGCCTTTTCACCACCCGACAGTGATCGGATCGGCGCGCGGGCCTGTGCCTCGTCAAACAGAAATTCCTTAAGGTAGCCCACAACGTGTTTGGGCATACCGCGCACCATGACCTGATCGGCCTTGCCGCTGACACGCATATCAGGATCGCCGGTCAAGCTGTCCCAAAGGGTCATATCAGGATCAAGCTGCGCCCGCGTCTGATCAAACAGCGCGATTTCAAGATTGGTGCCAAGGGTCACAGTGCCGCTATCTGGCGCTTCGCGGCCCACAAGGATATTCAGCAGCGTCGTTTTGCCCACCCCGTTTGGTCCAACAAATGCGATGCGATCGCCGCGTTGAATGGTCAGCGAAAATGGCTCGACAATCAGCTTGTCGCCAAAGGATTTCGCGACGTCCTTAACCTCGATCACTTTGCGCCCGGATTTCGGACCCTGTTCAAACGCCATCGCTGCCGTGCCTTGGCGCGTGATCTGGGCTGAACGTTCGGCGCGTAATTCTTGCAATGCACGCACCCGGCCCTGATTGCGTTTGCGCCGCGCCGAAATACCTTCGACCGCCCAACGCGCCTCAGCCTTGATCTTGCGGTTCAGCTTGTGGCGCTGCATGTCTTCTTCGTCCCAAGTGGTATCGCGCCACGCCTCGAACGCATCAAATCCTTTTTCTTGGCGACGCACCATTCCTCTGTCGATCCAAAGGGTTGCGCGCGCCAATTCACGTAAAAATGCACGGTCGTGGCTGATCAGCACAAAGCCCGCTCGCGTCGATTTCAATTCGGATTCCAGCCAGCCAATCGCCTCAATATCAAGGTGGTTTGTCGGCTCGTCCAGCAACATCAGATCAGGTGCCAAAGCCATCAAACGGGCCAATGCCGCACGGCGGCGTTCACCACCCGAGGCGGTGGACACAGGGCGCGCAGGATCGAATTTCAACCCCTCGCCCGCGCGTTCGACTTTGTACAAATCCGACGCATCCAGACCATGCATGGCAAAGTCGCCCAACGTGGCAAAGCCCGCCATGTCAGGGTCTTGTTCCATGTAGCCTACCGAAACACCGGGGCCTGCAACGACTTCGCCGGTGTCAGCCTCGACAAGGTTCGCCATGACTTTCATCAAGGTGGACTTGCCCGAACCATTGCGCCCCACAAGGGCCACCCGGTCACCGGGCTGCACCACAAGGGACAGACCATCAAACACAGGATCGCCCCCAAATGTGAGCGAAATATCAGAGAGTTGAAGAAGGGGTACACGTGCCATGCACGCCAGCTAGAGCCTTGCTGTCATGGCGTCAACCAAACTTACCTTATAAGGGCGCCGGTCCACTCGTTTCGTGGGTGTGAACAGCGCTGAATAGCTGATTACATTCTGAAAAATTAAGGAAAGACTCGAACTGACCTACACAGTACTGCGAATGGTCGGATAAGAGGTGCCATGGCGCTCGATGCCGCATCAGACATTTTCGTGCTTGTAGCTTGCCGTATTGGACAGAATTCAAATTTTACCACCTACGCACGCGCAAAGCATCAAGGCGCCCTGTTGTCTCGGGGATGAAGGTGTCACCGACATTCAAGACGCCGTAAGCATCAAATACAAAAGCATCAACGTGACCCGCAGCCTCCATAAAGGAACCAATGGCCTATGTTTTCCGGGAAACGTGGCTGTGAGCAAGCGTTCCCGAGCGCATTGATAACAATCAAAGATGCCTTGGACGGTTGCCATCAGGCGTTTGGCTTTCAATTGATCGCGCGGTTTGTACAGGCACTTTTTCTTAGACGTTGGCTTTTGACTTTGTTGACAAGCGTGTCGACAAAAGATCGCCTGATCGCGCAGCAATCGGATGACCGATTGTCGCAAATGCGGCGTTGATCGTTTTAAGCGTGCGCAATGTGTCTTGATGGATGTGGCTTGTGTCAAAGCTGGCAGGGATATTTTTACGTAATCGCGCCAGATGACGTTCCTGCAGCTTTTGTTCAGCCTTGCGTACTTTGTCTTTGGCGCGCAGCAATTGCCGCGCGGCGTCTGGCGCGCCTGTCATTAGCACGCTTAATGCAAGCTGTGTGTTGCTCAGAACGCGGTCGTGGAAATCCGCTAGCTCTGACCAACCATCTTCCGAAAATTCCAGCCCATTTGCGCTAAGTTGCTCGGCTTGCGACACAAGGTTCTGTGAAATTGCATTTGCCGCAGTTTCTAAATTAAACGCGATGGAGGCCAGTTCACTCGCTTTATCTCGTTCCGTCTCTGATAGTTGCTTGTGATTTAGTCCTGCTAGAAACCCTTTGATGTCTGCATGCTGCTTACTGACGTCCTCGGACTGTTTGGTAATCGCTTTTGCATTGGGTACGTCCCAGGTTTGGAACAAGGCCATCGACGACCGTAGCATGGTCTCCGTCGCTTCGCCCATTTTCATGACCTCGCGCGCGGCACACGGCAAGGCACGCGATGGCCGGTCAAGTGTTGTCGGATCAAGGGCTGAGCTTTGCGAAAGCGGACTAACTGCATCTTCTCGGTCAGGCATCAACTTCAGCGTTACAGCAACGATCCAACCTAGGAGCGGCAGACAAAACAGCGCCAGCCCGATGTTGAAAACCAAATGCAGGTTGATGATCTGACGCGCAGCGTCGGCGCCCAGCCAGTTAAGATTGCCCGCGCTTTTGGCCAAGACCAAAAGGACCAGCGCCGCACCACCACCGCGCAGAACCAAATTGGCCATGACCATACGGCGTGCCGTCGTTGGCGCGGTCAGTGTCAGCACATAGGCCAATAACGCGCCGCCTGCGTTTGCGCCCAATACCATTGCAGCGGCCCCGCTTGGCGGCAAAAGCCCTTGTGCTGTCAAAGTGACAAAAAACAGAACGGCAGCCACAGACGAATGCACGCCCCATGCAAACAACCCGCCGATAAAAAATGACGTCACCAGATCGCCTGCCAGATAACCCATGACACCGGCAGTTGCAGGGCTGCCGATGAGGGGGCCAGTTGCTGCGCGGATCATGTCAAGAGAGACAAAGATCAACCCCACCCCAATCAACATGCGCCCCAATTGTCGGATTTCATTGCGTGAACTGCGCA
Source organism: Tateyamaria sp. (assembly GCF_039940735.1). Classification (GTDB taxonomy): domain Bacteria; phylum Pseudomonadota; class Alphaproteobacteria; order Rhodobacterales; family Rhodobacteraceae; genus Tateyamaria. The sequence goes on from NZ_JBDVGB010000014.1 coordinate 60,810, forward strand.
GAAACAAGACAACTCCGCAGAGCAAAAGCAGTGGAATCAAAAACTCTTGGCGGACCAGCAAAATCTGGGACACAATCGCAGACCCGATGTCAGCCCCCAGCAAAATCGCCATGCCCGCCAGCAACCCAACGCCGCCCTTTGTTGCAAAGTTCGATACCAAAACCGCAACAGCAGTGGCACTTTGCAAGCACAGAGCAGCAAGCGCGCCGCTGACCAATGCCTGAAGCCTATTTGTATTGGAGCGGCGCAAGAAGGCGCGGAGTTGTACGGAAAACGCTCGCTCGACCCCAGTACGCAGTAAACGGACGGCCCAGATCAGAAGAGCGGCGGCACCCGCGACATGAAGTGCAAACAGGATAATACTTGTGTCATTCATGGATCAGGACTCAGACCATCTATTTGGATAGAACAAAAGTGGCCCGTCGTAATCGCCGACCGGAGCATGATGGTTGATGATACCACCACACACATCATGCATGAAAAAAGCCATTCGGTTCTTTGGTCAAGCAATTTGGCGCGCTTTCCTTAAGTTCCGTAGAGTCAGCGCACGAAACACCGGCCCCGTTCTGCCACACTACGTTATCAAACGGGGCCGCAATATTGCGGTGAGTATGCACGCAAGTCAGTCGCAACTCCCCCTTGTTGTCAGACAGGATCGATTTCAATTGCTTGCTTTCTCTTAGGTTTTGAATGTCCATCGCCTTGAAACCCCCTAATAATTGGCAGGTGATGCATTGTCACGACGGTGGTTTGTTCGTCTTGGCCCGCAAGCGTCATGGCTAAGAACGGCAACGTGACGTCGTGTAGGTACCTACGCGTAGCGCCCACAGCGCTGCGATCCATGCCAATCTACGCGACATCGCCAAGATGCGCCGCCCAATTGAACGGGCCATCGGCTGGTATCTGCGATCCGTCCACAAAGCATATGCGCATCACGTCGATGTTGTCATGGTCACCTGAAATGCCGATCCGGCAGTGAGTGCCAAGGATCGTTACGATTTCGACCTGACCGCGCAAGGGGCCGCCGTCGCCGACACGCACATCCCCGGCGCGCAGAAACATGGTTTGGTTCGCGCCATTTGCCGACAAAGTCCGCGACAAAGGATGAAGTTAGTTTGCATTATCGGCCCTTTGACGTCCCGCTTTGTGCCACTCGGCCATGCGACATGGCGGCGACATCATCGGTGAAGGCCATCGCTTTATCTTGGTCGTGGGCCACGAAAATTGCGATTATGTCCAATCCACGCAAAAGTACGGCCAATTCGTCGCGCAGGGTTTCGCGCAAGGATGTGTGCAGGGCCGACAATAGCTCGTCTAGCAAAAGAAATCTGGGACACGGTGCGATTGCGCGCGCAAGGACGACGCGATGGCGTTGAACGTCCGACATCGCGGTAATCGCGCGGCTGGCAAAGGCGTGAAGCTGGCACATGTCCAAGACGTCGGTGACCCGGGCGTCTACAGATCTAGGGACTATTTACAATTAATTGGGACTGAAGTCCGGATAGGTTCGCAAACGTTCTTCACACACGAAAATAGTCCACGTCAAAACAAGCTATAAACGCCGATCGATATCCAACCAATTTATTGGAAGGTAAGAACCACACCGGTATTCCACGTATGGAGGCGCTGAAGAAAGAGACGATTCTATTCTGTGGCTTTGACGGCTCAACATCACCCACAAATGAAAATGAGCTGACCCTATGTAGAGTGCAACAGTCGTCATTCTTGAGAAAATTGCATACGCGGGGCGGTCCCGTTTTGTCCCAAAAGTGAGCCATCCACACTTCCCACGTTAAGGGCATTTGATCTATTTTCCTCAGCCGTATCTGCGTTTCTTGGTCGCGACATTTGAAAATGTAGACTCCCGCTTCTGGAACAGTGATAGCTGCATTGCTTAGCATAGTGGATATTGGATCGTCGCGCTGTCAATGGCACCTAGAAGCACGGCGAGCTTAACCCATTCCACGTCGGAACATGGCATACAGCAAGGTTCAAAACACCCGCCCCTCAAGCCCCTGCCCCCTTTACCCCAACAGTGCGCGCAGCACGCGTTTGCGTGCGGCTGGAATGGCGCGAATCTCTACGCCGGTGAACACATGCAGCGTGTTCATCCGCGCATCCACCACCGCATGATCGCTGACCCAGCCACCCATCATCAGATAGGTGCGCAGCAAAGGCGGCATGCCAAGCTGCGCCTTTTTCGCATCCGGCTTACGCCGAAGTCGGGCTGCGAATCTAAAGACATGCGGCGCTTTCACCCGGGGCAGCCAGCGCTTGGGCGCCAAATGGCGCGCCTTGAGCATCGCAAAAGCATCCAAGTAATCATGCGTTTCAATGCCTGCAAAAGATGAGCACCCAAAAAGCAGCTCAACCCCGTTATCATCCACATAGGCCGTCATCGCGCCCCATGCCGCGCGCAGAATATCCGGGTCGTTCAGATCAGGATCAATGCAAAAGCGCCCCATCTCGACCATCTTGCCGCGATAAGCTGCCAGCGCATCCAAAGCGTAATATTGCGCGGAATAGCTGCGTGAAATCTCTGCGCCCGACAACGGCATCATGCGAAAACAACACACCAGCGCGCCATCGCTGTCACGGCTGATTAGGATATGCGTGCATTGGTGATCAAAGGCATCTTTGTCTTGCTCGACCCCAAAACAACGCGCGCGCAGGGCTTGTGCCGCAGCAATATCTTGCGCGTTTTGGGCATGATGCGCGCGGTAGCGTCCCTTTTTCAATCCGATCATGCCAGATACCTAACATGAATGACATGATCGGACCATGACGCCTTAACTAGCTACCAAAGCCCGGGCCAATGCGGCCGATGCTTCCTAAAAGCTGACGCAGGAACGTCCCGTTGGTCACACCATTGTCGGTCACACGACGCGACAAGACCACAACGCGACCATCCTCTAGGCCGAAGCTTTCGATATTACTTAGCACACCGCTGTCATCAAAAGACACGGCAAGGACCTCGCGGTTTATCACCTTAGGGCGACGCGGGCCAATGATGCGCAACGTGCTGCGCACGTAAAAGAAGTCACCGCCTTCAAGCACGCCACCCGCTGTGGGTGGGCCCACAATGTCCTCGACGCTGGCACGCGTGTCGATGCCAACGGCCAGTTCCTGCAACTGCTCTTCCGGCGGAATATAGCCATGGTTGCGAAAGGTTGGCGCGCATGCCGACACAGAGAGGGCAACTATTCCGACGATCAATACTGAAAAGGTCCGCATCGGGCCTCCCTTTTATACGCCGCCCCTTGCTCACGGGGCGTGGTGCTTATAACTCGACTTACCCAAGGTTTGCTCTTGGTTCAATAAACGAAAGTTAACGCAATGGCCAAGACTCAACCTTCAAGATCCGCTTTGCGGGTCTCGGACCTCGCTCAGAACAGTGCGACTGGCTTTGAAATCACCCCCGATGCAGGCGTTATGCGCGCCATCGCGGACGAATTGGATCTGACGTCTTTGCGCAAAATGCGCTTTGTCGGCGACGTCCGTGCGCAAGGATCGGCTGACTGGATTCTAAGCGGCACACTTGGGGCGACCGTTGTTCAGCCATGTGCTGTGACGCTGGTTCCGGTCACAACCCGCATCGACGTCCCTGTCCGCCGTGTATTTCTGCGCGACTTCGCCGATGACATAGACGAGCCCGAAGTGGAAATGTCCGAAGACGACGAAGTCGAAAAGCTTGGCGCGTGGATTGATCCTGAGGCTGTCATGATCGAGGCCCTCAGCCTTACGACCCCCGACTACCCGCGCGCGCCCGATGCCGCGTTGGGAGAGATCGTTCTAACAGAACCGGGCAAAGTCCCCCTGACCGACGAAGCGGCCCGCCCTTTTGCCGGATTGGCCGATTTACAGGCCAAAATGGGCAAAGGTGACACTGACTAAGCACATTACAACGTGTCTTTGGCCTTGAACTGGAAAAAGATGTAGGTATTTTGCCGCCTTCAGGTCATTTTGGGTTGGACATGGCTCAGGCCATTGCCTAAACGCACGGCACACCCCAATTGGGCGGCCAGTACATTGCCCGTCTTTGGGCGATCCGAATTGCGCCCCGTCTGGGGTGATTTATCCGCGCCCCTCTGGGGCAACCAAATCCGCGCCCCTCTGGGGCAACATGAAACACGCAACCGCGCATCTGCATGCGGCTCTGCCCGAATTCCAAAGGCCCATTCCAATGGCTGTGCAACAGAACAAAGTGTCAAAATCGCGCCGCAACAATCGCCGTGCCCACGACAGCTTGACGCCCGCGAACCCAAATGAATGCGCAAACTGCGGTGAGCTGAAACGCCCTCACCACATCTGTGCAGCTTGCGGTCACTATGCCGACAACGAGATTGTCGCGATGGCCGAAGAAGTCGATCTCGACGAAGACGCGGCATAAACAAACACGAAGGCGGCACGGTTAGCAGAAGTTTATGACGGCCCCACTCTCCGATAAGGCCGACACAGGCACCGCCCTCGCGTTTCCAATCATACTTTCGGTCGACACAATGGGCGGGGATCAAGGCCCCGCCGTAGTTGTGTCTGGCTGTTCTATTGCGGCCAAGATCAATCCCGACTTGGGGTTTATCCTGCATGGCCCGCGCGACGAGCTGGAAAAGCTTGTTGCGCGACGCAAGCCCTTACGCGGGCGCTGCGAGATTCGTGACGCCAGCGGCGTTGTCACCATGGACGACAAACCCAGCCACGTTGTACGCAACGGCAAGGGCACCTCGATGTGGTCCACCATCGAATCTGTGCGCGCAGGCGAAGCAACTGTCGCTGTCAGCTGTGGCAATACCGGCGCGTTGATGGCGCTGTCGATGATCCGGCTGCGCAAAATTCCCGGTGTGAACCGCCCTGCCATCGCGGTCCTTTGGCCCAGCCGCAATCCTCAAGGGTTTAACGTCATGCTGGATGTGGGTGCCGATGTGCGCGCGGATGCCGACGATTTGCTGCGTTTTGCATTGATGGGCGCGTCTTACGCGCGCAACGGCATGGGGCTGACCCGCCCCCGCGTTGGCTTGCTGAATGTCGGCACCGAAGAACACAAAGGTCGCACAGAACTGAAAGAAGCCTACGAACTTATCGGAACCCAAGCCGAAGCCGCCAATTTTGATTTTGTCGGCTTTGTTGAAGGCGGCGACATCCCCGGCGATGTGGCCGACGTCATTGTGACAGACGGTTTCACCGGTAATGTCGCCATCAAGACAGGCGAAGGCACGGCAGGGCTGATTGGCGATTTACTGCGTGAAGCGTTTAAATTTTCCCCCCTCTCCAGACTGGCCTATCTGTTGGCCCATACGTCTATGGGACGCCTACGAAAACGCATCGATCCGCGCCGCGTGAATGGTGGCGTTTTTTTGGGCCTAAACGGCACAGTCGTGAAATCGCATGGCGGCGCAGACGACACCGGCGTGTCGGCGGCCATCAGCTTAGCAGCACAACTGGCCGAATTGCGCTTTGGCGACAAATTGGCTGCCCGCGTCGCAGCCGCCACGCACAACAGTGATACCACCAAGGAGAGCGACACATGACCTTGCGCGCAGTTGTTCGCGGCGTGGGGCATTTTTTGCCCGCCCGCGTTGTCGAAAACGCCGAATTTGAGGCCTCGCTCGATACCACCGACGAATGGATCAAGTCCCGTTCCGGCATCGAACGCCGTCACTTTGCAACCGAATCCGACACAACGTCGAGCATGGCCACAGCCGCCGCCCAAGCTGCCCTTAAAGACGCAGGTATGGATGTCGACGATATCGATGCGATCGTTGTTGCCACCTCGACTGCCGACCTGACCTTTCCGTCGGCGGCGACGATGGTGCAAGCCCAGCTTGGCATGGAGCGCGGTTTTGCTTTTGATGTGCAAGCGGTGTGCGCGGGCTTCGTCTATGCGCTAAGCAACGCAAACGCGCTTATTCTGTCGGGACAAGCCGAACGAGTCATGGTCATCGGGGCCGAAACATTTTCGAAAATCATGGATTGGACAGACCGCAGCACATGTGTGCTGTTTGGCGACGGCGCGGGTGCAGTATTTCTTGAAGCACAGGATGGTGCGGGCACCAACGCAGATCGCGGTATTCTGGCCACTGACCTTAATTCCGACGGGCGACATCGCGATTTATTGTATGTGGATGGCGGCGTCAGCACCGGTTCAAGCGGGTATTTGCGGATGCAGGGCAATCAAGTATTCCGCCATGCGGTCGAAAAATTAGCATCGACAGCCCATACAGCGATGGACCGCGCGGGCGTCACGGCGGATGATGTTACATGGGTTGTACCACATCAGGCCAACATCCGTATCATCCAAGGCACCGCCAAAAAGATGAATGTCCCGATGGAGCGTGTCGTTGTGACGGTACAAGATCACGGCAACACATCAGCCGCATCGATTCCCCTTGCCCTGTCCACAGCCCGCGCGCGCGGGCAAATTAAAGACGGCGATCTGGTCGTCACGGAAGCCATCGGCGGTGGTCTGGCCTGGGGATCTGTCGTTTTACGTTGGTGATTCTCTTAGCTTTTTCATGCAATGGGCACTATTTCCCGTTCTGGTTGCACATTTCCGCAGTTACACAAGCCATTGATATTGACTCGTAATTTGGCATCCACTTATGTTCCATCAAAGGGGAGTTCACATGACCGATAAGACTTTGACGCGTATGGACCTAAGCGAAGCAGTGTTTCGCGAAGTCGGCTTGTCGCGTAACGAAAGCGCACAGCTGGTGGAAAGTGTGCTGGAACATATGTCCGACGCATTGGTGAAGGGCGAGCAAGTAAAGATTTCTTCGTTCGGCACATTTTCGGTGCGCGACAAATCTGCCCGTGTGGGACGTAATCCCAAGACCGGCCAAGAAGTCCCAATTAATCCGCGCCGTGTTTTGACTTTTCGCCCATCGCACCTGATGAAAGACCGCGTCGCCGCTGGCAATAAGTCCTGACGCAATGAGCAAATCCGCAGACGCCTTTCGCACCATTTCCGAAGTGGCCGACTGGCTGGGCGTGCAAAGCCACGTGCTGCGCTTTTGGGAAAGCAAATTTCCGCAAGTCAAACCGGTGAAACGCGCAGGCGGTCGTCGTTACTACCGTCCGCCGGATATGTTGCTGTTGGGTGGCATCCGTAAACTGCTGCACGAAGATGGCCTCACGATCAAAGGCGTTCAAAAGCTTTTGCGGGAAGAAGGTGTTGCGCATGTCTCGGACATGTCGCTGCCGCTTGATGACGATACCTCGGCGGTGTTGGAAGGCGATCTGGTTACGCATCAGCCGCAACCTTCAGAAACACCGCAGCCCGCACCGCAAGCTTCAGTTGTGTCCATCTATGACAACGCCACCTCTTTGGAAGCGGACGCAGATGACACGGACGAACAGGCCAATGACCCCCTGCCCGACGGGATCGACCACACACCGATCAATACCCTGCAACGCGAAGGCCCGTTTTCCGACGACGATGATGATGATGATGATGATGATGGCGAAATTGACGCCCCATACGTCGAAGAACAAGCCGCCGCTCCGCCCCCTGCTCAACCAATTCCTGTTCCGTCCTTTATGAGCACCCCTAAGTTGGACGCCGAAATTATCGCCAAAGAAGAGCGCGGCGAAGATGTACCAATATTGACCCCAGACTTTACGCCAGATCTGGCCGCCCCCACTGTTGCTGAAACCAACGAAACTGAACCGAACATAGAAACGGAACCACACGTGCCCACCGAGCCCGAAGAACAAGGATCGCTTTTTGGCACGCCGCCCGGGCCGTTTGAGACTGAAGAACAAGATCAGGCGAAACCTTCACAACAGGTTAGCGCGCTGGATTCTGCGCCTGAACCGATCGCAGACGTTACGCCAGAAGCCGATCTAACGCCCGATCCAACCCCTGCAAACACCCCGCAGGAAGAACCGCAAACGACGCCGACACCCCTGTTCCACCACTTTAAATCGGCGGAGCCCGAGGCACCGACCCCCGAACTTAAACCTGACCCTGAACCAATTCCGGAAGCATTTGCCGCGGAATCAGAACAACCGGTCACCGCCCCCGTGGTCAAGGCAGACGCACCCGCGCCTATCATCGATGAACAAGCCCCTGCGCCTGAAACCGTTGAACAGCTTGCGCCCGAATCCGTTGTTGAACCTTCACCCGAAACAGTTGAACAACCTGCCCCAGTCGCGATTGTACGGCCACGCATTGTGGATGTTCCAGATGATGACAACATCGATGAGACAGGCATCAAGGCCTCTGTGCTTACGAAAAGTGCTGTCCTCAGTCGGCTGACACCGCAACAATGTGATGCCATTCGCCCGCTTGTGGACCAGTTGACGGCGCTGCGCGACCAGATGGCTAACGCGCACGGCGATCACAACTAAAGAGTATCACGGGGATGCGAATTCTCCCTTGCCCCCGGCTAGAATTCGGGTATGACACGAGCAACGTCGGGCTATGGCGCAGCCTGGTAGCGCGTCCGTCTGGGGGACGGAAGGTCGCAGGTTCGAGTCCTGCTAGCCCGACCAAATCACCCTGCCCCAGCGCTACGGGGCATACGATTTTCACCCCGCCCATCGGGCACGCAGTGTCCTTTGCTTACACCGCAAACGACCACGAGGGCACGGGATGACCGGCGTACTTGCAGACAGCCAACTTAAGGACATGATTGCACGCGGCGACATTTCTGCGCGCCCCGCGATCACACCTGCCCAAATCCAACCAGCCAGCCTAGACCTACGCCTTGGGCAAGTCGCATACCGTGTGCGTGCCTCTTTTCTTGCAGGACACGGGCGCACGGTCGCGGACCGCCTTAGCGAATTTGAAATGCACCGCGTTGATTTGACAGAAGGCGCAGTGTTGGAAAAAGGCTGCGTCTATGTCGTTCCGCTTATGGAGCGACTGACGCTACCCAAAGGTGTGCAGGCCGTCGCCAATGCCAAAAGCTCCACCGGGCGGCTTGATCTGCTGACCCGCACGATCTGCGACGGTGGCACCGAATTTGACCGCATCGTGCCGGGCTATGATGGCCCGTTGTATGCAGAAATTTGCCCGCGATCCTTTTCGGTGCTTGTGCGCCCCGGCATGCGGCTGAACCAAATTAGATTTCGCGATGGCCAAGCTATTCTGAACGACGCAGACCTGTCTGCGTTGCACAGTGACACACCGCTGGTGAACGGACCGGCTGTCATTGACGAAGGCCTTGGATTTTCTGTTGATCTACGCCTTTCCGGTACTGACGGTGCCGCCGGATCAACGTTGGTCGGTTACCGCGCAAAACCGCATACGGGCGTTATCGATCTGGACAAGATCGGTCACTACGATCCAACCGAGTTCTGGGAAGAGGTCCACACGCGCGATGGCCATATCATTCTGGATCCCGGCGCATTTTACATTCTTGTCAGCCGCGAATCTGTATGCATCCCGCCCGATTACGCTGCCGAAATGGCACCTTATCTGGCAATGGTTGGTGAATTCCGCGTGCACTACGCTGGCTTTTTTGACCCCGGTTTTGGCTTTGACGCAGCAGGTGGCACAGGGTCACGCGGCGTGCTTGAAGTGCGATGCCACGAAGCGCCGTTTGTACTAGAGCACGGCCAAATCGTCGGGCGCTTGATCTATGAACGCATGGGACAACGCCCGGACCAAATGTACGGCGCGGGCATTGCGTCCAACTATCAAGGTCAGGGCCTAAAGCTGTCCAAACACTTTGCAGCGCCTTAAACAGACCCCTCTTTAGCGGCTTCGGCTTTCTGTTCTTCATCCTGCGCAATCAGTGCCTTAGCCTCTTCTAACTTGTCGAGGGCTGCACCTTCTGTGTTGAAAATACGTTTGCCTGCGGCTTGGATCGAAGCAAAGGCGTCCTCTGCCATGAAGCCTGACAAAAAGGCGACAAAGGCAACCGTGTACGGGCTAAGTTCGACGCTATGTTCGGCCCCACCACCGCCTTGGGTCAGCGCCAACATGCCTGCACCTGAAAACAGGAAAATGGCGATAGCTGCGGCAATGCCTTCGCCCACATTCACGAACAGACGCGAAAGCGACAGTTCATTTGCCGTTGTGTTAGAATAATAGCGCCGGGAAAAGGCGACGACCGTGCCCAAAGCCCCCGCCGCAATTGTGACGATCAGCGTCAGGAAAATGGTCGGAAAGCTAACAAGCCGCAACAGCAATTCAGGGGCGATCGGCAACTCAAGCGACAATGACGACAACCGCGCACGGATCACAGAATCCAATGGCAACGCACGCCGCAGTGCCGCGATATTTTCATCATACGTCACATTCTGTGCCTTTCGCGCGGCGATTTGTTCGTCAATGACAAGACCGGCCTGTTGCAGCTTGTGCGAGGCTGCATTGGCCAGTTCCACAGCATCAAGAGCGTCTTCCAATCCGCCTTTGGCCGCGCCGCTTAAGTCAGCAAAGGCATCGCGTCCAGCATCGTCAAGATCCGCATTGGCCATACCGCCATCAAGAACATTCAGAAGCTCGGTCAACTTGGCGAAAGGGTCCAAGCCTTCATCGTTTAACGCCAGCTCGTATTTGGTTCGATCCGTGTCGGTCATGGCGTATTGATATTTTGTTAGGTCCACAATTGTGCGGTTCACGAACAAGCGCAGTCCTTCGCGTTCACGATTGATCGGACCAAACGATTGTTTGACCAAAACCTGATTGTCGGCGGACTGACTGTGCAGGTCCCTGATCTCGGCCAGAATAAGTAACTTGTCGGCTTCAATGGATTTTTCGCGGCGCAACAGAAAGATATTGTTGTCGATATCCGTGTCTATTGCGACCTCACTTGCACCGTCTTCCACGACCGGCGGATTCGATTGCCACGTGGTGCGATAGATATAAGTCCCAAAGCCGAAGGTGACCAATGACACAAAGATCGCGTACATTACGATCACAGTGATCCCAAGCGACAACGAAGACGCGTGATAACCAATATTTTGATCCGCCATGACCCAATTCCCCAAATCAAATAAGTATTTGGAATGACGCTAGGTTACGACCTGCGTTCAATCAACGGGGGAATTCCTGACTGACCTTTAAAGGTCAGCCGCGCGGGTCGCTTCCATTCTGGCGCGCCTGTCTGGCTGCACGTTTGGCTTTGCGGGCTTGGCGCACTTCGGCTTGGGTCGGCCCCGATTGCGCCTTAGGTGGCGCGTTGCGCACCCCGCCGTCGTCCAACATCGGATCATAGTCATCGTGGTGCTGTTTCTGGCCACGTTTGCGCCCGCGCGACACCTTATTGATGCCCGCGTTGATACCCGAATTGATCGCCTTACGCATGATGATGCGCATAATCATATTGATGATCTGGTTCATACCCATTGGTATCCTGTTACTTTCTTGACCACACTATAGAACAAATTGCGGCGGTTTTCAGGTCAATCTTCGAAAAGCTCTGACTGGCCTTCGACTTCTTCGATATCATCGTCGTTTTCTGGCCCCGGCAACGCCGAAGGCGACGGTCGGTTTTCAAGCAACCCAGCCGCGCGCAATTCTTTGAGCCCCGGCAGATCACGCGCATTTTCAAGGCCGAAGTGATCTAGGAAATGTTGCGTAACAACAAAGGTCACCGGCCGCCCCGGTGTCATGCGACGTCGCCCAAACCGGATCCATTCCATTTCAAGCAATTGATCCACCGTCCCCCTGCTCACACTCACGCCGCGAATTTCTTCGATTTCAGCGCGGGTGGCGGGTTGATGATAGGCAATGATGGCCAGCGTTTCGATAGCCGCGCGTGACAGTTTGCGGGTCTCGATGGTTTCTTTTTGCATCAAGAACCCAAGGTCCGCTGCCGTGCGGATGGCCCACGCGTCGCCGATCTTCATCACTTGAACACCGCGTCCCTCGTATCGTTTGCGCAGGTACACCAACGCCTCGGCTGCGTCGCATCCATGGGGCAATCGCGCCTCAAGCTCGCGCACTGTGATGGGTTCTGCCGTGGCAAACAATATCGCTTCGATCATGCGTTCTTGTTCGGCCATAGGCGGCGCTTCAAATAGGCTTTCTTCTTTTTGTTCAGTATCTTGCGTCACGTTATTCACCTTAGTCAGGTTGCATCACGGGGTTCATCCCGTTTGCGCAATTGGATCGGTGCAAAACTTTCGGTCTGGCGGATTTCAAGGTGCCCTTCCTTGACCAATTCAAGGCTTGCCGCAAAGGTTGCCGCCGTGGCCGAGCGGCGCTTGACCGGGTCCAGTTCCCACCCTTCGGGCAGGTAAGACAAAATATCTGTCCAGTCGCCCGCATAGCCAATCAACCCGCGCATCCGGTCCAGCGCTTGTTCCATCGTGAACACCGCATCTCGGTCCATCACAAAGGGGCGGAATTCATCCTTGGTGCGGATGCGGGCATAACCTTGCATTAAATCAAGCAGCGTCGCCGAATAGGTGACTTTGCGCACGCGCGTCACCATCTCGGATTGGCCACGCGCAAAGAAATCGCGCCCCAGCTGATCACGCGCCATCAACCGCGCAGCCGCGTCGCGCATCGCTTGCAAGCGTTCCAATTGAAACGCCAGATGCGCGGCCAATTCTTCGCCCGACGGTCCCTCTTCGGTTGGGTCGGGGGGCAAAAGCAGCCGGGATTTCAAAAACGCCAACCACGCGGCCATCACCAAATAGTCAGCCGCCAGTTCCAGACGCAACGCCTTGGCCTTTTCCACAAAGGCCAGATATTGGCGCGCGAGTTGCAGCACTGAAATCTTACGAAGATCAACTTTTTGCGTCCGCGACAGCGTCAAAAGTAAGTCAAGCGGGCCTTCGTACCCATCCACGTCAATAATTAACGCCTCAGCGGCGAGGCGATCTGCGACGGAAATCTTGTCTTCTTCGAATGCGTCGTCAGCCATGCGCGTGCCCGATTTGTTGACTTAGGCCAAAAGCGCCTCAAGTTCAGCGTTCAGGTCGACAATGTCAACATTGTCGGGTGCGTGGCGCGCCTTTAGCGTGGCCTCGGCGCGGGTTTGAGCGGCGTCTGTCATGCGCCCTGCGGCATTTGCACAGGCAATCCGGTCTGCAAGGGACGCGTTGCAGTGCAAAATCACGTCGCATCCGGCCTCAAGCGCCCCATTTGCGATTTGGGGGATTGTGCCGCTCAGCGCCTTCATGCCGATATCATCGGTCATGATCAGCCCATCAAAGCCAATATCGCCGCGCACCAAATCCATCATATCGCGCGACAAGGTGGCCGGGGCATCATCGACGGCGTCGTACACAACATGGGCTGTCATCGCCATCGGCAGGTCGTTCAAATCACGAAACGGGGCAAAATCCGTTTCGCGTAGTTCATCCAATTCCGTGCTGACGCGCGGCAAGTCATAATGGCTGTCAAGATCAGCGCGCCCATGGCCGGGAATGTGTTTCAGCACCGGTAAAACACCACCATCCAACATGCCGTCAGCCGCCGCACGACCCAAAGCGGCCACATCTGTAGGCGACGCACCATAGCAGCGATTGCGCAGGAAATCGTGGGTTTCTTTCACGATCACATCGACCATCGGCGCGCAGTTGCTGTCAATGGAAAGCACTTTAAGTTCGTGAGCGATGTGCCTGTAACGCAAGTACATTGCGCGTTCGGCATTATCCCCGGCTTTGCGAATAAAATCGAGCGGTGCGCCCCAATCTGTCCAGTTGGGCGCGCGCAACCGCTGTACCCGCCCGCCTTCTTGATCGATGGTTATGACGGCGTCACGTCCAACCGCTTCGCGAAAGTCGCTACACAGCGCATAGACCTGATCTGCATCACTGATATTGCGGCCAAACAGGATAAACCCAAAGGGGTCCGCCTCGCGAAAAAAGGCCGTTTCGTCTTTGCTAAGGCGCAGACCTTCGGCGTCTAGGATTGTGGCGCCAAAGTTCATCGCGTCACGACCGGAATGCATTCGGCCCCCTCGGCGACCAAGGCCGAACAAAAGCGGCGTGCCTCTGAAAGGTCTGCAAATCCGTGGGCCCGTAAACGGTAAAATGTGCGACCACCGCTTTCCGCGGTTTGCACGATACGTTCTTTGCCCGCGAGGTAGTCGCCAAAGCGGTGCTGCATTTGTTCCCACTGAGCGCGGGCGATATCGGGGCTGTCAAATGCGCCAAGCTGTACCAAGCGCGTTCCAGCCGGAATAGTTGCCGCATCCAATTCGTTTGCACCGCTTGTCGCAGTCGTTGCAGAGGTCGACACAATCGACGTGGGCGCAGCCGCAGAGGCGGAAGATGTCGACGCATTGCGCGGGCGCAATTGCGGGCGATGCGATTGCTTTGGACCGGGGCCTGTGATCACGGCAGTCGTTTCAGCGGCGTCTGGTGCAGACAAGCTGGTCACGACCGGGGCGCTTTCGACGGTTTCGGCGTCGATCGGCTTTGCCCCTTCGATCAACTGACGCACAATTTCATCAACGTCTCGTTCTGCGGCGGCATCAACTGGTGCAACCGGGGTTGCATCGAGGCTGGTTGCAACGTCCAAAGGCGCAGGTTGCTGCACCGGTTCGGACTGTGGCAACGGTTCAGGCTGTTGCACAGGTGCCACCGTTTCGACCTGCATTGGCTGATCTTCGAGCGACAATTCAACCGGTTTGGGCGCGAGAATGACGCTATCGACGGGCCCTGCGGCCTCGCCGGCTGCTGCGACGGCATTCACTGCAAGACCTGTGTTTTGCGCCAGTTGACCACCGGGATTTTCAGGGCGAACGCGCATTTCACCAGCCGTGGCACGCACCACTGGAATGCCGGACACATCGCGCACCACAAGCTGATAGCCCCACACAGCAACCCCACCAATCAGCGCAAGGGACGTGACCGCACCTGCGATATTGGTGAATTTCCTCAGGGGATTAGAAGGCGCACTTGAAGTGGATTCCGAATCTGCATAACCCACATGACCCAAGTCATGGGAATAGTTCATATCTGCCATCTCTGCCTCATTGCCCGCGCCGATACATGCCAGCGCAGATCATCTGATTGTTGTCGCGCCCAGCGATCCGGGTGCTTAGGGATACGTGCCTGTGGTGCCCCTTTTGGCGGGGCTTAACGCAGCTCTTTGGCTGGTTCTACACCAAGAATACCAAGACCGGCCGCAATTACAACGCCGCAGGCGCGTGCAAGGGCGATTTTTGATTGAGTGGTCGCTGCATCATCCTGCACAAAGCGCAATTCGGGCACATCGTTGCCCCGGTTCCAAAGCCCGTGCAACGCGGCGGCCAGCTCGCCAAGGTAAAACGCAACCCGGTGCGGTTCATTGCTGCGCGCAGCCGTTTCGACCAAACGCGGCCATTCCGCCAACTTGCCCGCGAGTGCCAATTCGGCTTGGTGATCGAGCTTGGTCAGGTCAGCGCCCGCAAGGGTCGTATCATCCACTGCAACGCCTGCCTCAGTCGCTTTGCGCACCACGGATGCGACACGCGCGTGGGCGTATTGCACATAAAACACTGGGTTTTCGCGGCTTTGTTCCAACACTTTGTCAAAATCGAAGTCCAACATCGCATCGTTCTTGCGCGTCAGCATATGGAACCGCGTCGCATCCGCGCCCACCTGATCGACCACATCGCGCAGGGTCACAAAGGTCCCTGCCCGTTTGGACATCTTGAACGGTTCGCCGTTTTTAAACAGCTTCACCAATTGGCACAGCTTGATATCGAGCGGAACCGAACCACCAGACAGCGCCGACACAGCCGCCTTCATCCGTTTGACATAACCACCGTGATCCGCACCAAACACATCGATCAGCGCATCATAGCCGCGCTGCACCTTGTCAAAGTGATAAGCGATGTCGGGCGCGAAATAGGTCCAACTGCCGTCCGATTTCATGACAGGGCGATCCACGTCGTCACCATGTTCGGTCGATTTAAACAGGGTTTGGACACGCGGCTCCCAGTCCTCGGGCACTTTGCCTTTTGGCGGTTCTAGCGTGCCTTCATAGATCAGACCCTTGGACTTCAGGTCTTCGATCGACACTTCGATCAGCCCGGTGCCATAGAGCGACTTTTCCGAGAAAAACCGATCCATTTTGACGCCAAGTGCGCCCAGATCAGCACGTATCAGATCCATCATGGCCTCGGTCGAAAATTCGCGGACCTCTTGCAGCCAGAACTGTTCGCCCTTGTCGACAAAAGCGTCACCCACTTTGGTTTTTAACGCTTCGCCCACAGCGACCAGATAATCGCCGGGGTATGTCCCTTCGGGGAAGGTAACCTCTTGGCCGTGGGCCTCTAGGTAGCGCAGGTAAACAGAGCGCGCGAGCACATCGACCTGCCCACCGCCATCGTTGATGTAGTATTCGCGCGTGACTTCAAAACCCGCAAAATCCAGCAACGACGCCAATGCATCGCCAAACACAGCGCCCCGCGTGTGCCCCACATGCAGTGGCCCCGTGGGGTTGGCAGAAACATATTCAACGTTCACCTTCTTGCCCTGCCCCAGCCCCGAGCGGCCAAAATCGGTGCCCGCAGCCAGCACAGCTGCCACGACGCCCTGCCACAAGCTGGGCGACAGCCGCAGGTTCAAGAACCCCGGCCCCGCCACTTCGGCAGTTGTGACGCGCGGATCATCGGTCAGGCGCGCGGCTAATGCATCAGCGATGTCGCGTGGTTTCAAACCCGCAGGTTTGGCCAGCACCATCGCCGCATTGGTCGCCATATCACCATGTGTCGCATCGCGTGGTGGTTCGACCGTCACGTTATCAAAAGCAAGGCCCGCAGGCAGTTGCCCGGCGTCAACCATTGCATCAAGGTTCGAAGTCACAAGGGTACGGATATCGGCAAAGAGGTTCATGGCGGCTCGGTTCATCTTTTTAAGGGTTTTGGGCGGTGTATCACGACTGCACTGCGCGTCAATCAGCGCGCGCCAAACAGGCGATCATGTTCCTGAAGCGCGAAACGGTCGGTCATGCCCGCGATATAGTCGGCAGTGAGGCGCGCCAAAGTGGTTTTGTCGCCCTGCGCCGCAACCACCGCATCTTGCCAGCTTTCGGGCAGCAATTCGGGGCGCGCCAGCAACGCCGGAAACAGGTCTTCGACCACTTTTGTCACCTCTGCACGCTTTTCCATCACCGAAGGTGCGCGGTACATATTTGTGAACAGGTATTTACGGATCACTTGCAAATCGGCCCACACCCCGTCGGAAAACCGGATAACCGAGCGGCCGAGGTGGCGAATATCTTCGACCGATTGCGCCCCGCTGTCGGCCAAATGGCTGCGCGAGGTTTCGATCACATCGGCCACCATCACGCCAAAGACATGGCGCAAAGCCTCGTGGCGGCGGCGCATGGGATCAAGGCCGGGATACTCTGCATCCACCTGCGCATAGGCGGCGTCGGCAATGGGCAATGATGCGACTTCGGCCTCGTCCAGCAGACCCGCGCGCAAACCATCATGCAGATCGTGGTTGTTATATGCGATGTCATCAGACAGGGCTGCGGCTTGCGCTTCGGCGCTGGCATGGGTGGACAATTCCAAATCGTGTTCGGCATCATATTCGGCCAGTGCAAATGGCAATTCCCCAACCACAGGACCGTTATGTTTTGCAATACCTTCAAGGGCTTCCCAGGTTAAGTTCAACCCATCAAAGGCGGCATAATGACATTCAAGTGCCGTTACAATTTTGACCGCTTGGGCGTTGTGATCAAAGCCACCAAAGGGCGCCATCAAGGCCTGCAATGCGTCCTCGCCTGTGTGGCCGAACGGTGGATGGCCAAGGTCGTGGGCCAAGGCGACAGCTTCGGTCAATTCCCCGTTCAAGCCCAAAGAACCGGCGATCGTGCGGGCCACCTGCGCGACCTCAATCGAATGGGTCAGGCGCGTGCGGTAATAATCGCCTTCGTGTTCCACAAACACTTGGGTTTTGTGCTTGAGGCGACGAAAAGCCGAGGCATGAATGATCCGGTCGCGGTCGCGTTGAAAACACGAGCGAAAGGGCGATTCTTCTTCGGGCCAGCGCCGTCCACGGGCGCGTTTGGGGTCGCTTGCAAAGGGCGCGGACATCATCCTTATCCTTGTCGCCAGTTCATGGCGCCCATATATGTGACTTACGCGCGAGATTAAACGCGCGATTTCGGAGAAATGCAGATGCAATTGCCCCCCACTGTGACCCCCCGCGCCTTTGAACGTCTTGCCGAGATCAAGGCCGCCGACCAAGGTCAGGCCTTGCGCGTGGCTGTTGAGGGCGGCGGATGTTCGGGTTTTCAGTATGAAATCGCGCTTGATGCGCCCAAAGACGATGACCTTGTGCTTGAAGGGTCAGGCCAAAAGGTGGTGGTGGACGCGATCAGCCTGCCGTTTCTGTCCAATGCCGTCATCGATTTTTCCGAAGAGTTGATCGGAGCACGCTTTGTGATCGAAAATCCAAACGCCACCAGTTCTTGCGGCTGCGGCACTTCCTTTTCCATGTGAGACTAGGCGTGCACAGCGCTCGCCCGTGCAAAGCCCTGAAAAAACGACGCAAAATTTTCTGATGCTGTGGCGGTATCAAAAAGCAGTGTTGCCGCGTCGTCATTTAGCATCGCATAGACACTGCCCTGCATCGCACCCCAATCGCCACTGCGCGCGTGCCCCAGCGACATCAAGGCCGCCGACAACGGGCGCAATGCGCCATCGTCTTGTGTGTGGCGCGTAAAAACACAACGCCCAGCAGGCACCGCAGCCCCCCGATCCAGATGCCCCATGGACGACACCGCCCATGTGCAGACCAAGTATTCGTGGTAAGCATCAGATAACCCGGTGTCTTGCGCCTCGGCCACGCGAAACGCGCGCAAGCCGTGGCGCACTGCGTCTTCCCAAATCGGCAAAGGCACTTGGCCTGCCTGACGCAAGGCGATGCATACTTCGGCCAGCAGATCGAGGTTGCGATCCAGATGGGCAAGGATGCCGACATATTCCAGACTGATCAGCGCCTCTGGATCCAGTTTGGGGTCGAGCCGCCCGTATTCGGACAAGTAGAACACAATATGGGTCAGCTCATAGGCCGCTTTTTTGTTGGGTAAAGCAAACGTTGCGGGACGGTTGATAAAGGCGCGCAGCCGGTCATCAAGTCCTGCATCTGGGCGCGTAACACTGCCACGGCGCGCCAACAAACGTCGCGCTTCAGCCCTTTGCAGGTCGCTTAACTCAGCCTCGGGTAGCCCCTGATTAGCCACATTTGCGCACAAAGCCTCCATTTGTGATCCGGGCAGACCTAGATCCTCAAGATCAAGGCCAATCGAAAGAAGAAACCGATAATACTGTGGGAAAAAAGCCAAACGGGCGGGCAGATCTGCGTAAAATTCTGCATGGGCATCCAATGCGCTGCTCGGCACCTGCTGGCCAGTACACTCAAGAATGTTCAAAAGCTCTGCGTTTTCCTTGAGCCAATATACATCATCTTTAACCCTGCGCTGGCGGGCAAAACAATCAATCAACGCAGGCAAGCGTTCCGTCAGGGTGTCGCGGCGCGGCAGGGCGTTTAGGGCAATTACGTTCGACATCATCTGTCCTTTTCCAAAGCTTCAAAAGCGTCCTGCCGCGTCCAAGTCACGAACCGGACGAAAACAGGCCAGTCGCTGCGCCGTCTTTCATCGCGCCGGTGATCGGCGCTGAACCGGATGAAAACGAACCCGTTGCATCCCCCGACATTACCGACGTTGTCACCGGGGCCGAACCCGACGAAAACATATGCACGCCATCACCAGCATTCAGATCGGACGCAGCAGGGGTTGAACCAGAGGAAAACATTTCAATCGCATCACCTGATGCAATGTCATTTGATGCCATCGGTGCTGACCCAGACGAGAACATTGAAAGGCCGTCACCCATTGCAATTTCGCTCTGCGCAGGCCCGCTGCCAGAAGAGAACATTTCGACGGCGTCGCCACTGTGCATTGCGCTGATTTGGACTGTTGCGAGGGCGGTGGAGAGTTTGCGTTGTGCGGTCATTGGTTGATCCTTTGTTTAAGATTTCGCCTTAAGGTTGCGACATCTTTACAACTGCCCGTAAAAAGTGTGTTTGCAATTGTTTTTTCATCTTTAGGTAGAAAGCAATATCCAAACTTACATGAAACTTGCCGAGCAATTAGTTGATTTTCATCAACCTTTAACCGAAATAAAAATCTGGGAATTCCCTTGCAATCACGAGTGAGATTCGCTCAAATTTGGTTTAACCCATCACCAAAAGCGGGCTTTGAGGGCGAATCGAAGATTAACAAATGGTTAAATCAGCGTACGTCGTCCCCCGCGCAAACGCGTCGCCCCCTTGAAGTCACGCCCGTCATAGGTCACTTCTGAGCCACTCGGTTTTACAAAGGCTGCCTCATGAAAATCGCCACCTTCAACATCAATGGTATCAAAGCCCGCATCGATGCCTTGCCGCGCTGGTTGGATGCGGCACAGCCCGACGTGGCACTTTTGCAAGAAATCAAATCGGTGGACGAAAACTTTCCGGCCGAGGTGCTCGAAGAACGCGGCTACAACGTGCACACGCACGGCCAGAAATCGTTTAACGGCGTGGCGATTCTGTCCAAGCTACCGCTTGAGGATGTGACCTGTGGCCTGCCCGGAGACGACACAGACGAACAGGCACGCTATATCGAAGCCACCGTGATGGGCGAGCACACTGCGGTGCGCCTGTGCGGGTTATACCTGCCCAATGGCAATCCGGTGCCGGGGCCGAAATACGATTACAAACTGGCATGGATGGAACGCCTGCGCCAACGCGCCGCGGCCCTGCTGGCCGAAGAGACGCCGTTTTTGATGGCGGGTGATTACAACATCATCCCCCAAGCCGAAGACGCAAAGCGCCCCGATGCATGGCGCGAAGATGCGTTGTTTCGCCTTGAATCCCGCACAGCCTATCGCCGCCTGCTGAACCTTGGGCTGACCGAAGCATTCCGTGCACGCACCCATGGTCCCGGCCATTACTCATTCTGGGATTATCAAGCGGGCGCATGGAATCGCGATGACGGCATACGCATCGACCATTTCCTGATGTCGCCGGCCTGTGCAGACATGATGACCGACTGCCAGATCGACAAACAGGTCCGCGGCGAAGAAAAGCCATCAGACCACGTGCCCGTTTGGGTCGACCTGGCCGCCTGACTTCAACCTAACGGGACGGCCTTTGATTCCTCGGTAAAGACGCGGATGTAATCACCGGGCGATGATCCGGCCCAATAGACCCACAAACGATCCGGCAGGTCTTCGTCGATCCAAACGTAATCGCCCTGTTCCAGCCCGCGTAGTTCGGTGCTGATGTAACGCACATCTGTGTTGGCCAGAAAATCAGTTGCGCCCATCGTGTCTTGAAAGGCCGCGATGCCAAGAATCGCTGCATCGAAATCCACATACCCCACGTGCACGCCAGACAGGCTGTCAAAGAACACATAGTGGCTGGCCACCACCGTACCTGCCGCGATGCGCCCGTCCACGCCACCAATGTCGACGCGGATTGGGGATTCGAGCACGATATTTTGATCTTCGTCAAAGGCATAAAGGTTGTCATCATCAAAGGTGTCAGCGCCCACGGCGAAAGACCGATTGGGGTCCAAGACCACAAATTGACCAACACCCGTTTGGCGCACAATGTCCCCGTCGATCACCAGTGCAAACGCCGGAGCCTGCATCACAGCCAACGCACCCGCAATTATCACATTCCGCATAAGCGCCCCCAAAATCCTTGTCGTACGATGACGTAAACTGTGCGCGATGACATCCGCCTTGTATAGGGCTTTGTCGCGGTGAATAGGGCAGCCCAAAGCCGCATCGGCCATCTGGGGGTGCTATTCAAAGCTGGAAGCGGTGCACGTCATGACATCTGCGGAGTCGCAGCTGAAGGATCGTCGCCACGATGTAACAACTCAAAAGGCAGCCATTCCGCTTACCCTCGGGTAACCGCAATCATTGTAAAGCTGATGTTAGAAAACTGGTCGGAGCGAGAGGATTCGAACCTCCGACCCCCTGTACCCAAAACAGGTGCGCTACCAGGCTGCGCCACGCTCCGACCGTGCGCCCCTCTTAGAGATGCTTTCCGGGTTTGAAAAGAGCTAATTGGACGTCTTTTCCAGCTAACTTTAGACCTAGCAGGGCCAGATGGCGCCGTCTTGTGAAAAGCTGGGGTGGCGCAGCTGATCGCCGACCATAATCCCAAGGCGTTCTGCCAACCCACCGTTGATTTCCAACACATGGGTCAAATCATCGCCACCAAAAATAGATGTCTCATCTAAAGGAACAGCGCGGGCATGAATGTTGCGGATGACACCTGTTTCGTCGACGAACAGCATATCCAGTTCAATCAACGTGTTGCGCATCCAAAATGACAAGGCGCTTGGACGTTCGTAAACAAACAGCATGCCCGCCGAGACCGGCATCGATGGGCGGTGCATCAGCCCCGTCGCGCGTTCCTGTGCGTCATCGGCGATTTCTACAGAAAATCGGGCCTCGCCAAAGCCGCCTTTGATCCAGACCGAATCTTCACGGCATTCTGCCCATGCGGTAACGGCAAAGGCTGCGTTGAATGCCAGCGCCATGCCGACGGCTATGAGGGTTTGTTTAATCTTCATCAGTCTGATTGATGCCCGCTTCCCAAGGTAAGACCTCGGCGGCCATGCGCCCGCGTTTACCATCAATCACACGCATCGCCAGCGCCTCGCCCGGCCCAAGGTCCGAAAGACCCGAGCGGCGCAGCACTTCTACGTGCAAGAAAACATCTTCGTTGGAACCAAAACCGTTGGCAAAGCCAAAACCCTTGCCCTTATCGAACCATTTGACCCGCCCCGGTTCTAACGGCGCTTGCGCGATTTCCGCCTGATCGAGAAATGCAATGTCAGCCAAAGGCGCGACTTCGGTCGTCTCTGGGGGCTGAATGCTGAGCACTTCGACCGCTTGCACACCCCGTTCTGTTTTTTGAGTGCGTACACTCAATGACGCACCATCTGCCACAGAAGACTGGCCAAAGTTACGCAAGACATTGATGTGTAACAGAATATCAGGGCCTCCGACCTCGGAAACAATGAAGCCAAAACCTTTTACCGGATCAAACCACTTTACGGTTCCCGATACATCTTCCGTTGGTTCAGTGAGTACTGTCACGCCCTAGCTTTCCGACCTTCTGTTCAACCACCAAGACTTGCGCTATTTTGCGGGTGGTTTTCAAGCAGTAAAAGCCATTTATTTTCAAGTAATTACATTTCACGTCACATGAAATTCATGGGTTACGGCGCGTTACTTGCCAAACATCACCCGGGTTGGCCCTGCTCCAGCGGAACCTATCGTGCAGACGAAACGCACCGTCAGCCCAGAATTCGATCTCTGTTGGGATGATCCGGTAACCGCCCCAAAAGGGCGGGCGCTTGGGGTTCGGCCCGTGCTGGGCTGTGACCTTAGCGACCTTGGCCATGAGCGTTGCACGTCCATCCAAAGGCGCGCTTTGATCCGATGCCCACGCCCCCAAACGAGATTTAAGTGAACGCGAATTGTAATAGGCATCCGCTTGCGGGCCGTCTTCTTTTTCCACGTGACCTCGCACGCGCACCTGACGGCGCAGTGATTTCCAGTGCATCACAAAGGCCGCCTTTTGCGCGTGGTCCAACTCTGCTGCCTTGTGACTGGTATAGTTGGTGTAAAAAACAAAAGCTGCGTCTTCGACATCTTTCAACAATACCATTCGCGCATTGGGCATCCCGCTGGCATCTACTGTCGACAGCGCAATGGCATTCGGATCGTTGATCTCGGATGCGTCTGCCTCGTCCAACCATTGGCGCACAATCGCAAAGGGATCGTCACCTGCAAATTTTCCGTCACGATCTGCCATCAGATGCTCCTGTATTTGTTATCACTGACGTTAGAGCGCGTGCGTCTTGTCTTCAACCGCGTCGCGCTCTCTTGATGCGGTGTTGCCAATGGCCTAAAGCTGAACGACGAAAAATGTGGGAACGGGTGGGCAGCACAATGGCAACAGACCTGATGGCGGGCAAGCGAGGTCTGATTATGGGCCTTGCAAATGACAAATCAATTGCATGGGGCATTGCACGCGCATTGCACGATGCTGGGGCTGAACTGGCCTTTTCCTATCAAGGCGATGCGCTCAAGAAACGGGTCGATCCGTTGGCTGCGCAACTGGGCAGCGACATTGTTTTGCCCTGCGATGTGGGTGACGAAGCATCGATGGATGCGTTGTTTTCTGATTTGAAGGACCGCTGGGGCGGCATCGACTTTTTGGTCCACGCCATCGGTTTTTCCGACAAAAACGAATTGCGTGGCCGTTATGTTGATACCAGCCGCGACAACTTTAGCATGACAATGGATATTTCAGTCTATTCCTTTACGGCCGTGATGGCGCGTGCGGAAAAGATGATGAACCCCGGTTCCAGCGCAGTCACCCTGACCTATTACGGCGCCGAACAAGTCATGCCGCACTATAACGTCATGGGCGTGGCCAAGGCCGCCTTGGAAGCATCGGTGAAATATCTGGCCGAAGATCTGGGCAAAGACGGCATTCGCGTCAATGCGATCAGCGCAGGCCCGATCAAGACCCTTGCGGCCTCCGGCATTGGCGATTTCCGCTACATCATGAAGTGGAACGAATATAATTCACCCCTGCGCCGCAACGTGACCATCGAAGACGTAGGCAAATCTGCGCTTTATTTGCTGTCCGATCTGTCCAGCGGCACGACGGGTGAAAACCTGCACGTCGATGCAGGATATCACGTGGTCGGCATGAAGGCGGTGGATGCGCCAGATATGTCGAAAGGGTAAAGGGCATGAGCCTGCCCCTTGCCGATGTGCTGGCTTTCAACGCGATCTTATGCGGCGCATTGTTGTCGCCGGGCGCGGCCATGTTGTTCATCACCCGCGCGACCGTGACATCTGGGCGCGCCGCAGGAATCGCAACCGGCATCGGCCTTGGCACAGCGGCTGCTGTTTGGACATTGGCGGCATTGCTGGGGCTTGATGTAGTGTTTCGGCTGTTTCCGTGGACGTACACCGCCCTCAAACTGGGCGGTGCGATTTACTTGATCTGGATCGCGATCCAGACATGGCGCAACGCACATACCCCACTGGGCGAGGCCCCGATGCCAAAGGGACGCGCCTTTGTGTCTGGCATGCTGCTGAATTTCGGAAACCCTAAGTCCATGCTTTTCGCAGCTGCCGTCATCGTCGTGGTCTTTCCCCAAGGGTTGGCCCCCTTGGACATCGCGTTGATCGTTGCAAACCACTGGCTGCTCGAACTTGTGTTTTATACGATTCTGGCCTCACTACTAAGTGCGCCACCTGCCCGACGCGTCTATACTGGCCTCAAACCCATTCTTGACCGTATCGCGGCCACAGTGCTTGGCGCACTTGGGCTGCGCCTGATCCTGGAGAAATAACATGGCCGACCGCCTGCCCCATGAAAAAGGGTTCCACATCAGCTGGGACCAATTGCACCGCGACAGCCGCGCACTTGCGTGGCGCTTAGACGGCAAAGGCCCGAACGACGGCGCATGGCGCGCAGTCGTTGCCATCACACGCGGTGGCATGGCGCCCGCGATGATCGTGGCGCGCGAACTCGACATCCGCACGGTCGACACAATCTCAGTCAAGTCTTATCATTCTGGCGGCGGTAAAGCTGATGAGCGCCGCGACGCCGAAGTGCTGAAAGCGCCTGATGCGGAATTGATGGGGGAAGGCAATGGCGTCTTGATCGTCGACGATCTGGTGGATTCTGGCAAAACGCTAGAACTGGTGCGCGCGCTGTATCCCAAAGCACATTTCGCAACCGTCTATGCAAAACCCAAGGGCGAACCAATGGTCGACACGTTCATCACAGGCGTTAGCCAAGATACGTGGATCTTTTTCCCATGGGATATGGCATTGCAGTATGTCGAACCCTATCGTGGAACGGATTGATTTCAGTGCGCCTTCGGCGAGAGTATTTGAAGAACAATGAAGACAAAGCGCCTGCTCTTCATTGTTCCCAAAATACTCAAATCTTTTTGTGATTGAGAGACGCGCCATGACCCAGACACGAACCACCGCCACCTTCCCACCCCCCGTAATGGAGGCGCGTCGTTGGTTAGAGGGCGTTTCTTTTGACGTGGACCGTCCGTTGATCAATGTCAGCCAAGCCGCTCCGGTCGAGCCTCCTCCGCACGCATTGCGGCAGGCCATGGCAGATGCGGCATTGATGCAGGACGATGCGCATCTTTATGGACCCGTTCTTGGCATGCCGGCCCTGCGCAGTGCCCTGAGCACGCAAATGAATGCGCACTACGGTGCGAACACGCGCGCAGATCACGTTTGCATCACTTCGGGGTGCAATCAGGCGTTTGCAGCAGCGATGTCATCACTTTGTGCCGAAGGGGATGAGGTCATCCTGCCAACCCCATGGTATTTCAATCATAAAATGTGGTTGGATATGACAGGCGTGCACGCCGTCCCGCTTGCCGCTAGCGCCGATATGCTGCCAGACGTGGACGCGGCTGCTGCTTTAATTACCGACCGCACACGCGCCATCGCACTTGTCACCCCCAACAATCCGGCGGGCGTTGAATACCCAGCTGATTTGGTTCTGTCCTTCTACAACCTTGCCAAAGCCCGCGGCATTGCGCTGATTGTCGACGAAACCTATCGCGATTTTGACAGTCGCGCAGGCGTGCCCCACCCGTTGTTCCAACAAGACGGTTGGGAAGATACGTTCATTCATCTTTATTCCTTTTCCAAGGCTTACCGCCTGACGGGCCATCGTGTCGGTGCTTTGGTATCCTCGCCAGCGCGGTTGGCCGAGTGTGAAAAGTTCCTTGATACCGTCGCGATTTGCCCCGGTCAGATCGGTCAATATGCCGCCCTTTGGGGGGTCGAAAACCTAGGCCAGTGGGTTGCGGGCGAGCGGACCGAGATTCTCGATCGTCGTGCTGCGATCAGTGCCGGGTTTCCTTCCTTGCAAACCAAGGGTTGGAAGCTGCTGGGCCTTGGCGCTTATTTTGCTTACATGTCTCATCCATTTGAGATGTCTTCGGCAGACCTTGCCCCACTTTTGGTACGCGAGGCGGGTGTTTTGTGCCTGCCGGGCACCATGTTCTGGCCCGAAGACGCGCCCGAAGGTCAGCGCCAATTGCGCATTGCCTTTGCCAACCTAGACGCAAGCGGCATCCAAACCTTGTTTGATCGCCTTGCCGCGCTTGATCTCTAGGGCGAACCGCCCTTGCCCGTCGGGGCGCGCGCAGATAAACATCTCGAAACCGATTTAACCCCGAAAGAGGGCAAGCATGGCCAAGGGCTCGAACACGTTTTCCAAAACCGCAATCTGGATCCTGATGGGTCTGTTGATCCTTGGCCTTGGTGGCTTTGGTGCCACCAACCTGTCCGGCACCATTCGCACTGTCGGCAGCGTCGGGTCCAAACATATCGACGTTCAGGATTATGCGCGCTCGTTGCAGCAGGAAATTCAGAACGT
Organism: Tateyamaria sp.; assembly: GCF_039940735.1. Classification (GTDB taxonomy): domain Bacteria; phylum Pseudomonadota; class Alphaproteobacteria; order Rhodobacterales; family Rhodobacteraceae; genus Tateyamaria. Next base: position 88,161 of record NZ_JBDVGB010000014.1, read on the forward strand.
CAGCCGTCAGACCGGTAGCCAACTGACCTTTGCACAAGCGCAGAACATCGGGCTGGATCAAGCCGTGCTTGCCAGCCTTGTGCGTGCCCGCGCGCTGGACAACGAAGCCGAACAGATGGGCCTAAGCGTTGGTGATGAAACGCTGCGTGATGAAATTCTGAACATTCAGTCTTTTCAGGGCCTTGATGGGTCATTTGATCGCGACGCTTATAGCTTTGCGCTGGAACAATCCGGCAGCAACGAGGCCGAGTTCGAAACGCAATTGCGTGAACAAGTGGCCCGATCATTGTTGCAAGGTGCCATCATGTCAGGTGTGACCATGCCCGAAACATATGCCGGTACGTTGGTGTCTTTCCTTGGCGAAACCCGCGACTTCACGTGGGTGCGCTTGGGCCAAGTCGATTTGGCCGAACCGCTCGCCGAAATTTCGGACGACGAATTGCGCGCCTATTACAATGACAACCTTGGCGATTATGAGCTGCCCGAGACCAAGCGCATCGCGTTTGTTGCATTGACCCCTGATATGCTTATCGACACCGTCGAAATCGAAGACGCAACGCTGCGCGCCGAATATGATGCCCGTGTGGATGAGTTCAACAGCCCCGAGCGCCGTCTTGTCGAACGCCTTGTGTATCTTGATGCCGAAGCCGCCGACCGCGCGGCTGCACAGCTTGAGGTCAGCGGCACGACGTTTGAAACCCTTGTCGAAGATCGCGGCCTTGCGCTGTCGGACATCGATTTGGGCGACGTGTCACGCTTGGAATTGGACGCCGCAGGCGAAGCCGTCTTCAACGCTGAAGTCGGCGACGTTGTCGGCCCCCTGCCCTCGACGCTTGGGCCAGCCTTGTTCCGTGTGAACGGCGTCTTGCCTGCCCAAAGCACCTCGTTTGAAGACGCCTCAGTGCGGCTGCGCCAACGCCTAGCCCAAGACGCCGCACGCCGTGAGGTTGCCGTCTTGGCCAGCGAATTTGACGACATGCTGGCCGGTGGTGCGACCCTCGAAGAGTTGGACACTGAAACCGAAATGGAATTGGGCAGCATCGATTGGTTCCCAGCCCAAGGCGAAGGCATTGGCGCCTATGACAGCTTCCGTGACGCCGCCGCCGTGCTGACGCTGGATGATTTCCCTGAAATTGTCTCGCTTGCAGATGGTGGCATCGTTGCCATGCGCCTCGAAGAAATTCTGCCCCCACGCCCTGCGCCCTTTGAAGAGGCCAAGCTGAACGTGCAAGCCAATTGGGACGCCGCCCAGACCGAGGCCGCCCTGACAGCCCAAGCCGAAGCCGTCCGCCCCGCGCTGGAAGCAGGCGAAAGCTTTGCCGAACAGGCCCTTGATTCCATCGTCGAAACCGATCTGGATCGCAGCGCATTTGTGCAAGGCACCCCTCCCGCGTTCATGCCAGCAGTCTTTGAAATGGACGCGGGCGAAGTGCGCATCATTCAAGGGTTTGGAACCGTTTTGGTGGTGCGCCTTGATAACATCACCCCAGTGGGATCCGACGACGAAGTCGTAGCCGAAACCACGCAACTGAGCGCAGAAATCGGTCAGACGGTTGCCACAGAATTGTTCAACATGTTCAGCGATGACGTGGTGCTGCGTTCGGGTTCACAAATCAACCAGCAGGCGCTGGATGCTGTTCATGTGAACTTTCCCTAATGGCACTTACTCCTGACTACGACACCTTTGCTGCGGCCTATCAGGCGGGCCACAATCAGGTGGTCTATACCCGTTTGGCAGCTGATTTGGACACGCCCGTGTCTTTGATGCTTAAACTGACGGGGGCAAAGAAAGACGGCTTTGTACTGGAATCCGTCACCGGCGGCGAAGTGCGCGGGCGCTATTCGATTGTGGGCATGAAGCCCGATCTGATCTGGCGCTGCCAAGGCAAAACATCGGCCATCAACCGCACCGCGCGCTATGATGCCGAGGCGTTCGTGGACGCCCCCGGCAACCCGCTTGATGTGCTGCGCGACTTGATCGCCGAAAGCCGCATCGACCTGCCTGACGACCTGCCCCAATCTGCCGCCGGGCTGTTTGGCTATCTGGGTTATGACATGATCCGGCTGGTCGAACATTTGCCAAATGTGAACCCTGACGCTTTGGGTGTGCCTGATGCGATCATGCTGCGCCCATCGGTGATTGCCGTCCTTGATGGCGTCAAGGGAGAGGTCACCGTGGTGTCCCCCGCTTGGGTGTCTGAAGGCCAAAGCCCGCGCGCCGCCTATGCACAAGCCGCCGAGCGGGTCATGGATGCGGTGCGCGATCTGGAACGCGCCATGCCGTCCGAAACACGCGATCTGGGCGATGCCGGTGCCGCGTCTGATCCGGTGTCAAACTTTACCAAATCCGGCTACCTTGAGGCCGTCGAAAAAGCGCGCGATTACATCAAGGCCGGCGATATTTTTCAGGTGGTGCCGTCACAGCGCTGGACGCAGGATTTCGTTGAACCGCCCTTTGCGCTCTATCGATCCCTGCGCCGCACCAACCCGTCGCCCTTTATGTTCTATTTCAACTTTGGCGATTTTCAGGTGATTGGGGCCAGCCCCGAAATCCTTGTGCGCGTGTTTGGCAACGAAGTCACGGTGCGCCCCATTGCAGGCACCCGCAAACGCGGTGCCACCCCAGAAGAGGACCGCGCCCTAGAGGCTGATCTGCTGGCCGACAAGAAAGAACTCGCCGAGCACCTGATGCTGCTCGACTTGGGCCGCAACGATGTGGGCCGCGTCGCCAAAATCGGCACCGTCCACCCCACCGAAGAATTCATCGTCGAGCGCTATTCCCACGTCATGCACATCGTGTCCAACGTGGTGGGCGAATTGGCCGACGGCAAAGACGCCCTTGATGCGTTCTTTGCGGGCATGCCTGCGGGCACTGTGTCGGGTGCGCCCAAAGTGCGCGCGATGGAGATCATCGACGAGTTAGAGCCCGAAAAGCGCGGCGTTTATGGCGGTGGTGTTGGCTATTTCAGCGCGGGCGGCGACATGGATATGTGTATCGCCCTGCGCACCGCCGTTCTAAAGGATCAAAAACTGTACATTCAGGCGGGCGGCGGTGTTGTCTATGACAGCGACCCCGAGGCGGAATATATGGAAACCGTGCACAAATCCGGCGCCATCCGACGCGCGGCCGAGGACGCAACCCGCTTTCGCGGCGGCAACGGGTGATGATCTAACGCCATCCCTTTCCACCTGCCCCGCTTTCCCGTTAGGATTGTTGCAAGGGTAGGACACGGGGACGTATGGACAAACAACTTTCGCGCATTGCTCAGGTGGTGGGCTACTGGGCCATACCACTGGGATTGGTTGTCGCTGCATTATCAACTTTTAAGCCACATTGGGCGATCTGGGTCTGCGCGTCGGTGTGGATCGTCTGTGCAATGGCGACTTTGGTGTTGGGCCAAACAGAACAACGCCGCGCGCGCCTGATCAAGCTGCTCTCTGACCCCACATATCGCCACGCCTATCGCGCGACGGTCGTGCGCCCGATGCGACGGCTGTGGCGCAAATATGCAGACCGTGCACCGCACGGGACATGGTTGTTTCGCGCAACACTGACATGGCGCACCTATGATGTGGCGCTGCGCATTGCTGTTTCCTATCCTGTCGTACTGCTGCTCGGTCCTTGGTTGATTTGGGGCGGCGACGTGGCGCTGAATGGCGAAGTGTTGCAAGCAGGCACGGCACAGTGGTGGCACATCTGGCCCGAACGCGCGCCCCTGCTGGGCGCATTTGCCCTGTTGATATTGGCATTTATCTTACCGATGCTGGCGTCAGCCAGTCAGCGGCGTGTCTTTGAAAAAGCCGCTGACTGGCTGAAACTCGGCGTAGTCGCAGGCGTACCCGCATTCGCAGTCGCAGGCGCAGGCGCAGTCGCATTCGCAGGCGCATCCGCATTCGCAGGCGCATCCGCAGGCGCAGGCGCAGGCGCATTCGCAGTCGCATTGGCATTCGCAGTCGCAGTCGCAGTCGCATTGGCATTCGCAGTCGCAGTCGCAGGCGCATTCGCATTGGCATTCGCAGTCGCAGTCGCAGTCGCAGTCGCAGTCGCAGTCCTATGGCTCGACATCAAACAAAAGCCGCGACTGGCGCGGGCGCTTTTGACCGGTGCTATTCCTCTTGGTTGGGTCACGGCGGCACAGTTTGGCAGTTTGGCAACGGCAACACCGGACCTTCAAATGCTGTTCATATTCCTTGGTGTCTTTCCGTTGATCAATGCGTTGTTTGACACTGTATCTTATGCCGCCACGCTGGCTTTGGTCCGTTGGGGCATTCGTTCGCCTTCACCCTTTGCAGGCGTGATGGCCGGGCTGTTGGATCTGGCAATCGCGGCGGTCCTGTTTGCGGGGTTAACCCTGACGTTGACGGCGGTCATCGCCGGATTGAACCGCATGCTTGGCGTTGACCTGCTTGATCTGGGCACGCTGTTTCGCGATTTGGATGCCAATCTGTGGTCGCACCCGTGGGTGCCATTGATGATCGCATCGACCTTACTGCCCACAGCGCTGCATTTTTGCGCCAGCTTATTGGCGTTGCAGTCCTTAACCCCATTTCGCGGAACCGCCGTGCGCCAGATTGAGCGTATAGGCGACGACATCGTGGCAGCACTTGTTGGCCCGTGGGTGGCCGGGTTTTGTCTGGCCTTTCCGCTGATCTTGGGCGGGTTGGCGATGTGGGGGCTGATCGCTTTGGCGATGCCGGGTTTGTCCGTGGCCGGGGGCTGGTATCTGGATCAATTGCTCGCATTGGCGGCTGTGATCGCAGGCCCGTAAGCGCAGGTTGCGCCGGAAAAAACGCAAGTTTCGACTGCGCCTATTGAGGCGATCCTTTTTAAAGCGCGCCTACTGAGGTGATCCTTTTTGAGCGCACCTATTGGGGCGCGACCAACTCCGTCAAAACCGCCGAAATCGGGGCAAGGGCCACACGCTCTGCCCGATCTTGCAAGCCCCACAACAACAGCGCCGAAATCGTATCAGGGCGCACCCGTCCCACCATGATCACCCCGCCCTCTTGGCCTGCGCGGAATGCGGCCTGATCCAAAAAGCGGCGGATCACAGTTGGGGTCTGATCCGCACTATCAAAGTCGCGAAAGACAAGGCCCGCAGGCACGCCTTCGCGCGCGGCCAGTTTTTGCGTCGTGTTCAGACCTTTGGATTGAAGCACAAGGCCGTGGCCCGTCGCCAAAACCGCCTGCGCGATTTGATCACCGGTCTCGCGGGTTTCTTGCACGCCGATGCCGGTGCCTTCCATGATGGCCACAGCCTCTGGCACCACATCGATCGCGACGGACAGCGATACTTCCGCATCTACCGGTGTGGCACCTTGCGGCAAATCGAGCAGCGCCATGACTTCGAAGCCTTCGGCGCGGTAATCGGCCATGCGCGTGCTGGCGTCAGACAGGCTGGCATCCACCGCAAAGGTCAGCGGATAAGGAAAGCTGCGCAAGGCGGCCAATCCAACAGGCCCGCCCGTCAGATCGATGCCGCTGTCGATCAGGACAATCGCCATAAGCGGTTTGTCGTCTGGATTGTCGAACGGCGCCGCATGGGCAACAATTGCGCGTGCGTCGGTTTCCGAAGGATCAGACAATTCTGCTTCGGCCTCTGGGCCGGCCGCATCCTCGGGCGCGTTTCGATCCACCAGTGAAACGCCGGGGCGTCCGATTCTTGGGCGCGCTTCTGCCGAGGGTTCTTGCGCGTTGGGCAGCCCTGCAATTTGCGCGTCCTCTTGCGCCGGTTCTTGTGCGGGTGCGTCTGGGTCCGACGCACCCTCTTCTTCTATTACTTCTGGCGCTTCAGCGGTTTCGACATCTGCCACCGGTGCCTCTGGCTCAACGACGTCCCGTTCCGGTGTTTCGGTTTCGGCAACCTCTGGTGGCGCTGCTGGGGTGTCCGCGCGCGGGGCGTCGGGCAAGTCTGCGATCTCTGGTCCTTGCCCGACTGCAGGCGTGTCAGGCGCTGGGGCTTCACCAATCGGAAGCGCCGGCGCATCCTCGCTTGTGTCAGCCACAAATGCGCCGGGGGTGTCGGTGACAACCGGGGCCGCGGGTTGGGCTGGATCCGTTGAAATCGAAAGTTCGGTTTCTTCAAGGGGCGCTGAAGGGGCTTGGGACTGCGCACTTGGGGCCACAGGGGTCACATCGCCCACGGTGACGCCGCCGCTCTGCGAAGTGGCTGCCGGATCTGCAAGATCATCAGCCCCACCCGCTTGCGGCACAGTCGGCGTATCAGCGCCAGCCGCATCCGCTGCGGCCACGGTGTCTGCCTCAAGTGCTGTGACAGGTTGTGCGTCGCTGGCGCGCGCGATGTCCGCGTCAGATACGGCCGCAGCCGTTGTCGCCTCGCCCGCCTCAGGGGCTGCGGCGCCACTTGGGGCCTGAACCTCGGCTTCAGGGTTTTTCGGGCCATCGGCGATCACAGACGCGGTGCCCGCCCCAATGACGCTGACCACGCTGCCCCAGATAATGCCGCTCAGAAATCCTCTGGCCATAATTTTATCCCTACGTCCCGTCTTGGCTTGGCCTCGTATTGTCGATGTGCCCAGCCTGTCTGCATCAGCCTCTCATGTCCATTGACCCACCCGTCCTCTTGACGCGGGCGTGCGAGCCTGAGCATGTATGCGTCAACTATAAGGGCCAATCGCCCCCCTTGGAACATGAGATTTTCACGATGCTGCTGCTGATCGACAATTACGACAGTTTTACGTACAATTTGGTCCACTATCTGGGCGAGTTGGGCACCGAAGTTGTGGTGCGCCGCAACGATACGCTGAACGTGCAAGAAGCAATGGCCATGCGCCCTGCTGGCATTTTGCTGTCGCCCGGCCCCTGTGACCCTGATCAGGCGGGCATTTGTCTGGCGCTGACGATGGCAGCGGCAGAAACCCGCACACCGCTGATGGGCGTGTGCCTTGGGCATCAAACAATCGGCCAGGCCTTTGGCGGCAAAGTGGTGCGCGCGCCCGATATCGTACATGGCAAAATGGGCACCATGCAGCACAAAGGGCGCGGCGTCTTTGCAGGACTGCCTAGCCCGTTTGAGGCGACGCGGTATCACTCGCTGACGGTCGAACGTGACAGCCTGCCCGACTGCCTAGAGATCACCGCCGACATCGAGGATGGCACCATCATGGGCCTGAGCCACCGCACATTGCCGATCCATGGGGTGCAGTTTCACCCCGAATCTATCCGCTCTGAACACGGGCATGCGCTGTTGAAAAACTTTACTGATTTGATGGCGGTGCCAGCATGAGCGACGCGTTAAAGCCCCTGATCGATGCCGCCGCCAACGGCCCGCTGACGCGGGATCAGGCCGAAACCGCCTTTCAAATCCTGTTTGAGGGTCAAGCAACCCCATCCCAAATTGGTGGTCTGCTGATGGCCCTGCGCACACGCGGCGAAACCGTCGACGAATACGCCGCGGCCGCTGCTGTGATGCGCGCCAAATGCAATGCGGTGCGCGCACCCGAAGGCGCGATGGACATCGTCGGCACAGGTGGCGACGGCAAAGGTACGCTCAATATCTCGACCGCCACCGCCTTTGTAGTCGCGGGCGCTGGCGTCACAGTCGCCAAACACGGCAACCGCAACCTAAGTTCCAAATCGGGGGCGGCAGACGCACTAACGCAAATGGGTATCAACGTCATGGTCGGCCCAGATGTGGTCGAATCCGCGCTGAATGGTGCTGGCATCGGCTTTATGATGGCGCCCATGCACCACCCCGCCATTGCCCATGTAATGCCCACACGCGCCGAACTTGGCACACGTACAATTTTCAACATCCTTGGCCCGCTAACAAACCCCCAGGGGTCAAACGGCAACTGACAGGCGCGTATCGGCGCGATCTGATCCGCCCAATGGCTGAAACGCTGGGGCAACTCGGCTCAGACGCCGCTTGGCTGGTGCATGGATCGGATGGCACGGATGAGTTGACCATTTGCGGCATCTCATGGGTCGCAGCCCTTGAAAACGGCGCCGTGTCCGAGTTCGAAATACACCCCGAAGAAGCCGGCCTACCGGTCCACAAATTCGAAGACATCCTTGGCGGCACGCCCGAAGATAATGCGCGCGCCTTTACTGCACTCCTTGATGGCACGCCCGGCGCCTACCGGGATGCCGTGCTACTGAATGCCTCTGCCGCTCTCAAAGTGGCGGGCAAAGTCACCGACCTACAGGACGGCGTTGCATTGGCACGCACAAGCATCGACAGCGGTGCCGCTAAAGCGAAAATTAAAGCCGTAGCCGACATCACACATGCGTCCTGATCCCCTTCATCTTGCCAAATAAACTCCGGGGGATTGTCCATTGTTCGCCATTGGTTCAAGAACAATGGACGATGGGCTGGCCCCCGCGTCTTCACTCGCAAAAAGAACCAAACTTATGACCGATACAATTCTGGACAAGATTAAAGCCTATAAACTGGAAGAGGTCGCGGCTGATAAAGCCGTCAAACCACTCGAAGCGGTTGAGGCCGAAGCCCAAGCGGCCAGCCCCGTGCGCCCCTTTGCAGACGCGTTGCAACGCGCCAATCGCGAAGGCTATGGCCTGATTGCTGAAATCAAAAAGGCCTCGCCCTCCAAAGGGTTGATCCGCGAAGATTTTGACCCCGCAGCACTTGCCAAAGCCTATGAAGATGGCGGTGCAACCTGCCTTTCGGTGCTGACCGACACACCCAGCTTTCAAGGTGCCAAAGACTTCCTGACCCAAGCCCGCGCCGCATGTGATCTGCCTGCCTTGCGCAAGGATTTTATGTACGACACCTATCAAGTGGCCGAAGCCCGCGCCCTTGGGGCCGATTGCATATTGATCATCATGGCCTCGGTCAGCGATGCCCAAGCTATCGAGCTCGAAGACGCTGCACTGCAATGGGATATGGATGTGCTGATCGAAGTCCACGACGCAGATGAACTGGCCCGCGCTTCTGTGCTGAAAAGCCCGCTGATGGGCATCAACAATCGCAACCTCAAGACCTTTGAAACCACCCTCGACACCACGCGTATATTGTCAAAACAAGTGCCTGCGGATCGCACTATTGTGGCGGAAAGCGGGTTGAACACGCCCGCCGATCTGGCCGATCTGGCGATGTACGGTGCGCGTACCTTTTTGATTGGGGAAAGCTTGATGCGTCAAGACGACGTTATGTCCGCCACGCGCACGCTGCTGGCCAATCCTTTGACCGCTGGCGGAGGCATGTAAATGGCGCTTACTCACTTTGATGCGCAAGGGGCGGCCCACATGGTCGATGTGTCCGATAAGGCCATCACCGACAGGATCGCAGTGGCGGAAACTTGGATTAGGATGCTGCCAGAGACTCTTGATATCATTACCGAAGGACGCGCCAAAAAGGGCGACGTCATGGGGGTCGCTCGGCTGGCCGGCATCATGGGCGCTAAGCGCACATCTGATCTGATCCCGCTGTGCCACCCATTGCCGATCTCAAAAGTCGCGATCGATCTCGAGGCGGATCCGACCTTGCCCGGCATACGCATCACGGCCACGGTCAAAACCACCGGCCAAACCGGCGTAGAAATGGAAGCGCTGACAGCGGCATCGACCTGCGCCCTTACCGTGTTTGACATGGCCAAGGCCGTGGACAAAGCGATGGAGATCGGTGGCCTGCGCGTGGTTCTAAAAGACGGCGGCAAATCCGGTCGGTTCGAAGCCTCATGATCACGGTCAATCAGGCACTCGATCAGCTATTTGCCCTTGCTGATCTGTTACCAGTTGAAACTGTGCCCCTGCGCGCCGCAGCGGGTCGCGTGTTGGCTGAACCCGTCACCGCCAATCGCACACAGCCGCCTTTTGCAGCGTCGTCCATGGACGGCTACGCCCTAAAAGGGGTCGAGGCGGATCTTCATGCGCAATTCAAAGTCGTAGGTGAGTCTGCCGCCGGGTCGCGTTGGGATGGCACGTTAAAGCCCGGTCAAGCCGTGCGCATTTTTACCGGCGCGCCCGTGCCCGATGGTGCCGACAAGATCGTGATCCAAGAAGACGTGACACGCAGCGGCGACATGATTTCGATCACCGATGATCCCGGCCCCAAGGACAACATCCGCCCAGCTGGCGTGGATTTTGAAAAAGGCATGGTGCTCGACGCGCCCCGCCGTCTTAGCCCCGGTGACGTGGCCCTTTTGGCATCAATGAACATACCCCAAGTGCCTGTGCGCAGCGCCCCCGTGGTGGCGTTGATTTCGACAGGCGACGAATTGGTTGTGCCCGGCGAAACGCCGGGACCGGATCAAATCATTGCCTCAAACACCTATGGTTTGGCCGCAATGCTTGAGGGCATGGGCGCAATCCCCCGCATCTTGCCGATTGCGCGCGATACGATCCCGTCGCTGACGGCCGTTTTGGAATTGGCCCAAGGCGCCGATCTGATCGTCACCATTGGTGGTGCTTCTGTTGGTGATCACGATCTGGTCGCGCAGGTGGCTGGTGATCTGGGAATGGAACGCGCGTTTTACAAAGTTGCGATGCGTCCGGGCAAACCGTTGATGGCAGGCCGTTTGAATGGCACGCCGATGGTTGGTCTGCCGGGAAATCCGGTATCGGCTATGGTTTGTGGTACGGTATTTGTCGAGCCGATGCTGGCTGCAATGCAGGGATTGGGCCATACTTTGACCCCACGCCAATCCATGCCGTTGGGGGGCGACCTTGCCGCCAATGGACCGCGCGAGCACTATATGCGCGCCATCATCGAAAATGGCGCCGTGCGCGATGCGGGTGCACAAGACAGTTCACTTTTGACTGTTCTTGCGCGCTCAAATGCGCTGATCGTGCGCCCTCCAAACGACGCGCAGCGCAGCACTGGCGATATGGTTGATGTGATAACACTCAGCTAATTGTTGACACAAAACGAGAACGTCCGTAGAACAAACCCAAACCACTGACAGGTGGACGGTTTTATTCGGAGGATGGCCTATGTTGACCAAGAAGCAGCTGGACCTGCTGGAATTCATTCATAAACGGGTGCAGCGCGATGGTGTGCCGCCCAGTTTTGATGAAATGAAAGAAGCGCTTGATTTGCGATCAAAGTCGGGCATTCACCGCTTGATCACGGCACTTGAGGAACGCGGGTTTATTCGCCGCCTTGCACACCGTGCCCGCGCCATCGAAGTTGTAAAACTGCCCGAAAGTTTGGGTGGGTCCAGCACCACAGCTGGCTTTACGCCGCGCGTGATTGATGGCGACAAACCGGACGGTCCTGCGCCTGCCTCTGCCATGGCGGTGGATGGTGCCCATGCGGTTGAATTGCCAGTCATGGGTCGCATTGCAGCGGGTGTGCCGATTTCGGCCATTTCCGAAGTGTCCCATTCCGTGGCTGTCCCCGGGCAAATGTTGTCGGGTCAGGGCGAACACTACGCCCTTGAAGTCAAAGGCGATTCCATGATCGAAGCCGGGATTAACAACGGTGATGTTGTTGTGATCCGTGAAACATCGGCTGCGGAAAACGGTGATATTGTTGTTGCTTTGGTCGAAGATCACGAGGCGACGCTGAAGCGCTATAATCGCAAAGGCGATACGATCGCGCTTGAGGCGGCCAACCCCGCCTATGAAACGCGAGTGTTCCCTGTGGGGCAGGTCAAAGTGCAGGGCAAATTGGTCGGTTTGATCCGCACCTATTGATCCGAATATTTGTGACGCGGTGGGGCGGACCAATAGGTCCGCCTTACTGCATTTTCTTTGCCAAGAGGTTTAAACGCTTTTTTAGCGACAATAGTGTTTGAGGATAGCGCGCCCAGCCAGACCACATACGGTCGCCACCTATATCGCGGGCGGATACAATGCGTGCGCCAGCCCCCTGCCCGATGATTGCGACGGCACCTGTTGTGCGCAACACTTTGGGGTCTAGCACAAGGCAGTTGTCAAGCATCTTGCCCTCGGGATCTGTGTTCATCACCACAATGTCGCCTTGTGCACAGCTTTGAAACGCGGCAGCGGCCCGTTTGCCACTGAGATGGACAAGGCGCAGTCCCGCTAGATCGACAGAAGGCCATCGCGCCGCGGCAAAGTCCTGTGCTACCCCGTCACCGTCGTTTTCCAACCAATTACGCGCCACAAAACCAGCGCCCTTTTCCTTGCTGAGCGCGCGCCCTTGATCCGTCATCACCCCAATCAGGCCGCCCGTATCTGCGATCAATACAGTTGGTCGTTGGCCAACCTGCCACAACGCAAGGGACATGCCGATCGCGGCAAGCCCGACAAAGCGCGTTCGCCCCTGCCACAATATGAAAACCAACGCCCCAATCGCCATTATGGGCAGCACCCATGCGTTCGGTCCCGCCACATATCCGCGCGCGCCATCAAGTCCCGCCACGGTGTCGGCCACCCATAAAATCCAGCGCAGCCCCCATCCCATGATCCATAACCCGATCCAATCAAGGCCCAGCGGCGCTAACACCAGCGCCAGAACAGCCGCCGGGATGACAAACACCCCCATCAAAGGCACGCTTGCGAGATTCGCAATCAACCCATAGTGCGCCACGGCATTGAAATGCGCGGCTCCGATTGGGGCCGTCGCAAGCCCCGCCACAGCTGAAGACAGCACAACCCCCAGAATGGGTCGTGCCCATTTGGGGCCCAAAGTGATCCGCCCGTCTCTCATCCAGCCAAATACGGCAACCAATGCTGTGGTCGCAGCAAAAGACATCTGAAATCCAGGCCCCATCAGAGCTTCGGGTCGCAGCGCCAGAACGATCATCGCCGCAATGGCCACAGCGCGCAGTGACAAGGCACGCCGATCAAACAGAACGGCACACAGCGCGACGGCCACCATAATAAAGGCCCGTTCGGTTGCGACATTACCCCCAGACAATGCGAGGTACACACAGGCCGCGATCAACGCGCCCACAGCGGCCATTTTACGTGCGGGCCAATGCAGTGCGATCATGGGAATCAGCGCAAAAACCAATCGCAGCCCCGCAAAGACGAACCCCGACAACAACCCCATGTGCAGGCCTGAAATTGCCAGCAAATGCGCCGTGTTCGAGGCCCGCAAATCATCCAACGCGTCTTTGGACATGCCACTGCGATCCCCGGTGGTCACCGCGGCTGCAAAACCTCCGACATCAGCGGGCAGCACCGCACGCACGCGCGCCGAAACGGCCATGCGGATGCGAAACACCTCTTGGCGCAGGTCGAATTCGGCCTGTGACACCGCCAAAAGTGGCACGCGGGTGTATCCAACGCCCCCCAATTCGGCGAACCACGCATGGCGCTGAAAATCAAAACCACCGGGCTCGACAGGTCCGCTTGGCGGGCTAAGATGTGCCGTCGTCATCACCCGCAGGCCTGGTTCAGGTGCGATTCCGAGGGCCCCGTTTCCATGCAGTGAAATGCGCACGCGGTGAGGTGTTTTGGCCGAGCTCACCCGATCTAATTTGACCCTATCCAATGTCAAACGCACAGCGTCCGATCCGCTGCGATCTATACCGACAATTCGCCCCTCGACTGGGCCGTAGTAACGCCATGTCAACACAGGCGCCGCGACAGAATGCGCGCGCCACGCCGCCATCACAAAACCAAACGCGATCAAGGCCATAAACACTGTGACGGGCGAAATCGCCTGATCCAGTGTGCGTGATAATACCGCCAGCCCCACAACGGCGACAGCCCCGCCTAAGATCATTACAGCGGACGGTTCAAACTTTAGCCCAAAGAACAGCGCGATGCCGCAGGCCATGCCGACAGGCAGCCATCCAAAAAGGTGCCCACGCTGGATCAACATCATTTGGCGCAACCGCCCGTTGGGTCCCATGCTTGCCCCTGTCGCCCATGGTGAGTATCACGACACCAACGTTAGAACCTTCATGGTTAAACAAAGGTAAACACATCCCCATGTCCCAAGCCGTCGTCACCCGTTTCGCCCCTTCGCCCACTGGTTTTCTGCATATCGGCGGCGCACGTACGGCGCTGTTCAATTGGCTGTTCGCCCGTCGCCATGGTGGAACTTTCCTGTTGCGGATCGAAGATACTGATCGCGCGCGATCCACCCCCGAAGCGACCCAAGCGATTTTGGATGGGATGGCGTGGCTTGGTCTTGATCATGACGGCGACGTCATCAGCCAATTCGAACGCGCCGGCCGACACGCTCAGGTGGCACATCAGCTGCTTGCTGAGGGCAAAGCATACAAATGTTTCGCGACCCAAGACGACATCGCCGCCTTCCGCGAAGCCGCAAAGGCCGAAGGGCGTTCGACCCTTTATCATTCGCCTTGGCGCGATGCGGCCCCGGATACGCATCCAGATGGCCCATTTGTTGTTCGCATCAAAGCGCCTCGTGATGGGCAAACCGTGATCCGCGATCAGGTGCAAGGCGATGTGACCATCCGCAACGACCAGCTTGATGACATGGTGTTGCTGCGCGGCGATGGAACGCCGGTTTATATGCTGGCCGTTGTGGTGGACGACCACGATATGGGTGTCACCCACGTCATCCGTGGTGACGATCACCTGAACAATGCGGCGCGCCAGATGATGATCTATGACGCGATGGGCTGGGATGTTCCTGTCTGGGCGCATATCCCGCTGATCCACGGGCCGGACGGCAAGAAACTGTCAAAACGCCACGGCGCTTTGGGCGCGCAGGAATATCAAGCAATGGGATACCCTGCCGCAGGCATGCGCAACTATCTTACCCGGCTGGGTTGGAGCCACGGCGACGATGAATTTTTCAGCGATGCACAGGCCCGCGCGTGGTTCAATTTGGACAACATCGGCAAAAGCCCTGCGCGCTTTGATGTCAAAAAACTCGAAAATATTTGTGGTCAGCACATGGCCCAAGGCGATGATGCTGCATTGCTGGATGAAATTTCCGCCTATTTGCGCGCCGCTGAACAGCCTGCGATCACAATTTCACAAGGCAAAGGACTGCTGGCCGCACTTCCTATCGTCAAAGAACGCGCGAAGACATTCCCAGAACTCCTTGATAAAGCGCACTTTATCTTGACAGAACGCCCAATCACAGCAGATGAAAAAGCGCAAAAGGCACTGAATTCGGTATCCCATGGTATGCTGAACCAATTGACGTCGGAATTGCAAAGCGTTAGGTGGGACCGTGACAGTTTGGAGGCAGTCCTGAACGACTTTGCGATGTCGCAGGACACTAAATTCGGCAAACTTGCAGGCCCCCTTCGCGCGGCCCTAGCAGGCAGGGCCGTGACGCCTTCGGTTTTTGATATGATGCTGGTTCTGGGGCGAGAAGAAACCCTTGCCCGCTTAAATGATGCTGCGATCTGAAGCGAGTTACTCGTCGTTTACGGTCGACAGTCTATAGACGGTCGTCGCACCTGCGGCGCCCCACGAGGCAGCCTAGCTGCCCTGCGATGAAAGGAACGACCCTGATGGCTGACACCACTAAATCTGCGACGCTCACGATTGGCGAAGATTCTTACGAATTGCCGATCTATTCGCCCACAGCTGGGCCAGATGTGCTGGATATCCGCAAGCTTTACGGTCAGGCGGGCGTGTTCACCTATGATCCTGGCTTTACTTCGACTGCAAGCTGCGACAGCACGATCACGTTCATTGATGGCGACGAAGGTGTTTTATTGCACCGCGGCTATCCTATTGGCCAATTGGCTGAAAAGTCTCACTTCCTCGAAGTGTGCTATTCCTTGCTATACGGTGAACTGCCCAACGCCAAGGAACTGGAAAAGTTCGAATCAACAATCACGAACCACACGATGCTGCACGAGCAAATGCAGAACTTTTTCCGTGGGTTCCGACGCGATGCCCACCCGATGGCTGTTATGACCGGCGTGGTCGGCGCGATGTCTGCGTTTTATCACGACAGCACTGACATTACAGACGAGCGCCAACGCGAAGTCGCCAGCCACCGCTTGATTGCCAAAATGCCAACCATTGCGGCCTGGGCCTATAAATTCTCGGTTGGTCAGCCTTTTGTGTATCCGCGCAACGATCTGGATTACGCTTCGAACTTCCTGCGCATGTGCTTTGCCGTCCCTGCCGAAGATTACGTGGTCAACCCGATCCTAAGCCGCGCGATGGACCGGATTTTCACGCTGCATGCGGATCACGAACAAAACGCGTCGACCTCGACTGTGCGTCTGGCGTCTAGCTCGGGTGCCAACCCGTTTGCGTGTATCGCTGCAGGTATCGCCTGTCTTTGGGGCCCTGCCCACGGTGGTGCGAACCAAGCCTGCCTTGAGATGCTCAAGGAAATCGGCACCGTGGATCGCATCCCTGAATACATCGCCCGCGCCAAAGACAAATCAGACCCGTTCCGCCTGATGGGTTTTGGTCACCGCGTTTATAAAAACCGCGACCCACGTGCGACTGTGATGAAGCAGTCTGCTGACGAAGTCCTCGACCTGTTGGGCGTCGAAGACAACCCCGTGCTGCAGGTGGCCAAGGAACTGGAAAAGGCGGCACTCGCTGATCCGTACTTCGTCGAGAAGAAACTGTTCCCCAATGTGGACTTCTATTCCGGCATTATCCTTGAAGCGATGGGCTTCCCCACATCGATGTTCACACCGATCTTTGCAGTGTCGCGCACCGTTGGTTGGATTTCGCAGTGGAAAGAAATGATTGCCGATCCACAAAACAAAATCGGGCGTCCGCGTCAGTTGTATTTGGGTGAAACCGAACGCGACTACGTCGACATCGAAAAGCGCTAAATTTGAAACCGCCCCCTGATCATCAGGGGGCGGTTTTCATTTCAATCCAATACTTTGACCAGAATTGTTTAAACTAACGAAACAAATTCACACAAGATTTGACAACCCTTCAAACTTACGTGATCAGAGCCTTCTGAATTAGTTAACGAGGGACGAAACATGTTTGGATTTGCGATTTTGGGGCTATTGGGCATCGGTTTGATCGTCAATCTTGTAGACGATGATGACTCAGAAAGCGCCGAAGGCTCTCAAAACGACGAAGACATGGGCACCGTCGACATGGGCGGCGACGAAACGGACACGGATGGCATGAGCGCAGTAGGCACATCCGACGCCGATCTAATCGAACCCGGCAATGGGGATGACACGGTGTTTGCCGGTGCCGGTGACGATGTCGTAATTGGCGGCGACGGTGACGACAGTATCTTTGCAGGTGAAGATAACGATTTGATTTTGGGCGGTGATGGTGATGATTTTCTGCGCGGTCAATCGGGCGCTGATTTCATCCTTGGCGACGCCGGAGAAGATGAAATCAACGGCGATGTGGGTAACGACACAATTTCAGGCGCTGACATCATCGATGGAGAAGGCCTGTTTAACGCCAGCCTAGAAGCCACGCTGCAAGGTCGCACGCTCACCGATGCCGAAATCAACAGCTTCAATGACCTGACAGCTGATCCAATGGAAGCCGACACTCTGAATGGTGGCTTTGGCGACGACGCGATCATCGCTGGCAGCAACGATGTTGTCGACACGGGTCTTGGCGAAGACGTTGTGAACGTTGGCGAATGGGTCGATCCTGACGCCCCGGTTGAGATCACCGGATTTACTCCGGCCGAGGACACAATCATCTATTCCTACACCGGCCCGATCGAACCCAATGTCAACTTTGGCGAAGATGAAAACGGATTGGCCACCTTGGACGTCGACGGTGAAACCGTCGCCACTTTCCCTGGCAACGATTTCTTCGATCTCACCGCTGAGTCCGCGATTCTGTTGGAACGTTTGTCCTGATCCACAGCCTTGTGCTGACTGTGTTTTTGCGCAAGCGTCCCATCTGGGGCGCTTGCGTTTTCGTGTAATTAACGCCCTTCAAAATCCGCTTTGCGCTTTTCGACAAAAGCCAACACACCTTCGCGGAAATCGCGGCTTTGACCGCAGGCACCTTGTTCAGATGCCTCGATGGCCAATTGCTCCTCAAAGTCGTTGCCCCAACTGTCGCGAATAATACGTTTGACGGATGCAAAGGCTTTGGTCGGACCCTGTGCCAAATGGGCAGCACGGGCACGCCAATGGGCGTCGAATTCGCCGTCTGCAATCGCTTCCCAAATCATACCCCACGCATCAGCCTGACGCGCGGTGATCTTGTCTGCGAACAATGCAGCCCCCATCGCCTTGGCCATGCCCATGGTGCGCGGCAGCACATAGGTGCCCCCGGCATCCGGGATCAGACCGATGCGGGTAAAGGCCTGCAAAAAGAACGCACTTTCTGTGGCAATCACCACATCACACGCCAGCGCAAGGTTAGCCCCCGCCCCCGCAGCCGCCCCGTTCACCGCCGCAATGGTCGGGACCGGACAGTCAACAATTGCGCGCAACATGGGCGCGTACTCGTCGCGCAAAGTCCGCTCAAGATCAAGGTTCGCAGCATTGGCGCGATCCCCAAGGTCTTGGCCCGAACAAAACGCACGCCCGGCGCCCGTCAGAACGACAACACGACCTTCTTTACCGCCAGCAAGTACCGCGTGCTGAATTTCAGCACGCATTTGCGTTGTCAGCGCGTTCATCACATCCGGACGGTTCAGCGTGATCAACGCCACGCCGTCTTCCAATTCATAAGTCAGAGTATCATAGTTCATACGCGCCCTCTTCCCCTTGTGGGTTCAAAAACATGCATATCAAACCGATTGGGTTAGAAAAGCCCCGACGCGCCGTCAATCTTTGAGAATTTCCGCCAAACGCTTGGATTCTTCGGCGCTTAAACCCGGATCAGCGGTTGCTGTTTCGGTGGCGCGCCCGCGCAAATAGCCAAAACCGGCACCCGCAGCCAGTAAAAACATCAGCGGCCCCGCGGCCCATAGCAGCCAATTGGACCCACCAGTACGCGGCGCCATCAGAACAAATTCGCCGTAACGTTCGACAAAAAAGTCCTCGACCTGCGTGTCCGTCAACCCAGCAACGATTTGTTCACGGATCACACGGCGCGCGTCAATCGCCCATTGCGCATTGGACGAGGCAACAGATTCCGACTGGCACACGACGCATCGCATCGCATGATCCAGCCCACGCGCGCGCGCCTCAAGGGCCGAATCATCCAGCATCTCGGATGGATCAAAAGCCAGCGCGACACTGCTCAACGCGAACCATAGGGCGATAGCAAGACGTATCATTCCGCAGGCACCGCTTTTTTGACCGTTTTGCGCGCAGGGGCGGCAACGCGGAACCGTCGATCACTTAGCGACAAGAACCCGCCAAGCGCCATCAACCCACATCCAATCCAAATCCAATTGGTCAGCGGTTTGATATAAGTACGCACCGCCCAGCCTCCGTTGACCTGTTCATCGCCAATCACAACGTAGACATCCCGCGCCAGATTGTAGTCAATCGCAGCCTCGGTGGTGGGCATCTGAGCGATGGGATATACCCGCTTTTCAGGCTCCAACTGTGAAATCACGCGGCCATTTTTGCCCAAAGTGACAAACGCTTTGGTGAACAGGTAGTTTGGCCCCTCGCCTTCTTCGACGGTGTTCAACGTCAGTGTATATCCACCGACTTCAAAAGGGACACCAACTTGGGCGACGCGAATATCTTCGGATTCCCACGACGTCAGCCCGGCTACACCCAGCATTGTAATGCCCAGCCCGCCATGCGCCACAGCCTTGCCCCAATCCGAACGCGGCAAGCGTAGCAATCGGGCGGCGTTAAACTTTTGCCCAGTCCGGCTGCCCAAATCAATCATCGCGCCCATGACCAGCCACGCACCCAAGAATGCACCCAACGGCCCAATCAAACTGCGCCCCGTTTGCAACGCCCAGACCAACCCGGCAACGGCGATGGCCAGCACAAACACGTAGCGCAGCGGGCGCATCGCTTTGGTGATCTGCCCGCGTTTCCACGGCATCATCGCCCCCACAGGCAGGATCAAGCCCAACAGAACCATGAATGGTGTGAAGGCGAGGTTAAAGAATGGTGGCCCAACGCTTAGCTTGCGATCAAAGAACATCTCGGCCACCAGCGGCCACATCGTGCCCACAAAGACAACGAAACAGGCCACTGCCAACAGAACGTTATTGGCAACCAAAGCGCTTTCGCGGCTCACCATACTGAACACGCCACGCGCCTCCATGGTGCTGGCACGAATGGCAAACAGAACCAGCGCACCGCCTGTGAAAAAGCCCATGATCATCAAGATGAACACGCCGCGTTCGGGATCATTGGCGAAGGCATGCACCGACGTCAGCAACCCCGAACGCACGATGAATGTTCCGATCAACGAAAAGCCAAAGGCAAGGATCGCCAGCAAAATGGTCCAGCTTTTGAGACTTTCGCGTTTTTCAACAACGATTGCCGAATGAACCAGTGCAGCCGCCAGCAACCATGGCATGAACGAAGCGTTTTCAACTGGATCCCAGAACCAGAAACCGCCCCAGCCAAGTTCGTAATAGGCCCACCAAGACCCTAGCGCGATCCCGATGGTCAAAAACACCCAAGCCGCCAACGTCCAAGGCCGCACCCAACGCCCCCATGCCGCATCCACGCGCCCCTCGATCAGGGCTGCAACGGCAAAGGAAAACGCCATACTCAGGCCCACATAGCCCAAATACAAAAACGGCGGATGAAACGCCAAACCAGGATCTTGCAGCAGCGGGTTCAAATCCTGCCCATCAAAGGGCGGCACAGCCAGACGCAAAAACGGGTTTGAAGTGAATAGAATAAAGGCTAGAAACGCAACACCAATGGCCCCCTGCACCGCCAAAACACGCGCGCGCAATGTGGGCGGCAGATTGTCACCAAACCACGCCGCTGTCGCACCAAACAAGGCTACAATCAGCACCCAAAGCAACATCGACCCTTCGTGATTCCCCCAAGTGCCGGAAATTTTGTACAGCATCGGCTTGGCCGAATGACTGTTCAACACAACAAGCCGCAGTGAAAAGTCCGATACGATAAAGGCGTACATCAACGCCGCAAATGCAAAGGCAATCAGTAAAAACTGCGCACTCGCGGCAGGTTCTGCGACCGCCATCAACCGCGCATCGCGTCGCCAAGCGCCATACATCGGCACAAAGGTCTGCAAAATTGCCACCAAAAAGGCGAGGATAAGGGCGAAGTGTCCGAGTTCTGTAATCATGCCAAGATCATAGACTGTCCCGGCCCCACCGCCAATGCTACAAAGGCGTGTCACCGTTCACAAGACCGCCATACGCCCATTTATGCCACCTCCCATCCCCTGCGACAGGCTCAGAACACCCGGGGGGCGAAGCGTCCCAACGGAGATCATCCCCTACGTCGCCACTCTTCAAGCGCCGAATTTACGTCAGGCGTAATCGCCGCCGCCGTCAAACGCGCATCTTCGCCCGTGGCCGCAACACCAACACTTTGCGCGCGCAACTTGCGCAAGGCCGCAACGTTTTTCATCACTTGGGGCACATGCGCCATTGTGCCAACAATCTCGCGCTGGAATTGCTGTGCCTTCACTTGGTGACGCGCACCAAAGTAAAACGACACAATGACCCCAAGCAACCACCACAACGGCTCGGGCACTAACGCAATGCCCTGCATGCGTTCGGCAAACCACAAGGGCGCCACCATCGCAGACACAAACAGGCCAAGAGTCCCCAAAGCCAATGCAGGACGCGGCAAACGGTTCAAACCATCCATAAAACGATCAAACCACCCTTGGCGCGGCGTGACAAACTCTGCGCCATATTCCTTCATCGCCTGCACTTGCACTGCATGCGCGCGCGCCGATCCCGCCTCGGCGTTCTCGCGAAACACTTCGACGGTGTCTTTGACCACATTGGTGCCACTGCCAAACAGCACGCCAAACATCCGATCCATCAACCCCATGTCGCAACCCTTTCCTGAAACTGCACAGCGCTCAGATGAAACCGGGGCGAGATGAACTCTTCGGCCCGTTTGATCCAACCGCCTTTGCCCCCTGCCCGCGTGCGCGCATATTTGCGGCTGGCCGGGCGGCGATCCGCGATGCAAAAGTAATAATTGCGCCGCGCAACACCGTAAGCATCCACAAGATGCTGAGGCGCCGCGGCAAAAGCCGCCCGAACCGCCGCAATCGATTGCGGCCCCAAAGCGCCATCAACAGTGCAGACATGCCCCATCTCGTGCACCAAACGCTGCAAGATTTTAACGGCATTGCCACCTGCATTCACATACATATCAAATACCGTGGCATGCAGCGACTCTGGCAGCTCCGCGATCAAGGGCCGCTCAAAATAATGCGTTACAAATATATCAACCGCTTGAGCCCGCGTCAGCCGCTTCACGTCGGCCACATCGACGTCGCCATCACGATCCAGATCAAGTCCAAGGCGGCGCATCGTGTGGATCGTCACACCAAAATTAGTGGCCCCACCCGGATCGTCCGGGTCGTTCACATAACCGCCTTCGCGGTCCACAATCTCTTTGGCAATATCTTTGACGCTTTGCATCACTGGCCCCCAATCGGCTGTCGTTCGGCACGTTGGGGTAAAGTTGCAGCAAGGTTGGTTAACGCGAGTTAACTGCTGCGTACGCTAGCCGTTTGGGTCCACATAAACGCCCTGTTCTTTCAGCGCGTCCACGACTTCCTTGGGCATATAAGTTTCGTCATGTTTCGCAAGTATTTCAGAGGCTTCAAAGACGCCATTGATGTAACGTCCCGTGCCAACCATACCTTGGTTTTCTTCAAACAGATCAGGCAACACCCCGGTATAGACCACAGGCACCGAAGCACCGCCATCCGTCACCTCAAAGTGAATCGATTCCCCCTGACCTCGGATCAAACTGCCCTCTGCGACCAGACCGCCAATACGAAATGTCTCGGACGGTCCGGGTGGCTCAGCCACAATTTGGCTTGGCGCGCGAAAGAAGTTGATCCCATCGCGCATCGCATACCCAATCAAACCTGTGGACACAGTCAACGCCACCGCAGCAAGGGCGATAACTTGAATACGACGTTGTTTTTTCAGGCTTTTCATCGGCTCACTTAGTATATCAAGGAAATAGTGGGGCCATCATCAGCCCCTCTGTCTCTGATATACCTAGCATCAGGTTGGCATTTTGCAACGCCTGCCCCGATGACCCTTTAGTGAGGTTGTCGAGCGCGGCCACCACAACAACCCGCCCCGGCAACCGATCTGCCGCCACACCTATGTAGCAAAAGTTCGATCCGCGGATGTGACGCGTGCTTGGGGCTTCACCCAAAGGCAGCACTTCGATAAACGGCTCATCCGCGTATGCGGCCACCATCGTTTCATACACCGCCTGCACATCGCCGCGCACATAAGCGGTGCCAAGGATACCCCGGTTGGCCGGAATCAGATGCGGCTGGAACTGAATGCGCACATCGCGCCCTGCCACCTTAGAAAACTCTTGATCGAATTCACCCAAATGGCGGTGCGTACCACCAAGCGCGTAGGCGTGATATCCTTCGGACAGTTCCGCATGCAGCAGATTTTCCTTCAGCGCCCGCCCCGCGCCCGACACAGCGGCCTTTAAGTCCAGCACGATTTCATCGAGATCAATCACCCCGGCTGCAATCAATGGACGTAAAGCAAACTGCCCCGTCGCCGCATTACAGCCTGTGCCAGCCACCAAACGCGCGGCCGAAATTTCATCGCGGTAAAATTCAGTCAGCCCATAGACCGCCTCGCCCTGCATCTCCAAAGCGGCATGCGGGTTACCGTACCATTTCTGATATTCTTCAGCATCACGCAGCCGGAAATCGGCGGACAAATCCACAATCTTCAGTGACTTAGGTAGGCCACTGATGACTTCTTGGCTGGTCTTATGCGGCAATGCGCAAAAACACAGATCAATGCCAGTCCAATCTATTTGATCAAAGGCTACCATGGGCGGTAAATCCAAATGACGCAGGTGCGGATACACCTGAGCCACGCTTTGCCCGGCCTTAGAAAACGCGCCCAGCGCTTTGATTTCAATAGATGAATGCCCGGAAATCAGCCGGATCAGTTCGGCGCCCGTGTAACCAGAAGCGCCCAGAATTGCGATAGAATACGTCATGTCAGTCTTTCGATAAGGTCAGGATCAAGCGGCTTCAAACGTGATCTGTCGTCGCAAAAACTGTGTCGCTCGCCGACTGACCTGCGCAGGATCACCTGTGGTCAGATAGGCAGATGCACCGCGCCCCATCTTGTCGGGGTGGCGTTCCAGATAATCGGCAAGGCTTTCCCCCACGAGGTCAGCCTGACTGTAAACAGACACATCCGGTCCAAGTGCATCCTGAAATTCGGCCTGCATCAACGGATAATGCGTGCAGCCCAAAATGGCCGCCTGCGGTTCAGGCATTTTACGCTTAAGTGCATCCACATGGCTGCGCACCAGCGCGTCTGCCAAAATCATATCACCGTCTTCGATCGCATCGACGACGCCACCACAGGCTTGTGCTTCGACATCGACACCGATGGCGCGAAACGCCAGCTCGCGCTGAAACGCACGGCTCGATACCGTTGCGGGCGTGGCAAACAGCGCCACATGCTGCACCCCAACCTGACGCGGGGGCGAATTGTCGCCCCACTGTCGCTCTGTCAGCGCTTCGATCATCGGAACAAACACACCCAACACCCGCTTGTCCGCAGGAACCCAGGATTCTTGCATACGCCGCAACGCCGCCGCCGAGGCCGTGTTGCACGCCAAAATGACCAAATCACAGCCCGCATCAAACAAGCGTTGAACCGCCGCACAGGTCAGATCATAAATGTCATCCGCTGTGCGTACCCCATAAGGGGCATGCGCACTGTCCGCGAGATACACAAATTCTACGTCCGGCAGACGGTCCTGAACGGCAGACATCACAGTCAGCCCCCCTAACCCTGAATCAAAAACGCCTATCGCCATATTCGCAGCCTCCGGCCCTACTCTTGCACTCTTCAGCCGCCGGGGCTGCGATGCTTATCCTCAAATTCATAGCCCAAATCAAAATGTTTGACCGGGCCCGGTGCCAGCTCATAAGTGCTTTTGCGCAGGAATTCCATCATGGCTTTGGACTCTTTGGCCAAAGGATCAAGTCGCGCGCGATCAATCGGATCACCAACGACCACTTTGACAGGTGTGTCCACCCGTTCGCGGAATTCGCGGATCAACAAACCCATGCGCAGATTGGCGTGCATGTGGCTGGCAATCTGGAATAATCGGCTGGTGTGCCCCTCAAAAAACAGCGGCACTACCGTCGCATTGGATTTGGCCACCATACGCGCCGTAAAACCGCGCCAACCGGGATCCATCGGTTTGGTCGAAAACGGATTGACGGCCGTGCTGACGGTACCGCCAGGAAAGATGCCAATCGCACCACCATCGGCCAAATAGTTCAACGCCGTTTTGCGCGTTTCAATGTTCTGCTGCATCGCCGCACGGGTGTCATCAAACGAAATGGGCAACACAATGCGGTTCAGGTCTTCGGCCTTGCGAAACACGCTGTTGGCCAGAATGCGAAAATCACCACGCAGCATGGACAGGATGTGCCCCATCATCAAACCATCCAAGATCCCATAAGGGTGGTTCGCAATCAAAATGAGCGGCCCCTCTTTGGGAATATTCGACAAGCTGCCGCCAATCACATCAAGGCTGAGCCCATAACGTTCGACCATCACTTGCCAAAAGTCCCGGCCCGCCGCGACTTCGTGCTCGTACCCTTCGGCGCGTTTGATAAGGCGCAAACGCCCGGTGGTGTTTTCCATCAAACGGATCAAAGCGCGCCCCGGTTTCGTCCCTGCCGAATGCGCATAGGAAATGTCACGGGCTATCTGACGTTGGCTGTTCGACATGACGGTTCAGTCTCACCTGATGACACGGATACCGGGTTCTTAAAGTGGCACGCCCCCTGTGCAAAGCACGAAAGCGCGCGATGTTTAACTTACCGCAAAAGGTCGCTTATCCCGCCTAAGTGGCGTGCAAAGTGCATGCAGTCCCATCACTCTGCCGCTTGCACCTGCACGGCGCCACCTGATGCGATGACACTTAACAGTTCTTCGCGCCGCTTGGCCGCTTTTGCCTCGTTGGCCAGTTTCACAGGGCCAAAGCCGCGAATGTCTAGCGGCAGGGACGCCAACGCCACCATCGCATCGCGCGTCCGATCGCTTAGCAAAGGTAATACGCGGGTGATATCAGCGGCATATTGTTTGATCAGTGCACGCTCCATGCGTCGTTCTTCTGTGCGCCCAAACGGATCAAACGGCGTACCGCGCAACCCCTTTAGCCGCGCCAACAGACGGAAATTGCGCATCATCCCCGGGCCATATTCCTTTTTGAGTGGCCGCCCGTTTGGTCCGTCCTTTGAGACCAATGGCGGGGCAAGGTGGAACTTCATTGTGAAATCCCCATCGAATTGTTCGCGGGCTTTTGTTTCGGTCTCAAGATGCAGGCGCGCGACCTCGTATTCGTCCTTATAGGCCAGCAACTTGTGGAACCCTTTGGCGACGGCTTCCTTTAGCGCCGGATCACTGATGCCATCCACCAACTTGCGATAACGTTTGGCCAAGCGCGCGTTTTGATACTTGACCAGATGATCCGCCCGAAAGGTAATCTTGTCTTCTACCGTCTTGGGTAAAGCGACCACTTTCGGCTCCGAAACCCGCTTGGCCTCCTCCGGATGCAGCACCGCCCAGCGCCCGATGTCAAAGGCACGCTTGTTTTTGTCGACAGCCGCACCGTTCAGATCAATCGCTGCCATAATCGAGTCGTGCGACAAAGGCAGCAAACCACGCTGCCACGCCGCTCCAAAGATCATCATGTTGGAAAAGATCGAATCCCCAAGGCTCGCCTTGGCCAAGTCAGAGGCGTCAAACATATCAACCTTCCCCTGCATGCGCGCCTCAAGCGCAAGCGACAAACGATCCGACGGCAACGAAAATTCTGTATCACGCGTAAAGTCGCCCGTGATGATTTCATGACTGTTGACCACTGCACCCGTGCGTCCAGATGATGTCAGCCCCAACGTCTTGGCCCCAGCGCTGACAACAAGATCACCGCCAATCAGCGCGTCAGCTTCGCCCGTTGCCACGCGAATGGCGCTGATGTCTTGCGGATCATTGGCAAGGCGGCAGTGGATGTGAACCGCGCCGCCCTTTTGAGCAAGGCCTGCCATCTCCATCATACCGGCACCTTTGCCGTCGATATGGGCGGCTTGCGCCATGACAGCGCCGATGGTGACAACGCCCGTGCCCCCCACTCCGGTGATCACAACATTCCAAGTGCCGCGAATGGCCGGAAGCAAAGGCTTGGGCAATTCAGGTAAATCCAGCGTCGTGGTCGCCTGCTTTTTCAGCTGTGCACCCTCAAGGGTTACAAAGGACGGACAGAACCCTTTGACGCAGGAAAAATCCTTGTTGCAGCTCGATTGATCGATGGCACGTTTGCGCCCCAGTTCGGTTTCAGCCGGAACGATGGACACACAATTGGATTGGACCCCACAATCGCCGCACCCCTCGCAGACATCCGTGTTGATAAACACGCGCTTGTCCGGGTCAGGGAACGTACCGCGTTTGCGGCGGCGGCGTTTTTCAGCGGCACAGGTCTGCACATAAACGATAATTGACACACCGTCCGTCTTTGCAAACTGTTCTTGTACAGCTTGCAAATTGGCGCGCTCATGGGTTTCAACGCCGACAGGAAAGCGCGCGATTTCCACGTCTTCTTTATCATCATAAACCACTGCAACGTTTTCGCAGCCCATCGCGCGGACCTCGTTGACGATGCGATAAGGATCAAGCCCGCCCTCATTGCCCTGCCCACCTGTCATGGCAACGGCGTCATTATACAGGATTTTGTAGGTGATCGTGGTGCCTGCTGCCAAAGCCGCACGGATCGCCTGCACCCCCGAATGGTTGTACGTCCCGTCCCCAAGGTTCTGGAACACATGGCCGCGCGTGGAAAACGGCGCTTCACCAATCCAATTCGCCCCTTCCGCCCCCATATGGGTATTTCCCAGTGTCTCGCGATCCATCCACTGCACCATATAGTGGCATCCGATGCCCGCATAAGCGCGGCTGCCATCCGGTACCTTGGTGGATGAGTTGTGCGGACAGCCCGAACAAAAATAGGGCAAGCGCGCTGCAATTTCCTCGGCATTGTCGGACCGGCGCGCCTCGTCCAACACCAGCAAACCAGCGGCGATACCGTCGCTGTTGCGCCCCTCGTCGATCAACACCTGACCAAGCTTGGTCGCAATCTCGACCGGATCAAGCGCCCATTTCGCGCCAAAGAACACCTCGCCATCCTTGGTGCCGCCATACACACGCCGTCCCTGACGGTTGTCAAACAGGGCCTCTTTGATTTGCACCTCAAGCAGTTTGCGCTTTTCCTCAATCACGATGATCAGATCCAGCCCCTCTGCCCAATCGTTAAAGCCCTTCATGTCCAGCGGCCACGTTTGACCGACCTTATAGGTCGTAATACCAAGCCGATCTGCCTCAGCGGCGTCGATGTTCAGCAGCGACAGCGCATGCACCAAATCAAGCCAGTTTTTGCCCGCCGCGACAAAACCGATCTTGGCTCCCGGCTTGCCGTGCATCCGCTTGTCCATCTTGTTGGCATTGGCGAACGCCTCAGCTGCAAAGCGTTTGTAATCGATCAAGCGCGCCTCTTGATCGACGCGATCATCAATCAATCGGATGTTTAGCCCGCCTTCGGGCATGGCAAAGTCAGGGTCCACAAATGAAAGCCGATGCGGATCACCATCGACCACTGATGTGACCTCGATCGTGTCTTTCATGGTCTTCAGCCCAACCCAGACACCTGCGAAACGGCTAAGCGCGATGCCATAAAGGCCGTAATCCATGATTTCCTGCACACCGGCAGGTGACACCACGGGCATGTAGGCATCGACCATCGCAAATTCGGATTGGTGCAGCACGGTCGAGGATTCACCCGTATGGTCATCCCCCATCGCCATCAACACGCCACCCTTGGCAGATGACCCAGCCATGTTGGCATGGCGCATCACATCGCCAGACCGATCTACGCCGGGCCCTTTGCCGTACCAAAGCCCAAAAACACCGTCGTATTTGCCCTCGCCCCGCAACTCGGCCTGTTGCGCGCCCCATAGGGCGGTGGCGGCCAAATCTTCGTTCAGGCCCGGTTGAAAGGTGACCTCGGCCTCAGCCAACGATTTGGCCGCGCGCGTCATTTGCATATCGACAGCCCCGAGGGGTGAACCACGATAACCTGTCACTAACCCGGCGGTATTCAGCCCAGCTGCAACATCACGCGCTTTTTGCATCAACATTAAGCGTACCAGCGCCTGCGTGCCGTTCAAAAGCACCGGGCTTTTGTCCAAGTTATACCGATCATTCAAGGAAATCTGTTGCTTGCTCATAGCTGGCCTCCCCCGCCGCGATCAGTCTTGCATATATTTCGGACAATAATAGGTCACAAATACTTACCTGTATACAGATAATATCACATTCTTGTGGTACAAGGCATATGGGCTGTGGAATACCATTGCCAAAGATCAAGAACAGTAACGAATTCGAGTGTGCAAATGGACTGGGACAAACTTCGCATCTTTCACGCGGTCGCCGAAGCAGGCAGCCTGACGCATGCCGGCGACAAGCTGAACCTTAGCCAATCGGCCGTGTCTCGCCAGATTCGCGGGCTAGAGGAATCGTTAAACGCCACATTGTTCCACCGCCATGCCCGCGGGCTTATCCTGACGGAACAGGGCGAATTGCTGCACGACGCGACCAGTTCGATGAACAAACGTCTCGATACGGCCAGCGCGCGTATCCGCGACAGCGAAGAAGAAGTGTTTGGCGATTTGCGCGTGACCACCACGATTGGATTTGGCACGCTGTGGCTCGCGCCCCGTCTGGTAAAATTATATGAAAAATACCCCGACATCCGTGTCGATCTCATGCTGGAAGAACGCGTACTAGATCTACCTATGCGCGAAGCTGACGTGGCAATCCGCATGAAAGAACCAAGCCAAGCGGATTTGATCCGCAAACGTCTGATGACGGTCAAGATGCAGTTATTTGCCACGCAAAAGTATCTGTATGCCAACGGAATGCCGAATTCTCTAGATGACCTGATCGAGCATCGCCTAATCTGCCAAAGCGTGCACGCCGCACAAGTCGGCGCCAGTTCCACGCTTGTCCAATCGCTGCTCACCAACGAAGTGGGCAGCATACTGACCGTGAACAACTATTTCGGGGTGTTGCAAGCCGCCCTTCAGGATCTTGGTATCGGGGTGCTCCCCGACTATGTCAGCGTCGAAGATCCCCGTCTTGTACAAGTCTTGCCAGAGGTCGAATCGGTCGATATTCCTGTTTTCCTCGCCTACCCCGAGGAATTGCGCCAATCCAAGCGGATTGCGGCCTTTCGGGACTTTGTCCAAGAAGAGATCACTGCTTACCGTAAGGTGCTGCGCGCAAAGAAAAATGCCTAAGCCATGCGATAGACGCATAGCGGGCATGTCATCGACCTTGTGCAAAATGCCTTGAAATGCAGCAAACGCAAACTTATTTCGACTATTGAAGAGACACGGCGCGTATGCGCCATCTTCACCTCCCTGTTGGACTTGGCCGAGCTTCGTGCTCGGCCTTTTTTTTTGGCCACTCCTTTACAGGGGCGGCCCGCACTTCGATTGATGTCGATGTGCGCGGTACAACGCGCCCCTGATCACCGCTGGTCATTTTATTCACTGACAATGCAGCCAAATTTCCGCGAGGCAACGTGACACGCGCGACACGAAGCTGTGACGAAACCTTTGTTTTCTATGGCTATGGCCCAATCTGTACAGGGCACCATGTAAAGGATGAAAACCATGCGTCCCCTGAAACGAACCCTTTCGACCCTTACTGTCGCGGCTCTGCTCGCCCTGCCTGCTGCCGTTGCTCAGGCAAAGCTAAGCGCCGCCGAAATATCCGCAATCGCTGGCAAAAGCGGCATCCGCGTGCTGACATCAGATGGCGCTTATGTCGGCACCACAAACGGCCTTAACATCGGCCAAGACCAAACCCGCATGTTTCTGCGCGTATTTCGAGGATCCATCTTTCGCGGTCGCAGCGACTCTGTTGTCGTCACAACAATCACTGACAATCTAACGCTGCGCGGCGCTGACCTCGTGCTTGCCGACAACAAACAGCGTGTCCGGAACAAAGCCAACTTTTCGACATCCGACCGCACGCGTCAGATCGAGGTTTTTCTACTGCAACGCAAAAGAACTTAGGGCATCGACTTCGGTTCACGAACAAAGAGCAGCAACGCCCCAGGCATTGCCCTCAATCAATGGTCAAAACGTTCCAATCGGCGCTTGCATGCCCTTTAAACAAAACCAATTGCCGCAGACCATGGCAGAACCTCCCTCCCCCTCTTCCCCCTTGGCGCTGCCTGCTCTAAAGAGCGGTCCAAAGGCGCGGCGGGGGCGATACACATGCAAGAACCACAAATTACTGATGACCTGATTGCGGCCCATGGCCTCAGCGCAGATGAATATGCGCGAATCCTCGACATCATCGGGCGCACCCCATCGTTTACAGAGTTGGGCATTTTTTCCGCGATGTGGAACGAGCACTGTTCTTACAAATCCTCGAAAAAATGGTTGCGCACTTTGCCAACCGAAGGACCCCAAGTCATCTGTGGACCCGGTGAAAACGCCGGAGTCGTCGACATCGGCGATGGGCAGGCCGTTGTGTTCAAAATGGAATCCCACAACCACCCGTCTTACATCGAACCATACCAAGGGGCGGCCACCGGTGTTGGTGGCATCTTGCGCGATGTCTTTACCATGGGCGCGCGCCCGATTGCTGCGATGAACGCCCTGTCCTTTGGCGAAGCAGACCACCCCAAGACCCGCCAACTTGTACACGGCGTCGTGGCCGGAGTTGGGGGCTATGGTAATGCGTTCGGCGTACCATGTGTGGGCGGCGAAGTCCGCTTTGATCCCGCATACAACGGCAACTGCCTTGTGAACGCATTCGCAGCCGGTCTGGCCGATGCGGACAAGATTTTCTATTCGGCGGCTTCAGGCGTCGGCATGCCAGTTGTTTACCTTGGCGCGAAAACGGGCCGCGACGGCGTTGGCGGCGCGACTATGGCGTCGGCCGAGTTTGATGACACCATCGACGAAAAACGCCCAACAGTCCAAGTGGGTGACCCATTCACCGAAAAACGGCTGATGGAAGCGACCTTGGAATTGATGGCAACAGGCGCTGTGATTTCCATTCAGGATATGGGGGCAGCCGGCCTCACCTGCTCTGCCGTGGAAATGGGCGACAAGGGCGGGCTTGGCGTGCGCCTTGATCTGGAATTGGTGCCAGTGCGTGAAACCGCCATGACCGCTTACGAAATGATGCTCAGCGAATCCCAAGAACGCATGCTGATGGTCCTGCGCCCCGAACTTGAGGCCGAAGCCAAAGCCGTGTTCGACAAATGGGACCTCGATTTTGCCATCGTAGGCGAAACAATCGCCGAAGACCGGTTCCTGATACAATTGAACGGCGAAACCAAAGCAGACCTGCCGCTGTCGAAACTGGCCTCCACCGCGCCAGAATACGACCGCCCATGGGTGCCAACGCCAGCTGCTGAACCGCTGGGCGATGTGGTCAGCGTCGATCCGATTGACGGGTTAAAAGCCCTGCTCGCCAGCCCAAACTACGCCTCAAAAGCATGGGTGTTTGAACAATACGACACCATGGTCATGGCCGACAGCGCCCGCACACCGGGCATTGGGGCCGGCATTGTACGGGTCCACGGCACCGATAAATCGCTAGCCTTCACTTCGGATGTGACGCCGCGCTATGTCAAAGCCAACCCTGTCATGGGCGGCAAACAAGCGGTGGCTGAAACCTATCGCAACCTCACAGCTGTGGGCGCAACACCTTTGGCGACCACAGACAATCTGAACTTCGGAAACCCCGAAAAATCCGAAATCATGGGCCAACTTGTCGGCGCGATCCAAGGCATCGGCGAAGCCGTCGCAGCCCTTGATATGCCAATCGTGTCGGGCAACGTCTCACTTTACAACGAAACGGACGGCGCAGCGATCCTGCCAACGCCAACCATCGGCGCTGTCGGCCTAATTGCACACCCCGACGACACCATCGGGTGCGACGTACGCGAAGGTCACGTCGCGCTTTTGATCGGCGACACGGACGGGCATTTGGGCCAATCCGCACTGCTGTTAGAAGTCTTTGCACGCGCCGAAGGTGACGCACCGACCGTCGACCTTGATGCAGAAAAACGCAACGGTGACTTCATCCGCGCCAACCGCGCCAACATTACCGCCTGCACAGACCTAAGCGATGGCGGCCTGGCGCTCGCAGCCTTCGAACTGGCCGAAGCCAGTGGCGTGGGTGTCACCCTAGACAGCAGCGACACGCCTTTCTTGTTCGGCGAAGACCAAGCGCGCTATCTGGTCGCGTGCAGCTTTGACCGGGCCGAAGAACTAATGGTCGCGGCAGGTCAAGCAGGCGTCGCGCTGCAAAGCGTCGGCAAATTCAGCGGCGATACCGTGTCGATTGGCGGATCAACGGCCTCTTTGAGCGAGCTGAGCGAAACATACCAAACAACCTTCGCCGCCACGTTCGCATAAATGGGTCGGTGGGCGGGCGCATTTCGACCCGATTAAGGGTCGGAACAGTCCCGCTCAGCGGCCAATCATACGGATTAAACGATCCCGTTCGCCGACATCATCACGTTTGGAAATCACGGCGGCCAAGTCTTCGAGCGAAGAAATAGAATGGCCTGCACGAAAGCTGTCCACATGGGGTAACATCGCCGCAATGCCACGTGCTTTGGGCGCGAATTCATCCCATCTTAACAATGGATTGATCCAAATCAACCGACGCGCAGACAAATGCAATCGCTGCATCTGACGGGCCAAGGCATCAGGATCATCCCGGTCCAAACCGTCTGTGATCAGTAACACAACTGCGTCCTGCCCCAACACACGGCGCGACCAATCGTGATTGAAGGTCTCGATGCACGTCCCAATGCGCGTGCCACCTTCCCAATCTTGCGCTTCAGCCCCCGCCGCACGCAAAGCTGCGTCGACGTCCCGCGTTTCAAGATGTCGAGTGATATTGGTCAGTCGCGTGCCAAAGGTAAACGCATGCACCCGCGCCCACCCCACCCCTTTGGCGTTCGAAACTGCGTGCAGAAAATGCAGTACGACGCGGGAATACTGGCTCATTGAACCCGAAATATCGCAAAGAACCACGAGGTTGGGATAGCGCAGTTTCGGTGTTTTCCACTTGAGATCACGGATTTCCCCGCCAAAGCGCATGGCACGGCGCAACGTCCGCGCTGCATCAATGCGCCCCGTAGCGGCCACTTGAGTGCGGCGCATCGCTGTGGGATCGATCGGCAAAGTCATACGCGCCAAGATCGCCTTGGCCTGCGCCATTTCAGCCGTGCTCATCTGTTCAAAATCAAGGCTCTTTAGCTTTTCTTCACCCGACGTGGTCAATGAGGCGTCAATCTCGATCTCGGTGCCCTGTTCTTCTTCTTGCTCTGGCGCATCGGGCATGCCCGCGCCATCTAGCAACGCCTCAGCCGCGCGCTTTTCAGCGGCTTGCGCGCCGCGATCTTCTTGCACGCCTCGGACTGCGGGCAACATCGCGGCCATCATATGTTCTAGGTAACGCGGATCGCGCCAATAAAGGCGAAAGAGCTGTGCAAATACTGCACGATGTTCAGGGCGTGACACGAAACAAGCGTGCAACGTCCAATAAAAATCGCGCTTTTCGGTAAAGCCCGCCGCCGCAACTGCTTGAATTGCATCGACCAATCGCCCAGGGCCAATAGGCACCCCCGCCCGGCGCAGGGCCCTTGCGAAATGGGTAATGTTGCCCACGAGTTTTGGGTTATCCGGCAGATCAATCGGTGCGTATTCTGGCATATGTTCCCGGGGGCCAGCCCCCGGACCCCCGGAGTTTACCTGGCAAGATGAAGGTGGATTAAGTCGGTTCGAGAGAGGCTTTGGCTTCGTCCAAAATGCGTTTGGCTTCTGAACCTTGCAGTTTTTGGATGTCATCCTGATATTTTAGAACCGCACCCAAAGTGTCAGCGATCACTTCCGGGCTTAGCGTCAGCGCATCCAAAGCCAGCAGGCATTTGGCCCAATCAATGGTTTCCGCCACGCCCGGTTTTTTGAACAGATCCTCGGTGCGCAGCCGTTGTACAAAGGCGACGACCTCGCGACTAAGCGCGGCCCCTGCTTCTGGCGCCCGGG
Organism: Tateyamaria sp.; assembly: GCF_039940735.1. Classification (GTDB taxonomy): domain Bacteria; phylum Pseudomonadota; class Alphaproteobacteria; order Rhodobacterales; family Rhodobacteraceae; genus Tateyamaria. Next base: position 123,205 of record NZ_JBDVGB010000014.1, read on the forward strand.
CCGTCAGAATTTCCATTTCGCGGTCAAATTTTGGATAATCGACCCAATGATACAGACACCGTCGTTTCAGTGCGTCATGGACTTCACGGGTCCGATTTGAGGTCAGAATGACAATCGGCGCTTCTGGGGCTTTGATGGTCCCGAGCTCTGGAATGGTCACTTGGAAATCGCTCAGCGCCTCAAGTAAAAACGCTTCAAAGGGCTCATCCGTGCGATCAAGTTCATCGATCAAAAGCACGGGCGCTCCGTTTTCGTCCGGTTGCATCGCCTCAAGCAACGGGCGTTTGATCAGAAAGTCATCCGAGAACAAATCGGCTTGCAGTGCCTTGCGGTCCAACCCGCCTGCCGCTTCTGCAGCACGGATCGCCACCATTTGGGCCGGAAAATTCCACTCATAGACCGCACTGGAGGCATCAAGCCCCTCGTAACACTGCAAGCGGATCAAGCGGCGCCCCAATGCAGCGGCCAACGCCTTGGCGATCTCAGTTTTGCCGACACCGGCCTCGCCCTCAAGGAACAAGGGGCGTCCCAGTTTCAAACTTAGAAATACAATCGTGCCAAGCGCGCGGTCGCACACATAGCCTTGATCGTTCAACATCTTTTGGACGGAATCGATGGAAGATGTCGGGGCAGAAAGGTCAGGCATCAGGGGTCCTTTGCGTCGTGTGTTTCCAAACTGCACTGCTGATCGGTGCCGTCAAGGGCGACAATGGGCTTAACATTGACGTGATTCGTTGCAGATGCCATGATGCGCGCAACGAAACGCAAGCTTGCGTTCACCATAGAACAAGAGGTTTAGGGCATCACAGCACCTGAACCCGGGACAGAGGCGGCGGGCAATGGACCCCATAAAAAAGGCGGAATGCGCATGCGCGTCACGGCTGTAACTTGCGTGAAAAACGAAGGTCCATTCCTTTTGGAATGGATTGCGTTCAACCAATTGATCGGCGTCACCGATCATTTGTTCTATTCTAACGATTGCTCAGATGGCACCGACGCACTGCTTGACGCATTGGCGGATCGCGGCCTGTGCCAGCACCTGCCCAACCCCGCTGAGGGACGCAACTACCAGATGGAAGCGCTGAAAGATGCGCGCAAACAGGATATCGTGATCAATGCCGATTGGGTGTGGATTGCGGATGTGGACGAGTTCCTGAACATCCATGTGGGCGATCACACGATCCCTGCTCTGATTGACGCATGCGGTGATCCGCAGGCGATTTCTGTGAACTTTCAGTTTTTTGCCAACGACGGCATTGAGACGTTCAAAGACGCGCCAGTGATTGGCCAATTTACGCGATCGCATAACCCTGACATGTGGTGCGGCGAATCCGCCATCGAGGTTAAATCACTGGTCCGACATGATTTCCCACTGCAATATTACGGCGCCCACCGCCCGTTTCAAAAAGGAAAAGCGCGCCCAGAATGGGCCGATGGGTCGGGGCGCAAGGTGCCGCACAAGTTTCTGATCGCAGCCAATCCACGCCGCATTCGCCGCTTTCCCGCAAACGGAGCCCGCGCATTTGCCACATTGAACCACTATGCCCTACGCAGCCTCGACAGCTATTTGGTCAAGAACGACCGGGGCGATGTGAACCGCGAAAATCGCGCTTTTGACGACACCTATTGGCGCGAGCGCAATGATCCAGCATGGGAAGACACGTCAATCCAGCGCTACCTGCCGAATCTGAAAGCGGCTCTTGTCGAGTTAAAGAAAGACAAAAAAATCAAGGCCCTGCACGACGCTTCCGTAAAGGCCCACGTGGCCAAACGCGATGAATTAATGGGCCAACCCGAATATCAAGACATGCAGGCGCAATTGCGCGCGGCCTCTACCCTGCCCCCCCAAGAAGAGGCGATGTTGATCGAATTGGGTCTACTGGAGCCTGCGAAATGAAATTGCGTGTCGTCAATCTTGGCTTGCCAAAAACCGGCACCACGACGCTTGCGCGCGCGCTCCGCCGTGCCGGGTGCCGTGTGGTTGACCACAAAATCCGCAGCAAACAGACTGACAATACGGAACTGCATGGGGTCTATGCCGCCGACCTGCTTTATCGCGGGTATTATGAAACTGGCGACCCCGGCGCGTATCTCACTGAATTTGATGCGATTTCCGAAATGAGCGTGCTGCGCGAAGGACGCTCTGTCTGGCCGCAAATGGATTTTGGACTGATTATGGCGATCAAGGCGCATCATCCTGGCGTCAAATTTTTGGCGTCCGGGCGCGATGCGTTCCAAATTTCGCAATCCATGCTGGCTTGGTCGGACCTTGGTTCTGCGCGCTTGCCTTTGGCGTCTGTGCCTGGCCTGCCCGAAGGCTATGGCGAAACCAGCGGCGAACGCGTGCAATGGATCAACGCCCACTACGCGTTTTTGCGCAACATCTTTCGCAGTGATGACGATTTTCTTGAGTATGACGTGGCCGACCCCGCCGCCCGCGATCTAATCAGCGGTTTTCTGGAATTTCCGGTGAATTGGTGGGGCAAAAGTAATGTGAACAAGTTGAACGAGGTTGCGTGATGATAATCCACTTACATATCGGGCTGGAACAGGTCGGTGCGGACCGTTTGCAATCCGTGCTCGCCTCCAAACGCGATCAGTTGATATCCAAGGGCGTTCTGTATGCACGCAGCCCCGGCAACAAGAACCACACCCGCCTTTATATGGCCGTCACCGACCCTGATCACATCGACCCGCTGCGCTACAACCGTGGCTATATTACCGGGGACAAACAACAGGTTCTGCGCGATACCCTCATCAGTGATTTGACCAACGAGGTCGCGCAACACAGCCCCGATCACCTGATCCTTTCGGCGTCTCAACTTGGGGTGTCGTTAGCGGCAAAGTCTGAACTGGAAACCCTAAAGGCGGTGCTTACACCGCTTTCGGATGATATCCGCATTGTGGCCCACATTGATGAACCCGCCCGCCTGCTGACGCGCCAATACGCCGAACAGATCATGGAAGGGCGCGGCACACCGTTGGATCAAGAACTGTCCTTGGCCGGGTCAAAAACATGGTGGGCCGACGCATTGGCCCAAGCCCCCGAAACCAACGCGCAGGCCGGGGTTTTCTTGGAAAACCAAGGCGCGCCGTTTTGGCTGGATTACACAGCGCTTGAGGCGCATTGGAATGCCGTCTTTGGCGACGGCGCATTGCGTTTCCGTGCCTATGACGCCGAAGCGTTCGCTGCAGAAACCGTGACAGATGAATTGCGCGCCTGTTTCGACATCAAAGGCGCGATTGGCAAAGCATCGTCCGAAAACGTTCCCGCACCTTCATCCGCCGCGTGGATGGCACGCGGCCGCCAATTAAATGCGCTGATCCTACAAGTTTTAAACAGCGAAAAGCGCATCCTCCCGCGACAGTTGTGGCGCTCTTTTGTGAATGAAGTGGCGATCGAAGGCGACGCCATTGATCCAGCATCGCTGTCTGCAATCTCGAAAACGTTTGCGACACAGAATAAAGCCCTGCAAGTTGCGCACGACCTGCCCAAAGACCTGTTCAAAGCACCGCGCGCCAAGAAAGCCTGGACCGAAGCGGACCCAACCCTGGGATTCCGCGCCAGCCAATACCTGCTTGGTTTTATGTGGCGCATCGACAAGGCCACGCAAGAAGAACGCAAAACAAAGGCCGCAGACCTCGCCCGTATCGGTGGGACGCCCCTGCCGGTTGCCGACACCCCTTCGAACGATGATGGGCTGACGGATGTTGCGCGCGCGTTGTTACCCCCACTCGCCGTGCAGAATTTCGAAAAACTGCGCACCTCTTCTTTTGCGCCGCACAACAAACTTGGCTCAGTCAACGAAGAAGAATCCGCCCCCCCCTATACGCCCATTCAACCGCGCACATTGCCCAAAGGGTCCAGCGGCAACGTCATCGTCGGCTGCATGAAAAACGAAGGCCCATATATTATTGAATGGGTCGCCTATCACCGCGCCATGGGTGTCGACAATTTCCTGATTTACACAAATGGCTGCGAAGACGGGACATCCGAGCTTCTTGACCGGTTGCAAGACATGGGCGTCCTGCAACACCGCAGCAACGATGGATGGAAAGGCAATTCCCCGCAGCAATACGCGCTGAACCAGTCGCTCAAGGAACCGCTGATCAAAAACGCTGATTGGATTATCCATATCGACGTGGATGAGTTCATGAACGTACGCACGGGCAATGGCACCCTGCAGGACTTCTTTGACGCGGTACCAGATGCCACCAATGTCGCGATGACATGGCGGCTGTTTGGGCACAACGGCGTGACGGATTTGGCGGATGAATTTGTCGTCGATCAATTCGATCATTGCGCGCCTAAATTCTGCCCGAAACCGCACACGGTTTGGGGTTTCAAAACGATGTTCAAAAACATCGGTGCCTATGAAAAAATCAGTTGCCACCGCCCCAACAAGCTAAAGCCCGGCAAAAAAGACAAAGTGGCTTGGGTGAATGGTTCTGGCAAGGATATGACCAAAGAAGTGGCCGAAAACGGCTGGAGAAGTTCGAAAAAATCAATTGGCTATGACCTCTTGCAACTCAATCATTATGCTTTGCGCTCTGCCGAAAGCTTCCTGATCAAGCGGCAGCGCGGGCGCGCACTGCATGTCGATCGATCTATCGGGATCAACTATTGGATCCGCATGGACTGGTCCGATTTTCGCGACATCACCATCAAACGCAACGTCCCCCGCCTTAAGGCCGAATACGATCGGCTGATGTCGGATGACCTACTGCGCGGATGGCATGAAACAGGGCTGGCGTGGCACCGCGCCAAAGCAGACGAATTGCACGAAAATCCGGAATTCAAAGACCTGCTTAATCAGGCGCTCAAAGTCAAACTGACCGAAACCGAGCGGGTGGCCTATGCCCTCGCCCTCGATATGGAGAGCTGAGATGGACGGTGGCAACAACATTGACCCCACAGGCACAATCAAATCCCGTGCTCTGAAATTTCCCAAAGACGGCACCTATCTTACCGGCAAAGTGCGCGGACTTTTGCGTTCGGGTGATTACGAAAAAGACCTAACGGCCGCGGCCCTCAAGGCCACGCGTGCAGATGATCGAGTCCTTGATTTGGGGTGCGGTTTAGGTTTCGTGGCTGGCATGATCGCAAAACGACGCAATGTTGAGGCGATTTTTGGCTATGACGGCAACCCCAACCTTCTCACCTATGCCGAGGCCATGCTGGCCACCAACGGCATCTCGAATGTGACGTTGACCCACGCCGTCTTGGGCAAGCGGAAATCTTCTGTGCCATTCTATGTGCGCGCGCCCTTTGCCGGGTCTTCGCTGCTCGCCCAAGAAGGCGGAGACGGCACAGAAATCCAAGTCGACATGATAAACGTCAAGACCGCAACCAACGCACACAAACCCACCGTCGTGATCTGCGACATCGAAGGCGGCGAGGCCGATCTGTTCGACGACATGCCCCTTAAAGGCGTGCGCCAAGTCGTCGTCAAACTGCACCCCAGCCATATCGGGCATGACGGGATGATGGGATTGTTCAAGGCGATGGGTCAGGCCAACCTTGCCTATGATCCGCGAATAAGTGCGGGTCGCATTGTCGGGTTTTCAGCCGAGTGAACCACCTTGCCATCCTGTGCGTGCGCAACGAGGCCGCCTTTCTTTTGGAATGGCTGGCCCATCACCGCGCGGTCGGGTTCGATCATTTCCTTGTCTTTTCAAACGATTGCAACGATGGTACTGACGCCATGCTTGACCGTTTGGCCGATTTGGGCGGCGTGACACATGTACGCAATGATGGGCCCTATGATCAGGGTGGCATCCAATTTACCGCTTTGAAACAGGCCGCCAAGATGGATCTGGTCAAAGACGCCGACTGGATTTTACCACTAGACGTGGACGAATTCGTGAACATCCACGCCGGAGACGGCACCCTAGGCGATCTTCACACCGCCCTGCCCAAAGCCACCGCAATCGCCCTGACATGGCGCATGTTTGGCAACAATGGTCAGGTCCGTTTTCAGGACGCGCCCGTCACCGACGTGTTCGATCACGCCGCACCTGACGTGCTATACTGGCCCTGGCGCGCCTCAATGTTCAAAACGCTTTACCTGAATGACGGCACATATAAAAAACCAGGCGTGCATCGCCCACGCAGCCCCGACAAAGACAAGATTGACCGCGCCATGTGGTATGACAGTCATGGGCGCATTTTAAGCGATCAATTTAAGACGAAGCGGATTTTTTCTAATTTCGGCCAGCCCAATTATGGGATTGCCCAGATCAACCATTACCCGCTTGGCGCGATGGAAAGCTACGTTCTCAAGGCCGATCGCGGGCGCGCAGTGCATTCAGACGACCTTTTGGGTGTGGATTACTGGGTCGAGAGGAATTTTTGCAGCGATCAAGACACGACGATCCGCCGCTATGACACGGCCCGCGATGCCGAGTGGGCAAAACTGCGCAATGACGCGACCTTGAACGCGCTGCACCAAAAAGCTGTGGCTTGGCGTAAAGACCGCTTTGATGCCTTGATGGAACAAGAACCGTTTCGCGCCCTGTTTGGCCGCCTTTTGATGACGCCGCCGACGCGCCCTGTGCCCCCAAAGGCCGCCCGGTTTATGACTATGTACGCAAATAAGGCCCGCGCGAAGGCGCAATAGTCGCGCAAATTTTTCTTAATTCTGCCGTAATGCCTGCCTAACTTGGCCCAAACTCGCATCAAAAACAGCGAGACTGTGAGGTTATGTTATGCAGGATATCAATGTGTCCTTTGATCCAGATATTGCCGATTTGCCCAAGGCAGAATGGCTGAACCGCTTGGCGGGTGTCGCCGAAGAAAACGGTTTCTTCCAGCCACTTGGGGGCAAGCATTTCGCAGCCCATGTCCGGCGCGGCGATACGCTGATTGTGACGTTTGAAACGGTGCAAGGCATGCGTGCCCTCTCCGAAGATAGCGAACCGCTGGGCTGGAAACTGGTACGCGAACACGGCTGGTCGCATCTGTTAATTGCGTCAGACGGAGACACCTGGTTCCGAGATCGTCATGTTTTTGGGTTGTTTGACCGGATGATCGACGACGGCTTCTTTGACAATTTTGAAAACGTCCTGTTTTACGGCGCAGGCCCTTGTGGTTATGGCGCTGCTGCGTTTTCTGTGGCGTCACCCGGCGCGCGGGTCGTAGCGATTCAACCTCAAGCGACCCTTGATCCGCGAGTGGCGGAATGGGACGATCGGTTTGTTGAAAAACGGCGCGTGGATTTCACCTCTCGCTATGGCTATGCGCCCGATATGTTGGATGCCTGCGACCGCGCCTATGTGTTTTATGATCCCGTTGAACATCTAGACGCGATGCACGCCGCCTTGTTTACACGTGCGGGCGTCACTCAGTTTCGCATGCGCAACATGGGCGATGCGATCCAAAGCGACATGCTCGAAATGCGCATTCTACTGCCCCTGTTGGAAAAGGCCGCAGATGGTTCTTTGGACGACGCTGATCTGGCAAAACTATACCGCCAACGCCGCACCTATCCCGGATATCTGCGCCGCGTCATGGCAGCTCTTGATAGCGCAGAACGTACCGACCTGACCTATATGTTGGCCCAAAGCGTGACCGCGCGTATGAAGGCCCCACGTTTCCAGCGCCGCCTGTCTGAAATTGACGCTTTGCGCGCAATGCAGGGCAACAAGGGCGAAATCAGCAACGAACAAGACGACGAGGGCTAGAAACCGCCCCGCGCTCCGTGCTACCGCGCAGGCCATGACATCATTGACCATTGCCCGCCCCGACGACTGGCACCTGCACTTGCGTGACGGCGCAATGATGCGCGCCGTTCTTCCCCATACCGCACAGCATTTTGCCCGCGCGATCATCATGCCCAATCTGGTGCCGCCCGTTGTGACCGGCGCGCAGGCCTTGGCCTATCGTGACCGCATCCTTGCAGCACTGCCAGAAGGCATGGATTTCGCGCCGCTGATGACCCTGTATCTGACCGAAGACACGGATCCAGATGATGTTGAAGCCGCCCATGCAAGCGGATTGGTCAAAGCGGTCAAATTGTACCCTGCGGGGGCAACGACCAACTCTGCCTCAGGAGTGGCGGATTTTGGGAAAATCCGGGATACACTCGACCGCATGGCCAATATTGGCCTGCCACTTTGCGTCCACGGCGAAGTGACCGACGGTGACGTTGACATTTTTGACCGCGAAGCCGTGTTTATCGACCGTGTGCTTGATCCATTGCGACGCGCCACACCCGGCCTGCGCGTGGTGATGGAACATATAACAACGTCAAACGCGGTTGATTATGCCCGTGCTCAAGACGACACGTTGGGTGCGACAATCACCACGCATCACCTTGTGATCAACCGCAACCACATCCTGGCCGGTGGGATCAAACCGCACTACTATTGCCTGCCCGTCGCCAAACGTGAAGAGCACCGCCTCGCATTACGCCACGCAGCCACATTTGGCGAAGCACGGTTTTTCCTTGGCACCGACAGCGCGCCGCATACAGATGCAAATAAACTGCTGCCTTGTGGCTGTGCGGGCTGCTTCACCGCCCCCAACACCATGGCGATCCTTGCCCAAGTGTTCGAAGAAGACGCGGCCCTTGACCGCTTAGAGACCTTTACGTCGCGCAATGGCCCCAACTTTTATGGTCTGCCCGTGAACGAAACGACAATCACATTGACCAAAACCCCAAGCACAATGCCGACCCACGTCGACACTGAAGAAGGCCCAGTCACCGTCTTCGATCCCGGCTTCCCACTCGAATGGTCCGCAAACTGATCCATCTTCATCTTGCCAAATAAACTCCCGCCGGAGGCTCCAAGACCCTCCTCCCGCGCAAACGTCCGAAAGCAAAGCACCATGATCCCAACCAGCTATCCCACACCCCAAGAAATGGCCCGCCTGACCGCGCGGATGCTGCTGGAAATCAACGCGGTGCACTTCAACGCGGCTGAACCATTCACCCTGTCATCAGGCCTGCCCAGCCCAACCTATATTGACTGTCGCAAGCTGATCTCACACCCGCGCATTCGCAGCACGCTGATGGATTTCTTAACCGTGACCGTAATGCGAAACGTTGGGTTCGAAGCGTTCGACAACATCGCTGGCGGCGAAACCGCAGGCATCCCCTTTGCCGCGCTGGTCGCCGAACGCATGGCCCTGCCCATGACATATGTGCGCAAAAAACCCAAAGGCTACGGGCGCAATGCCCGCATCGAAGGCGACATGTCCGAAGGTCAAAATGTGCTGCTGGTCGAGGATTTGACCACCGATGGCGGCTCAAAACTCAGTTTTGTGGATGCGATCCGCGAAACCGGCGCCAACTGCGGGCACACGGCTGTCATCTTTTACTACGGCATCTTCCCTGAAACAGAAAAGACGCTGGGCGATCACGGCGTCGGGCTGCACTACCTGTGCACATGGTGGGATGTGTTGGCCGAAGCCAAAGCATCGGGCGCGTTCGATACTGCAACGCTGGACGGGGTCGAAGACTTCCTGAATGACCCCCGCGCTTGGCAAGCCGCGCGCACCTAACCCGCTGACGACCATTTAGTCACAAACGTCCGGTCACTTTTGCATCCTGTGGACAAGCTGTGTGCAGGTTCAAGGAATCTGTGGGTAACCCCCTTGTGGAAGGTCTGTGCATAAGACGATTCGGCGGCCCAGCGCGTGCACGATGTGGTGACAACACCTTTGAATTATACTACATATGGTCAAGTTTTTCGGGGTAGACACACTTCTCCACAGGCTTGTCCCCGGTTTTTTCCAGATAGCCGGGCACCCCACGCTGTGCCACTTCATCACGTTAACAGGCACTTAAGACAACAAAGCAAGGAACGGCGCTATGAACGAGATTGCAGCAATCAATCCAACCGGTGTTGCAGTGCAAGACGCCGATACCATGCCGCACTCGACTGAAGCGGAACAACAGCTTTTGGGCGCGATCCTGACCAACAACGATATCTATGACCGGGTCGCGGCCATCATCGGCCCCAGCCATTTTTATGATCCGGTGCACGCTCGCATTTTCGAAATCTCGTCCGCCCGCATCGCGAAAAACAATCTGGCCAGCCCCGTCACCCTTAAGGCGTTCATGGAAGACGACGAGGGCCTCAAGGAACTTGGCGGGCCCGCATACCTTGCCCGCCTCGCAGGGGCGGCAATCAGTGCTTATGCGGTGCGCGATTATGCGCAGATCATCTATGATCTGGCTGTGCGGCGTGATCTGATCCAACTGGGGCGCGACATCTCGGCCAAGGCTGCCAAAGTTGATGTTTCAAACGAACCCAAAGAACAGATCGTTGAAGCTGAACAGGCGCTTTATAAACTGGCCGAACAAGGAACGGCCGAGGGCGGCTTTCAAAGCTTTCTCAAGGCAGTAACGGACGCTGTTAATGTCGCAAATGCCGCTTATCAGCGCGAAGGCGGCCTTGCTGGCATCTCGACCGGCCTCAATGACATGGACAAAAAGCTGGGTGGACTGCACTCCTCTGACCTTTTGATCCTCGCGGGACGCCCATCGATGGGCAAAACTTCCCTAGCCACCAACATCGCCTTTAACATCGCCAAGAAATACAAACGCGGCATCAAACCTGACGGCACCGAAGGCGCGATTGAGGGCGGCGTTGTCGGCTTCTTTTCGTTGGAAATGAGCGCCGAACAGCTGGCCGCACGGATCTTGTCCGAAGCTTCAGAAGTGCCCAGCGAACAAATCCGGCGCGGTGATATGACCGAGCCGGAATTCCGCCGCTTTGTCGATGCCGCCAAAGCGCTAGAAGCCTGCCCGCTTTTCATCGACGACACAGCCGCCATCCCCATTGCCCAATTGGCCGCCCGCGCCCGTCGCCTGAAACGCACCCATGGGTTGGATGTTGTGATCGTCGATTATTTGCAACTGGTGCGCGGTGTCGCAGAAAACCGGGTGCAGGAAATCGGCGAAATCTCAATGGGCCTCAAGGCGATCGCCAAAGAACTGCAAATCCCCGTCATCGCGCTGTCCCAGCTGTCGCGTCAGGTGGAAAACCGCGAAGATAAACGCCCACAACTGTCGGATTTGCGTGAATCAGGATCGATCGAACAAGACGCCGACGTGGTTATGTTCGTGTTCCGCGAGGAATACTACAAAGAACGCGAAAAGCCCGGCGATCACGATCTGGAAGCCATGGGAAGATGGCAAGAAGAGATGGAGCGCCTGCATGGCCGCGCCGAAGTCATCATCGGCAAGCAACGCCACGGCCCCATTGGCACTGTCGATCTGTCCTTTGAGGGGCGCTTTACCCGCTTTGGCAACTTGGTTCAGGCATGGCAGCAAGATGGTGGCAGCGGCGGTGGCGGCGACGTTGGGTTCTAAACACCGCCGCATTTGAGCGTCATCGCGCTGAAAATCTGTGGATCGCTGGGCAATCCCTCAATCGTGATCGCACAAAGGCAGCACGGATTGCGGTTTTAGTGGACAGAAACCCGCCGCTCTGGCCCAATGCTGCGATGTTGCGCTTTGCCATATTGCTGCTGATCTGCGCCTTGCCCGCCCACGCTCAAGAGCGCACGGAGGTCGACGTCGAGCTGTTTTTAGCCGTTGACGTCAGCCGCTCCATGCAGCCATTCGAGCTGGAAATTCAACGCCGTGGTTACGCCGCCGCGCTGGTCAGCGACGAGGTCCAAACCGCCCTTGCTGCCGGCTTACTTGGGCGCATTGCCGTCACCTATGTGGAATGGGCGGGGGCCGATAGCCAGCGCGTCGTTGTTCCATGGACCATCCTTGACGGCCCAGAGACTGGCGCTCGCATCGCAACATCCATCACCGCCCATGTCCAAGACGCCCTGCGCCGTACCTCTATCACCGGGGTGCTCGATTACGCGGCCCAATCGGTTGAAACCAATGCATTCAATGGCTTGCGCCGTGTCATCGATGTGTCTGGCGATGGCCCCAATAATATGGGCGGCCTCATCACGCAGGCCCGTGATCGCGTTTTGGCGCGCGGCATCACCATCAACGGCCTGCCCTTGATGACCCAAGACGATTCATTCACCGCGCGCTACAATATCGACGATCTGGATGCCTATTATACCGCTTGCGTCATCGGCGGCACCGGAGCCTTTGTTCTGCCTGTCACCGACTGGGCCGAATTCGAAGACGCCGTGCGGCGCAAACTGGTGCTCGAAATCGCGGACCGCCCCCAAGAACGGATTTGGCGCGCCCAAACCTCAGCCCCCTATAATTGCAACATTGGCGAAGAAATCTGGCAACGAAATCAAAGCTTATTCGCCTACCCCTGATCTGGCGACCCAACCTTTTTGAAACGTTAAGGCTGGCAACGGGACCTTAATGCCGCCAATTCCCCCTTGACCCCATCCCGCTGCACGCCATTAAGGCTTTTATGACAACTGCGACCCTTTCCATCGATCTTGGCGCTATCGTGCGCAATTGGCAGGCCCTTGATGCCACCAGCACCTGCGAAACAGGTGCGGTGGTCAAGGCCAATGGATACGGCCTTGGCGCCCCTGTTGTGGGGCGTGCCTTGGTGCGTGCGGGCGTGCGCAACTTTTTTGTCGCCACTGCCGCCGAAGGTGCGACACTACGCGCCGCCATCGGCAACGGCCCCGTTATTTACGTTTTTTCTGGCCATATGGACGGCGACACCGGGGCCATTCGGGATGCCGCGCTGACGCCCCTGCTGAACTCCGTCGATCAAATGTTGCGCCACGTCGAAGCCTTGCCGGGTGCGCCTTTTGGCATCCAACTTGATAGCGGCATGAACCGTCTTGGCATGGAACCCGGCGAATGGTCCGCCGTTCGTGACATCGCAATCGCGCAAGGGCCGGTTATGTTGATGTCGCATCTGGCCTGCTCAGATGAACCCGATCACCCGATGAATGCGCAGCAACTTGGCGCCTTTCACGAGATGACTGATGGGCTCGACATCCCTCGTTCACTTGCGGCGACGGGCGGTACGATGCTGGGCACGGATTATCATTTCGACATGACCCGCCCCGGTGTCGGCCTGTACGGCGGCCTGCCCTTTATCGAAGCCGAGCCCGTTGTCACCCTTGATCTGCCCGTGATCCAAGTGCGCGACGTCGCGGTCGGAGAATCCGTAGGTTATGCCAACAGTTGGACCGCCCCTCGCGCCTCGCGAATCGCGACCATATCGGGGGGCTACGCCGACGGGTTGATCCGCGCGATGGGGCCACGCGCCACGCTTTATGCGGGCGATGTGCCTTGCCCCGTTGTGGGCCGCGTGTCGATGGATTTGATCACCGCTGACATCACCACGCTTGGCCATGACCCGTCACATCTGCAACTGATGGGGCGGCACCAATCGATCGACACTGTGGCCGCCGCCGCAGGAACAATCGGTTATGAAATCCTGACCCAACTAGGCCTGCGCTACGAACGGGTGTTCAGCGAATGAACTGGCTTGCCGCCATCGGGCGCGTCGTACTTGGCATATTGGCCGCCATTGGCCGGGTCAGCCAATTTGCAGGCGCCACACTCAGCCACATGATCCGCCCGCCATTTTATCCGCGCGAATTTGGCCTCGCACTGTTGAACATCGGTTGGCTGTCCCTTCCCGTTGTCGGCTTAACCGCCATCTTCACCGGCGGCGCGCTGGCCCTACAAATCTATGCAGGTGGTGCGCGCTTCAATGCCGAGGCCGTGGTCCCCCAAATTGTCGCAATCGGCATGGTGCGCGAATTGGGCCCCGTCCTCGTTGGTTTAATGATTGCTGCCCGTGTGACATCTTCCATCGCCGCTGAAATCGCGACGATGAAGGTCACGGAACAAATCGACGCGCTGGTCACGCTCTCGACACACCCCATGAAGTACCTGACCGCACCGCGCGTGCTCGCCGCGACGCTAGTTGTCCCAATTCTGGTGGGCGTAGGTGATATCATCGGAATCTTTGGCGGCTATGCCGTGGCCACAGGCACATTAGGCTTCAACGCCGCAGCCTATGTCCAAAACACCGTCGACTTCCTGCAATTGCGCGACATCACATCCTCACTTGCCAAAGGCGCCGTCTTTGGCTGGATTGCAGCACTTATGGGATGCTATTTCGGCATGAACTCAGGGCGCGGTGCCCAAGGCGTCGGACGCGCGACCAAAGGGTCTGTTGAGGCCGCAGCCGTCCTCATCCTTGCCGCGAACTTCGTGCTCACAGGGGTGTTCTTTTCACTATGACACATTCCATTTCATTGTTCTTAAAAATACTCGCACATAAACCCACAACGGGCGCGGCCTCATGATCACACTCGACGACGTGCACAAATCGTTTGGCAATAACCACGTCCTGCGCGGGGTGAACCTGCACGTGGCCAAAGGCACGTCTATGGTGATCATCGGCGGTTCCGGCACTGGCAAATCTGTGGCGATCAAATCCGTGCTAGGGCTTGTCACGCCAGACAAAGGCACAATCACCGTCGACGACACCGACGTGACGAAAGCAGACCGTGACGCGTTCCTCGCGCGGTTCGGAATGCTGTTCCAAGGGGCTGCACTCTTTGACTCATTGCCCGTCTGGCAAAACGTCGCCTTCCGCCTGCTGCGCGGCTCGCTTGCCAAACCCCGCGAAGAAGCCCGCGACATCGCCATCGAAAAGCTGCGCCGGGTCGGGCTGACCGCAGACGTGGCTGACCGCCTTCCCGCAGAACTCTCCGGCGGCATGCAAAAGCGTGTCGGCCTTGCGCGCGCCATTGCCGCCGATCCTGAAATCATCTTTTTTGACGAACCCACTACAGGGCTTGATCCGATCATGGCGGGCGTCATCAACGACCTGATCCGCGAGATCGTCACCGAAATGGGCGCAACCACCATGACAATCACGCACGATATGTCATCCGTGCGCACGATCGCAGATCACGTTGCCATGCTGCACGCCGGTAAAATCCGCTGGACCGGACCTGTGGGCGATATGGACACGGCGGGCGATCCTTATGTCGATCAATTCATCCATGGCCGCGCGACAGGACCAATCGAGGCCGTCAGATAAAGGGTCGGTGGGTGGGCGCCTTTGCGTAAGCAAACAGAACCAACCACCGACACATCAAACATGCACCGTTGGATAAACCTTTCCCTCCTCATCCTCTTTCCGCTCTCGTGGTTTGCACCACTGATGCGCGCCGGGCTCTTGCCACTCTTCAATCTCAAAGAAATCTCTGTGATGACGGGGCTGCAATCACTCTGGGGGACTGACATCTTCCTGGCGATTGTTGTCGCGGTCTTTGCGCTGCTTGCACCCTACCTCAAAACCATCACCCTAGCGCTGATCCATTGGCGTCTGCTTAGCCCGCGCGCGGGCCCCGTTCTTGCAATCCTCGGCAAGCTTGCGATGGCAGACATTTTTCTGATCGCACTCTACATAACGATCGCAAAAGGCATCGGCATCGGGCGACTCGAAACCGCTTGGGGGCTGTATCTTTTTACGGCCTGCATCCTCATCTCGATCTGGGTCAGCTGGCGTACTGAACAATCACCATCGCCCCCATAGACTGCTGCGAAATCCGAAACAATAAACGGAGCATTCAGCAACATTTTCAATGATTTGGGGGAGTAATACAATTTTTCATTGTGACACAACACATAGAAGCCGTAGTGTCTGCGTTAACCTCGCATTTACCAATTGTCTTCTGGGGGAAGGCCTGTGACCTATATCAGTAAGGCGCTTCGTGTCTTTGTAATTATCATGCAACGCGCCGCGCTGGTTAGCTTTGTTGTGCTCGCTTTGGCGCTTTTGGTCGGCACGACGCTTGCCGCCTTTGACGTGATCCCTTGGGTCACACTGCCCCTTGAATGGAACGGGGCTGCCGTCCCCGAAGCAGGTATCTACGCCCAAGTTGGTCTTACCATCTTTGCCCTCGCCTTGTGCTTTTTCCTGCCTTCCAACTGGCGGATGTTGCGGCTCGAAGAATCGCACCGCCGCTTTGAGCTGGGTGTAAATGACGTCACTCGCGCCTATCACGCCGCCCATGCCGCCGACCGCGAAGGCGTGTTTCGCACCAATGACGCGTTTGAAGACATGCGCGACCGTTTGGATTTCATGCGTGACCACCCTGATTTGGGCGTTTTAGAACCTGAGCTGTTGAACCTAGCGGCCAAAATGTCTCACGTCAGCCGTGATCTGGCCGAGGCCTATTCAGACGACCGTGTTCAACGCGCCCGCTCGTTCCTTAAAGAACGCCAATTCGAGGTGGATCGGTTCAATGAACGCCTTGCACACGCCAAGGCGATCCAATCCGAGTTTGCCAATTGGATCAATCGGATCGAACTGGATGAAAACGTGGCCCGCACCCAAATGGAACGCCTTTTGGACGAGTTGGAAACCATGTTGCCCGAAATGAACAAAGCGGCACCCGCAACCATCGAAGATTCGTCTAAAATCACCCAATTGCCCAAACGCGCGGAATAGGGCTTTACCCCGTTTCAACGGGCTGGCACATCTTTTGCCATGGCAAAATCTCCCTCCTATACCTGTAGCGCGTGCGCTGCGTCCTTTAGCAAATGGTCCGGACGCTGCGACGGTTGCGGCGAATGGAACACCATTACCGAAGATGCGGGGCTGTCCGTCGGTCCCGGCGCCAAGGCGTTGGGATCCAAACGCGGCACCGGCATCGCGCTCAGCGATCTCACAACCGAAGAAGCACCCCCACCCCGCACCCCGTCCAAAATGCAAGAACTCGACCGTGTGCTTGGCGGTGGGCTGGTTCCGGCTTCAGCGATTCTTGTGGGCGGTGATCCCGGCATCGGGAAATCCACCCTATTGTTGCAAGCCGCCGCGCAATTTGCGCGCACCGGGTTAAAAACCGTCTATGTCAGCGGCGAAGAATCCAGCGCCCAAGTCCGGATGCGCGCCAAGCGT
>NZ_JBDVGB010000015.1:0-42573 GCF_039940735.1 Tateyamaria sp.
CCCCCATTTCACCCACCATTTGGAATTTGATTGTCTCCTTGAGTTTTCTTTCAGCACTGAGAACAAGACGGTGAAGATCGCTCAATTGTCACAACAAAATGAAAAAGCCGCCCCGAAGGGCGGCTTTGTTGTTTCAAAGGCCTTGGCTTGGGCACAACCCTTGCGGATCATTGCCCAATCCTGTCAGGCGGCCAGTGGCTTAGACGTCGAGATCGTCCACGCCAGCCCCGAGGTCGGCACCGATGACATCTTCAAGATCATCGCTGCTATTGGCTCCTCCGGCATCGATGGCACAGGCGTCGGCACCGCAGGCGTCGCCGTCATCCCATCCGCCGTCAGCTCCGCAGGCAAACCCACCTGAGATAAAGGCCATTGCGGCTTCGTCGCCTTCATCACCTTCGTTGCCCTCAGTATCTGAGCTGCTCGTATCCGCTACGGAGGTCCCTCCAACGATGGCAGTGGTTTCTTCGGGGGGCGGCGTCACGATGCCTTCAGGAGCCTTAGACGCAGCTTCAAAAGCCGCAATGTTCGCGCGTAAGAGGGATGTAAGGGTCATTTAATCAGCATCCAGTTCTATATGTGTGTGTTCCGGTCTTTGACGGACACAGGCCGAATTCAATCCGGTGTGATGCACTGAGACCGTACAACATTGGCGCTCATACGAACAACGGAATGCTGTCGCCCGTTGACTTCGAACAAAGACGGCTCAAACTGGAAAAGTAGGTGTCTAGTAAACTACGGGCACCTCATATGGCGCAACAAGTCCGCTAGGTCGCATCGAAAAAGTGAGCTGAAGAAATCCCAAAAGAGACATAGAGTTGAATGTCGCATCTGCATCTTTGACAAGGTGACATTTCTGAAGTGAAGGTTTGACATTCAAGTCCTTCAGGCGAACAGGAAAACGTTACTAAATGTGATTGAGTTGCGATTTGGGTTCGGCTGTTTCTTTTTACTTCATTTAATTCCCGCCCAAAATAGCGAGCATTGAGAAAACTCTGACGGGTATTCCTTTTGCCTAGGTTATTTTTCGTAATTTAGTGTAACATTTCAAAGCTTGAGGGCTTTCATGACGACCGAACTTATTTTGACCCAAACCATTGCAGACAGCGTAACCCTGAACAGCGCAGCGGGCATCACTTCGCAAAGCGTTGGGGATCGCACGTTCGTCTACGTTACCTCCGAGTCCGCTAGAAACGTCTCTGTTTTCGAAGCGTTTTCCGACGGTACATTGGACCTTGTTAGCACTTTCGACGCAAACTCGCCCTCTTTCACGGGCACCTTTTTTCCAACCCCTTTGCGCTTGCCACAACGCTCATCAATGGCACTGTGTATGTCTACGTCGGGGGCTCGGGCGAGGATACGGTGCGTGTTCTTGAGCTGGCACCAGACGGCACCCTTTCCGAAGTTCAGCTAATCGTCGACGATGCCATATTGGAATTAGACAACAACTTTGGCGAATTTACGATAGCCACAGCTGGTGGCGCTGAATTCCTGATCGTTCATGGCTTTAACGATGACGGTATCAGTGTCTTTCAAATTGGAAATGACGGCCAGCTGACAAGTACTTTTAACGTGGACGACAGCGCAGCGTTGGGCCTTGGTCTAAACGGCGTCTACGATACGGAGTCAGTGCAGATCGGAAATACGACATTTGTTTTGGCGACTGGCGACTGGCGACTTCGACGATGCGCTCACCGTTTTTGAACTGACTGCGTCTGGGACCCTGCTTTTACGCTCTAGCATTGCGGACAATACAACGTTGGAACTCAATGGTGCGTCTGGCGTTGCGTCGATCGTTATCGGCGGGACCGCCTATATCTATGTTGCGGGCAATACCGATGACGGGATCTCCATCTTCGAGCTAGACTCCAACGGAACGTCGACCAACATCGGCAATATAGCCAACGATAGCACCTTAGCGCTTGACGGCGCGCGCGACATTGACACCTTTACTTTCAACGGGACAAATTTCCTGGTTGTGACGGGCCAGAACAGTGATGGAGTCAGCTACTTCGAGATCGGCACAGATGGCGATCTGACTTTGCTCGACAGTGTCTTTGATAGCGATGACGTGTCTCTTGCGTTGAACGGCATCATCGAAGCCGAATTTTTCGAGGTGGACGGGCAAGGCTTTGTTGCCGTCACCGGCGAATTCGAAGATTCGATCACGATTTTTCAGGTCGACGCCGACGACGGGCCGATTGTTGGAACCGAAGTCGCGGATGTTCTTGTTGGGACTTTGTGCGATGATGAGATCAATGGCCTAGGTGGCGACGACGAGATCGTCGGTATTGATGGCGATGATACGTTGAACGGTGAAGGTGGCAGTGACGTGATCACTGGGGGCGACGGAGACGACGTCATCCGAGGCGACGGCGATCAAAGCCAAACCGGATCCAACGTCGAGACAATCACGGAAACCGGTCAGGACCTCGCCCTGACGGTCACCCTGCCTGATAGTAACAACGGCTCGACCATCGAGATTTCAGGCGTCATCAACCGCAGGCCAGCAGAAAGTAGTGAATTCAACATTGTCTATGTGATCGATATCTCAGGATCAATGTTAGACCAGTTTGTCGGCACTGAAACGGTCGGGGATCTCAACGGTGACGGAAGCAGTAACACGCTACTTGATGGCACTATTGCGGCGTTTCAGGCCCTCAATAGCTCGATTGTGGATGCTGGTTTTGGATCTTCCGACGGCTCGGTGGTGATATTCGACGATGCGTCCAGTGTCTTTTTTGACGGCACCGCTCTCTTTGGGATCGACAATGCCTTGAGCAGCCTGCGCGTCGATGGCGGAACAAATTTCGAAGCAGCGTTACAAACCACCATCACTGGGCTGAACAACGCCGGCGAAGGCGAGAATGTCGTCTACTTCCTGTCTGACGGAGAAAACCTTTTGGGCGGAAGCTTTGCCGACGAAGTGGCCACGCTGATCGATCCAAACGGTCTGAATGCCACGATCAACTCTATCGGCCTTGGAACTGACGTGGATTTACCACAACTCGATCTGGTCGATGACGGGCTTCTCAATGACAGTGCAATTCAGGTGCTGACCCCCAGCACGCTGACTGCAGGCATCACCGGGTCTCCCGTTGCCACGAGTGAAGTGGATCGGCTTGAAATTCGCGTGAACGGCGTGCTGCAACGGACACTTGATGATACGGAATTTGCGATCACCCCACTTGGGTTGCGATACGATCTGGTCGTGAACGGGCTGTCGACGACGGCTGGTGACGTGATCGAAGTCGTCCTTGTGGCCTCGGACACCGGTGCGACAGAGGTTGCCGTGTCGCTGACCGTACCCAACGCCGTTCAGGACGTGGGTGATGATGTATTGATTGGTGGCAATGGCAACGATCAAATCGAAGGCAACAGCGGCAATGACAGCCTGATCGGTGGCAATGGCGATGATGGGCTTGTTGGGGGGGGCGGGCGATGACCTTGCCCAAGGCGGCAACGGCGATGACGTCATTCTTGCTGGCAGCGGCAATGACACGCTTATTGGCGGCGGCGGTCTAGATACACTTGTTGGCGGCGCGGGCGATGACGTTTACCACATCGATCGTTTCGATGTCGTGGATGAAAGCGGCGGCACCGCTGCGGATTTCGACACAATCGTAAGCCGACTGTCGATCGACCTTGGCGCAGCGTCCTTGTTGGGCACGTTTGAGGGCGCCCAATTGACCGGAGTAGCCGACACCGACGTAGCGGGCACAAGTAGCGCCAACCGACTTGCAGGCAACATCGGAAACAATGACCTAAATGGCGGCTTGGGTGCCGATACGATCTTTGGCGGTGCTGGCAATGACCGGCTTTTTGGTGAGGGCGGCAACGACGATTTGTTTGGAGGCAACGGCAACGATATTATTTTTGGCGGCTCGAATAACGACTCGATCGGCGCGGGCACAGGCAACGACACCGTTTATGGCGGTGATGGGCGCGACATCGCATTCTTGGGCGATGACAATGACCTGTTTATCGACAACGCGCAGGGTGGTGCGAATGGCGCGGACACGGTTCTTGCCAATGGCGGCAATGACACCATCAGTGGTGGCGCTGGCAATGACCGCTTTGAAGGGCAGGACGGCAATGATTTGCTGCAAGGGCGGCTTGGCAATGACGTGTTGTTTGGTGGCAATCAGAACGACACGATCGAAGGTGGCGACGGTGCTGACACCGTCGCAGGCGGCAACGGTGCTGACCGGGCTTTCCTTGGCAACGGAAATGATCGGTGGTTCGACAATGATCAGGACCAGTTCGGCAATGATTTTGTGGTTGGCGGCAACGGCAATGACACGATCAATGCGGGTGGTGGCGATGATACGTTGGCTGGTGGTGCTGGGGCGGATACGTTCGTGTTGGCGCGTAACATCGATGATGACGTGATCACGGACTTCAACTTGGGCACCGACGAGCTTGATATCGACGCAGGGCTTTGGAACGGTGCGCTAACCCAAGGTCGACTGAATACGCTGACCAGCGTTCAGAACGACAATTTGGTGTTTGACTTTGATAACGGTGACAGCCTGACGCTGAACGGGGTGACGTCGACTGTTGGTTTGCTGGCAGATATCGATTTGCTCTGATCGTTGGGCTTTTTGGGGCAGCCAATCCTTAAGGGATGCGTCTTTGACGACGGGCTGCCCCACTTTGGGTCGTGCAACGTAACATCTTTGACACCGGGGTACGATCTAGCGCCGCTGAACTGGTGCTAAGGTTTACAAATCGCCTGACCTGTCGCTGACATGTAAAAGGGAAAATGACGCGCATATATGGGCCATGTTAGTGCGGACACACCCTGTTTGCAGTGCTTTCCGATCTGCTGACCGATTGTCCAACCGAACCAAATTGGCCAGTTCGGATGTTCGTGCATGATTGGCTTGGTGCCAGCGGGATGACGGAGGCCGGAGCCGGAGGGAGGCCACAGCGAGCGTAGCGCGTCCCTTGGCTTTCGATGGGTGATTTGGGTTGCGCGTCGCGAATAGAAGACCTTGCCTTTTGGCGTTGGGATGCGAGCGAAACCAATACGTCATATTTTGTCTTTCATTTTGTTTTTGTCGATACTCAAAGCAATTAGGTGATTCCACCTATGACAAATCCAATCCAAACCGCAGGGTGGGTTGCTCAATAGATGGTTACATGTGTTTTCCGCAAAACGCGTAACGAGATTTGCGAAAAGTAGTGCCCAACAGTTCGGATGAGTTATTTCCCGTTAGGTATGTCGATATAACTGCCACATGTAAAAAAGAGCGATTGCTCACAGGAACGACCAAATGCTTCCCACGCCAATTGATGATCTGGTTCTTGGCTTGGTGGGCCTATTACGACGGTGACGAAGCGCCAGCCTTTATGGCACAATTGGCAAAACCGCCTTGCCATGCGCACTATCCCGCGCACTCTTTTGTAACGGGAAGTGAGATACGGCATCATTGCTCACAGCCTTGGATCATCAAGCAATCCGACGGCAATATCGATTCCCAGTTCGGTCAAATCGGAAGCACATTGCTACCTTGGTGTTTGCGCCCCGATCGGCATGCAGATCGCGCGCATGTTTTGTGCGGCCAGAAAGCCTGCCAAGACGGCGACTTGCGACTGGGCGGCGAAATCTGTGCGTCCCGCAATGATAGCACCGCGCAAGCTGTGTTTTCCGACATGTTTTGCAAACAGATCGCTTAAACTTTGCACGGTGCTTTGCAAATCCGCATCAGTCATGTCGCGGGCCGCAGTGCGCACCGCGCGCGCCTTGGGGCTGGTCTTTGCACAGTTGTTCAAAGTCAGACGAAATCGCGCCAAATCGGTTCGGCTTGGCCGTTGGCCAGATCGGCAATGGCTCAGCTTTGGGTGTCGTTGGCAGCGTCGCCAGCGGGGCATCCGGTGCGGATAACGCATGGGTCAAAAGACACACAAACCCGTCAAGCATGGCCTGCGCCTGATCTTGGGTCAAAAGGTTGCGATCATAGTGCAAAGCAAATGTGCCGGCCTGATAGGCGGTTTCAGGGCAGATCGACAGCTCGATACCGGGTTGCCCGGGATCCACAGTTTTGACGGCCAGCACACGCAAAAGCCCGGTTTCTTTGCCCTGCATCCTGACAAGGCTTGCCCCTTCATTTGCGATCTCGAACCAGCACGGCGTGCTGTCGGGATGCGGAACGGCCTCGTGTTTGGTGTCAGATAAAATTTCGCCAAGCAGCGCGCTTGCACAGTTGGCAAGCGTGCCATCCTTGGCTTGTGTCTGGGTGAAACGTGGCCGCGTGGCGTTCCCGATGGCGTCAAAGTCTTGGATCGTTTGTCGCTTTTGCAAAGCAAAGCAAACAGGAAATGCGCGGCCAGACAGGCGTTCTAACAGGTGTGAAAACGCAGCCAGCCCAATCGCAAACGGCGTCGTGTCAGAGGTTTGCGCGACATTGCTTATCTGATCCCAGGTGTCATTCGGCATAGGGGCGTAAAGGGTGCGAAAGTCCGCCTGCTGGCCCGGGTTCAGCGGTGCAATCGTGTCCATAGGCACTGCCATTTGCGGGTCGATATCGCCGCGGCACAATTCCAAATGTGTGTCCGTATTAGGCAGCGTTTGGCCCGCAAGGGTCGCGTTCAACTGTCGGACAAGAATGTGATGGGCAAAACCGTCCGCGATGAATTGATGGATCAAGACGACAAGGCAACGCACGCCATCCCCGCAGGTCACCAAAAAGGGCTGCACTAACGCCTTTCTTTGTGGCGCAAGAAGGTGCAGTAGCGCGTCTGTATCGGATTGCAGTTTCGCCAATGTGGTTTTGGTTTGGCGCAGGATCAAGACAGGTGCAGCGGCGGTGCCAAGCGTTACGTTTTCCGCGGCTATATTGGGTTTAGCACGCAGCATGGGGTGGGTTGCGCACACTGTATCCCATGCGGACTGGATCGCTTGTTCGGTAACAGATGTTGGCACATCAATCACAAGGGTCGCCATGTTCGACATCACCGCTTGGGACGTGTTTTGGCGTATCGCGATCGCTTTGAGCATCGGACCAACATGCGCTTGAGCGGTGTGTATTTGGTCTTGCGGCGTCGAATGTTTCAAGGTGACTTTTTGCGCCAATGCGCGGCAAGTCGGCGCGCTTAGCACATCTGTAGGCGCCAGGCGTGTTCCAAACGTCCGTTCGACATGTGCGCACAGTCGAAAAACTTCGAGAGAGGTCAAGCCGCAAGCAAACAGGGAAGTATCCGCTGCGATGTCGGTACGCCCCAAAATGTCCGAAGCGATCTGCAACAACTGCGCGATGTTGCCGTCTGTTCCGGCCGGTGTCGATGGTGCGGTGGCCTGTGTTTGGGCCTTTGTTGCATAAACTTTTGCAATCGCTGTCCAGCTGACCTTGCCAGAGCTTGCTTGCTTGGGCAGACCTTTGGCGAAAAAGATGAACTTGGGGCAATGCTCGAAATCAAGCGCTTTTGACAATTGCGATTGAAGGGCGGCGACAGAAATGTCGCGTCCCAAAACGGGCACCACTAAAGCTGCGACTTCTTCGCCCAAAGTGCCATGGGGCAGGGGAAAGACGACGGCTTCGGCCACGTCTGGTGCTGTAAAATCGCATCCTCAATGTCGACAGGCGAAAGAGTTGCGCCGCCTCTGTTGATTTGCTCTTTGATCCGCCCCGTTAGTTTGATCCGTCCGTCCTCGGCTAACGTGCCAAGATCGCCGGTGCGAAACCAATCGCCGTGAAAGGCGGCCGCATTGGCATCATTGGACCAGATGTATTCTTTTATGACGTTTGGTCCCCTCACGCAGACTTCGCCGATGACCTCCGACGCAACCCGAGAACCATCGCATGGCGTAAACTGATGTCGACATTTCGACTGGCGGGGCCAACGGCGCCGGGGCGCGTGGCGTCAATGCGCGCGCTCGCAATCTGGTGACTGGCTTCGGTCATCCCATAGGCTTCGAGGACTGGCACACCGAAATAGGCTTCGGCTTTTGCACGTAAACTGGCGGGCAGTGCGGACGATGACGTGCGGATAAAACGCAAATGCGCAAGTGCTGCGGGGCGTTCGGTGGGGGCCTTGGCAAGGATACTTTGCAGCAATGTCGGCACCATCGAAAGTCAGGTCGGCTGAACCTTGGCAATACTGGCCCAAAACGCTTCGGGGTCGCGTGGCGGGATAATCCCAACTTTGGCATCGACCGGCAGGCTTGCGCCAAGGACGGCGACGATGCCATGTATATGTGTCAGTGGCATCAACGTCAGGGTGCGGTCCTCGGGGCTCAGCGTCAACGCGTCGCTTACCCCGTCAAATGAGGCTTGCAGATTTTCGCGGGTCAACCCGACCAGCTTTGGCTCACGCGTCGTACCGGATGTTTGCAGCAAAAGGGCGATATTTTCTTCGTATTCGGTGACATCTGCGCGCCTGCTTTTTGCGATGATGTCCAGCGTCATGTCGTCCTTCAGCAATGCAACCTGCCAACCTGTGGCAAAGGCGGCCGTTGCCACGGCACATGCGGCGTCATCGACAACAACCAAACCCGGACGCAGGTGGTCTAGCAATCGTTCTGCTTGTGCGGCTCCGATGAAAGGCGACACAGGAAACGTGGAAGCCATCGATATGCTACCGATCAAGGCGGCTGTGTTTTTGGACGGATCGCTACAGGCTAGGATAACGGCGCTTGAAGGACGTAACAATGCGGGGGGAAGAGACAATATGAACGGATCGGCGGCGTTAACGCCGCATCAGGAAAAGTCATAAATTATCCCGAGGAACGAAGTTTTATTCAATGTTGAGCGCCGGCGAAACTACAAGGAAAAACCTGACGCAAACAAGCGCAAAATCACACGTTCAAAGTTGTGTTGTGAAACAGCGGGGCAGTGATGTCCCAAAGGCTGTCGCGTCCAAAAGTTTTGCCCAAAGTCCTAAATGATCATATATGCTTAGCGCTTGATCTTCACACGTGCTGCAAGGGCCGTTATGCAAAACATAGCTGCGGCAGCGCACACAATTGTGGGGCCTGTTGGCGTATCGAAATGGAATGATGCGGCCAGACCTGCAATCGCAGATAGGCTGCCAAATACAGCAGTTATCAAGGCCATGGCTTCGGGCGTGCGCGCGAGAGGGCGTGCGGCTGCGGGTGGGATGATCAGCAATGCCCCGATCAGCAATGCGCCGACGGCTTTGATTGCGACAGCCACAGTCAGGGCCAGCGCGACAGTCAACACCAATTGTTCGGTGCGTGATGAAATCCCGCTGGCCTGCGCAAGATCAGGGTTCAGCGTGGCTGTCAGCAATCGTTGCCAGCGCCATGCCAACAAGGCGATGACCGCAACCGCACCGCCCCAGATCAACGCCAGATCAGAGACTGTAACTGCCAGAATGTCGCCAAAAAGGTACCCCATCAGATCCAGCCGTGCCCCTGACAGAAAGGACACAGCCACAAGCCCGATGGCAAGGGATGCGTGGGCCAGAACGCCCAGCAGTGTGTCTTCGGCCAAACCGCGACCGGACAAGCTTTGGACCAAAAGGGCCATCAGCAGTGCTGCGGCCAATACGCCCAACATGATCGGCCCCTGAAACGCCAGTGAAAGTGCCACGCCCAACAGGGCAGCATGGGCCGTTGCATCGCCAAAGTAGGCCATCCGGCGCCACACCACGAAACAGCCCAAAGGTGCTGCCGCAAGCGATGTGCCGACCCCGGCCAAGCCCGCGCGCACCAAAAAATCGTCAAGCATCGTGAGGCCCATCTTTGTGGTCGTGGTGATTGTGATCGTGTTCATGCCGATAAATAGCAAAAGCGCCATTGCTGCCAGCACCAAAAAGTGCCCGATATTCCGGCGCGTCTTGCACCACGTCCGGCGTTCCTTCGCAGCACACATGGCCATTCAGGCACAACACCCGGTCCGAGGCGGCCATCACAACGTGTAAATCATGGCTGACCATCAGCACTGCACAGTTCAGGTGACTGCGCACATGGGCGATCTTGCGGTAGAAATCAGCGGCGCCGGGTTGATCAAGGCCTTGTGTCGCCTCATCGAGGATCAAAATATCAGGTGAAATGAGCAGGGCCCGGGCCAACAGCACACGCTGAAATTGTCCCCCTGAAAGAGAACGCATTTGGGTTTGCGCCAAATCCGGTACACCGGCTTCGTTCAACGCGCGCGCCATCGCTTCAAAGCTGTGACGGTGAGGCAGGCAAAGGAAGCGGCTGACAGTCAGTGGCAGCAGCCCATCCATATGAAGCGTTTGCGGCACATAGCCAACGCGCAGGCCGTGCGCGGTTTCAACACTGCCTTGTGATGGGTTGAGTGCGCCAATTAAGCCTTTGACGAGTGTCGATTTTCCCGATCCATTTGGCCCGACCAAAGTCACAATCTCGCCTCGGTCGATGTGCATATTTACGTCGCGCATAACGGTTTTGCCCGCTTGTTGCAGGCTGAGGTTGGTCGCTGTGATTAGGCGCATGTGGCATCCGACTGGCATCTTGGGCACAAGCCCAAAGCTTCGATCACGGTGTGTTTGATTGCAAAACCGGCGCTGCGTGCCGCTTCGTCCAGCCGGCCTTGGCTATTTCCAGTCTCGATCTCGGCGACGGATCTGCATTGGGTGCAAATTAGGAATGCAGGGGCATGATCGCCGCCCGTATGGGCGCAGGCGATGTATGCGTTCAAACCTTCGATCTTGTGCGCAAACCCTGCAGAGGTCAGAAAATCGAGCGCGCGGTAGGCAACCGGCGGGGCAGTGCCCAACCCATCCTTGGCCAGCAAAGCCAGCAAGTCATACGCCCCAAGCGCGCGATGTTCCGCCAAAAGCAGCTCAAGCGCGCGCCGCCGGATTGGTGTGAGTTTCAGTTTGTTTTCTGCGCAATAGGCCTCGGCCTGCGCAAGCGTGCCACTGACGCAACGCGCGTGATCATGGGCTTCAAAGCCTAAAGCGGACATGGAACGCCTTCCTGGGGCAGCATAACTTTTGGCATTGATATGTTATACCATAACACTTAGCAAGCCTGCATTGGAATTAGGAATGGAGATGGGAATGCGGAATCTGGTTGTGATTTTTGGCGTGTGTGCAAATGGCGCATGGGCCGAGGTGCCGCGTGTGTCAGTGGATATTGCGCCTGTGCACTCGATTGTGGCGGCGGTGATGGGTGAGTTGGGTCAACCAGACTTGATCGTGCCCCCCGGCGCGTCGCCCCATGGTTACAGCATGCGCCCATCTGAAGCGCGCGCATTGGATCAGGCTGATTTGGTCTTTTGGATGGGAAGTGGCCTTTCTCCATGGTTGGAAGGATCGATCGAAAGCCTTGCAGGCGACGCAACGGCGTTGGATTTATTGGCCCGTCCTGAAACGCAGGTATTAGAAGTGCGTGATGGGGCAACGTTCGAAGCCGATGATCACGATCATGGGCACGGCGGCGATGATCACGACGACCATGATGACCATGGCGATGATCACGACGATCTTGATGACCATGGCGATGATCACGACGATCATGATGACCACGGTGATGACCACGACGATCATGATGACCACGGTGATGACCACGACGATCACGATGACCACGCTGAAGTCGTCGATCCACATGCATGGTTGGACCCAGAAAACGCCCGTGCTTGGGCAGCTGTAATCGCGGATGAACTGTCGGTGATGGACCCAGATAATGCTGCGGAATACGCAAGAAATGCGGCCGCGTTTTCAAATAGTATCAATGAATTGACGGATGAGGTTGAGGCAATTGTCGGGCCTATCCGTGGACGACCCTTTGTGGTGTTTCATGACGCCTACCACTATTTCGAACACCGCTTTGATGTCGAAGCTGTTGGTGCGATCTCGGCGACTGACGCAGCCGCACCAAGTGCTGCACGTGTGTCCGAACTCCGCGACAAAGTGGCAAGTCTTGGCGCTGTCTGCGCTTTGACGGAACCACAATTTAATCCGGCTATTCTGGACGCGTTGGGTGAGGTCAAGTTGGGCGAAGTTGACCCCTTGGGCGCGACGCTGGAAGTCGGTCCGGACCTTTACGGGCAATTGCTGACGAATATGGCAGCTTCTATCTCTAACTGTCTGAAATAAAGCGAACTTAATTGATCGCAATCTGCGCATGTCCCCGGGCCTTTGGCGGGTGTCACATAAAGTGATGCGTCCCGTGGTTGGCTTGGGGGCATGCGTTTCTCTTTAAAATTGTTAGCAAAACGTCGCTGGATCATCACGCGCGTTGACACGATAGCTGTTTCAAGCGTCAGCGTGCTCTTGCGGCTCCATCGCGGCGATACTAAGACTCAAGTAACCAGTTTGCGGGTATGGTCTCGCAAATCTTTGACGAGGCAGAAGCTCATGCGCGACCCCATTGACGAATATGCGAATTTTACCAACAACTTAGTGCCCATGGTTGTGGAGCAAACCAGCCGTGGCGAACGGGCTTACGACATCTTTTCGCGGCTGCTGAAAGAGCGGATCATTTTTATCAATGGCCCGATTCATTCGGGAATGAGCCATTTGATCGTCGCACAATTGTTGCACCTTGAGGCGGAAAACCCATCCAAGGAAATCAGCATGTATGTCAACTCGCCCGGCGGCGAGGTGACCGCAGGTTTGGCGATTTATGACACCATGCAATACATTAAACCCAAAGTGTCGACTCTGATCTGTGGTATGGCTGCGTCGATGGGCTCTGTGATTGCTATCGGTGGCGAGCCGGGGATGCGGTTTGCATTACCCAACGCCGAAGTGATGGTGCACCAGCCTTCGGGTGGGTCGCGCGGCATGGCGACAGATATGTTGATCTCTGCTCGGCACATCGAACGCACGCGGGAACGGCTTTATCAGATGTATGTCAAACATGCGGGGCAGGATTACGAAACTGTGCAAAAGGCGTTGGATCGTGACACCTGGATGACCCCGGAAGAGGCCAAAGACTGGGGTCACATCGACGAGATCGTGGCAAACCGCGTCAAGGACGACGAAGAGGCCTAAGCGCATGACAGCATGCCCAAAGATCAAGCTTTGGGCATGCACGCACATCGGACGCTAGGTGATGCCGGCGAATGATAAAAAGACGATTGTGGCCCCCGCAGGCCTGCCCTAAGCTGAGACCAAACGCGGGGGACATGCCGAAGACGGTTCGGCACTGTAAATTGCGGCATCTGCCGGGAAGGACGCGATATGGCCACGACATCGGGCGGCGACAGCAAAAACACGCTTTACTGCAGTTTCTGCGGAAAAAGTCAGCATGAGGTGCGCAAATTGATTGCGGGCCCCACCGTGTTCATCTGCGATGAATGCGTTGAACTGTGCATGGACATCATCCGCGAGGAAACCAAAGCCTCCGGCCTTAAGTCCACGGAAGGCGTCCCAACGCCGCGCGACATTTGCGGTGTGCTTGACGACTATGTGATCGGTCAGGCCACAGCCAAACGCGTGCTGTCGGTTGCTGTACACAACCACTACAAGCGTCTGAACCACGCCCAGAAAAACGGCGGCGACATTGAACTGGCGAAATCCAATATTCTGCTGATGGGCCCAACGGGGTGCGGTAAAACGCTGCTGGCACAAACGCTGGCGCGTATCTTGGATGTGCCGTTTACAATGGCGGATGCGACCACTTTGACCGAAGCAGGTTACGTGGGTGAGGATGTGGAAAATATCATCCTCAAGTTGCTGCAAAGCTCGGAATACAATGTTGAACGGGCACAACGCGGTATCGTTTACATCGACGAAGTCGACAAAATCACGCGCAAGTCTGAAAACCCTTCGATCACCCGCGACGTATCGGGTGAGGGTGTGCAGCAGGCACTGCTGAAACTGATGGAAGGCACCGTCGCGTCTGTGCCGCCACAAGGCGGGCGCAAGCATCCGCAGCAGGAATTCCTGCAAGTCGATACGACCAACATCTTATTCATCTGTGGTGGTGCTTTTGCCGGTCTGGACAAAATCATTGCGGCGCGTGGCAAAGGCTCGGCGATGGGCTTTGGTGCGGATGTGCGCGACAGTGATGCGCGCGGCGTTGGCGAAATCTTTACGGATCTCGAACCAGAGGATTTGCTGAAATTCGGTCTTATCCCCGAATTCGTTGGCCGTTTGCCGGTTCTGGCGACACTCGAAGACTTGGACGAAGACGCGCTTGTCACGATCCTGACGCAACCCAAGAACGCGCTGGTTAAACAATACCAACGCCTCTTCGAACTGGAAGATACCGAACTCAACTTCACCGAAGACGCGCTAAGCGCCATCGCCAAACGGGCGATCGAACGGAAAACTGGTGCACGTGGCCTGCGCTCGATCCTAGAAGATATCCTGCTGGATACGATGTTCGAATTACCGGGTCTTGAATCGGTCACCGAAGTTGTCGTCAATGAAGAAGCTGTGAATTCGGATGCAGCACCGCTGATGATCCATGCCGATGCGGAAAAAGAACCAGCATCAGCAGGCTAACGGCATCATGGCGATGAACCTAATAAGTAAGGCGGACCTCAGGTCCGCCTTTTTTCGTCGCAAATGACGAAGGAATAACTTTAACGTAAGGCGTAGCTTGGCTGCGCCATCAGCAAAGGTCCAAAAATGATCAAACGTATTTCTTCTGGCGGGGCCTTTGAGGCCAAAGTTGGCTATTGCCGTGCGGTTGTCGCTGGGGGCTGGGTGCATGTCGCAGGCACCGTAGGGCAGGGCGACACGGTCACCGAACAATGCGCTGATGCGCTCAACACCATCCACACCGCTTTGCAAAAGGCCGGGGCCGACTGGGCCGATGTGGTGCGTGTCACCTATATGCTACCAGACCCGGACGAATTCGAACCCTGTTGGGAGATGCTGGAACAAACCTTTGGCGCGAATCCGCCTGCCGCCACGATGATCTCATGCGCCTTGCTGGCCCCGCAATTCCGTATCGAAATTGAAGTCACCGCACTTTTGCCCACCTAGATCAGCACCCGCGACTGCGAGTCCTCTGGACGTCGCCTGCGCGATGCGGCATAGACAAAAGAAACCTTCGGAGGCGAACCATGGGTATTTTCAATTCTCTCTTGCGGGCCGTGACGTGGTGGGATGGGCAGACGCTCAACACCCAACTGTTTACGTGGCGCAAAGGCGTGAAAGTGGGCGAGGATGCCCAAGGCAACAGGTTCTTTAAAACCCAAGATGATGCAAAGCGCTGGGTCATATTCAATGGCGAAGCCGAAGCCTCGCGGGTTGACCCTGAATGGCATGGCTGGCTGCACCGCACTTGGGACGAGCCGCCGACCGAAAAACCACTTGCCCGCAAAGAGTGGGAAAAACCGCACCAACCCAATCTGACAGGCACGGCCATGGCCTATGCCCCGGCGGGTTCGATTAGGCACGCCAAACCAGCGGATCGGGCAGACTACGAAGCCTGGTCTCCCGAATAAGGCTGGCCGCGTCATGGCAGAAAATACCTCCGAAGTTCTGGTCGGCGGCGTCGTTTTGGCGGCCGCCATCGGCTTTGCCATCTATGGTGCGCAAGTGGCCGGTGTGGGTAGCGGCGGTAGCTCTGATTATCCGCTGACGGCTAGTTTTCGCAGCCTTGAAGGCGTTAATGTTGGCACCGATGTGCGCCTTGCGGGCGTTAAGATCGGCTCTGTCACCGATGTAGCGCTGAATGCCGAAACTTACCGCGCCGACACCACAGTGTCTTTGCGCAGCACAACCAAAGTGCCCGACGACAGTTCGATCATCATCAGCTCCGAAGGGTTGCTGGGCGGAAATTTTGTCGAAATTGTACCCGGCGGCTCGCCGTTCTATTTTGGACCGGGCGACGAAATCCTAGACACCCAAGGGGCGGTTAGTTTGATTTCGTTGCTGCTGAAATTCGTCTCTGGAGGCGATTCAGAATGATGCGGCGGTTCGCCTTAAGCACGCTGATCGCATTTGGCATGTGCGGCGCAGCCGTCGCCCAACAACAAACCAACAGTGCCTCCGGGGCTGTCTTGCGCGGTCTTGATAAGTTCAGCGGCAGGGTGGTGGACATCGAATTGCCAGCAGGCAGCACGGTGCGCTTTGAGCGGCTGAACATCACGTTGACCGAATGTCGCTATCCGGCAGGTAACCCGTCTGGCAATGCCTATGCGGGTTTGCAGATCTCTGAAATCGGGCGCACTGGCGCTGTGTTTTCTGGCTGGATGATCGCCTCGGCCCCGGCGCTAAGCGCGATGGAACACGCGCGTTATGACGTGTGGGTCATGCGCTGTACTACGTCCTGAAGCGTGGCGGCGGGCAACGCGTCAAAACGCCCATATGAGCGCACGGCTTGTTCTAACTGTTGATGATAACGCGACCGCTTGATTTCTACAGCGCCAAGGCTGGAAAGATGCGGTGTGATAAATTGCGTATCAAACAGCATGAAGCCAGCGCGCCCAAGGTGGTCGACCGCAGCGGCGAGCGCCATTTTTGATGCGTTTGTCGCGCGTGAGAACATGCTTTCGCCAAAGAACGCAGCCCCTAGAGACACGCCATAGACACCACCCACCAACGCGGGCCCGTCCCAGATTTCGATCGAATGCGCATAACCGTTGTCGTGTAAGGCCGCGTAAAGATCGTAGATTTCCGTGTTTATCCACGTGTCCGCGCGATCTGCACAGCCATCCACGACGCCTGTAAAGTCATTGTTCAACCGCAACGTCCAAGGGCTGCGCCGCATCGCGCGCGCCAAGGATCGCGACATGTGGAACCCGTCCAAAGGCAACACACCGCGCATTTTCGGATCAACCCAGAAGACTTCGGGGTCATCGCGCGATTCAGCCATGGGGAAAATACCAGCGGCATACCCTTGTAACAGCAAGTCAGGCGTCAGTGTGAGGTCCGTCATATAAGTCACCTTGCCCGCACAAAAAACGTGCAGGCCTGTCTGGACCGTAAACAGCCTGCGGCCTTGATCCAACCCCTGTGCACGCATGCCTTGGTAAAGAATGGCAACGGCGCCGAATTAACGCGCCGTTGCATCCCTGTTAAGTGGCTGATTATCAAGCAAACCGTTGGTGCGTATCAGGTAAGGTTGGTCTCCAACCAATGTTCCAACCAGTGGATATTGTAATCTCCGGTATGGATATCCTGTTCGGCCAATAAAGCGTGAAACAACGGCACTGTGGTATCCACACCGTCGATGATCAGCTCTCCCAAGGCGCGGTTCAACCGCGCGAGCGCTTCGGCCCGGTCACGACCGTGCACGATCAGCTTCCCGATCAAGCTGTCGTAATAGGGCGGAATTGAATACCCATCATAAAGCGCTGAATCCACACGCACACCCAACCCGCCGGGGGCGTGGTATTGCGTGATCCGACCGGGACAGGGCGAAAAGCTCGGCAGTTTTTCGGCGTTCAGGCGCACTTCGATTGAGTGGCCGTTGATCGTTAGGTCATCTTGTTGGAACGTCATGTCCATACCGGATGCAACGCGGATTTGTTCGCGCACAAGATCAACGCCAAAGATCGCCTCGGTCACGGGATGTTCCACCTGAAGACGGGTGTTCATCTCGATGAAAAAGAATTCGCCCTTTTCATACAGGAACTCGATGGTGCCAGCGCCTGTATAGTTGATCGCGGCGCATGCATCGGCACAGACTTTGCCGATTTTCGCGCGTTCTTCGGCACTGATGCAGGGGCCAGGGGCCTCTTCGAACACTTTTTGGTGGCGCCGTTGCAATGAACAATCGCGTTCGCCCAAGTGCACAGCGCGCCCTTTGCCATCACCAAACACCTGCACTTCGATGTGGCGCGGTGTGGTCAGGTATTTTTCGATATAGACTTCGTCGTTGCCAAAGGCCGCTTTCGATTCAGAACGGGCCGTCAGAAATGCGCTTTCCATGTCGGCTGCGGTTTGCGCAACTTTCATCCCACGCCCGCCGCCGCCGGCGGTGGCTTTGATGATGACGGGATAGCCCATCTCGGCGCCCAACGCTTTGGCTTCTTCCAATGTGGGCACGCCACCGTCGGATCCGGGCACACAAGGCACGCCAAGGGCTTTCATCGTGTCCTTGGCCGTGATCTTGTCGCCCATGGTACGGATGTGTTCAGCCGTTGGGCCGATGAATGTCAGGCCGTGGTCTTCAACGATTTGCACAAATTGTGCGTTTTCGGACAGGAAACCATAACCGGGGTGGATCGCCTCGGCGCCGGTGACTTCGCACGCCGAAATGATCGCCGGAAAGCTAAGGTAAGACTGCGCCGACGCGGGCGGGCCGATGCAAACGGATTCGTCGGCCATACGCACGTGCATGGCATCAGCATCTGCGGTGGAGTGCACCGCCACAGTGGCAATACCCATT
Organism: Tateyamaria sp.; assembly: GCF_039940735.1. Lineage (GTDB taxonomy): Bacteria > Pseudomonadota > Alphaproteobacteria > Rhodobacterales > Rhodobacteraceae > Tateyamaria. Next base: position 18,233 of record NZ_JBDVGB010000015.1, read on the forward strand.
TCGCGGGCCGCACGGATGACGCGCAACGCGATCTCTCCGCGGTTGGCAATCAGGATTTTCTTGAACATTGTCAGCCCTTTATTCGAGGATGACCAGAGGCGTGCCAAATTCGACCGCTGCCCCGTCATCTACGAGGATGCGCTTGATTGTACCGGCCCGTGGGGCGGGGATGTGGTTCATCGTTTTCATCGCCTCGACGATCAACAACGTGTCGCCTTCGTTGACGCTTTGACCGACGCTGATGAAGGACGGCGCATCGGGTTCGGCCTGCAAATACACAGTGCCAACCATGGGCGAGGGCACAGCACCGGGATCATCGGCTGGGTCAGCTGGTGCTGCTGCGGCGGCTGGCGCTGAGGCTGCGGCAATCGGTGCTGCAGCTGGGGCAGGTGCGGCGGCAACTGCCACTGTTTGCGCGGCAGAAACGTGTTGGGCCATATGGCGCGACACGCGTACATTCAGGCTGTCGTCTTCGCCGTATTCCCGTTTGACCTGCAATTCCGTCAGATCATTTTCGCGCAGCAGCTCTGCCAGTGCCTGAATAAAGGCGACATCCGCGTCATGGTTCTTTTTGCTCATTCTTGTCCTCGACCGCTCTGGGGGCGTTGCCCGCTTGTTCGTACCGCTTATAGCGAGGCAAGCAAGCGGTGAAAAGCGCCCTTACGTCAAGCCGTCACGTGAGGATGATCAATAGCCCAAATCGAAATCATTTTCCGTCAGACTGTCGGGTTCGATATCAAGCAACAGAATCGAGTGGTTCGCGCCGTATGAAAAGACGGGTTCGATTTCGGAAGCATTCGCGGCCCCAACCAGATCGATAAAGGCGTTCCCGTTTTCATAGGTCGTGAACTCTTCGATCGTCTCGTATGTGAAAAACCGGACAATAAGACCGGTTTCACTGTCGCCGCGGCCGACGTTGTAAATTGTGATCACATCACCATCGTTGAAATCCGTGATGGTATCGTCGCCCGATTGCGCCCCAAATATGAATGTATCCGCGCCGCTGCCACCCGATAAGACATCGTCTCCGCGACCGCCAACAAGGCGATCGGTCCCGTTTCCGCCCTGCAATTCGTCAGTGTCGCGGCCACCCAACAACGTGTCACTGCCCTGGCCACCGACCAGCAGGTCCTCGCCGTTGGCGCCTTGCAATAGGTCTGCGCCGTTCCCTCCAAACAGGGAATCATCGCCACCAATGCCTTGGATCAAGTCGCGCCCGTTGCCGCCGAAAACGACATCATTGCTTGCGTGACCGCGAACGGTGTCGTTGCCCGTCCCCGCAGAGATTTGACCGACTGTGCCGCCACCGTTAAAGCCAAGAAACAGATCGTCGCCGTTGCCCAGTGATACACGGTCGATGTCTCCTGTGTTTTCGACAACATCATCACCAGCCCCCGTGTTCAGGTGCCCGGTAATTGCCGCAGATTGAAAGCCAGAGTTCTCGATAAGGTCATCCCCAGCACCGGTCCAGACGTCGCCGTCAATAACGCCTGTGTTAAACAGAATATCGTCGCCGCTACCTGTTCGCACATCGTCGTCAATCAGGTTGGTGTTGAACACCAGATCATCCCCACCGCCCAATTGAATGCCGCCCAGAATGTCGCCTGCGTTCAGTACTGCGCGGTCACCGGTGCCGGTCACGAAAATCGATGTATCATTTCGGTCACTTTCGCCAATGATCCCGGTGTTGGCGATCAATACATCCGAGTCCCCACGTCCCGAAACGAAATCTCGTACAATTCCATCATTCAAAAACAAGCTTTCATTGTTGCCCAGAAATAAGAAGTTACGGGTTTCACCGACGACCTGTTCGACTTCAAGTGTTGGGGTGAATGTGGATATCGGTGCGAACGGATCGAAAAATGTATCTCGTAAAATTGTAAGGTCGATTAAATCGCGTATTGCGCGTGCCATAAGATGATTCCCCAGAAAAACTGATTCATCTTTGCCTTAATTTGGCCGTAGTTGCTACTCTTGCGTGCGCATGGGGCTATCTCGGAAACAATACCGACAAAATGGTGGCACTAAGAAAAAACCCGACCTAAAAGGCCGGGTTTTCAGGGTGTGACGGAAGACTTCCCTCTTAAATAGCTAGGTACTCGGCACGTAGTTCGGCGTTGTCTAGAACCTCAGCGGCTGTACCGTCAAAGACGATTCCGCCCGTGTCGAGGATCAAGGCGCGATCGGCCAGCTTCAGGGCGCGTACGGCGTTTTGTTCCACAAGGATGGTCGTGATACCTTGGTCTTTGATGATTGACAGGGTCTTTTCGATCTCGTCCACGATGACGGGGGCCAGACCCTCATAGGGTTCATCCAAAAGCAGAACCTTGATGTCACGGGCAAGCGCGCGGGCGATGGCCAGCATTTGCTGTTCGCCGCCCGACAATGTCGTGCCTTCTTGGGCGCGACGTTCACCTAGGCGTGGGAACAGGTCATAGAGCCGTTCAATTGACCACCCGATGGGCGGTGCGATTTGGGCCAGCTTCAGGTTTTCCTCGACCGTTAGGCCCGGAATGATGCGGCGATCTTCGGGGACAAGACCCAAGCCGGCTTGCGAGGCTTCGTGACTGCTCATTTTGTGGAGCGGTTGGTGATCGAGCCAGATTTCACCGTGTGTCACGAGCGGGTCACCGATGCGCGCGATTGAGCGCAAGGTAGAGGTTTTGCCCGCCCCGTTGCGTCCCAAAAGCGCGAGGATTTCGCCTTCATGGACGTTAAAGCTGACGCCTTGGACGATATAGCTTTCGCCGTAGTAAGCGTGCATGTCCCACACACTTAGAAAGGCGGGGGCGGTTTGCGCGTGATTGGCGTTTTTTGCCATGTCGGGTTTTGCATTCATGTCGTTGTCCTCGCTGGGCGGGGTAGGGGCGGAGGACACCTCCGCCTTACTGAGTTGGGTGCAGTAAGGCGGACGTGTCGTCCGCCATAGCGCTTAGGCCGCGTCTTGGCTTTCGCCCAGATAGGCTTCGCGCACTTTGGGGTGACCTTTGATCTTGTCCGGCGTGTCTTCGACCAGCGGAGTGCCTTGGGCCAGCACCGTGATCCGTTCGGCCAGCGAAAACACCACGTGCATGTCGTGTTCGATGATGGCGATGGTGATGTCACGCTCGTCCTTGATCTGTTTGAGCAGATCGATGGTGTTGTTGGTGTCCGCGCGCGCCATGCCGGCCGTTGGTTCATCGAGCAGCAGCAAACGGGGTTCTTGCGACAGGCACATGCCGATCTCAAGGCGACGTTTGTCACCACGCGACAGGGATGCTGCGTGCATGTCCTTTTTGTCGGCCATGTTCATTTCTTCCAACATGTGTGCCGCCTGATCAAGGATTTCACCGTCCTTCATCATCGTGGTGAACCCATTTGGCGTGAACGCCCCGTCTCGTTTGGCAAAGCAGGGGATCAGCATGTTTTCAAGCACGCTGAGATCGCCAAAGATTTCCGGTGTTTGGAACACCCGAGAAATGCCCATCTGGCAAATCTCAAACGGTTTGCGTCCCAGCACCGATTTGCCGTCGAACATCACTGACCCCGTATCCGGGATCAGTTTGCCCACCAGCACGTTCAGCAGCGTAGACTTGCCCGCGCCGTTGGGGCCGATGATTGCATGAACGGTGTTTTCCGCCACGCTTAGGTTCACGTCCCCCAGCGCCTGAAGGCCGCCGAACCGTTTGCCTACGTTTTTGACTTCGAGAATACCCATCTTAAGGTTCCTTATTCCGCAGGTGTGGTTGTGCCGTCAGGCGTGTTGGTGGTCGGCTTTTTGCGCTTGAACAGACCCGCGATGCGTTGTCCGCCCTCGACCAACCCACCGGGCAGGAAGATCACGACCAGCATGAACATCAAACCCAGCGTCAGGTGCCAGCCTTTCCCGATGAAGGGATAGACCAAAGCAACCAGAATATTTTCCAGCCCATCGGGCAGGAAGGCGAACCATTGGTGCAAGATCGTCTCGTTGATCTTGGACATGATGTTTTCCATGTACTTGATCATACCAGCGCCCAGCACAGGGCCAATCAGCGTGCCTGCACCGCCAAGGATGGTCATCAGAACGACTTCGCCCGATGCAGTCCAGAACATACGTTCCGCGCCCACTTGGGTGTCCATTGCAACCATCAGACCACCCGCAAGACCGGCATACATGCCCGACACCACAAAGGCAGCCAGCGTGTAGGGGCGCGCGTTCAGGCCTGTATAGTTCAGACGCTGTTGGTTGGATTTGATCGCACGCAGCATCATGCCAAAGGGCGAATTAAAGATGCGGATCGCCAGATAAAAGGCGGCCAGCATCGCGACCCCAGCGACGTAGAAACCAGCGTTGAACGTGAACAACCATGCGCCAACTTCCCATTCAAAGCTCGATCCCATTTCAAGGCCAAACAGGTTTGCCTTGGGTGATGCACCTTCGGCCAATGCACCATCAAGGATACGTGGATCGGCCAGTTTGGGTTGCAGGCCCGTTTCGCCGCCCGTGATCGGTGTTAGTACCGAATAAGCCAGCGAATATGACATCTGTGCAAAAGCCAGCGTCAGGATCGAAAAGTAGATGCCTGAGCGGCGCAGCGAAATCCACCCCACCAGCAAGGCAAACAGACCCGCAATTGCCACCGAAACGATAATCGCTGGGATGATGTTCATCGTCAGCAACTTCATCATCCACATCGCGGCATAAGAACCGACACCCAAGAACGCGGCGTGTCCAAAGGACAGATACCCTGTCAGACCGAACAGAATGTTGAACCCGATGGCAAAGATCGCAAAGATCACGAACCGCTGCATCAGATCAGGATAGCCCGCGTTGAACTGTGCTAACCCTGAATCCGACGGAAAGGGGTTCAGCAAGAAGGGGGCAAAGATGACCAGCCCAGCGACTAGCAGCAGAAGTTGTGTGTGTTTTTTATCAAGACCAAGCATGGGTTATTCCTCCATCACGCCTTTGCGGCCCATCAAGCCACGAGGGCGCGTGAGCAGAATGATGATCGCAACCAGGTAGATGATGATCTGGTTGATACCGGGCAAAAATTCGAGAACTTCGCGCATCGAGGCAAAGCTTTCCAAAATCCCAAGGACAAATCCGGCCAGCACAGCACCGGGCAAACTGCCCATGCCGCCCACAACCACAACCACAAAGCTAAGCACCAGAAAGTGCATGCCCATATCGTAGTTAGGTGAGTTGATAGGCACGTACATGACCCCAGCAACCCCGGCCACAGCGGCGGCAATCCCGAACATCAGCGTGAACCGCTTGTCGATGTTGATGCCCAGCAGTTGCACCGTTTCGCGGTCCGCCATGCCAGCGCGCACAACCATCCCGAAGGTGGTGAACTGTAGAAAGGCAAAGACAGCACCGATCACAACAGCCGCAAAGCCAAAGTACACGATCCGCCAGTAGGGATAGATGATAGTGTTGGGATCAAAGCCCAGCATAGCGCCAAAATCAAACGAGCCTGTGAACGCCGAAGGTGCCGGCATCGGAACAGGGTTGGCACCGTAGTAATATTTGATGATTTCTTGCAGAACCATGGCCAGACCAAAGGTCACAAGGATCTGGTCAGCATGGGGTCGGCTGTAAAAGTGCTTGATCAGCCCGCGTTCCATGATGACACCGATCAGGATCATCACAGGAATGGCAAAGATGATCGACAGCGGCACAGCCCAGTCGATTATCGTGTTGCCCGCAGCCTCTCCGAACCAGTCGTAGACATAGGGCACTTTGACCACCAATGCGTTGCCCAAAAAGTCAGTTTGGGTTTCGTCAATGACTTCGTGGCTGATCGAAATGATCCGGCTGAAGGTCACAGCACAGAATGCACCGATCATGAACAGCGCCCCGTGGGCGAAGTTCACAACGCCCAATGTGCCAAAGATCAGTGTAAGTCCCAGCGCAATCAGCGCATAGGCAGAGCCCTTATCGAGCCCGTTTAGAATTTGCAGGATGATTGCGTCCATCGGTCTGACCTTTGGTTGGAACAATTAGCGCCTCTCCAGCGTCATGACGCCGGGGCAGAGTAGGGTGGGCAAACTGCCCACCCAATGGTTTCAGTGGCTTATGCGCCTGGGTTGCAAGCACCCAGTTCGCCGCCAAAGATCGACGCATCGTAAGTCACCTGGCTGGCAGGTGTGACTTCTACGATTTCCAGAAGGTCGAACTCGGATGTTGGGTTCTCTTTACCCTTCACAACCAGAACGTCTTTGAAGCACTGGTGATCTTCGCCACGGTACAGCGTTTTGCCGTTGCCCATGCCGTCGAATTCGAAGTCGGAAAGCGCTTCGCCAACCGCACATGGGTTGAACGAACCGGCGCGCGTTACAGCATCTGCATACAGCAAGGTTTGCACGTAGCATGTGTGCGCCGCCTGGCTGGGTGGGAAGCCATACTTGGTGCCGAAGGATTTAACGAACGCTTTGGAGCCTTCGTCGGTCAACGACCAGTGCCAGTTTGTAGAGCCGAAGATGCCTTTAACGTTGGCGCCAGCACCTTTGGCCATCAGACGCGAGTACAGCGGAACAACGATTTCGAAGTTCTTGCCGTTCACTTCTTTGGCACGCAGGCCGAACTGAACCGCGTTGGTCAACGAGTTCACCATGTTCCCGCCGTAGTGGTTCAGAACCAGAACGTCGGCACCGGACTGCAGAACAGGCGCGATGTAGGACGAGAAGTCAGTCTGTGTCAGCGGTGTTTTCACAGCTGCAACAGTTTCCCAACCCATGGCTTCGGTCGATGTGCGTACGGCTTCTTCTGTGGTGTAACCCCAGTTGTAGTCCGCCGTCAGGTGATAGGCTTTACGTTCCGTGCCGTAGTTGCCAGCAAGGATTGGCGCGAGGGCCGCACCAGACATGTACGAGTTAAAGAAGTGACGGAAGCCGTTGGCTTTCTTGTCTTTACCCGTTGTGTCGTTGGAGTGCGTGAGGCCCGCCATGAAGATAACGCCGGCTTCTTGGCACAGCGCTTGCACAGCAACAGCAACACCCGAAGACGAACCACCAGTGATCATCACTGCGCCGTCTTTTTCGATCATCGAACGGGCAGAAGCGCGCGCGGCGTCAGATTTGGTCTGTGTATCGCCTGTGACATATTCGACTTTTTTGCCGTTGATGCCGTTGCCTTGCAGGGCTTTGGACGAGAACGTGTTCATCAGGCCGCCATCGCCGCCACCGTTCAGGTGCTCAACAGCAAGTTCGTAGGCGCGCAGTTCGTCTGCGCCTTCGTCGGCGTAGGGGCCAGACTGTGGCACGTTGAAGCCCAGTGTTACGGTCGAACCGGTTGGGTCATTGGTGAACGCAGCGGCAGACTGCGCTGTGAAAATCGTCGGAGCGGCCAAACCAGCACCGGCGAGCGTACCAGTTTTGATGAGACCACGACGTGTCAGATTCATCTTGGACATGAAAATCCTCCCTATAGTTGAAATGCGCCATCCTGCTCCTCAACCGGATGACACGACATCTTTTGATGCAAATACGTTATGTGGGTAAGATTGAAAATTGCGCAATAAACCCCTTGTTTCTCACGGTTATTTTGTAAACATATCCACAAGTGTATGGCGCTTTTTGTAAATTTTCTTATGTTGCAACGCAGAAACGTGTTGAAAAAGCTGACAAACAAGGACGGGACGGGCGACATGCGCGAGACTCTGACGGGCACACGAATACGCGAGCGGCGCGTGATGATTGGGGTTAAACAATCGCAATTGGCCCGTCAGATCGGCATTTCGGCCTCCTACCTCAATTTGATCGAACACAACCGGCGCAGAATCGGGGGTAAATTGCTTTTGGACATCGCTGCGGCCCTTGGGGTTGAGGTCTCGGCCCTGACCGAAGGGGCAGAGGCGGCACTGGTGTCTTCTTTACGTGAATTTGGCGCTGGCAGCGCTATGCCCGATGCTGAATTGGACAGTGCCGAAGACTTTGCTGGCCGTTTTCCGGCTTGGGCCGCGGCGTCTGCGCGGGCGCACCGCAAATTGGCGGCGCTTGAAAATACAGTCGAAATTCTGAGTGATCGTTTGGCCCACGACCCCGAACTTGCCGCGTCAGTCCATGAGGTATTGTCGACTGCCGCCGCCATTCGCGCAACGGCGTCTATTCTTGCGCAAGATAAGGACCTTGACCCCGAATGGCGCGACCGTTTTCACGCCAACATTGATGCAGACAGCCGCCGCCTTGCGGACAGTTCGAAATCACTTGTTGGGTTTCTGGACGCTGAAACCGGCGAAGCGGCAGTGACCGGCACGCCTCAAGACGAAGTCGAAGCGTTTCTTGAGGCCAATGACTATGCCTTTGCCGCCCTAGAAAAGGGACAGACAGATGTTGTGCCCTTGATTGATGCCGCCCCGGAATTGTCCTCGGTCGCGGGGCGCCACATTGCACGGGGTGTGCTGGATCGCATCAAAGCCGATGCCGCCCATGTGCCGTTGCCTGATCTGTGCGCGGCCCTGGATACGACGGGGTTGAACCCGCCCGCGCTGGCTGAACGGTTTCGTGTGAATGTTCCGATGATCTTGCGCCGTCTGGCGGCGGTGCCCGACCTTGGCTTTGGGCTGGTGGTGGCGGACCGCGCCGGAAGTCTGTTGTTTCGCAAGGCCGCCGAAGGGTTTTCGGTGCCACGCTATGGATCGGCGTGCCCGCTGTGGACGCTGTTTCAGGCGTTGGGACTGCCGGGCCAAGTGCTGTATCAACGGGTGCAAATGCCGGGGCGCAGTTCGGCGGTATTTGATTGCTATGCTGCGGCGGAAACGATGGGGCACTTCGCATTGAACGCGCCGCCTTTGGTGCAATCGACGATGCTGGTTGTTCCGGTTCAGCCAGATGACGGTGATGCAGGCACGGTGCCGATGACCGTTGGACCTGCCTGCCGTATCTGTGCAGCCGCTGGTTGTGCGGCGCGCCGCGAACCTTCGATCTTAAGTGAGGGGTTTTGACAGGCCCTGCAAATGGGCACATACTTGCTGCGCACCAAAGATAAACCATTCTCTGCGACCTTGGTGTGCTTAGGGGAGGAAGCCGCACTATGGGCAAGCATGTTTTGCTGGTCGAAGACGAGGTCAATATCATCGAGGCGTTGCGCTTTTTGCTGTCCCGCGAGGGCTGGCAGGTCGACACCCATTCGGATGGGGCGGATGCAATGGACGTGATCCGCGCCAAGCGCCCGGACTTGATCGTGCTGGACCATATGTTGCCGGGTAAAAGTGGCTTGGACATTTTGACTGAATTGCGTGCTGACCATAATTTTGTGGATTTACCGGTGCTTATGCTAACCGCGCGCGGACAAGCGCGCGATCGTGAGCAGGCCGAAAAAGCAGGCGTCAGCCGGTTCATGACCAAACCCTTTTCCAACACTGAAGTGATCACCGCGGTGCGCGACTTGGTGCAATTGGCACAATGAGCAGGCAGGGGGCGTCTCCGGTCTTTCTTGAGCGGCGCAGCTACCGGCGCCGCCGTATGATGGATGCTTTGCGTGTTTTGCCCGTGGTGGGCGTGCTTTTGTGGATGGTGCCGTTGTTTTGGCCCACTGCATCTGATGGGCCGGATGCGCCCGCCGCGATGGCGATGTCGGATGCGATTGTCTATGTTTTTGTGATCTGGCTGATTTTGATCGGCGCGGGCCTTGCCTTGTGGTGGCTGTTGCGTGCGGGGGCTGATGCTTCTGACGATTTGACCAAGCGCGAGGATGGCTAAATGACCTCCGTCAACCTGCTTGTTGGGGTCTCTTTGGTCTATGTGACCTTTCTATTTGCGATTGCGTTCTTTGCCGAACGCGCTGCTGCGCGGGGGGGCGGTCGATGGTTGCGGTCCCCGCTTGTTTATACCCTGTCGTTGTCGATTTATTGTACGGCGTGGACGTTTTACGGCGCCGTGGGCTATGCCGCGCGGTCGGGTATGGAATTTGTCACCATTTACCTTGGTCCAAGCCTTGTAATGATCGGCTGGTGGTGGGCACTGCGCAAACTGGTCCGCGTGGGTCGAGTGCAAAGAGCGACGTCCGTTGCGGATTTGATTTCGGCGCGGTTTGGTAAATCAAACCTGTTGGCCATCGTGGTCACTGTTATGGCCGTTATCGGCGTGACGCCATATATTGCGCTTCAATTACAATCAGTTACGCTGTCTTTTTCAATCTTTGCTGGCCCCGAGGGTGGCGATCTGAACGCGGGCACTGCCGGGTTTTGGATCGCCTTTGGCTTGGCGATCTTTACCGTGCTGTTTGGCACGCGGAACCTTAATGCAAATGAACGTCATGACGGGGTCGTCATCGCCATCGCGGTCGAGGCGGTTGTCAAACTGATCGCACTGTTGGCGGTCGGCGTTTTTGTCGTTTGGGGCATTGCCGGGGGCATCACCCCGATGATGGACCGCATCGATGCTTCGCCCATTGGCGCATGGGATATGGACCGCGGCCGTTGGGTTGCGCTGACCGCCTTGTCGGCGGCCGCTTTCCTGACCTTGCCACGTATGTTTCAAGTCATGGTCGTCGAAAACGAAGATGAACGGCACCTGCAAATCGCCGCTTGGGCCTTTCCGCTGTACCTTATGTTAATGAGCCTCTTTGTTGTGCCAATCGCAGTGATTGGCCTTGATCTGATGCCGGCCGGGGCCAATCCCGATTTGTTCGTGTTGACTGTGCCGTTGGCCGAAGGGCGGGTTGGCTTGGCGACGCTGAGCTTCCTTGGAGGGTTTTCGTCGGCCACATCGATGGTGATCGTTGCGACGCTGGCGCTGTCGACGATGGTTTCAAACCATGTGGTGATGCCGGTCTGGTTAAGTTCGCGCAGTGCGGGCGCACAGGTGTCAGGCGATGTGCGCAATGTCGTGATCTTGTCGCGGCGCGCGTCGATCTTGATGATTATCGGCTTTGGATACCTTTATTACCGCTTTTCTGGCGGTGGTGCGGCGCTTGCCGCGATCGGTTTGATTTCTTTTACCGCTGTGGCGCAGTTTTTGCCCGCTATGATGGGTGGTATTTTGTGGCGCGGGGCTACGCGCTGGGGCGCGCTGACTGGGCTTGTGGTTGGGTTTGCGATCTGGGTCTATTGCTCGCTTTTGCCAAGTTTTGGGCCCGGGGCCGTTCTGTCCGTGGCGACCTTTGAAAACGGGTTGTGGGGCCTTGGGTGGCTGCGCCCTCACGCGCTTTTTGGCATCGAGGGCGTCGATCCGACCGTGCATGCGGTGGCGTGGTCTTTGACGTTGAATTTGGCTGCGTTTGTGGGCGTGTCGCTGATGACATTCCCGGGCCCGTTGGAACGGCTACAGGGCGCGCAATTTGTTAACATTTTTGATCACTCGACCCAAGCGCGCGGTTGGGACGCGGCGCGCGCGACGTCCGAAGATTTGATGGTCATGGCGCAACGTATTTTAGGCGCGGAAGAGGCGCAAACCTTGTTCCGATCCGAGGCGCGATCCCAAGGTCTTGTTGGCACTTTGCCTGAACCGTCACAGGAGTTTTTACAGCGTCTTGAGCGGGAATTGGCAGCCTCGGTTGGGGCGGCGACGGCGCATGCGATGATCAGCCAACTTGTGGGCGGGGCGTCGGTGTCAGTGCAGGACTTGATGGCTGTGGCCGACGAATCTGCGCAAATCCTTGAGTATTCCAGCCAATTGGAAGCCAAGTCCGGCGAATTGACTCGCACGGCCGGCCAGCTTCGTGAAGCCAACGCCAAGTTGACGGCGCTTTCGGTGCAAAAGGATGCGTTTTTGTCCCAGATCAGTCACGAGCTGCGTACGCCGATGACATCTATCCGCTCGTTTTCCGAGATTTTGCGCGATACCGAAGGCATGGGGCAGCAGGAAAAGACCCGGTATGCCTCGATCATTCATGGTGAAGCGATCCGCCTAACGCGGCTTTTGGACGATCTTTTGGACCTAAGTGTGTTGGAAAACGGGCAGGTGTCCCTGCGTTATGAGACGGGTGTGTTGAACGCGTTGTTGGAAAAGGCGATTCAGACTGGGCAGGCAAGCAGCCCGCGGAATTTGACGGTTCGTCGCGATGTGCAAAAAACGGTGACGCTGACCACTGATTTGGATCGATTGGGCCAAGTGTTTATCAACCTGATCACCAATGCTGGAAAATATTGTGATGCAGAAGCGCCCGAACTTAAAATAAGCGTCCGGCGCGATGGGCCAGATGTTTTAGTGGTTTTCGCCGACAATGGGACGCCGATCCCTGAAGATGCGCGTACCTTAATCTTTGAAAAATTCGCGCGTATCGGTGATCAGGATGGGTCTGGCGCTGGGCTTGGCCTTGCGATTTGTCGCGAGATCATGACGCGGCTTGGGGGCGATGTGTCTTATGCGCCGGGGGCAAAGGGCAACACATTCATCGTGCATTTGCCGCGCCAAGAAGCGCTGGCCGCGCAATAGGCTCTGATCAAATTTATTGTTTAACCTGGTACGTATAAAGCGGTTGGTAACCAATCTCGCGTAGATGTGGCTTGTGTCATTACAGGCCGGAAACCGGCGGGGGATATGAGCGAAACCGAAGAACAATCCATTTTGGGGCGTAAAACTGCCGCGGGTCGTGAACAGCGCAAAGCGCGCGCCATGACGTTGCAAAAGGCGATGCGCGTCACCATGGCCAAGGTGGCGGATCAGGTGATGGATTTGCCTGTCTCTGTCATTGGCGTTGTGGTGCAGTCGGTGGCGGGGGACGATGTTGAGGCCGCGCTTGACGATGCAGCGCTTTTGCTTTTGCTCGATGGTCCGGCCAGATGCACGGGCGGTGTGGTGATTGACCCGGGCGTTGTTGGCGCATTTATCCAACAACAGACGATTGGATCGGTTCAACCGGATATGGGCGACACACGACCAATGACGCGCACCGATGCCGCGATCTGCGCGCCCTTGATCGATGCGCTGATCGCGCGTGCAGCGCGTATAGCGGATGAAGAAGACGACCGCGCACTCATCGAAGGGTTCACATTTGGCGCTAAGGCCGAAGATGCCCGTATCTTGGCTTTGGTGTTGGATGCTGCGGACTATGTGTCGATCCGCTTAACTCTTGATATTGACCGAGGCAGCCGTCAGGGCACCATAACACTGCTGTTGCCGACGTTGCAGGCGCGACAAGACACAGTTGACGGCGAAGGGGATGAAGCCGATGAACCCGAAAGCGACCTTGGTGGGGAACTGGCTGGTGCGGTGATGGGGCTGAACGCCGATCTAGATATGATCGTGTGCACGTTGCAGCTGCCGTTGAACACGCTTCAGGCTTGGGAAATAGGGCAGACACTACCCCTTACGCCCGGCACATTTCCGTCGGTGCAAATTACCACGCGTTTGGGTCGTGTTCTGGCGCGCGGGATGGTCGGACAAGTTGACGGAATACGCGCGGTCATGCCGACGCGCCCGCCGACACATGCGTCGCAACCGTTGCGGCGCGAAAGCGATAGGCCTAATATCGATTTGCCACAAGTCGAAGTGCTTAGTTCGACCGGGCGGCGATCAACTGTGCCGCGCGAACTAGATGTCAATGATGCTGAAATAGAAGAAGCAATGCGCGCTTTGTCGCTTAAATTGGATGGACCGGACGGCGTATCAGAGCCAGTCGCGCTACCACCTCCAAGCGACATTCCAGACGTTGTCACAGACTCGCCCGCAATGGTTGATATGTCTGCAACCGACGCTTTGCCTGACCTTGAAGACTTGTCAAACCTTGAGGACTTACCGGACTTGGCGGCAAGTTCAGACAACGATGGGCTGCCTGAACTCGACGATTTTCCCGATCTTGAGGATCTGCCAGATCTTGCCGATTTGCCGGATTTGCAAATGCAATCAGCAGGGTAGGGGCGCGTTACCCTTTGGCCTGCGCCAATGCGTCAAGTGTGGGGCGCAGATTGCTAAGTTCGTACCCACCATTTTGAGCCGTTGCCAAAATATCGTCTGTTGACATGCTTCCGGCATGGCCCAAACACCATACAACAGTCGAGCGTGTTCCTGACGCGCAATAGGCAAGAACCGGTCCGGCAGAGTTTTGGATGTGCCCCATATGGGTCGCCACATTTTCCGGGTTCATCGTCTGATGGGTCAGCGGCAAGCGCGCAAAAGCCAATCCAGCTGCTTTGGCGGCGGCTTCCAATGCATCAGCTTGGAAGGGCGGCGGGACTTCTTCGTCGGGGCGGTTACAGATCACTGTGGTGATCCCGGCGGCGGCGACCTCCGCCATATCGGCAGGGTCAAGTTGCGGAGCTACGAAATAGGTCGGGGTGATTTGTTTGATATTCATGAAGGCAAGATTAAGCGCGCGCAGCGCGGCTGTCCAGCGCCCGTCGCAGCGGTGGGACAGCCCACATGCCCGCCAACATCGCGAAAAGAAACGCCGCACCTTGCCATCCGCCATAGGTCAGTGATGCCAACGCAGGGCCGGGGCACAGACCAACCAGCCCCCACCCGACACCAAACAGAACCGACCCAAAGATCAAAGACCGTGACATGTCGGGATCGGGTTGCTTTGGAAATGTGCCGCCCGTCAATGGTTTGCGCCCATGGGTAAAGCGCCACGCCAACAACATTGGCAAAATCGCGCCGCCCATGACAAAGACCAAGGTCGGATCCCATTGACCGGCAAAATCCAGAAATCCACGCACGCGTGCTGTGTCTGTCATGCCTGAAATGTGCAATCCCGCACCAAAAAGTGCCCCGCTCAGCAGCGCCAGCGCCGCGCGCTTCACAGGCCCAACCCCATGCGCAGTGCCGTGACGATCAAAGCGCCCGCTGCGATGTAAGTGAGTGTCGCAACCAGTCCGCGCAACGAAAAGCGGGACAAACCGCAGACCCCATGGCCCGAAGTGCAGCCGTTAGCAAACCGCGTCCCGATGCCGACGCACAGACCGCCCGGTGCCAAAAGCCAAATTTGTGACGTGGTTTGTGTCGCAACCGTCCAGCCCGCCAAAGAAAGCAGGGCAGGGACCCCGATCAGGCCGACCAGAAATGCAATTGTGGTGCGTTGATCCGTTCCGCTGCCGTCCACAAGGCCGCCAACAATTCCGCTTGCCCCCATGATCCGCCCGGTGCCCAGCAATAGAACGGCTCCTCCGGTTCCAATCACCAAGCCCCCGATCAACCCATAAATCCAAGCGATGTCCATCACGCACCCCGTTGTTTAGTTTAGGAAAATCCCCACGATCACCAGCATCAACCCGATCACGGACACAAACAGCGCACCCAAATTCAACGGTAGAACGCGTGCCATAACAGCGCGCATGTCTTCGTCGGGCAATTGTGCACGCCGCGCGCGCCAAACGATGACAACACACCACATCAAACCGACAAGGCCCAGCAACGACAAGCCTGCGCCGCCCCAGATCAGACCATCAAATAGGGTGAATTTTGAACTGTTTTCCATGGCGAAGGGCTAGCGCAGTGGTGTGACCTTGGCAAGCCGGGTTGCCCCTTGCAGCGTTGCCATCACGCCGTTATCGAGGCGCATATCGCTAACAGGAGCCGCCCAATGTCTGATACTGCCACCAATGCCGAAAGCTACCGCGTCACCGCAGACGAGTTGCGCCAGTTCATCGAACGCATCGAACGTCTGGACATGGAAAAGAAAGATTTGGCTGATCAGCAAAAAGAGGTCATGGCCGAAGCCAAAGGGCGTGGGTACGACACAAAGGTGATTCGTAAGGTCGTCGCTTTGCGCAAGCGCGACAAGGATGACATTGCCGAAGAAGAAGCCGTACTTGAGATGTACAAAGAAGCGCTGGGCATGGGCTAAAACCTTGCGGCGTCTGATGCGCCTGTGCGCATCAGGCCTTTAGGGTGCGATGACCGTAACGCCGGGGATTTGCGCGACAGCGTCCATGTCTTGCTCGTAAAGCTCTGTCAGATCATCAATGTCGTCTTCGGTCCAGCCGGGGGCGTTTAATTCTTCTTCGATTTGATCATCGATGGCGAATTTGTCCAGAAACGCCGATATCACGCGGGGTTTCTGTTTTTCAGTTATCGTCGGGTGCGCCTTCAGATAGGCGCGAAAGCGTGTCATGCCTTCCTTTGACATGATGTCTGACAACAGATCAAAGCCACCAACAATCTTTTCGTCAGTTTCAAGCGCCGCCAAGGCGCGGATGATCTGTGCCCAAATCATCGGCATGTCCTCAAAGCACCACGTTGTGATTTTTACGCTCGGCGCGGCCGCGCGAATTTCGGCAAGTGTATTGGACCACTTAAACTCAAACGGGCTAACCCCGCGCAAAAAGCTGTCCATGTCTTCTTGCGGGGCGTGTTCGAAAATGGCTGGTAGAAAGGTGCCGGGATTGCGCATCGCAAGAAACAGTTCAACGTCGTCATGTTCAAAAAGGGCAG
This sequence comes from Tateyamaria sp., assembly GCF_039940735.1. GTDB lineage: Bacteria > Pseudomonadota > Alphaproteobacteria > Rhodobacterales > Rhodobacteraceae > Tateyamaria. Next base: position 34,511 of record NZ_JBDVGB010000015.1, read on the forward strand.
CAAGACGGGCCATGCGTTCTGGTGCGTGTTTATAGATCGCCCCATCGCGGACAATTTCGCGGGGCGCGCCAAACAAAAACATGTGGCTCAAAATCATGCGGTCCGCACTGTCGTCATCTAGAATGACATCAAGCAATATATCCCGCGCATCAGGTGAGGGCGCCGCGCCCTGCAAAGCGGTCATCGTTTCTTTGAGAAGGCCGCGATATTTTCCAGGGCCAGGTACCGCGACCCCGCGACGAGAGAAGTCTTGTGTATTGCGCAACAGACAGCGCAAGAGCCGTTCTTCTTCCGTAAAGTGCGCGCCTGCATGCAGGACCAGTTGCATCGTACCTTGCCTCATTGTCAGCGTTTGGGTTGCTGCGTAGCTATACTAAATTGGTGGTGGGAAGAAACCTCTGTCGAAGATGTAAATTTGGTCTTGCCAGTCCGCCCAACTCAGATTAGACCCCGCGCCAATGCCCCTATAGCTCAGCTGGTAGAGCAATTGATTTGTAATCAATAGGTCCGCGGTTCGAGTCCGTGTGGGGGCACCATAAAATCCAACCTAAGTGATTGACCTCTAATGGATAATCTCTGGTAATGAGTGACTCATTACATACACGCCTGCATACACAAAGCAGGTCCGAACATGTGGAAAGTCACCGTGAAATACGTCAGCCCAGCGCCCAAGAGTGGCAATTTGACTTACCGCAGGCGTGTCCCTGAGGTGTTGCAGGCACGGATTGGTAAAACTGAGTTCATCAAAGTGCTGGGCAAGACCCAAGCGGATGCGCTACTAGTCTACGGGCCTTACCACAATCACATTGAACACCTTATCGCCTTGGCAAAGGGTGGCGTGACCGGATTGTCACCTGCAGAACAGCGTGACCGACTCACAGCATTGCTGACCGAACGGGGGGCAAACCCGTACAGCGCTGGGCGAGATGACAACGAACGAACGTGGCGCGGAGAGGCCGCAGAACAGCTTGTAGGTCGCTATCAAGATCACACTACAGGCGAGTAGGGCCATGCAATCAACAGGTATTTGACGAATTTGATCCGCGTGTCGATCAACAGGCGGAATACATATGAGCGACTTCCGAGAACATGCCAGAAATCATTTGCGAACAGCAGCCGCTACATACATATGAGCCGGTGGCGTTAGGGTGATAGGTGTTGCGCCAAGAACAATTCGAGTGCTTCCCAATATTCTGCACCATCACCACTATCGAGGGCTGATGCACCATGCCGCCCGGAACCGTTTGGCACGAAGCCGACAACAGGGCTCTTGATCCGCGTTTGTAGTGGTTTCCATTGCCCTGTTTCGCCACGGGCAGCGGTCAAAAAGACGGGCACCGCGATGTTGCCAGCCTCGCGTGCAACATAATCGCGTACCCCATAATATTCTCCGGGCGAAAACGACATGACCGCATCAGCAAAGCCGCGATCTTTTGCAGACAACACCAGCACCAGCCCAGCCGAATAAGACGAACCAAGCACGCCAACCTTCTGTGCACCCGCCGTTTTGCGCGCCCACGCAGCCGCTGCAACAAGATCAGGGATTGCATCGACAAAGTTCTTGCTGCCCCCGGCCGCGACAACGGTGTCATTCTTTACCCCGTTGAACTGCCCACCAGAGCGTTGATCCACGGCCAGAGTGGCATAGCCTAGGGCGTTCAACCTCTCGGCAGTCTTTAGGTATTCCCCCCGGCTGGCCCCAGCCATGTGATAAAGCACAATCACCGTCTTGGCCGCAGCACTGGGTGTGTTGAAGTCAGCGGTAACGGTTACACCATCGGACGCGGGAAACCGCACAATCTCAGCCTGTGCGGGAGTGTTGAGCAAAAGTGCCGATGTAAGCGCAATAAGCAGACGTTTCATGATAGATCCTTTCGGTGTTGCTGGTCAGCCTAAAGAGCCACGCTGCGACCCGCGAATAACGATTGTGCGAGGCGCGATGAACTTACGCTTTGGCGCGCGTCGCTTGATCTTCAGCAATCAACGCCGCGATCTTTGGGCGGGTTACCTGCTTTGCAAAATAGGCCTCGAGTTGCGGATAACCTGTTATCGGCACCTGTGCGCGCGCCGAGAGCACGAGGAACCAGACAAGATAGGCATCTGCCGCTGTAAAGCGATGGCCGACAAGAAAATCGCGTTTGCTCAGGTGCTCGTTCATCAGCGCGAAACGATCTGGTGCAAGGGCGCGAAAGTTGTCTTTTACTGGATCGGTTGCTTCCGGGTAAAACACCACGCGTAAAATCTGTTTGTGTAGTTCCGTGGCCGTAAAGCTCAACCATCGGACCAATTGAAAATATGCCGGATTGTCCGCGGCGATCTGCATATCCGTCTGTGTTTTTGATTGCACCCAAAGCAGGCAGGCGGAGGTTTCCGTCAGTAGCTCTCCTGACTCAAGCCGCAGGGTCGATACCTGCCCTAAAGGGTTCACATCAAGGAGTGACCCGCCTGAGGCCAACGCCTTGGTCGTAAAGTCGACAAGATCGATGTCCAAGGGAACATCGCCCTCTGCTGCGGCAAAACGCACTGCGAGAGAACAATTGAACGGACAATGATACAAAAGCGCAGGCATAATGGGTGTCTCCTCGTTTCGGGCCTTACTGGTTTATATAGCTCCTGTTTAGAAACCAGTCATTTGCATAAGCGCAGCGAAAAGGCACAAAGCCCATCAGTTTGCCGAGGTCGTTTGCTTGTTGAATTACCGCGTCATAACGCCAGACGACCGACGCTTGCCAGTTTGGAAGAACTCCTTCGACCAGCTGTAATAAAGACTTTCCGCGATACCTTTACGACGACACAGTTCTGAGGCTTTCTTCACCACGTTGCCCCGTCAGAACGATGCGGATCTTCACTTCCGCCGGATAGGCTTGGCGCGTCTTGCGGGGGGGGCTTAGGCCACCTCTTGTTGCGACACCACTTGCCTTAGGCTGCCAAAAATATGAGAGACCTTGCCGTCGTCCTCGCGCCGATGGACCTGACCTTTACACTCGCATGCGTGCATCGAACCATCCTTGCGCATCACCGACAACGTGATGTCAAACGATTTGCCATGCTCTAATGCGGCCTGAAAATATGAACCAATTCGGCTGCGCTGGCAGGGTTCCATCCGCAACAAAAGGCTTTCGAGCGAGGGGTGGTGGTGTTCTCGGTCATAGCCGAGGATATTGTACATAGATTGGTTCCAGCGCGGTGCTTTGTTTTCCACATCGAACGAGAAAAAGCCGATACCAAGGTCTTCTTGAACCGATTCAAGGCTGGCAAGGCGGATACTGCGTTCGGTTTCGTTGGCAGTGTCCCACACAACGCCAACCAATTGGGTCGGGTCACCTTCGGAACTGCGGACGAGGGTCGTTTTTCCGCTGACGGAAATGATATTATCCGAGCTGTCAAAGATCCGACGATTATATTCGATGCTGCCACCTTCGGCGATCAGCTTATCGGCCGATTTCATTGCGCTTTCGCGATCCTTGGGGTGGATCATGTTCAACGTGTCTTCCCAAGACGGCATATGCCCAGACTCGGGGCGCTTGTAGATGGCAAACATTTCGGGGGACCAGAACAGTTCGCCTGTATCAAGGTTGTAGGACCAATGCGCGACATGGCTGATATCGCACATCATTTCGACAATCCGCGACAGCGGTTCACTGTCATATTGGGTGACGGTGATCGACAGGCCAATCAGTTTGCGGTGTTGATCGTGCACAGGCGACACCACAAGTGCATAGTATTTGCCACGCGACACGATCGGCACACGCCGATTTTCCTGCACGCGCAACACGGTGTTGGCAAGCGGGACGAGGGCAGGGAAGCCCACGGGCAGATTGCACTGGCTTAGATGAATACCCGTCGGAGGAATGTCGTTTAAGCCGAACAGATCAAGGGCAACCCGTGACAGGCGGCGCACCATCAATGCCTGATCCGCCAATGCGACGGCGTATGGGGCCGAAGTCATGGTGGCCTCAAGTTCAGAGGCCAGCGCCTGACGTTCCGCTGAACTGATTTGCAGTTCTTCGTTGAGGGCCGTCAGTTCTTCGTTGCTGGACTGAAGCTCTTCGTTTGAAGTTTCAAGTTCTTCGTTGGTGGCTTGGAATTCTTCGTTGGTAGATTGCAGTTCTTCATTGACCGATTGCAGTTCTTCGTTGGCGGTCTGCAATTCTTCAATTGTTCGTTGTAAAGCCTCTTGGGTCGCGCGAATTTCATGCTCCATCTGTCCGACATAGGCGCGATGTTCTTCGTCTGTGATGTCGTCGATCTTGGCGTCTTTCGCATCCTCAAACCGTGCATCGATGCCGACAAGGCAATGGGGTTCGCCGCGTTTCGTGCTGTTGTAGGGAAACACTTGCAATTGAATGCGGTTGCCCACTGGCAGGGACACAGAATGCCAACGCCCAATGCGGCGCGATTGACTGCGTAGCGCCACGGCAATCAGACTGCTGGCTTCGGCGCGCAGCGGTTCGATCAACATCCTTAGGTTTAGCGCCGTTGAAGCCCCCGCACGGATTTCCATGAAAGGGCTCAGATCGCCCAATACTTCGATGATATTGCCATTTTTGGTGCAGATCATGCCATTGGGCGCGACAACGCGGGCCAGTGACATTTCGGAAATCGAATTAGCCTCTTCCTTGCTGGGTTGATTGCGTGAACCGCCCATTGCACGTCGTTTGCGTTGATGAATTCGATTGCCGGGATCGATCGACAATTCGCCGGACATCCCGCGGCGTTTGACAAATATTTTGTCCGCGTCTTGCCTGCCTTCAAAAAAGACACCCATTTCCCCAACGGTTTCGGACGTGCCTAAAAACAACAGCGCGCCTTTGCCCATGGCGTAGTGCAAGCGGCTAAGGACGTGTTCTTGTAGGGCAAGGTTGAAATAGATCAGCAAGTTGCGGATGCTGACCAAATTAACGTCGATGAATGGCGGATCCTGACAGACGTTGTGATGCGAGAACAGGGTGGCTGCGCGCAACTCGGGGCGCACTTTTATATAGGTGTCGCTGATGATGAAATATTCCTGAAGCAACTCGGGCGGAATGTCTTGCGCGGCGGCAATCGGATACACGCCGCGACGCGCCACTTCGATGGCCTTTTGGTCGATGTCGGTGGCAAAGATCTGCACGTGTTTAGACGCAAGCGTATGGATGCCTCCAAGAACTTCAGCCAGAGTAATGGCGATGGAATAGGCTTCTTCCCCCGTTGCGCAGCCCACAACCCAAATGCGAAAAGGGCCATCGCCGTGGTTCTTGAGGGTGGCGCGCAGCTCGTTTTCGAGCTTTTCAAACTGTTCTGGATCGCGAAAGAAACGCGTGACCGAGATCAGCAAATAGCGGTGCAGCGCGTCCACTTCGCTGACGTTTGAGCGGCAATAATTGATATACCCGTCAAAATTATCGATATCGAGAACCGTCATACGGCGCGTAATGCGGCGGTTCAGAGTATTTTCTTTGTAGTCGGTAAAGTCCACCTGCGTGCGGGCCAAAAGGATTTCAAACAACTCATCCAGCGGATTTGGTTCGTCCCACAAAGCGCATAAGCTGTTGAAGCCACGCGGTCGGGTCAGGATCTTTTCGAGATGAGTGCCAATTTGCTTGGGCGACAGGGTTAAGTCGATGCACCCTGTTTCAATGGCGGATGCGGGCATGCCGTCATATGTGGCAGTCGCAGGGTCTTGGGCAATTGTAATCCCGCCAACTTCGCGAATGGCTTGAATGCCATCGCTGCCATCCGAACCGGTGCCGGAAAGTACGATTCCTATACCGCGCTCGCCACATTCGACGGCAATGCTTTTGAAAAGCCGATCCGCCGAAGGTTTGGGCGAAGCGGCATGCCCGGCAGGTGCGCGCAGATGCAAAAGACCATTTTCATAGGTGACATCGCTGTTGGGCGGCGTGACATAGATGGTGTCAGGCTCAGGCGTTGTTTCGGCCACAATCTCGCGCACTGGCAGGTCCGTTTCGCGGGCGACCAGCGTCGACAGAATGCTCTTGTGCATGGGGGACATGTGTTGCGCCACCACATAGACCGCGTTGGCAAACTTTGGCAGGTTTTGCGCCATTAAAGACAGCGCCTCAAGCCCGCCGGCCGAGGCGGCAATGGCGATAATGCGGGGAAGTGGGGTATCGGCGGTTTCATCCTGATGCGATGCCAGCGCGTCTTGTTTAGGCAGGTTGTCTGACACGATGCGAGACCTCTGTGGGGTGTAGAAAATTCACGCTATGCGGGAGGATAGGCGGATTTATGCCGGTGCGCAATACAGATCAATCAAGTTCGGCAAGTGGTTTGAGGACACAAGTTTGCAGGCAAAACCATTCTTGCCCAGTGGCTCAACCCGCGCGTCGTCGCAATAACTCACCTCCACAGTCGCCGCGATGATCGGCGCCTGATCAAATGGTTTCGTCTCAAAACGTCAAATGGCATCGGATGCGTCGATGCCAGACACATGAAGGTCCATAAGTATCAGACCATACGCATCAGGATTTTCCCATAAAGTTTGACAGCCCTCGCAGTCATTAGACGTGATTCCGGCGGCCACACCTAAATCATCAATGATCTCTTTCATGTTCGAAGGCGTAAGCTAAATTTTAGTCCAAGCGCCTTGGTATTCATTCTGGCCAGAAGCTTACATTTTTGCGCCGCAAGCCCGGTTTGAGGGCGGTTGTGGATGGATTGAGACATGGGCGTGGTGTCTTACAAAGTTGATCGCGCATTAATGCTGTCGCGCGACGGTGCTGTCCCGTTTTTTCGGCGCAGTTAAAGTACGTGTAAGAAGGGCAGGGCCATTGTGCGGCCGTTGCGTGTATTTGCGCTATATTTGCGCGCGGATATTATTGCCTTTTTGGCCGCATGCGCCCTATTCCCTTGCACACCGCTCACGCCCTGCATAGAAGGGCGCGAATTTCCGATTAGCCCCTGACGCGGGGCCTATACCCCATGGGAGCACACATGCAGGTCACCGAGACGCTGAACGAAGGTCTGAAACGCGGCTATGCCATCACGGTAACCGCCGCCGAGCTTGAGACAAAAGTCAACGAAAAGCTGGTCGAGGCACAGCCCGGCATCGAAATGAAGGGCTTTCGCAAGGGCAAAGTCCCGATGGCGCTGCTGAAAAAGCAATTTGGCCAACGCCTGATGGGCGAAGCGATGCAAGAAAGCATCGACGGCGCGATGTCGGATCACTTTGAAGCGTCCGGCGACCGCCCAGCCATGCAGCCCGAGGTCAAAATGACCAACGAGGACTGGAAAGAGGGCGACGACGTTCTTGTTGACCTGTCCTACGAAGCGCTGCCTGCCATTCCTGAACTGGACATGGGTAAGCTGACGCTGGAACGTCTGGTGGTCAAAGCGGATGATGCTTCCATTGACGAAACCCTGACATCGCTGGCCGAAAACGCCAAGACTTTCACAGCGCGCAAGAAGGGCTCAAAAGCCAAAGACGGCGACCAAGTTGTGTTCGATTTCGCGGGCAAAGTGGACGGCGAATTGTTTGACGGTGGTTCAGCCGAAGGGCACGCGCTTGTGCTGGGCTCTGGCCAGTTTATCCCCGGCTTTGAAGAACAGCTTGTCGGCGTAAAAGCGGATGAAGAAAAGGCTGTAACTGTAACATTTCCCGAGGAATATCAGGCTGAGCATCTTGCTGGCAAAGAGGCCGTGTTTGATTGTTCAATCAAAGAAGTCAAAGAACCAGCAGCCGCTGAAGTCAACGACGAGTTGGCCAAAAACTACGGTGCAGACGACCTTGCCGGTCTAAAAACCCGCATCGGTGAGCAACTCGAAGGCGAATACGCCGGTGCCGCCCGCGCAGTGATGAAACGCGCATTGCTGGATCAGCTGGACACAGCCGTTTCGTTTGAATTGCCACCCAGCTTGCTGGACGCCGAAGCCAAGCAGATCGCACACCAGCTGTGGCACGAAGAAAACCCCGATGTCGAAGGGCACGATCACCCCGAGATCGAAACCACCGAAGAGCATACCACACTCGCCGAGCGCCGCGTGCGTCTGGGTCTGTTGCTTGCAGAAGTGGGTCAACTTGCCAAGGTCGAAGTCACCGATGCCGAGATGAGCCAAGCCAT